>NZ_FOBJ01000058.1:0-1178 GCF_900109805.1 Variovorax sp. YR750
ATCAGAACGCGTGGCGGATGCCGAAGTCGTAGCCGGTGGAAGAGCGCGGCAGGCCCGTGTAGCTCGTGCCCGTGCTGCCGTAGCCGGTCGTGCTCGCCGACACCAGGCTGCCCGTGTAGTTCACGTCGTTGCGGTTGTTCACGCGCGCCACCGTCGCATACAGCGCCGTGCGCTTGGACAGGTTGTGCACGTAGCCGATCGCGAACTTGCGCGCCAGCGGGTCTTCGCCCGTGATGCCGGCCGTGCCTTCGTTGTAGCGAACCTGCGAGTACGCCACGCGGATCAGGCCAGCACCCACCGGCACGGTCGCGCCGATCAGGTAGCCGTTGTAGCTGTCGTGCCGGTCGGCCGCTGCCGAGTAGTCGAACTTGTTCTTCACGTTCGACAGTTCACCGAACAGCTTCACAGGGCCGAAGTCGTACGAAGCGCCCAGGTTGATGGTCTGCACGCTGCGCTCCAGCGCGGTGGTGTCCACCACGGTGCTGCGGCCCACGCCCAGTGCCACGTCCAGAGGACCGTTGGCGTAGCCGAAGCGGCCGCCGACGTAGCGGCCCGCGCTGCTGCTCGAGGCTGCGGTGGTGCTGGTCGCGTCGGTGCTGGCGTTCTCGTGCAGGCTGTACTGCACCTGGCCGTAGAAGCCGCCCAGGTTCGGCGGCAGGAAGTAGCCGATCGAGTTGCTCGCACGCACGTAGTTGGCGTTGTTGATGGTGGTGTTGCCGCTGACGGTGCTGATCACGTTGGTGCCCGAGCCGTTGGTGCCGAACGGGTCGAAGACGGTGTCGTTCCAGAAGGTGGGCGTGTAGTCGCGGCCCAGGCGCAGTTCGCCGAAGCCACCCGACAGGCTCACGGTGGAGCGGCGCGAGAAGGTGGAGATGCCGGTGGCGCCGTCGTCGTTGGTGATGGGCGCTTCGAGCCAGAAGCTCGCTGCCAGGCCGCCGCCGAGGTCTTCGGTGCCGCGGAAGCCGATGCGGCTGGAGTTGTAGGCGGAGTTGCCCAGGCTCGTCTTGCTTTGCTTGACCGACGCGCCGGTGGTGGTGTCGCGCGAGGTCGTCGACTGGTAGGTCAGCCCGGCGTCCACGACGCCGAACAACGTGACTGACGATTGGGCAGAAGCCAGGCCGCAGACGGCCAGGGCAGCGAATGCCGTGAGGGTTTTCTTCATTCAGGGTTCTCCAGTT
>NZ_FOBJ01000057.1:0-1200 GCF_900109805.1 Variovorax sp. YR750
CTTACAGGTCGAGGATCTTCGCCACGACGCCCGAACCCACGGTACGGCCGCCTTCGCGGATAGCGAAGCGCAGGCCTTCTTCCATGGCGATCGGAGCGATCAGCTTGACCGTGATCGACACGTTGTCACCGGGCATGACCATTTCCTTGTCCTTAGGCAGCTCGATCGCGCCGGTCACGTCCGTCGTGCGGAAGTAGAACTGCGGACGGTAGTTGTTGAAGAACGGCGTGTGACGGCCGCCTTCATCCTTCGACAGAACGTACACCTCGGCGGTGAAGTGCGTGTGCGGCTTGATCGAGCCGGGCTTGCACAGCACCTGGCCGCGCTCGACTTCTTCGCGCTTCGTGCCGCGCAGCAGCACGCCCACGTTGTCGCCGGCTTGACCCTGGTCCAGCAGCTTGCGGAACATTTCCACGCCGGTGCAGGTGGTCTTGACCGTCGGGCGGATGCCCACGATTTCGATTTCTTCACCGACCTTGATCACGCCGCGCTCGACGGCGCCGGTCACCACCGTGCCGCGACCCGAGATCGAGAACACGTCTTCCACGGGCATCAGGAACGTGCCGTCCACGGCGCGCTCGGGCGTCGGGATGTACGTGTCCAAGGCTTCGGCCAGCTTCATGATCGAGCCTTCGCCGAGTTCGCCCTTGTCGCCTTCCAGGGCCAGCTTGGCCGAGCCGTGGATGATGGGGGTGTCGTCGCCGGGGAATTCGTACTTGTCGAGGAGTTCGCGGACTTCCATTTCGACCAGCTCGAGCAGTTCCTTGTCGTCGACCATGTCGCACTTGTTCAGGAACACGATGATGTAGCCCACGCCCACCTGGCGAGCCAGCAGGATGTGCTCACGGGTCTGGGGCATCGGGCCGTCGGCGGCCGAGCACACCAGGATGGCGCCGTCCATCTGGGCAGCGCCGGTGATCATGTTCTTCACGTAGTCGGCGTGGCCGGGGCAGTCGACGTGTGCGTAGTGGCGGTTGGCCGTTTCGTATTCGACGTGCGCGGTGTTGATCGTGATGCCGCGGGCCTTTTCTTCAGGCGCAGCGTCGATCTGGTCGTAGGCCTTGGCTTCGCCACCGAACTTCGACGACAGCACGGTCGCGATCGCAGCCGTCAGCGTGGTCTTGCCGTGGTCGACGTGACCGATCGTGCCCACGTTCACGTGCGGCTTGGTGCGGGTGAATTTACCTTTTGCCATTTTTC
>NZ_FOBJ01000055.1:0-1290 GCF_900109805.1 Variovorax sp. YR750
CTCGGCGCTCAGGTGCAGGCACCGCGCCTGCGGCAACGCCGCCTTCAGCGCAGCCCCCGCATCGCCACCCACCTCGCACAGCACCACCCAATGCGCGCCATAGGACACCGGCTCAGCCGCCGGCAGTTGCGCCTCCTGCCACGTCGGGCGCAGCAGCAGCGTCTCCACCTCGCCCTTCGCAGGCGCAGGCGCAGGCGCCGCAGCCTGCCCGGCAACGCTGTCCAGCACGCGGCTGCTGAAGCCGCGCAGTTGCACGCACACCCGACCTTCGGCGTCCACCAGCGACACGTCCAGCTTCAGCACCGCGTCGCCGATCGTGCTGCCCGCGCTCTGGCGCACCACCGCCACCGCCTTCTCCGGCACCGCCCCGTACAGCTCCACCGCCTCCACCGCGAACGGCAGCGACAGCCTGTCCTGCGGCTGCGCCAGCGCCAGTCCCATCGACGCCTGCAACACGCCATCCAGCAGGCTTGGAGGCAGCACGAAAGCCTTGGATGACTCGCTCACCTTGGACGGCAGCGCCAACTCGCCCACCGCCAGCAGCCGACCCGCTGCATCCTGCCCCACCCGGACTTCCATCAACGACTGGAACGTCGGACCATATTCGATGCCCATCCGCGCGAAGCCCGCATAGCACGCCTCGGATGCGAACACCTGCGGACACTGCGACCGCAGCCGCCCCAGGTCCTCGCGCGGCGCATCCGCCGGCGCCGCAACCCTCGCGCGCCCCTGCGCATGCACCCGCGCCTCCTCCTCGCCCGCGACCTGGGTGTACACCTCGAAGCTCACCGACCCACCGTCCTGCGGCACCAGCGCAATGTGCACCTCCACCGGCGCATTACCCACCACCACAGGCTGCGCGAACACCACCTGCTCCAGCCGCACGTCCCGCGCCTGCGACGCCGCGAGCTCCAGCGCCTGCACCACCGCCGCGCGCGCAAGCTCCAGGTACGCAACCCCGGGCAGCACCCGCTGCCCCTTCACCACGTGGTCGGCAAGGAAGAACTCCTCCCCCGTGAACACCGAACTGAAGCGCTGCACGACCAGGCTCGAGGTGTTGCGGTGCACGAGCGGATGCAGCCGCTCGCTGACGAGATTCCCCGACGTGGCCGCCGCCAGCTCTTCCGGCACCCAGTACCGTTCCCTGGCGAACGGATAGGTCGGCAAGCTGATCCGCCTCGGCGTCACTTCGCCGTCGTACAGCCGCGCCCAGTCGAACGCCAGTCCCCGCACCCACAGCTCGACGAGCTTGTGCAGCTTGCCCTTGGACAGCCACGCATCGATGGTGCG
>NZ_FOBJ01000054.1:0-1303 GCF_900109805.1 Variovorax sp. YR750
CCGAGGCGCAGGCGTTCGAGGAGGACGTGCGCTATCGGGCAGCGACGCGCGAGGTGATGCGCCTGGAGGAGGTGCGCGAGGATGCCGAGCAGGCGTTGGTGCCGACGCCGTGGAAGCGCGGGGGCGTGTACCTGATCAGTGGTGGTGCAGGACGCCTGGGCCTGCTTGCCGGCAAGGCGATCGCGACGGCGGTGTCGGATGTGACGCTGGTGCTGACGGGGCGTTCGGTGCTGGGTGCCGAGAAGCTGGAGCAGCTGCGGCAGCTGGAGGCGCTGGGCGCGCGCGTGGTGTACCGGCAGATGGATGTCGCGGACAGTGCGGCGGTGGAGGCTTGCGTCGCAGAAATGGTCCAGACGCATGGCCCGCTCACGGGTGTGATCCACACGGCGCGAGTGCTGCATGACGGCGGCTTGATGAAAAAGACGGAGAGCGAGTTGCGTGCGGTGCTCGCACCGAAGGTGGCAGGTGTGCTGGCGCTGGATGCGGCGACGCGAGATCAGCCGCTGGAGGTGTTCGTCAGTCTCGCCTTTGCGGCGGACAACGCGGGTCAGTTGGACCGCGCGACAGCCGATGCCTTCCTGAACGCGTACGCGGCGCATCGTGCGATGGCAGTACAGGCGGGCGAGCGCTCGGGGCGCACGCGCTCGATCGACGGGCCGTCGTGGGAAAACGGCACGTTGGAGCGTGCGCTGTCGCTGGATTCGCCTCGGGTGACGGTGCTCTCGGGTGTCCGGGCCCCGATCGAGCCGACGGTGCCGACGGCTTCGCATTCTGTCCGGCGTTCGGAGTCGACCGCCGACCTGGGCGTGGACCTGCAGGCGTTGCAGGAGAAGGTGCTGCATCGCTTCCTGGCGTTGTTCTCCAAGGTGGCGAAGATCGACGCGGACAGGATCGATCCCGAGGAGGCGCTGGAGCGCTACGGGATCGACTCGGTGATGGTGTCCCAGCTCAACCTGGCGCTGAACGAGATCTTCGGCGAGGAGATCTCCAAGACGCTGTTCTTCGAGTACCGGACGCTGAGTGCCCTGGCCGGCTACTTGGTGGGCGCATATCCACAGACATGTGCACAGTGGAGCGGCGTTGGGAAGGCGCCGGCTGTCGCCTCACTGGGGGACGTGACGGCCTCCTCTGGCGGGCGTGGTCCGGTGGTCGTCCGGCAGGTGCGCAGTGCATCGCGCGCTACCTGGGGCAGTCGGCAAGCTGATCGGGAACCCATTGCCATTGTGGGTCTGGGCGGGCGGTATCCGAAGGCTGCGACGCTGGAGGCCTTCTGGGAGAACCTCAAGCAGGGCGTGAATTGCAT
>NZ_FOBJ01000053.1:0-1371 GCF_900109805.1 Variovorax sp. YR750
AGCGTCGAAGGTCTTTATCGCGGGGAGCTCAAGCGCGACAAGGATGCATGGGGCGTCTTCAGCACGGATGAGGAGCTGCAGGAGGCGATCGGCAAATGGGTGGCGCGCGGCAAGCTGCACAAGCTCGTCGAGCTGTGGGCGCAAGGGCTGGCGTTCGACTGGACGCGGCTGTACGACGGCGAAGTGGCGCCGAGGCGGATCAGCTTGCCGACCTATCCGTTCGCCAGGGAACGGTACTGGGTGCCGCAGGCACGGATGCTGTTCGCCCCGGGCAAGCCCGTCGGTGAAGAGTTGCATCCGCTCGTGCACCGCAACACCTCGAGCCTGGCCGAGCAGCGCTTCAGCTCGGTGTTCACGGGGGAGGAGTTCTTCCTTGCCGACCACGTGGTGAAGGGGCAGCGGGTGCTGCCCGGGGTTGCGTACCTGGAGCTTGCGCGCGCGGCGGTGGTGCAGGCGCTGGAGCTCGCGGCGTCGCAGGCGCGGGACGTGCGGCTGGAGCAGGTGGTGTTCGCGCAGCCTGTGGTGGTGGGTAATGCGCCGGTGGAGGTGCACATTGCGCTGGTGCCGCAGGACGGTGGGTCGGTGAGCTTCGAGGTGTACACCCAGGTCGCGGGCGAGGAGGAGGCGCGGGTGCATGCGCAGGGGCGCGCGAGGGTTGCGGCGCCGGCGGATGCGCCGCGCGAGGACCTGGGGCGGCTGCGGTCGCAGTGTCCGCAGGTGTTCGCATCCGAGGCGTGCTATGCGGGCTTCGCGCGGATGGGCATCGAATATGGTCCGACGTTCCAGTCGTTGATGGAAGTCCGGGTGGGGCAGGATGCAGCGGGTCGGCTGCTGGCGGTGGGCGAGTTGGCGCTGCCGTCCAAGGTGAGCGAGTCATCCAAGGCTTTCGTGCTGCCTCCAAGCCTGCTGGATGGCGTGTTGCAGGCGTCGATGGGACTGGCGCTGGCGCAGCCGCAGGACAGGCTGTCGCTGCCGTTCGCGGTGGAGGCGGTGGAGCTGTACGGGGCGGTGCCGGAGAAGGCGGTGGCGGTGGTGCGCCAGAGCGCGGGCAGCACGATCGGCGACGCGGTGCTGAAGCTGGACGTGTCGCTGGTGGACGCCGAAGGTCGGGTGTGCGTGCAACTGCGCGGCTTCAGCAGCCGCGTGCTGGACAGCGTTGCCGGGCAGGCTGCGGCGCCTGCGCCTGCGCCTGCGAAGGGCGAGGTGGAGACGCTGCTGCTGCGCCCGACGTGGCAGGAGGCGCAACTGCCGGCGGCTGAGCCGGTGTCCTATGGCGCGCATTGGGTGGTGCTGTGCGAGGTGGGTGGCGATGCGGGGGCTGCGCTGAAGGCGGCGTTGCCGCAGGCGCGGTGCCTGCACCTGAGCGCCGAG
>NZ_FOBJ01000052.1:0-1391 GCF_900109805.1 Variovorax sp. YR750
ATTCCGGGCTCGCCGGCACTGACGCCGCAGGCCTGGCGGCGGTTGCTCGAGGCGCAGGGGTTCGTGGACGTGCGCCATCCGGCGGAGGTGGCGCACGGGCTGGGCCAGCAGATCGTGGTGGGCCTGAGCGACGGCATCGTGCGGCAGCGGCAGACCGTTGCGGCTCCGCTGGTTGCGACCCCATCGCACGGACTGCCAGCGCAGGACATGGCACCGCGGTCGGTCCGAGAATCCGCGGCGTCGATCGGCGACGCGCTCGAGGAGAAGCTGCAGTCGTCGCTGGCGCGCGCGGCGGCGGAGCTCTTGAAGCTCGCGCCTGAACGGATCGATCCGCAGTCCGAGCTGAGCAAGTTCGGCTTCGACTCCATCACATTGGCGTCGTTCGCCAACGTCGTGAACGATCAGTTCGGGCTGGAGCTGACGCCCACGGTGTTCTTCGAATACCCGACGCTGGCTGGCCTGAGCGAGCACCTGGTGCGCGAGCACCGGGCGGTGCTGGCCAGGCAGTTGGGTGGGACTGAGCGTGCCTCCGCAGCGGTCAGGGTCACGATCGGGGACGCGCTCGAGGAGAGGCTGCAGTTGTCGCTGGCGCGGGCGGCGGCGGCACTCCTGAAGCTCGCGCCTGAACGGATCGATCCGCAGTCCGAATTGAGCAAGTTCGGCTTCGATTCCATCACATTGGCGTCGTTCGCCAACGTCGTGAACGATCAGTTCGGGCTGGAGCTGACGCCCACGGTGTTCTTCGAATACCCGACGCTGGCTGGCCTGAGCGAGCACCTGGTGCGCGAGCACCGGGCGGTGCTGGCCGGGCAGTTGGGTGGCACGGAGCGTGCCTACGCAGCGGTCAAGGTCACGACCAGCGACGCGCTCGAAGAGAGGCTGCAATCGTTGCTGGCGCGCGCGGCAGCCGAACTCCTGAAGCTCGAGCCGGAACAGATCGATCCGCAGGTCGAGTTGAGCAAGTTCGGCTTCGACTCCATCACGTTGGCGTCCTTTGCCAACGTCGTGAATGACCAGTTCGGGTTGGCGTTGACGCCGACTGTGTTCTTCGAGTATCCAACACTGGCCGCTCTGGTCGAGCATCTGGTGCGCGAGCACCGGGCCGTGCTGGTCACGCACTTGGGCGATACCGTTGCGGCGGCGCCGGAGCGGGCGGTCGCGCAGATATCAATCGCGCCGCCGACTGCGGGACGCAGGCCGCGTGCGCGCTTCGCGCAGGCCATGGCGATGCCCCCCGAAAGGCATGCAGCGGCCCCGGCCCCGGCCGCGGTTCCTGTCAAGCCGGAGCCGATCGCGATCATCGGCGTGAGCGGGGCGTTCCCGCAGGCGGAGGATCTGGAGGACTTCTGGGCGAACCTGGCGAGCGGGCGCGACTGCATCGGCGAGATACC
>NZ_FOBJ01000051.1:0-1395 GCF_900109805.1 Variovorax sp. YR750
ACCGTCACCCGTGAAGTCGACGGCGGCCTGGAGACCGTTGCACTCACGCTGCCCGCGGTCATCACCACCGACCTGCGCCTGAACGAGCCGCGCTATGTGACGCTGCCGAACATCATGAAGGCCAAGAAGAAGCAGCTCGACACGGTCAAGCCCGAAGACCTGGGCGTGGACGTGAAGCCGCGCCTGAAGACGCTGAAGGTCGCGGAGCCGCCGAAGCGTGGTGCCGGCATCAAGGTGCCTGACGTCGCCACCCTGGTGGACAAGCTGAAGAACGAAGCGAAGGTGATCTGAACATGACCGCACTTGTTATTGCCGAACACGACCACGCCAGCATCAAGCCGGCCACCCTCAACACCGTGACCGCGGCACTGGCCTGCGGCGGCGACGTCCACGTGCTGGTGGCTGGCGCCAATGCGGCCGAAGCAGCCAAGGCAGCCGCCCAGATCGCCGGTGTCTCCAAGGTCATCGCAGCCGACAGCCCCAGCCTCGCTGAAAACCTCGCCGAGAACGTGGCCGCCCAGGTGCTGGCCATTGCCGGCAACTACAGCCACATCCTGTTCCCCTCGACCGCCAACGGCAAGAACGTCGCACCGCGCGTAGCTGCCAAGCTGGACGTGGCGCAGATCAGCGACATCACGGCCGTGGTGAGCGCCGACACCTTCGAGCGTCCGATCTACGCGGGCAACGCGATTGCGACCGTGCAGAGCAGCGACGCGACCAAGGTGATCACCGTTCGCACGACCGGCTTCGACGCGGCAGCAGCCACCGGTGGCAGCGCTGCAGTGGAAAACGCAGCAGGCGTGGCCGACAGCGGCAAGAGCAGCTTCGTGGGCCGTGAAGTCACCAAGAGCGAGCGCCCCGAACTGACGGCAGCCAAGATCATCGTCTCGGGCGGCCGCGCCCTGGGCAGCGCCGAGAAGTTCACCGAAGTGATGGCGCCCCTGGCGGACAAGCTCAACGCCGGTCTCGGCGCCAGCCGCGCAGCCGTCGACGCGGGCTACGCCCCCAACGACTGGCAAGTCGGCCAGACGGGCAAGATCGTCGCTCCCCAGCTGTACATCGCAGCAGGCATCTCGGGCGCCATCCAGCACTTGGCCGGCATGAAGGACTCCAAGGTGATCGTGGCGATCAACAAGGACGAAGAGGCGCCGATCTTCTCGGTGGCCGACTACGGCCTCGTGGCCGACCTGTTCACGGCCGTGCCGGAACTGGTCAAGGCGCTCTGATCGCATCGCTGCACTGAGCCAGAGGGCATCGTTCGCGATGCCCTTTTCGTATCCGCTGTATCTGGAGACATGACATGAGCTACACCGCCCCCATCAAGGACATGCTGTTCGACATCGAACACCTGGCCAACATCGGCGAGATCGCGAAGCTGCCGGGCTTCGAGGACGC
>NZ_FOBJ01000056.1:0-1220 GCF_900109805.1 Variovorax sp. YR750
TCGCGGTAGATGCCCTCCACCAGTTCCATCGAACCGTTCGGGAACAACACCTCCGTCGCCGCGCGCCGTCCGCGCAGGATCTCCGGCAGCGCTCGCAGCGCCGCGTCCACGAAGTTGATCTGGGCCTGGTACTCGGGACCGAGCTGGAGCTTGCAGGCCTCCCAGCGCGACCACAGCGCATCCCTGTCCGGCGTGTCCGCCATGAGCACCCTCAGCGCGCCGCCTTCACGCGCCAGATACCCCCGCTTCTCCAGCACCTCCAGGCTCTCGACGAGCCAGGGCCCGTACAGCGACGGCAGACCCACCCGGGCCTTCCACGCCTCGACGTCAACCACCGGCTGCGAGGCCAGTCCCAACTCGCACAGCTGACCCCACAGCAACTCCGCAAGCAAGTTATCGAGGGTCTGCTTCGTCTCCGCGCTCATGTCCACCGGAGACTCGACCGCAGTCGCACGCGGCAGCACCTCCGCCACCGACGACACCCCCGGCACGACCTGCTCCACCTCCAACGTCGCGGGCACGCCGTCCGGCGTGCGGCTGCGGACGCCTTGAAGCCACACGCACACCCGGCCCTGCATGTCCGTCAGCGACACATCCAGCGTCGGGAGCGCACCGCCGGTCGTGCCGCCTACACCCTGCCGCACCACCGCCACGGCCTTCGCCGGCACCGGCCCATACAGCGCCACCGTGTCCACCGCCTCCATCGCAAACGGACGCAACGGCTCGTCCTGCGGCTGCGCGGTCACGCGCCCCATCGACGCCAGCAGCGCCGCGCCCAGCAGCCCAGGCGGCAGCATGAAGGCCGCCGACGACTCGCTCGCCTTGGACGGCAGCGCCAACTCGCCCACCGCCAGCAGCCGACCCGCTGCATCCTGCCCCACCCGGACTTCCATCAACGACTGGAAGGCCGGGCCGTACGCCAGACCCATCCGCGTGAACTCCGCATAGCACGCCTCGGACGCGAACACCTGCGGGCACTGCGACCGCAGCCGATCCAGGTCCTCGATCGGCGCATCCGCCGCCGCCGCAACCCGCGCTCGCCCCTGCGCATGCACCCGCGCCTCCTCCTCGCCCGCGACCTGGGTGTACACCTCGAAGCTCACCGCCCCACCGTCCTGCGGCACAAGCGCAATGTGCACCTCCACCGGCGCATCACCCACCACCACAGGCTGCGCGAACACCACCTGCTCCAGCCGCACGTCCCGCGCCTGCGACGCCGC
>NZ_FOBJ01000050.1:0-1544 GCF_900109805.1 Variovorax sp. YR750
CTGATGCGGATGGAGGAGAAGACCTTCGTCGGCAGTCTCGCGTCCAAGGTCGACGTGAGCGTGCGTCTGGCGGAGGTGTTCGGGCGGGAGGCGCTCGACTTCGTTCTGTTCCTCTCCTCGAGCCAGAGCCTTCACAGGGCGGTCGGCCAGAGCAACTATGCAGCGGGATGCACATTCGTCGACGCCTACGCGCAGGCGCTGTCGCGTGCGTGGCCGTGCGCGGTGAAGGTGGTGAACTGGGGTTACTGGGGCAGCGTGGGGGTCGTGGCGTCGGCGGACTACCGTGCACGGATGGCCAAGGTCGGGCTGGACTCGATCGAGCCGCCGGAGGCGATGGATGTGCTGGAGCGGTTGCTGGCGTCGCCAGTGTCGCGGGTGATCTACATCAAGACGACGACGCCGGAGTTTGCGCAGGCCATGGGCGTTGCGGCGGGAGAGGCCCGGCAGGTCGTGCCGGGGGTGTCGTCGGTGGCGGAGGTGCTGCCGCGTGCGACTGCGGTCGAGTCTCCGGTGGACATGAGCGCGGAGACGAAGCAGACCCTCGATAACTTGCTTGCGGGGTTGCTGTGGGGTCAGCTGTGCGAGCTGGGACTGGCCTCGCAGCCGGTGGTTGACGTCGAGGCGTGGAAGGCCCGGGTGGGTCTGCCGTCGCTGTACGGACCCTGGCTCGTCGAGAGCCTGGAGGTGCTGGAGAAGCGCGGGTATCTGGCGCGTGAAGGCGGCGCGCTGAGGGTGCTCATGGCGGACGCGCCGGACAGGGATACGCTGTGGTCGCGCTGGGAGGCGTTCGCGCGCGAGGTTGACCCGGAGTACCGCGCCCGGGTGGCGCTCCTGGACGCTGCCCTTCGAGCGCTGCCGGAGATCCTTCGCGGACAGCGCGCGGCGACGGAGGTGTTGTTCCCGAACGGTTCGATGGCGCTGGTCGAAGGCGTCTACCGCGGCAACCGGGTTTTGGACTACTTCAACGAGGTGCTGGCGGAGAGCCTGGTCGCGGCGGTGAAGGCGCGGCTGGCCCAGGACCCGCAGGCGAAGCTGCGCCTGTTCGAGATCGGGGCGGGGACGGGGGGGACGAGCGCGCTGCTGTTCGATCGGCTGGCGGCCTATGCCGCGCACATCGAGGAGTACTGCTACACGGACCTGTCGAAGGCGTTCCTGCTGCATGCGGAGAAGCAGTACCGGGCGAAGGCGCCGTACCTGAAGACGCAGATCTTCGACGTCGAGCGGTCCCTGGCGGAGCAGGGCATCGAGGTCGGCCGCTACGACGTGGTGATCGCCACGAACGTGCTGCATGCGACCAGGGAGATGCGGCGCACCGTGGGCAACACCAAGGCGCTGCTGAAGGCGAACGGGGTGGTGCTGATCAACGAGATGTCCTCCAACAGCCTGTTCCTGCAGCTGACCTTCGGGCTGCTGGAGGGGTGGTGGCTGTCGGAGGATGTGCCCTTGCGGATTCCGGGCTCGCCGGCACTGACGCCGCAGGCCTGGCGGCGGTTGCTCGAGGCGCAGGGGTTCGTGGACGTGCGCCATCCGGCGGAGGTGGCGCA
>NZ_FOBJ01000049.1:0-1689 GCF_900109805.1 Variovorax sp. YR750
CTGCGCATACCGCGACAGGCACGCCTGCTGCTGCGCATCGCTGCCTCCCACCACCAGCACCCGCTCCTCCTGCGAAGGCCAGCGCATACCCGTCGAGGGCGTGCATACGACCCAGTCCGCGACCAGCGTCAGCTGACCAACCGGCATGGCCGACTGCCTCGCAGGAACCTGCACTGTCGCTGCCGCTGCTTCCGGCCTTGCCTTCGCCTGCCCCGGCAGGCCCCCCAGCACGCGGCTGCTGAAGCCGCGCAGCTGCACGCACACCCGACCTTCGGCGTCCACCAGCGACACGTCCAGCTTCAGCACCGCATCGCCGACCGTGCTGCCCGCGCTCTGGCGCACCACCGCCACCGCCCTCTCCGGCACCGCCCCGTACAGCTCCACCGCCTCCACCGCGAACGGCAGCGATGGCTTGTCCTGCGGTTGCGCAAGGACCAGCCCGATGAACGCCTGTTGGGCTCCGTCCAGCAAGCTCGGCGGCAGCACGAACACCCCGGCCTGGTCGCGGGCCTGCGACGGCATCTGCACGTCACCCAGCGCCATCGGTCGACCCGCCGCGTCCTGACCCACCCAGACTTGCGCAAGCACCCGGAACGCCGGGCCGTATTCCAGCCCCATCCGCGCAAAGCCCGCGTAGCAGGCCTCTGCCGACAACACCTGCGAACACTGCGACCGCAGCCGCCCCAGGTCCTCGAGCGGCGCATCCGCCGCCGCCGCAACCCGCGCACGCCCCTGTGCATGCACCCGCGCCTCCTCCTCGCCCACGACCTGGGTGTACACCTCGAAGCTCACCAACCCAACGTCCTGCGGCACAAGCGCAATGTGCACCTCCACCGGCGCATCACCCACCACCACAGGCTGCGTGAACACCACCTGCTCCAGCCGCACGTCCCGCGCCTGTGGCGCCGCGAGCTCCAGCGCCTGCACCACCGCCGCGCGCGCAAGCTCCAGGTACGCAACCCCGGGCAGCACCCGCTGCCCCTTCACCACGTGGTCCGCAAGGAAGAACTCCTCCCCCGTGAACACCGAGCTGAAGCGCTGCTCGGCCAAGCTCGAGGTGTTGCGGTGCATCAGCGGATGCAACTGCTCGCTGACAGGGTTCTTCGCGAAAACCGCCCCCGGTACCGATGACGCCTGTGCTTGCGCTTGCGGCTTCTGCATCTGCGGCACCCAGTACTGTTCTTTGGCGAACGGATAGGTCGGCAAGCTGATCCGCCTCGGCGCCACTTCGCCGTCGTACAGCCGCGTCCAGTCGAACGCCAGTCCCTGTGCCCACAGCTCGACGAGCTTGTGCAGCTTGCCGCGCGCCACCCATTTGCCGATCGCCTCCTGCAGCTCCTCATCCGTGCTGAAGACGCCCCATGCATCCTTGTCGCGCTTGAGCTCCCCGCGATAAAGACCTTCGACGCTCTTCTCGCCTGCCAGGTACTGCGCCAGCTTGACCTTGAGCTCCTCCAGCGTGCTCACCACGCACGCCAGCCTCACCTCCATCGCCTCGCGCCCCACCTGCAGCGTGTACGCAATGTCCGCCAGATCCTCGTCCGTGCACCCCTGGCGCTCCACATGCGACAGCAGCCGATGCACCGCCTCGCGCAGCCGCTCCTCGCGCCGGGCCGACAGCACCACCACGGCCGGGCGCTGCGGCGTCACCGCCACCCTCGCCCGCGCAGGCTCGGCAGCCCGGTACTC
>NZ_FOBJ01000048.1:0-2278 GCF_900109805.1 Variovorax sp. YR750
ATGGTGCGCGGGTGCACGCCCGCCTTGCGCAGTGCATCCTCGATCAACTCTCCCTGCGCCTGCGGGTTGGGCACCGTGTAGCCGTTGGTCTTCCCACCGTGGTTGATCGCCGTGCCCTTGATCACGCCGTAGATCCGGTCGCCGTCGGCCACCGCGCGCGCCAGCGGCTTGAGCAGCACCGCGCCCACGCCCTCGCCTGGCACGTAGCCGTCGCCTCCCGTCCCGAAGCTCATGCAGCGCCCGTTGCTCGCGGCGAACTGCCCCTGGGACAGCATCAGGTACTTGTTCGGGTGCACCGTCACGTTCACGCCGCCGGCCACGGCCAGCTCGCAACTCCCGTTGCGCAGGCTGTCGCAGGCCAGGTGGATCGCCGTCAGCGACGACGAGCACATCGTGTCCATCGCCAGGCTCGGGCCGTGGAAATTGCAGAAATACGAGACCCGGTTGGCGATCGACGAAGGACTGCCTCCGAGCGCAACGCCCGGCTCCATCTGCGCACCGTAGAGCTGGTACTCCTCGTACATCACGCCCACAAACACACCAACACTACCGCTCGGACCCGTGTCCCGTGCCCTTCCAGCCAGGTCTTGTCGGGTGTAACCGGCATCCTCCATCGTCTCGTACACGCATTGCAGGAACAGCCGCTCCTGCGGATCCATCACCACGGCTTCGCGCGGAGAGATGTTGAAGAACAGCGGATCGAACCGATCCACGCCATCGACGAACCCGCCCCACTTGCTGTAGGACTTGCCCAGCTTCCCCTTCTCGGGGTCGAAGTAGCGGCTGTGATCCCAGCGCTCCGCCGGCACCTCCGTCACGCAGTCCACGCCGTGCGCGAGGTTGTGCCAGAACTCCTCGAGCGAGTTCGCCTGCGGATAGCGCCCGCTGAGGCCGATGATGGCCACATCGAGTGCACCCCCGGCCGTCGTCGGGACCTCCTCCCTGGAGACCGCCGCAAAGCGCGGCCGCCCGCGCCTTCCCGCAGCGGTCGCCTTGCCGGGCGGCGGTTCTGCCGCCGCCGCCGATCGATCGGATCGCGCAGCCTGCGCGCTGCCGCCAAGGCCCAGCAACCCGATCAGCTGGCCTCGGTGCTGCTTGATGAAGTAGCCCGCCAGTTCCGCAATGCTCTGGTACTCGAAGAACAGCGTCTTCGAGAGTGTCCCGAAGTCCTCCTCGAGCACGTTCGTCATCTGGGTGACCATCACCGAATCAACCCCGTAGCGCTCCAGCGCCGCCTCGGCATCGACCCGATCCTCCGATAGCTCCAGCGTCGCCCCGAAGAGGCGCACCAGATGACGGACCGTGCGCTCCTTCAGGACATCGGCCGGCATCACCACGCCGTCCACCTCGATCGGTCCAGCGTCCGCCTCGGGCGCCGAAGCGACCGGCTTGCGGATCCTGAGCCCCTCCTGCTCGATGCGGCTGCGCTCGCCCGAGAGCACCGTCACCCGAGGCGCCCCCTCCAGCGACAGCGCACGCGCCAGCGCCGACAGCCCCTCCGGCGTCCCCAGCGGCACCAACCCTGCGCTGCGCCACAGTCGATCCCGCGTCGCCGCATCCACCCGCATCCCGCCCTCTGCCCACAGCGGCCACGCCATCGACAGCGTGCGACCCGAGCACTCGCCCGCCTGCACCGCAGCCGCACGCAGCGCCGCGTGCGCATCCAGGAACGCGTTGGCCGCCGCGTAGTCCGTCTGGCCCACGTTCCCCAGCATGCCCGCAGCCGAGGAGAAGCTGACGAACACCTCCAGCGGCTGATCTCGCGTCGCCGCATCCAGCGCCAGCACTCCCGCCACCTTCGGCGCGAGCACCGCACGCAACTCGCTCTCCGTCTTCTTCACAAGGAAGCTGTCGCGCAGCACCCCGGCCGTGTGGATCACGCCCGTGAGCCCACCGTGTGCCTGGACCACCTCCCGCACACATGCGGCCACCGCCTCGGCATCCGTCACGTCCACCTGCCGGTACACCACGCGCGCGCCCAGCGCCTCCAGCTGCCGCAGCTGCTGCAGCTTCTCGGCACCCAGCACCGAACGCCCCGTCAGCACCAGCGTCACATCCGACACCGCCGTCGCGATCGCCTTGCCGAAGATCAACCCGAGGCCCCCGGCACCACCACTGATCAGGTACACGCCCCCGCGCTTCCACGGCGTCGGCACCAACGCCTGCGCCTGCGCCTGCGCCTGCGCCTGCTCGGCATCCTCGCGCACCTCCTCCAGGCGCATCACCTCGCGCGTCGCTGCCCGATAGCGCACGTCCTCCTCGAACGCCTGCGCCTCGG
>NZ_FOBJ01000022.1:0-108177 GCF_900109805.1 Variovorax sp. YR750
CGCCTGGGCACGCCCGAGGACTACGCCAAGCTGGCGAAGCACATCATCGAGAACGACATGCTCAACGGCGAGGTGATTCGTCTCGACGGAGCGATCCGGTTGCCGCCAAGATAGTTGGCACTCCCTGCCGGATCCCACATTTCCGATCGCCAGTTGCAGGCCTATCCAAGGTGCATTGGTACGTCGCCCAGATAACGTCAAAGGAATTTCATGAGTACTCTCAAAGGCAAGGTTGCGATAGTCACTGGAGCTGGCAGCGGCCTCGGGCGCGCACACGCGCTGGCGCTCGCAAAGCATGGCGCTCTCGTCGTAGTGAACGACCTTGGTGGTGACCGTCCGGGCTCGGGGGCGGAGACGGTCGCCAACGAAATTCGCGAGGCAGGCGGACGGGCGCTGATCAATGGCGCAGACGTGACCGACCACGGGCAAGTCACGATGATGGTCGAGCAGGCCATCGCCGAGTGGGGCCACGTCGACATACTGGTTAACAACGCAGGCATTCTGCGTGACAAGTCTTTTGCGAAGATGACCATTGAGGATTTTCGACTTGTGGTCGAAGTCCATCTCATGGGCTCTGTCAATTGCACCAAGGCCGTTTGGGATCACATGCGATCTCAGAACTACGGGCGCATCGTGATGACTACTTCATCGGCTGGGCTCTACGGTAATTTTGGTCAAGCCAACTACGCCGCATCGAAGATGGCTCTGGTCGGATTGATGCAAACCCTTTCGATTGAGGGAGCGAAGAACAACGTGAAAGTGAACTGCCTCGCTCCGACGGCGGCAACTGCGATGACGGCGCAGATGTGGCCACCTGCGGCGCTCGCCAGGCTATCGCCGGAGTCGGTAAGTCCGGGGCTCGTCGCACTCGTCTGCGAAGACGCTCCGACAAGAACCATCCTGCTTGCTGGAGCAGGCAGTTTCGAATGCGCCCACATCACGATGACACATGGGGTCCATATCGGTGAGCAAGACAGTGCGGCGGTGGCTGTCCTTGCCAGGCTCGATGAGATCAAGGACCGCAGCGCCGAGGTTGTCCCCGCAAACGCATTGGAACAGTCCCACCTCGAGATGTCGAAAGCGGGGTTGCTCGCCTCTCTCTAGATGGCTTTGCAAAGTAACTGAATATCAAGCGCGAAACTGCCATTGATTCCATTGCCCGCACCTCTGTCTATATGAACCAAAGACCCTGGATCTCTTCGTACGGCGCGATTCCGGCAGAGATCGACTCTCATCGCTACGCCTGCGTCCCCCAACTGCTGGATGAGGCCGTTCAACGATACGGCGATCGGACAGCCTTTCACTCCTTCGGTAAAAGCATCAGTTTCAACGATGTCGACCGTCTTTCCTCTCATCTCGCTGCGTACTTGCAGAACGTGGCCCATGTGAAGAAAGGAGATCGTGTTGCGGTCATGCTTCCGAATATTCCGGCATTTCCAGTGGCCTTCATGGCCATCACGCGCATAGGCGCAATTCAGGTCAACGTGAACCCGCTCTATACATCGCGTGAGTTGGAGCATCAGATCAATGACTCTGGAGCGGACGTGATCGTCATCATCGACAGTGCGATCCCGAGGCTGGCGGAGGTGATTGAAAACACCTGCATCCACGTCGTCCTCGACGTTTGCTTGAAGGACTGCACGGGCGTGCACCTGTCTGAACCGGAAAGGGTGGGCATTTTGAGCGGCGCCGTAGCACTAGCGGAGGCGATAAAGCAGGGGAGCGGCATGAGCATCGCTCCAGTACCGTTGGACGGTGAAGATCTGATGATCCTTCAGTACACCGGCGGCACTACAGGCCCCTCGAAAGGCGCGGCCCTGTCGCATCGCAATTTGATCGCGAATATCGAGCAGTTCAGGGCTTTCATGCACGGCGCCATGCGTCCTGGTCAAGAGGTCGTGGCGACGGTCATCCCGATGTACCACATCTTCGCGCTGATGGTGAACTTTCTCAGCTATTTTTCGGTCGGTGCCGAGAACTGGCTCGTGACCGACGCTCGCGATCTCGACTGTGTAGTCGACACATTGAAAGAGGCGCGCCCCACTGTGCTCACCGGCGTGAATACGCTCTACACCGCCCTGATGAACCATCCTGGCTTCGCCGAAGTGGATTGGTCGTCTTTGCGCATGACTGTGGGCGGCGGTGCGGCAGTCCTGAGAAGCACATCTGACCGGTGGAAGGCCGCTACGGGTTGCTTTATCTTGGAGGGATACGGGCTCTCCGAAACGTCACCGGTGATTACGGTTAATCCGTTTTCGACCTTGGAGTTCTCCGGGGCCACCGGCATGCCGGTGCCCTCAACTGAAGTGAAGCTCCTGGATGCCCAAGACCTTGAGGTTTCTCTCGGCGAGGCTGGTGAAGTTTGCGTCAAGGGGCCGCAGGTGATGCGAGGCTACTGGCAGAAGCCGAAGGAAAACGCCTTGGCGTTTACGCCAGACGGCTACTTTCGCACTGGCGACATGGGTGTGTTTGACGAGAGGGGGTTTCTGCGAATCGTCGATCGCAAGAAAGACATGGTCCTCGTATCCGGTTTCAACGTGTACCCCAATGAGATCGAGGCAGTAGCTTCTGCCTGTCCTGGTGTCGTGGAGTGCGCATGTGTAGGGGTTCCGGATGACAGGACGGGGGAGGCCCTGATGCTCTACGCAGTGCGGCAGACCGAATCTCAGTTGTCGATGCACGATCTGGTCACACATTGCCGCAAGCAACTGGCGCCATACAAGGTGCCGAAGCAGGTCGTTTTCGTCGAGGTACTTCCGAAGTCGACAGTCGGAAAGATTTTGCGGCGCGAACTTCGTCAATCTGCTTGATTGTTATTGGCGCAATGTCAAACCCGTGCCGTTTGGTTTTGCCGTATCAACGGATTTCTCAGTGCAATTTTTCAACCTCGTGCCGAGCGATAGTTGATTGCAGCAATGCAGTTGAGCGCTTTGACCCTTTGACCTCTACCTTAAACATCTGAGCCAAGAATTTGAGTCACGAAGATCTGCTCGCCGGCTTTTGCGACTGCTGCGAGGGCCTGATGCGGATGCGGTCCCAATGGCAATTGAAGCCATCCTCGAGCCCGGTGTAACCGGGCGGATCGACGTCGGGCAGCCGGTCGAGGGCGGCCGACGACGTATGCGGCAGAGCCAGCCGTTTCTACGCCTGCAGCACCCGCCGCTGGTCAAAGAAGTGCGCTTTTTCTGCCCAGGGCTTGCCAATCGGCGGTTATGACGTAGCTGCCGCGTTAGATGCGCTCAGCGATGCTTCCAGCTCGGCCACCGCTTGCTTGAGGAAGCGACAAGAATCCAGGCGATCACGTCTAGCGTATAGCTGCGCGGATCCCAAACGATCTGATACTCACCCCTTTGACGGCGCGAAGTCCCGTGCAGTCTTGCATCCGAACACTTAGCAGCGGCCGCCGGGGATGCCGGTTCAAATTCAGTAGTGCGACGGCACGGGGGGCAAAGCCTTTCCGATTCGCCACGGACGTTCAGTCGCCTCGTAGCGCCAAGCGCTCATCGATCAGTTCTTCGATGGGACAGGCCGGCCAGTCGGCGCGGCACTCAGACCGCCCAAGGCCATCGTCCTCCTGCTGTGGAGCAGCGCGATAGCTCGCATCCGGTCGTGGCGGTGGATGCACGATCCTGGAGGCTTTGGCGATCGCGCCCCGGCAGGAGTTCATTCGATCCCCTGTCCTTCAGCGGGCGCCTCCAACTGCAAGGCGCGCTCCCTCGTCAGCAGGAGTCCATTCCGAAGGAACTACCATGCGCCATGCGATACGAACTGACGGATCTGCGCCTCTTCATGGCGATTGCGCAGGCAGGAAACCTGTCGATGGGCGCAGCCCAGGTCCACATCACCGCGTCCTCCGCCAGCTACCGGCTCAAGAACTTCGAGCACGCCATGGGCACGCCAATGTTCACCCGGACGGCCCGCGGCATGGAATTGACCTTGGCAGGCGAAGCCGCACTTCGGCACGTGCGGGAGCTCTTCGAGGGCGTCGAGCGCATGCACGGCGACGTCGGCCGTTACACCGCCGGACTCAAGGGGCACGTGAGGCTGGCGGCCAACAGCAGCGCTCTCAACGGATTCGTCACGCAGAGCCTGGGCCGCTTCCTGGTGCTCAACCCCGACGTCGATGCCGAGGTCGAGGAACGCCAGAGTGAAACCATCCCCGCCGCCGTGTTGGCGCGGGAGGCAGACATCGGCATCTTCGCCGGTGCGACCTCGGCGGAAGGCCTGCTCGTGCATCGCTATGCACTGGACCGCTTGGTGATCGTGGCGGCGCCCGACCATTCCATCGCGGCGTTGCCTGAGACCAAGCTGGGACATGCGCTGGACTTCGATTTCGTCTGCATGAGTCGCTCCAGCAGCAACTTTCTGTTCTTGCGCGACATGGCGCAGAAGCTGGGACGGCCACTGCGCGCGCGACTTCATGGCCACAGTTTCGATGCGGTGCTGGCCCTGGTGGAGTTGGGCGTCGGGATCGCGCTGGTTCCGCGCAGCGTGGTCCTGGCGACCGGGTTATCGAAGGGCTTGTCGATGGTGCCATTGGCCGAGGACTGGAGCCTGAGAGAACTCAAGCTGGTTGTTCGAGAGGATGCGAGGTTGCCAGGGTTCACGCAGGCATTCATACAGTTTCTACTCGACGATCCCCTGGCCGCGTCGACCCGCGACGAAATCTAACGGCAATAGGGAAAACCCGAGCCAGGTGCTGAGATTCGGCGAATCCGTCGTTCGAATCATTCGGATGGCCTCGAAACATCCCCGTCCCTAGACTTCTCCCACTCTTGCTGATCACCGGCGGAGGACGGGAAGCCTTGCTGCCGACCGTCTCATCAATCGCCTCTTGCTAGAGGCCGAAGGAGACAGAATGTTCAATTTCTCGTCGCAGCGTCGCGCCTGTGCCGCGCTGTGCCTCTTGCCCTCCCTTCTGATTGCGGGCGCTGCGTTCGCACAGTCTCCTGCCTGGCCGACGAAGCCCGTGACCATCGTGGTGGCCTATCCGCCCGGCGGCATGACGGACATCGTCACTCGGCTGCTCGCCAAGGAGCTGACGGCGGCGTTCAACCAGTCCTTCATCATCGACAACAAGGCCGGCGCCGCTGGCCAGGTGGGCACCGAATACGTCGCCCATCGCCCAGCCGACGGCTACACGCTGCTGGTGACTGCCACGGGCTATGTGATCGCCCCGTTCACCCGCCCGAAGGTCAACTACGACCCGCTGAAGGATCTGATTCCGCTCGCCGCGCTGGTCCAGACGCCCAACATGATCGTGGTCAACCCTTCGGTCAAGGCCAACACCGTCCCGGAATTCCTCGCCTGGGCCCGCAAGGAGCCCAGCGTGCCCTATGCCACTTCGGGCGCCGGCGGCTCCACCCACTTGGCGGGCGAACTGCTGCGCAAGGTCAGCGGCGCGCCGTTCACCCACGTGCCCTATCGCGGTGCCGCACCCGCCGTGGCAGATACCGTCAGCGGCCAGGTCCAGGTGGCCGTGCAGGATTCCGTCACGATCGCCACGTTCCTCAATGCGGGAAAGCTCAAGCCCATCGCGGTCACGAGCGCGCAGCGCAGTCCGCTGTTCCCGAACGTGCCGACGCTCAAGGAATCCGGCTTTGCAGACTTCGACGTCTACACCTGGCTCGGGCTGTTTGCGCCGGCCGGCACGCCACCTGAGGTCCTGCAAAAGATCAATGCCGCAACGACGAAGATCATGCAATCGCCGGAGATGATCGAGAGTCTGAGGAAGCAATCCAGCGAGCCGATGGCGCCGAGGGATCTTGGGCAGACACGCAAGTTCGTCGAGGGCGAGCTCACGAAATGGCGTGACCTGGTTCGCACGACGGGTGTCAAGGTCGAGGACTGATCCCATGGCTGGCAGCGCAACCGAACCCGGCGCAAACGCGAAGCAGGCACAGGCGCTTGGCGCCGATGCCCGCTACTTCGCCGCGCTCGCCGAGAACCGCTTCGAGATTCCACAGTGCGACACCTGCGGACGTCACCACTTCTTCCCGCGGGTGCTCTGCCCGCATTGCGGCTCGGAAGCCCTCAACTGGACGGTCCCGAGCGGCCGCGGCATCGTGTACTCGACCACGGTGGTGCGGCGCCCCGAAGGCGACTACACCGTCTGCCTCATCGATCTCGCCGAAGGTCCGCGCCTGATGAGTCGCGTCGTCGAGATCGCACCTGACGCGGTTCACATCGGCATGGCCGTCCAGGCGCGCATCGACATACTGGAAGCCGGGCCACTGCTGGTCTTCAAACCGCTGGAGGATCTGGCATGAAACGCGGCGACATCGCCATCCTCGGCACCGGTCTGGCGGGTCTCGGCCATGCCGGTGGACGCACCGAGCAGGAAATCATTGCGCAAGCGGCCAGCCAGGCGGTCGCCGGCAGCCAGCTGCGCATGTCGGACATCGACGGGGTCGTCACCTCGAGCCTGACTTCGCCTTGGTGGGTGATGCGGATGGCCGAGTACCTGGGCATCCGGCCGCGCTTCTCGGACAGCACCATGTTCGGCGGATCGTCCTTCATCGCCGATCTGCGGATCGCGGCGATGGCCATCGAGGCAGGCGAATGCGAGAACGTCCTCGTTTGCTACGGCAGTACGCCGCGCAGCATTCCCAGCAGCTCGCAGCAAAACCAGATGCGCGCGGCGCTCGACCCCCAGCCTTACGAGCATCCGTACAAGCCGTTCAATCCGGTGTCCAGCTACGCGCTGGCCGCGGCGCGGCACATGCACGAATTCGGCACCACGCGGCGCCAGCTTGCCGAAGTGGCCGTGGCGGCACGGCAGTGGGCTCAGCGCAATCCCGATGCATTCGCGCGCGGTCCGTTGAGCATCGACGACGTACTGGGCGCCAAGATGATCTCGGATCCGCTCACGGTGCGCGACTGCTGCCTGGTGACCGATGGCGCCGGCGCCTTCGTCGTCAGTTCATCCGAGCGCGCCAAGTCGCTGCACGCCACCCCGATCTATGTGCTGGGTTGCGGCCATGCGCACTGGCATCGTCAGATCTCGTGCATGGAAGACCTGACCGTGACGCCAGCGCTCGAATCGGGCCGCTTGGCCTATGCGCAGGCAGGGCTGTCGCCCAAGGACATCGACGTGCTCGAGTGCTATGACGCGTTCACCATCAACCCGATCCTCTTTCTCGAAGACCTGGGCTTCTGCAAGAAGGGTGAAGGCGGCGCTTTCGTCGAAGGCGGACGGATCGCGCCGGGCGGCAGCTTTCCGATGAACACGAATGGCGGGGGCCTGTCCTGCACGCATCCGGGCATGTACAGCATTTTCCTGGTCATCGAAGCGGTGGCGCAGCTGCGCCGCGAAGCCGGCGATCGCCAGGTGCGCGATGCCGACGTGGTCATGGTGCACGGCAATGGCGGCGTGCTGTCGAGCCAGGCCACGGCCATCCTTGCGAACGCACTCTGACGCTCGACGTCTCACAATTTCCATGACCGACAAATTCGTTCCAACTGCTGAAGCAGCGGTGGCTGACATCTTCGACGGCGCCACGGTGCTGGTGAGCGGTTTCGGCCTCGCTGGCCAGCCTATCGACCTGCTGGATGCACTCGCCGCCCAGGGTGCACGCGACCTGACCGTGGTCTGCAACAACAGCGGCAGCGGCGACGAAGGGCTGGCGCGACTCATCCGCCTTGGCCGCGTGCGCCGTCTGATCGCCTCGTTTCCGCGCGGCGCCGAGGCCATGGCCTTCGAGGAAGCCTACGCACGCAATGCCCTGGAGTACGAATGCGTACCCCAGGGCACTCTTGCCGAGCGCCTGCATGCGGCCGGCGCGGGGCTGGGCGGCTTCTTCACGCCGACCGGCTATGGCACGGCACTGGCCGAGGGCAAAGAAACCCGGGTCATCGATGGGCGCGGCTACGTGTTCGAGGCGCCCTTGCACGGGGATTTCGCCCTCGTGAAAGCGCAAGCCGCCGACCGCTGGGGCAACCTGGTGTACCGCAAGGCAGGTCGAAACTTCGGTCCGCCCATGTGCACGGCGGCGCGCACGGCCATCGTCCAGGTCGCTCACGCGGTACCGCTGGGCGGATTGGACCCGGAGCACATCGTGACTCCCTCGATCTTCGTACAGCGCGTGGTCGTGCTGAACGGTGCCTCCGTCACCGAAAGGAAGGCCGCATGACAATTCGCCGAACACGCGAACAGATGGCGCAGTGCGTGGCACGCGACATCCCCGATGGCTCGACCGTCAATCTCGGAATCGGCATGCCGGTGCTGGTGCTGCCCTACTGGAATGCCAAGCAGGAAATCATCGTGCACAGCGAGAACGGCATCCTGGGCATGCGCGCGCTGGCGGACGGCGAGGCCGCCGATCCCGACGTCGTGAATGCAGCCAAACAGCCGGTCGCCATCGAACCGGGCGGTGCCTACTTTCACCACGCCGACTCCTTCGCGATGATGCGCGGCGGCCACCTCGACTATTGCGTGCTCGGCGGCTACCAGGTGTCCGCGAGCGGTGACCTGGCCAACTGGTCGCTGGGCCAGCCGGGCGTGGCGGCAGCCGTCGGTGGTGCCATGGACCTGGCCGTCGGCGTGAAGCAGGTGTATGTGCTGATGGAGCACCAGACGCGCGAAGGGCAATCGCGGCTGCTGCGCTCGTGCACGCTGCCTCTGACGGGGCTGGGATGCGTCAAGCGCGTCTACACCGACCTGGCGACGCTGGACGTCGCAGACGGCTCTTTCATCGTTCGCGACATGGTCCCAGGCTTGACGGCGACCCAACTGCAAGCGGCGACCGATGCGCCGCTGCGCTTCCTGTGAAGAAGGCTTTGGACATGAGCATCGACATCGAAACTTTCCGTGCGCAGACGCGCGAATTTCTGCGCCAATCCCTGCCGGAGGATCTTCGGCAATCGATTCTCCAGCACCGCCGCCTCGGCAAGGACGACTATCTGCGCTGGCACCGGATCCTGGCCACCGCCGGCAAGGTGGCGCCGACCTGGCCGAAGGAACATGGCGGCCCCGGCTGGAACGTGCTCGAGCGCCACGTCTTCGAAGAAGAATGCGCCATTGCCGGAGCACCCGAGGTGCCGCCCTTCGGCGTCCGGATGATCGGCCCGGTTCTCATTCGCTACGGCACTCCGGAACAATGCGCCCGGTACCTGCCGCGCATCCTGCAGGGCGAGGACTGGTGGTGCCAGGGCTATTCGGAGACGGGCGCTGGCTCCGACCTGGCTTCGCTGAAGACGAAGGCGCAGATCGTTGACGATGGCTTCATCGTCAACGGCCAGAAGACCTGGACCACCTACGCCCAGTACGCCGACATGATGTTCTGCCTGGTCAGGACCGATCCTGCCGCCAAGGCGCAAAAGGGAATCTCTTTCCTGCTCATCGACATGCGCTCCCCGGGCGTCACCGTGAGGCCGATCCGCACGCTAGACGGCGACTGCGAAATCAATGAGGTCTTCCTCGACAACGTCAAGGTGCCACGCGAGAACCTGGTGGGTGTCCTGAATGAAGGCTGGACGTGCGCAAAGTACCTTCTTTCGCATGAGCGCACCGGCGCCGCACGGGTCGGTCGGGCCAAGCGGGAGATGGCTTTCCTCAAGGACATCGCGGCGCAACCGAGGGTGGATGGTCTGCGCCTCATCGACGACGCCTCGGTGGCGGCGGACATCGCAAGGCTCGATGTCGACCTGCTGGCCCTCGAGCAGACTAATCTGCGCCTGCTGGCTCGAATGGCGGCGGGTGAGGGCCACGGTGCGGAGGCCTCGGTACTCAAGCTGATGGGCACGACCGTGGCGCAGGCGATCGTCGAAAAGACGGTCGAATGCGCCGGCGTGCTCGCGCTGCCGTGCCGGGACGGCAGCTATGACGCGCTGCGAACCGACGACGTCCTGGCCCACGACGACTGGGCCGCTCCGGTGGCGGGCTTCCACCTGAACCTGCGCAAGATCTCCATCTACGGCGGCACCGACGAGGTTCAGAAGAACATCATCGCGAAGGTCGCGCTGGGCCTCTAGTCGCGCCACCACCCATCCAAAATTCTCATCGACAGGGAGACTTCCAATGAACGGTGCCGAGACGCTCGTCCATACGCTCATCGACGGCAATGTCGATGTGTGCTTCACCAACCCAGGCACCTCGGAGATGCATTTCGTGGCGGCCCTCGATCGCATCGAGGGCATGCGCTGCGTGCTGGGCCTGCACGAGGCCGTCGTCACCGGTGCGGCCGATGGCTACTACCGTATCGCCGACAAGCCGGCCGCCACGCTGCTCCACCTGGGACCGGGCCTCGCCAACGGTCTGGCGAATCTGCACAACGCGCGCAAGGCCCGCTCCGGCATCGTCAACATCGTCGGGGATCACGCGGTAGAACACCTGAAGCTCGATGCGCCGCTGACTTCGGACATCGACGCCATCGCAGGATCGATGTCTCATTGGGTGCGCAGCACGCCCAGCGTCGGGGAGGTCGCGGCCGAGGGCAAGGAAGCGATCAGGCAGGCGAATGCGCGCCCCGGCCGAATTTCCACGCTCGTGCTGCCCGCCAACGTCGCATGGACCGCAGTCCCTGAGGGGAGGGGTTCGGGCAAACAGTTGCCCACGGCTTCCTCCGGCCATGCGCAGCATGATTTCGACCGCATCGTGAAGGCGATGCGCGACGACCCTCAGCCGACGCTGCTGCTGCTCGGCGACCGGGCGCTGCGGGCCACCTCGACGGAGTTGGCCGGGCGGATCGCCGCCGCGACGGGGGCCGAAGTCCGCGCCGAGTTCTACTTCGCGCGCCTGGAGCGCGGTGCCGGTCGCCTCGTCATCCCGCGCATCCCGTACGCGATCGATCCCGCGATGGCACTGCTCCAGCGCTTCAAGCGCATCGTGCTCGTCAACGCGAAGGCGCCGGTCGCGTTCTTCGCCTATCCGGACAAGCCCGGGCGGCTGACGGCGCCGGGGTGCGAGTTCCTCACGCTGTCCACCGTCGAGGACGATCCGCGTCTGGCGCTCTCGGCGCTCTGCGAAGCGCTGGGGGCGACCGCCGCCGCACCGGCGGGAATTGCCCGGGCCGAGGCGCATGCGCCGGTCAGCGGCGCGCTGACCTCCGAGACCATCGGCCGGACGATCGCCGCGACGCTGCCGGAGAACGCGATCGTCGTCGACGAAGCCGTCACCACCGGTTGGGGCTTCGATGGGCTCACCGTTACCGCCGCCCCGCATGACTGGCTGACCGGTTGCGGTGGATCCATCGGCTTTGCCCTGCCCGCGGCCGTGGGCGCCGCGATCGCAGCGCCCGGACGACGCGTCCTGGCCCTGGAAGGAGACGGAAGCGGCATGTACTCGCTGCAGGCGCTCTGGACCATGGCGCGGGAGAACCTCGACGTCACCGTGCTGATCTTCGTGAACCGCGCCTACAGCATCCTCCGGCGCGAACTCGCGGCGGTGGGCGCGGGCGCGCCCGGTGTCCGGGCGACCGACATGCTGTCGCTGGACCGGCCGGACCTCGACTGGTCCTGTCTCGCCAAGGGCATGGGCGTGGCTGCGATCCGCGTCGGTGATGCCGAGGCCTTGCACGGCGCGCTGGCACGCTCCTACGCGACCTCCGGCCCGACCCTGATCGAGGCCATCCTCTGAATCGAGACATGGGTGCCGAACTTGGCATAGGAACGAACACATGAATCCCCAACAAACGGAACACGACGAAGACCAGCGCAGCCTGGCCGAGGCGATCACCAGCTTTGCCCAGCGGCGCGACCATGCCGCCACGGATCCCTGGCCGGAACTGGTCGCCATGGGCCTTCCCGGCCTGCTCGTTCCCGAGGCGCTCGGCGGCCTCGGGCTCGACGGCGGCAGCATGCACGCGGTCATGGAGAGCCTGGGACGCAACCGCCTCACCACGCCCTTCGTCGTGTCGGCGGTCCTTTGCACCCGGCTGCTGCTCGAGCTCGCAGATGAAGGACAACAGGCCCGTTGGCTGCCAGCGCTCTCATCCGGAGAACACGTCCTGGCATTCGCCCACGGGGAGCCGCAGGGCGAGCACCTGCCTCGCCATCTGTCGACGCACGCGCGTCGCGAGGGCGACGACTGGATACTGAGCGGCCGCAAGACCGTGGTGCCGCATGGCGGCGAATCGACCGCCTGGCTGGTTTCGGCACGCGTGGGATCGAACGAGACGGCACTCTTCTGGGTGGACGCCGCCGCCGCCGGCCTTCGCGTCGAGCGCTATCCCTGCATCGATGGGAGCACCGGCGCCGATCTGTGGTTCGATGAACTTCGACTGCCGGCGGCCGCGTGGATCGGCTCGACTGGCATGAACGTGACGACGGCCATCGCCGCGGCGACCGACGCGGCGACCGCCGGACTGTGCGCCGAATCCGCGGGTCTGCAGTCGACCCTGTTCGACATGACCCTGGACTATGTCAAGACACGGCGCCAGTTCGGCGTGGCCCTGGGCAGCCTCCAGGCCATCCAGCATCGGCTGGCCGAAATGCTCGTGGCGGTGGAGCAGTCAAAGTCCCTGTCCTGGCTGGCTGCCCGCAGCCTGGATGACGACGCAACGACCCGGACCCGCTCGGTCGCTGCAGCCAAAGTCCGATGTGCCGAAAGCGGTCGCTTCATCGGCCTGCAGAGCATCCACCTGCACGGCGGCATGGGGATGACCGACGAACTGCCCGTCGGCCGATGCGTCAAGCGACTGCTGGCGATCGCCCACAGCTGGGGCGATGCGCGCCACCATCTCGGGCGCCTCGTCGACCTCATGCGCGCCGTCCCGACCACGACTACACCGGCGCCGGGCTCGCAATCATTGCCGCTTGCAGCCGTGGCCTGACTCACAACGATCGATCACCCATGTCCTCTTCCACCGTTCACTACACCGAGCAGCAACGCGTTGCCGTGCTGACCCTCGACAACCCGCCGGTCAACGGCATCGGCAACACTGTTCGCCAGGGCCTTTATGCGGGTATCGAGCGTGCCATGGCCGATACCGACATCGACGCCGTGCTGCTCATCGGCGCGGGACGGCAGTTCTGCGGCGGCGCCGACATCCGCCAGTTCAACACGCCAGCGGCCACAGAGAAGCCGCTGACGCGCGACGTGCTGACGCTCATTGCACGATCCACGAAACCGGTCATCGCCGCCATTCACGGCGTGGCGCTGGGAGGCGGCCTCGAGCTTGCGCTGGGCTGCCACTACCGCGTGGCCTCTGCCGATGCCAAGCTTGGGCTGCCTGAAGTCAATCTCGGCCTGATTCCAGGGGGCGGCGGAACGCAGCGCCTACCGCGCCTTGTCGGCGTGAACGCCGCCCTGGACATCATTCTCTCGGGTGCACCGATCAAGGCGCCGCGTGCGCACGAGCTGGGGCTCCTCAGTGCGGTGATCGCGGGCGAGCTGTTGGCTGGCGCCCAGGCGTTCGCCCGACGCGTCGTCGCCGAGGGCGCCGCACTGCCACTCGTGGCGCAGCGAGCACTGGAGCCTGCGGGTGTTGACTTCGCCGAGCGACGCCGTGCGGTCCCGGCCCGGGCACGCAATGCCACCGCACAGCGCGCCGCGGTCGATGCGGTCCAGGCATCGACGCAGCTTGCTCTCGAAGACGGCCTCACGCGCGAGCGCGCCTTGTTCGATGAACTCGTCGCCGGGCCTGAATCGAAGGCCCTTCGCCATCTCTTTTTTGCCGAACGCGAAGCTCCCAAACTCTCGGAGACTCTCGCACCCACCGAGCTTCGCGTCGTGCGCAAGGTCGCGGTGCTTGGCGCCGGCACCATGGGCGGTGGCATCGCGATGGCGTTCGCCAATGCGGGCATCCCGGTCGTGCTGCTCGAACGCGAGCAGGCAGCCATCGATCGTGGCCTCGACCTCGTGCGCCGCAACTACGGCGTCACCGTCGCCAAGGGAAAGTTGAGCGAAGCCGCCATGGCGGGCCGCATGGCGCTGATCGAGCCCGCGCTCGATTTCGCCGCTCTTCATGACGTCGATCTGGTGATCGAGGCCGTCTTCGAAGACATGGCTGTGAAGAAGGAGGTGTTCGCACAACTGGATGCGCACTGCAAGCCCGGCGCGATCCTCGCCACCAACACCTCGCGCCTTTCGATCGACGAGATCGCGCTGTCCACCTCCCGGCCGCAGGATGTGATCGGGCTGCACTTCTTCAGCCCTGCCAATGTCATGCGACTGCTCGAGGTCGTGCGAGGCGAAGGCACGTCGCCTACCGTGATTGCGGCCTGCATGAAGATGGCACAGGACATCGGCAAGATCCCCGTGCTCGTTCGGGTGTGCGAGGGCTTCGTCGGCAACCGGATGCTGACGGGTTACTGGCGCGAAGCCGGCTTTTTGCTGGAGGAAGGTGCATCCCCCCAGCAAGTCGACCGCGCGATGACGGGTTTCGGCATGGCCATGGGCCCGCTCGCGATGGCTGACCTGGCCGGCATGGACATCAATTGGGCGACCCGAAAGCGCCTCGCGCCCACTCGACCCGCTCACCTGCGCTATTCCAAGGTGGCCGACCGCATCTGCGAGGCGGGTCGCTACGGACAGAAGACTTCGGCAGGTTACTACCGCTACGAGGCCGGCAGCCGCACGCCGATCCCGGACCCGTTGGTCGACATGATCATCGAGTCTTGTGCCGCGGAAGCGGGCATCGTGCGCCATACGGTGCGAGACGAAGACATCGTCGAACGATGCGTACTGGCGCTAGTGAACGAAGGTGTGCGAATCCTCGACGAAGGCGTGGCGCAACGCGCCAGCGACATCGACGTGGTCTACGTGCACGGCTACGGGTTTCCGGCGTCGCGCGGCGGCCCGATGTTCTGGGCCGAAACCCTCGGCCTCGCGCAGACACTCGAACGAATCCGGGCAATGCAAGCCATGCACGGGGCGCACTGGACACCGGCGCCCGGCCTTGTCGAGCGCGTGGAACGAGGCCTCCAGCGCTTCGACGCGCGAGTCCAGCGATGACCGGCGCTTCCGTCGACCCGCAGGTGCCAACAGGTTTCGGGCCGTACCCGCCGGTGAGCGCCTTCATGGCGCTGCTGGGCCCGATGCACGCCAAAGAAGAAGCGGACGGCCAGCTGAGGCTCGGCCTTCATTTGCGGCCCGCGCACATGAACCACCAGGAGGCCGCGCACGGGGGCTTCGTGGCCACGCTCTCGGACAACGCATTGGGAGTCAATGTGGCACGGCGCTTGGGAAAGCGCGTGGCCACGGCCAATCTGTCAGTCGACTACCTCGCTCGTGCGAGCGTGGGCGAGTGGGTGGAAGTCGTCACCCGCATCGACAAGATCGGCGGCCGCCTGGTGTTCGCGGAATGCGGCGGCCATGTGGCAGAGCGTGTCATCTTCAAGGCCCGCGGCATTTTCGCGGTCCTGCCCGAGCGGCCTCAGGCCCGAAAAGGAGAGTCCGAATGCTGAACCAGTCGCTGCAGGGCATCAAGGTGCTCGACCTGTCGAGAATCCTCGCCGGCCCGTGGTGCACGCAGAACCTCGCCGACCTCGGCGCCGAGGTCACCAAGATCGAGCATCCACGCGGCGGCGACGACACCCGCGGATGGGGACCGCCCTATGTGGAGTCCGCCGACGGCGAGCGGCTGTCGGCCTACTTCATCTGCTGCAACCGGGGAAAGGCCTCGGTCGCGATCGATTTCGCACAGCCCGAAGGCCGCGAGGCCCTCAAGACCATGATCCGCGACGCCGACGTGCTGGTGGAGAACTACAAGGCCGGATCGCTGGCGCGGCAAGGCCTGGACTACGCCAGCCTGCGGGAGCTGAACCCGCGCCTGGTCTATGTGTCGATCACCGGCTTCGGACAAAGCGGCCCGATGGCTTCCAAGCCCGGCTACGACTATGTGTTCCAGGGCATGGGCGGCCTGATGAGCTACACAGGTCAGCCTGACGGGATGCCAGGCGCAGGGCCACTGCGCACCGGCGTCGCCGTGGTCGACCTCAGCACTGGGATGTATGCGACCTCGGCCGTCCTCGCGGCGCTGTTCCAGCGCGAACGCACGGGACAAGGCCAGTACATCGACATCGCGCTGCTCGACGTGGCCGTGGCCCTCAATGCCAACCAGGCCGCCAACTACCTGGCGTCGGGCCGCAACCCTCAACGCAGCGGCAACGCCCATCCCAACTGCGCGCCGTACGAGGTGTTTGCGTGCGCGGATGGCCACCTGATCCTGGCCATCGGAAACGACTCGCAGTTCCGCCGATTTTGCGAAGTGGCGGAGCAACCGGCGCTCGCCGACGACGCACGCTTCGTGACGAACTCGGCGCGGATCGAGAATCTGCCGGCCTTGCGCGTCCTGCTCACGGAACTGTTTCCGAAACGCAGCCGTTCGAGTTGGTCCACGGCTTTCGATGCGGCCGGCGTGCCCTGGGGCCCCATCAACACCATGGAAGAGGTGTTTGCCGACGCCCAGGTGCAGCATCGCCGCATCGTGCAAACGCTGGACCATCCCGAGTTCGGCGCTTTGCGAACCGTGCGCAATCCGATGCTCTGGAATTGCGTGGCCGAACTCGGCGCGGTCGGCGCACCGCCATCGTTGCCGCTGCCGGCTTCGCCGGTGACTCCCATGTCGAACATGCCGCCTCCGGCCTTCAGGACTGAATCATGAAACTCGATCTGCCGCACGCCCGTGTCGAACTCGACGCACACGGCGTGGCCACACTCACCATCAGGAACGCCGGCTCGCTGAATATTCTCGGCACGCCAGTGATCGATGACCTTCGCCAGGCCTTCGAGTCCCTCGCTGCCGACGAGTCCGTCCGTGTGGTGGTCTTGCGTGGCACCAGCGACAAGGCCTTCGTCGCCGGCGCCGACATCAAGGAGATGGGCGCGCTCGATCGCGCTTCCGCGCGGCGCTTCATCGACGGCCTGCGCCGCCTTTGCGAAGCCGTTCGGCAGTGCCCCACGCCGGTGATCGCACGCATTCCGGGGTGGACGCTTGGAGGAGGCCTCGAACTCGCACTCTCCTGCGACCTCCGGATCGCTGCCGACTCTGCATTCCTGGGTATGCCTGAAGTGGTGGTCGGCATTCCCTCGATCATCCATGCGGCATTGCTTCCGCGGCTGATCGGGGAAGCGCGCGCCGGCTGGATGCTCCTGACCGGAGAGAACATCGACTGCGCGAGGGCGAAGGAATGGGGCTTGGTCGACACCATGGTTCCACTGGACGCGCTCGATGCAGAGGTCGCGCGCATGGCCGCCCGCCTCGCAGGCCATGGGCCCCAGGTGATGCGCCAGCAGAAGCGCCTTCTGCGCCAATGGCAGCAACAGCCACTGGACACCGCGATTCTCGAAGGCGTGGAGGAATTCGCGAAGGCCTTCGATACCGGCGAGCCGCAGCGCTTCATGGCGGAATTCGCACAACGCAAGGAAAGGGGAGCACGCAAATGAAGATTCCATCTCTCAAGGAAGTCGTCAGCGCGGACGAATGGGCCGTTCGCGTGGACCTGGCCGCGTGCTACCGGTTGGTGGCTCTGCATGGCTGGAGCGACATGATTGCCACCCACATCAGCGCCCGCGTTCCTCAAGCGCCGGGCGCAACGCACGCGCATCAGTTCCTCATCAACCCGTACGGCCTGATGTTCGAGGAGATCACTGCCTCGTCGCTCGTCAAGATCGACGTCGATGGTCACAAGCTGAGCGAGTCGCCCTTCGACGTGAACCGGGCCGGCTTCGTCATTCACTCGGCCGTGCACATGGGAAGGGAAGACGTAGCCTGCGTGCTGCACACTCACACGCGCTCGGGCGTTGCCGTGAGCGCGCAACGCTGCGGCCTGCTGCCGATCTCGCAGCAAGCCACCCTCGTTCTGGGGTCGCTTGGCTACCACGACTACGAGGGCCTCGCCGTGCACGAGGACGAGCAGGTGCGCCTGCAACGCGACCTCGGCCATCACGATCACTTGATGCTGCGCAATCACGGCCTTCTGACGGTCGGCGGCACCGTGGCGGATACGTTCAAGCGCATGTACACGCTGGAGTCGGCCTGCCAGATCCAGGTCACAGCACAGGCCGGCGGTGAACTCATCATGGTCGCACCGCAGGTACTCGCCGGCGTCAAAGATGCATTGGCGCGGATGCAGGGCCAGACCAGCCTGGGGCGCCTGGCCTGGCCTGCCTTGCTGCGCAAACTCGACCGGGTGAATCCGGGTTACGACACCTGAACCAGGGCATATCGATGAATCGAAGACACTTGGTGCTCGGCGGGTTGGCGGGCGCGGCCTTGAACGCGCTTGCCTCCCCGCAGGCCTATCCCTCCAAACCCGTGAAGCTGATCGTGCCCTATGCGCCAGGCGGGACCACGGATCTGCTGGCCCGCATCGTGGCGACGAAGCTGTCGACGATCCTCGGGCAACCAGTCGTCGTCGACAACCGGCCCGGAGCCGGGGGCTCGGTGGGCTCGGCTGCGGCGGCCAAGCAGCCGGCGGACGGATACACGCTCGTGATGGTGGTGGAGAGCTCGCACGCCGTGAACCCCAACGTGTATGCGAAGAGCCTGTATGACCCTGTCAAGGACTTCGCACCCATTGGAAACATCGCGGATGTGCCGAATGTCCTCGTCACCAATCCCGCCCTTGGGGCCGAGTCAGTGCAGAGCTTGGTCAAGATGCTCAAGGAGCAACCGGGAAAATACTCGTTCGGCTCCTCCGGCAACGGTGGGTTGAGTCACATCAACGGCGAACTCTTCAAACATGTCACCGGCACCGACATGCTTCACGTGCCCTACAAGGGGCTGGGACCGGCCCTGTCCGATCTGCTCGCCGGACAGATCAATGTCGTGTTCGACAACATCCTGTCGTCCATGGAACTGATTCAGGCGAAGCGTGTCAAGCCGCTGGTCGTTGCCGCCAAGAGCCGCCTGAAGTTGCTGCCGCAAGTGCCGACTTATGCCGAAACGGGGCTGCCGGCCATGAACAATCCATCCTGGTTCGGGCTCGGCGGGCCTGCAGGCATACCGACTGAGATTCTGGATCAGCTCAATCGCGCTCTGAATCAGGCCTTGAGTGATCCTGCCGTGGTCTCCGCAATCGAAAAGCAAGGTGCCGTTCCCAGCCCGACGCCGCGCAAGGAATTCGCTGCGTTCGTGGCAGCGGAGAATCTACGTTGGGCCAAGATCGTTGCCGACCTTCGGTTCGAAAAGATGTGAGGCAGCAGGCCAGGAGGCGTTCTCCTTCAATCCACGGCGTTTTAGCTCGATACGCAAGGCCAGTTGGCGCCACGTCGATAGAACAGAACCACGCCGCCGACCGATTCGCCGCGCTTAGTGAGATCGAAGCTCTTGTCGATGTCTTCCAGCGGCATGGTGTGCGTGGTCAGGTCGTCGATGTTGATCTTGTTCTCCATGTACCAGTCGACGATCTTCGGCAAGGCCGTCTCGACCTCGTCATCGAAACCAACTCACCACGCGTCAATCGCGGTCTTGGTGGCGGATGGGGATATCGGATCTTAGTCGGAGCGAAATCCGAACAAGCGAGCGGGGTTGTCGACCAGCACACGATGGCGCAATGATTCCTCGGGGGCCCACTTCCCCACAAGGCCGAAGTTTCGGAGATCGTCTTCCGTACGAAATGGCTCCAAGTCGGTCGAACGGTAGTTTGCGGGCCGGGCGGAGCCTCCGGTATGCGGCCAATCGCTGCCCCACACGATCCGATCCGGCGAGGTGGCGATCATGGCTTTTGCAATCGCCGTGACGTCGGCATAGTCAGGCGAGGCACTCGAGATCTGATAGGGCCCAGACAGTTTCATCCAGATGTTAGGGCTTGCGATGAGTTCCAGCAGTGCAGGGAAGCCCGCCTTCTCCGGATCGCTTCCAGTTCTCGCCAAGCCGAAATGATCGATCAGCACCGTGTGATGCAGAGTCCGAAGCGTTGGCGCGCAGGCCAGAAGCACCGGCATAGCAGCGTAGACCTGGATCAGAAGCGGAGAGCCGCCAAGCGCCTCAGCGGTCGCGCTGAGCCGTCTCAAGGCGTCTGTCGCATCGGCGCCCTTCGACACCTCGATATTCATGCGGACGCCTCGCACGCCGGCAGCGAACATGTCGTCGAGCTGATCGCGACCAAACGTCTGGTCAATGACGGCGACACCCCGGGCACGATCACCCAAGCGCTTCAGAGCGTCCAGCATGCAATCGTTGTCGGTCCCATACACGCTGGGTTGCACCAGAACGACTTGATCGATTCCAAGGCTTGCATGCATCTCCTTCAGCTGCGAAACAGTGGCTGGTGGAGGCGTATAGCGCCGCGCAGCCGCGTAAGGGAACCGCCCAGGATCGAAGATGTGGACGTGACAATCAGTCGAGCGCGCCGGAGCGTTGCGCATATTAGGAGACATCGATACACGCTCCGATGACCTGGCAGACATTTCTTGGTGGCTTCTACTGCGTCTGAATGTTGGAGGTTTTCACGACCGTCCGCCACTTCTTCAGTTCGTCGGCGACGAACTTCTGGAACTCCTCAGGCGAGCTCCCAACCGGTGTCGCGCCGAGCTCTGCCAGCTTCTGCACAACTTCGGGCGCACGAAGCGACTTGACGATCTGGGCGTTCAACGTCGCAAGGACCGCCGGCGGCGTCTTGGCCGGCGCGACGACACCCACCCAATGCGTCACCGAGAAGTTCTTGATGCCGGCCTCCTCGAAGGTGGGGACGTTCGGCAAGCGGGTCGATCGTGTCGCCTGTCCGATCGCGAGCGGCCTGACCCGGCCTGACGCCAACGGCGTCGCCGTACTGGTGATGCTGTCGATGAGCAGGTCGACTTCCCCACCCATCAGTGCGCGGATGGACTCGCCGCCACCCTTGTAGGGCACATGCATGAACTTGGCGCCCGTCACCTCTGCGAGCAATTCGGTCGTCAGGTGCGGGGTACTCCCCGCTCCGCCCGAGCCGTAGGTGAGCTTGCCCGGATTCTTGCGCGCGAACTCGATGAGTTCGCCTGCGGTCTTGAAGCGCGAATCCGAGGGCACCATCATGAGCATCGGCGAATCGGCCACCTTGGACACGGGCACGAGGTCCTTCATGGTGTCGTAGGGCATCTTGGCCTGCAACGCGGGAACCATCGCGAACGGAGCGCTGACGAAGCCGATCGTGTAGCCGTCCGGCTTGGACTTGGCGACGGCATCCGTGCCGATCACGCCACCGGCACCCGCCTTGTTGTCGATGACCACAGGTTGTCCTGTCTCCTGGGTGAGGCGCTGTCCGAGGACCCGCGCCATGACATCGTTGGGCCCGCCGACCGCGAACGGCACGATCATCCGGATGGGTTGCGTGGGATAGGAGGCGGCGCTCGACTGCGCATGGCAGACCGGTGCGGCGAGCGCGGCCGCGAGGGCCAGTGCGCCGAAGCGGCGAGAGTGGAGGAGTTGAATCATGTCGATACCTGGCTGGATGGGTCTGGCTCGTCGCGTGGGCCTACTCGGGCTTGATGTTGTGCGTCTTGACCAGCTTCGACCAGCGGTCCGATTCAGCGCGAATGAAGGTTCCGAACTCCTCTGGAGTTCCGCCAGCGACCTCATTGCCCTGTGAGGTGATCTTCTCGGTCACTTCCGGTTCCCGAATCGCCTTGTTGATCGCCTGATTGAGCTTCGCGATGACGGCGGGAGGGGTGCCCTTCGGCGCCACGACGCCGAACCAGTTGGACATCTCCATTCCCGGCACGCCGAGTTCCTTGAAGGTTGGCACGTCCGGCAGAAGCGGCGATCGCTTTTCGCTGGTGATGGCGAGTGGGCGCAGCTTCGGCGAGTCGCCCTTCAGGTACGGCATCACGGCGTAGATCCACTCGAACATCAGGTCGACGTTGCCGGCGATCAGGTCGTTGGTCGCCGGCGCTCCACCCTTGTACGCCACGTGGACGAGGTCGAGCTGCGCGTTCTGTTCGAACAGTTCACCGGCCAGATGGTGCGAACCACCGAGCCCGCCCGAGGCGTAGCTCATGGTCCCGGGCTTCGCCTTGATGTTTCTGATGAGAACCTGGGCCGACTTGGCCGGGGAATTGATGCTGACCGACATGACGAGCGGCCCCCGTTCGATCATGGCCACTGGCAACAGGTCTGTGGCGGGATCGAATGGAAGCTTGGCAAAGAGCGCCTTGTTAACCGCGAGCGGCGCGAAATTGCCCAAGCCGATGACGTGGCCATCGGGAGCGGCCTTGGCGATGTAGTCCGTGCCGATGTTGCCGCCGGCGCCGGGGCGGTTCTCGACGATCACGGGCTTGCCGAAATAGATCGAAAGCTTCTGGGCGATCTGCCTCGAACGTATGTCGGAACTGCCGCCTGCCGCGTAAGGCACAACGAAGGTGATTGTCTTGGTGGGGTAGTCGGCGGCTGCGGCCGACTGCGCAAACGACGGGCTTGCGAAGGCCAAGGCACCACCGCAAAGGATGGCGGCGCTGACACAGGGCGAACGAAGGAAAGACAGTCTCATCAGGGTCTCCGGTAGGTCGAGGAGGGCACTTCTCAGTGCGATGTTGGGTTTTCCCTGATTGTATCTATATGGTGTATAGTACAATTAGGTTGAACCCTAACCGCCTTTACATCCAATGAGTTTTGCACGAAGAGTTGTTTTGATACATGCTACGGCAGTCGCGGTGCAGCCGGTCGCGGACTCCTTCCGCAGGCTTTGGCCTGAGGCGAGCCTGATGAACCTGCTGGACGACAGCCTGTCATCGGACCTCGCCGCGCGTGGTTCGATCGATGGCGCGTTGACCCGGCGCTTCGTGGACCTGGCGCAGTACGCCGAACGCACCGGTGCGCACGGCATCCTCTTCACGTGCTCGGCGTTCGGGGTTGCGATCGACGCAGCAGCGCAAGCCGTCGTCGTCCCCGCTTACAAGCCCAACGAAGCCATGTTTCTGGAGGCGTTGGAAATCGCTCGGACGCGCCGCGGACGCGTGCAGATTGGGCTGTTGTCGACGTTCGCTCCCTCGATTCCCTCGATGCGCGAAGAATTTCTGCAACTGGCGCGTGCCGGGGAAGTGGCGGTCGAACTCCAGTCAGTCTGCGCGAAAGGCGCCCTGGAAGCATTGAGTGCTGGCGACCCCGCGACCCACGACCGTCTGGTCGTGGAGGAGGCTGCAAGTCTAGAGAACTGCGACATCGTGATGCTGGGCCAGTTTTCGATGGCTCGGTCGCATGAAGTCGTGGCAGCGCGGCTTCAAAGGCCGGTTCTCACCAGTCCTGACAGCGCCGTGCGCCTGCTGCAGAAGATCCTCTCGCCCGTCTGACCCTCATTCCACCCACCCCTCATCAACACCCAGGAGATCCCATGAAATTCATCGTTCTGCCCTGCGACGGCATTGGCCCCGAGATCGTCACCGCCTCCGTCGAAGTCCTCAAGGCGGCTGACAGCCGCTTCAAGCTCGACATCTCCTACGATTACGAGGACGTGGGCTTCACGAGTCTGGAAAAGCACGGAACCACCTTGCGCCAGGAAGTGCTCGACAAGGCGAAGACGTACGACGGCATCATCCTGGGCACGCAGTCGCATGCCGACTATCCAGTGCCTGAGAAAGGAGGACGCAACGTGTCGGCAGGGTTCCGCATCGGCCTTGACCTTTACGCCAACGTCCGGCCCGCGCGCACGCGGCCGTATCTGCAGTCCAACATGCGCGAAGGCCGCACCATGGACCTGGTCATCATGCGCGAAGCCACCGAGGGTTTCTATCCCGACCGCAACATGTCGAAGGGCTGGGGAGAGGTCATGCCCAGCCCGGACATGGCGCTGTCCATTCGAAAGATCACGCGCCATTGCAGCGAGCGCATCGCGCGCCGGGCCTTCGAACTGGCGATGACGCGGCGCAAGAAGGTCACGGCGATCCACAAGGCCAACAGCTTCCACATGACCGACGGCCTGTTCCTCGAAGCCGTGCGCCACGTGGCCAAGGATTTTCCCGAGGTGGCGCTCGATGACCTGCTGGTCGATGCTTCCACCGCCCATCTGGTCAAGGAGCCGGAACGTTTCGATGTCCTGGTCGCGACCAACTTTTATGGCGACATCATCTCGGACCTGGCCAGCGAACTTTCCGGCAGCCTCGGGCTCGCGGGCTCGGTGATGGCGAGCGACGATGTCTGCTGCGCCCAGGCACAGCACGGATCGGCCCCCACGATCGCCGGCAAGGACCTGGCCAACCCTGTGTCCATGATCCTTTCGGTTGCGATGATGGTGCGCTGGGTCGGCGACAAGCAGAAGAACAAGGCCATGCAGGACGCCGGCGACGCCATGGTGCGCGCCGTCGACAAGGCGCTGGAAGACCCGAAGACCCGTACCCGCGACATTGGGGGCACCATGGGCTGCAAGGATTTCACCGCCGCGGTAGTCAAGGCGATGGCTTCGGCCTGATCCGAGCGAGCCCTCACCATGACACAAGTCCTGCTCGGCTGCATTGCCGACGACTTCACGGGTGCCACCGACCTGGCCAACAACCTGGTGCGCGCGGGCATGCGGGTGGTGCAGACCATCGGTGTGCCGGACATGAGCGTGACCGTGGATGCGGACGCGGTGGTGGTTGCGCTCAAGTCGCGCACGATTCCCGTCGCCGACGCTGTTGCCCAATCTCTGGACGCGCTTCGTTGGCTTCGGTCGGTCGGTGCCCAGCAGATCTATTTCAAGTACTGCTCGACCTTCGATTCCACGCCCGTCGGCAACATCGGGCCCGTGACAGACGCGCTGATGGAGGCCCTTGACACCGACTTCACGATCGCCTGTCCGGCGTTTCCGGAGAACGGCCGAACGGTGTTCAAGGGCTACCTGTTCGTGGGTGACGAACTGCTGCACGAGTCCGGGATGCGCAACCATCCACTGACGCCGATGACGGATTCCAACCTGGTCCGCGTGCTGCAATCGCAGACGAAAAGGCGCGTGGGCCTGATCGACTATCGAACAGTGGCCGCCGGTCCGGCGGCAATTTCCGAACGGATCCGCGCCCTCAGGATCGAGGGGGTGTCGATGGCGGTGGTCGATGCCACCAGCAACGCCGACTTGATGGCCCTGGGGCCGGCACTGAAGTCCCTTCCGCTGGTGACCGCCGGTTCCGGCGTCGCCATAGGACTGCCGCAAAACGTCGGTCTCGTACCGGCAGCGGCCGCGGGCCAGCTCCCCCAGGCTCTGGGCTTCAGGGCCATCGTGTCCGGCAGCTGCTCGACAGCGACCAACGCACAGGTCGCCGACTTTGTCGAAGGAGGTGGCGCGGCGTTTGCCGTCGATCCCTTGCAAATGGCCAATGGCCAGGACGTCGTCTCGGACGCGCTCGAATGGGCTCAGCAGCAGATCGCGACGGCCCCGGTGCTCATCTATGCCACGGCCCGACCCGAGGCGGTGAGCGCAGTGCAGGCGCGGTTGGGCGTGGCGCAAGCCGGCGAGATGGTTGAACACGCGCTGGCATCGATCGCGCGCGGACTTGCCGAACGAGGCGTGGGTCAGCTGATCGTCGCGGGGGGAGAGACCTCCGGCGCCTGCGTGCAGGCGTTGGGCATTCAAAGCATGCGTATCGGCCCCCAGATCGCCCCGGGTGTGCCCTGGTGCCATGCGGGATCGCCCCATGCCAGGGAGGGCGCGATGCACCTAGCCCTCAAATCGGGCAATTTCGGTGCGACGGACTTCTTCACGCGCGCGTTCGAGTTGCTCTCGTAACGCCTCGATGCCTTCCACCCCGCTACAGTAGAGTTTCCCTTCGCACCACGACACTTCCACCGCCATGCCCGCGCTCAGTGCAGTCCCCAAGGTCAATCCGGCTTCCAATGTAAGTGCCCTGATCCCGACCCTCGCGCGCCGGATCATCGAGATGATTCGGCGTGAGGGCTATTCGATCGGCCACAGGTTGACCGAACAGGCGCTGTGCGACGAACTCGCGGTGTCCCGGTCGCCGGTGCGCAAGGCCCTCCAATACCTGCAGGCGGCCGGGGCCGTCACATCGGAGCCGAATCGCGGGTATCAGGTGGCCAAGGGCGCTTCGGAACTCGGCGAACTGGAGTTTTCACCGGACCCATCGTCCGAAGAGACGGTCTACATGCGGATCGCCAATGACCGCATCCACGGGCTGCTGCCGGACGAGATTGCCGAGGCCGATCTCATGAGCCGGTACGACCTGGGCCGACTCCAGGTCCAGCGGGTGCTCAACCGCATGTCGCGCGAAAGCATGATCGATCGCAAGCCCGGGCGAGGCTGGATGTTCCGGCCGCTATTGAGCAACGTCGAGTCCCATCGCGAGAGCTATCGATTCCGCATGATCATCGAGCCCGCGGCGATTCTCGAGCCCGGCTATGTGGTCGACATCCCTGAGTTGGAGAAATGCAGGCGCGAGCAGATCGAACTGCTGCAAGGCGGCATCGAGCGTTGCACTCCGACCGAGTTGTTCCGCGCCGGCGTGCATTTCCACGAAACGGTGATTGCCGGGGCGAACAACCGGTTCTTGCTGGACTCGCTGCGCACGCTCAACCAGATGCGGCGTGTCGTGGAATATGGAACCCGGCTCGACCGGGCGCGTCTGCATCGTCAGTGCGAAGAGCATCTGGTGATGATCGATCTGCTCGTGAAGGGCGAACGCATGGAGGCTTCGCAGTTCCTGCGCCAGCACCTGAACACGGCGCGAATCACGAAGCTGGGAGACGCAGGTTGAACGAAGGCTTGGCCAGGGAAGAGATCTGCCGCATCGGGCGCAGCCTCTTCGAAAGAGGCTTCGTGCATGCAACCGCGGGCAACATCAGCGTTCGCCTCGACGATGGCGGCTACCTGATCACACCGACAGACGCATGCCTGGGTTTCCTGAGCCCCGACCGCCTCGCCAGGCTCGACGCGAGCGGCACTCAGTCGAGCGGCGATCGAGCGAGCAAGACGATCACCTTGCATCGGCGCATCTATGCCGCGAGCGCAGGCACGGCGCTGCCCGCGCGATGCGTGATCCATACCCACAGCACCCATTGCGTCGCATTGACCCTCGACGAGGACGTCGATGCCGTCGAGGGAGACTGCAAGGAACTTCTTCCCGCACTGACGCCCTATTTCGTGATGAAGGTGGGCCGCGTGCCGCTGATCGACTACACGCGCCCGGGCCATTCCGGAGCGGCCGACCGGGTCGAATTTGCCATCCGCGCCTATGCCACGAAGGGGTCGCCCATCCGTGCGGTCATGCTCTCTCGCCTTGGCCCGAATGTCTGGCACGACACCCTGTCGGCCGCCATGGGGACTCTGGAAGAGCTCGAAGAGACCTCGCGCCTCTGGATCTTGAGTGGCAGGCGCGCACGGGCTCTGTCGGATCCGCAAATCGCGGATATTCGGCTGGCTTTCGGAGCCCACTGGTGAGCGCGCTGCGGTTCGGGCTGGTTGCCAACAGGCTGCACCGACGGGCGGAAGGCGCGCTCCTGGCCTGGGCTCGCGCCTGCGATGAATCCATTCGCACGCTCGATCTTCAACTGTATGCCGTGGGCGGCGCGTACGATGCATTGGCGGGTGCGCGTCGACTGTCGGGTCACAGGGGACTCTTCCGGCTTCCCTCGGGCGTCGACGGCGGTGTGATGAGGCTGGCCTCTCGCGTCACGGGCGGGCTGGACCCTGTCGATGAACTCGACGGTGTCATCTACCTGATCGATCCGGTCGACCCGTCTTCCCTTTACCCGGAGGCTCAGGCGCTCAAGCGGCAATGTGTCATTCACGGCAAGCCCTTCGTGTCGACAGAGGCCGGCGCGGTCGAATGGATGGCGGTCGAACTGTTTCACGCCGGTGTCGGAAGACCCATGCTCGCAGCGCCTTTGGCCGGACAGACGGTGGCGTTGATCGCCCACGATGCCCTGAAGCAGCGCATGGTGGCGTTCGCAGCGAAGTATTTTGATCTGCTGTCGGCCTTTGCGACGCGCGTGGGCACTGGTACGACGGGCGGCCTCTTGAACGAGATGGCGTGGAGCCGCGGTTGGCCAGCGGACACCCCCTGGGTCAAGCCGCAGCTGAGCGGCCCCATGGGCGGGGATGCGCAAATAGCAGAGCTCGTGCTGAATCGCGCGTGTAGCAAAGTGATCTTCTTCGAGGATCCGCACGTGGCACGGCAACACGAAGCCGACATCCAGTTGCTGGAGCGCGCGGTGTGCACCGCCTCCAAGGACACCACCTGCTTCAACTCGCCCTCGATGGCCGAGCGCTGGGCCGTGGCTGTGACCCGGTCATCCCACTGAGGCCCCTTCCGATGTACGCCTACGTAGGTTCACGAACGACGCGCGAGCGCAATGCGCGGGGCCGAGGCATCAGTGTGTACTGGCTCGACGAAGCTCAGCGCGAATTGACCGAAGTCCAGGTCGTCGAAGGTCTCGTGAACCCGTCGTTCCTCGCGTTGAACGCTATGGGGGACGTGCTCTACACAGTGCACGGCGATGCGCAGGAGGTGAGCGCGTTCCGCGTCGATCGCCTTCAAGGGACTTTGACGTTTCTGAATAGTGAGGACTGCGGCGGGCGCAATCCCGTACATCTGGCCATCGATCCGAGTGGAAGATACCTGATCGTTTCGAACCATTTGAGCGGGACGGCTGCCGTCATGCCGCTGCTGGATGATGGCGCGGTCGGCGCAGTGTCGGAGCTTGTTGCATTGACAGGCGAGCGAGGTCCCCACCGCGTGGAGCAGCCATTCTCGAAACCGCACTTCAACCCGTTCGATCCCAGCGGACGCTTTGTCGCGTTGCCGGACAAAGGGTTGGACCGTGTGTTCACGTTCCGGTTCGAGGACGGCCGTTTGCTGCCGACAAACCCGCCCTTCGTCATGGCACGCGAAGGATCCGGCCCGCGCCACATCGCATTCCACGGAGCGGGAAGCTACGCGTACGCAGTCAACGAACTGGATTCGACCGTGGTGGCCTATGAGATGAACCGGAGCGAAGGCACGCTCAGGGCCATTCAGGTTCTCTCGACGTTGCCCGACTGCTTCACTGGAAACAGTCGGGCCTCCGAAATCGCCGTCGATGCATCCAATCGCTTCGTCTACGCATCGAACCGCGGCTTCGACAGCATCGCGATCTTTGCCATTGAGGGTCAGTCCGGCCGACTGCGCTTTATCGAAGCTGTTCCATCGCAAGGAAAGACTCCGCGTTTTTTCGCTATCTCGCCCAATGGGCGGACCCTGTTCGCTCTCAACGAGGACAGCGACTCGATCATCGCCTTCGGCATCGATGCCGAGACCGGAAGTCTCGGGCACGCCGGAACTCCAACGGCATGTGGCAGCCCCGTATGCTTGGTTTTCGGTCGGGACCCGCTTGCAGCTCCCGCCAACTTGAAACTTTGAAGGACGCCACCCATGAACAAGACGATAGACCTGGACGACCGGTACCCTGAGGCGCCCACGCTACCCCCGATCTTCGCGACTTCGGCGGGCGTCTTCAGTTCAAAGGACTCGCGCTGACCGTGTCCTGCTTCGAGGACAGTTCACGGGTCAAGGAACTGAGCCTGACCCAAGGCGGCGGTCGCCCACTGGTCGTCGACGGTGGTGGCAGTACGCGTTGCGCGCTGCTAGGTAACATCATCGCGATGAGATGAGGAACTTGTCACGGTTACGAACCGTGGAAATCCAGTCGAGAGCCTTTCCGAAGCCCTTCCAGTTTTTGCCCGTCTTGGGGGTGGCTGTACTTCGGAAAGCCCGTACCCTTGCGTACTGCTTTGCCTCCGTCGAGGGCCTTGCCGGCGGCTGCCTTCAATGTCTTGGCGCCACGCCCCAAGAGGTGCTCGACGGTCAGGCCATCAGGAGTAGTCGGCAAGGAGAATTCAGCCTGTCGGTTACATCAACCTTTGTGACTGAAATACATCCAGTACGCCGGAGTCGATCTGTCGTTGAAAAGACATCGCGATCCAGTTGTCCCTGCTAACCTGAAACGGAGTTGAGTTAGGAATCCACGGACCCCGTGTGGATCAGCTTCGTACAAAAGGAGACAGGATGATCGATCTATACAGCTGGGCGGCACCGAACGGGCACAAAGTGCAGATCCTGATCGAGGAACTGGAGATTCCCTACCGGGTCATCCCGATCAACATCACTGCGGGCGACCAGCACACGTACACCTATCGCGTGATCAATCCGAATGGAAAAATCCCAGCCATCGTGGATCACGCGCCGGCCGACGGTGGCGGGCCGTTCACGGTCTTCGAGACCGGAGCCATCATGGTCTACCTGGCCGAGAAGGAGAAACGCTTTCTCCCCACCGAACTGCGCCAGCGCAGCGAAGTACTTCAATGGCTGTTCTGGCAGGTCGGCGGGATCGGTCCGATGATGGGTCAGGCCCAGCACTTCTTCCGCTATGCGTCCGAAAAAGTACCTTACGCCATCGCACGCTACCAGGCGGAAACAAGACGTCTCTTGAAGGTTCTGGATGACCGTCTTGATGGTCGCGAGTTCATCTGCGATGAGTACTCGATTGCCGACATGGCCAGCTTCGCCTGGATCCGGATCCACAAGATGACCGGTGTCCCACTGGATGAGTTCTCTCGTGTGCAGGATTGGTATGGCCGGGTACGCAGCCGCCCCGGCGTCGGCCGCGGTCTGGATCTTCTGAGAAACCAATGGGTGGACGTGACGAAGTCCGATGAAGCGAAGCTCAACCTTTTCCAGAAGAACCGCTGACCATGTCGATCGACACGGCCCGGGTGGAAGCGTTCTTCGATCTGCGAAGCCCATACTCCTACCTCGCGCTCGGCCCGGCCCGTGCGCTCGCTCAGCGCAGCGGCGTCGCCTTCGATTGGTGGCCTTACGTGACCGACTTCCAGTCCGCATACGGCGGGGAAGTGGAGCAGCGATCAAGCCGCGATGTCGCGAAGCTGAAGTACCTCTACATGGATTGCCGGCGGCTCGCAAAGCTGCAGGGGTTGACGGTGCGGTCTACGACGAAGCTCTGGGATCCGACGCTCGCGAGTCAGGCCGTCCTTTTTGCCAAGGCCAGGAACCGGCTTTGGGAGTTCTGTGACCCGCTGCTCGCGGCATTCTGGCGGCGCGAGTTCGACTTGGAGTCCCCAGTGGAGGTGGAGGCGGCTCTCGTCAACGCGGGGCTGTCGTCTTCGGAGTGGAACAAGTTCCTGCAAGGAGAAGCCAAGGGAGCTTTGACAGGGGCGCTCGCACATGCCGAGAGGCTGGGCGTATTTGGCGCTCCGACTTTCATCTATAAGGGGGAGATGTTCTGGGGTGGAGACAGGATGGATCTGCTTGAATCCGCGATCCGGGGCGCGGCTTCGCAAAGATAGCTATCGTCTCGGGATAGCCCATTCTTAGCGCCCGGTGGACTATCAATTCCCAATGTAGTCGCGCAGGCGCTGCGTGTGGACGATCAGGAATCCCTTGGGGCCTTCGGTTCGGACAATTCCATCCTGTTTGAACGATGCCAGTGCCATGTTCACTCGCTGGCGCGAGAGGCCGCAGATCAACGCCAGATCACGCTGATGGATCGATAGCCTGAGCGCATCTTCGTGTCCGTTCTTGGCGAGCATCAGGAGCGCCTTCGCAACCCGCTTCTCGGGCCCCAGCAGGCGCGACGCCACGAGCATCCCGACGAACTCACCCATTCGGGCGTTCATGACATCGCAAAGAAAGTTGCTGAACTCAAGAGACGAACTGCGCAGCATGTGGAAGGTATTTGCAGGAACGAGGCAGAGACGTGCGGAGGTCAGCGAGCGCAGGTCGTACTGCATCAATTCCCTTTTCAACAAGGATCCGTCGCCGCACCATTCTCCTTCCCGAAGGTAGTACAGCGTCGTCTCGTCCCCTTCCGGACCGACGATGCACATCTGCAGTTGGCCGCTCACGACGCCGTACCAGTATGCGCTGGGCTCGCCAGCGCGGGCGACATACTGGCCGGCGGCCACCTTCATCTCCACTGACGTCCCTAGCGTCAGGGCCCGAAGTTCGGTGGAGAGCGCGTGGAACCATGGCCACTTCCCGAGGAATTCGGCCAAGCTTGCCGTGGATGTTTCGTCCGCGGCGGGTGCTTGGGTGATTCTTTGTTCCATCATTCGCTTCCAAAGCCTCAGCCATTGGTGATTGTGTTGGCCCGGACTAGAGCGAGGAGTCCATCTGGAAGCGGCCGCGGTAGGCCCCCGGACTCATCCCGATGCGTTGACGGAAGAGTCTGGAAAAGGAACTGGTGTCGCTGTATCCGACCTGGCTCGCCACTTCTTCGACGCTGTGCGAACTGGTCTCGAGCAGCGCACGCGCAGCTTCCAGCCGAAGATCCTGAAGATAGGCCAGCGGCGTTTGGTCCAGCACGCTGCGGAAGCGGCGGATGAGGGTTCTGTCGCTGACCGCGAGCGTATCGGCGAGCTCGCTGATCCTCAGATCCTTGGTCATGTTGCCCTGCAGCCAGCGCTGGGCTCGATGCACCAGCGCGTCGGAGTGGTTCTTTTGGGCAAGCAATGGAAGATAGGGAATCTGGCTGGTTTGACTCACGTCAATCAGCATGGCCTTCGCGCACTGCGACGCAATGACCGGCCCCGAGAAGCGCTCAATGACACGAATGGTCTGAATCAGATACGACGCTGACGCGCCCGCGCACATCAGCCGGTCCATCTCGGTGATCACAGGACGAAGTTGCACGTCGACACGTGGAAACTTCTCCCTGAACTGCCGTTCAAGCCACCACGTGGTCGTCGCAACGCGCTCATCGAGCAAGCCCGTCTGGGCCAGGATGAAGGTGCCCGTGCAGTTCGCGGCGACCCATGATCCTGCGCGCCATTGCGCCGTCAGCCAGGCACAGGCATCGGCCTGCCGGTCGAGGAACTGGTCGAACTGTCGGTGCCCGCCATAGTGAAAGCTGGGAACAAACACCAAGTCATACCGTTCTCGCGGCCCCAACTTGTGGGTTTGCAGAGGCAGGCCGTTGCTGGCAATCGCCGCTTCGCCCGACGGCGACACGAAACGCCACTCGAATAGTGCTTTCGCCGGCGCTTGTTCGAGCCTCAGATGCGAGTTCGCGATCTGAAGGATGTCGGCAAACCCGGCCACGCTGGAAGCGTAGCAGCCGTCGAAGGTGAGGATGGCGGCACGTGGCATTGGTCGTAAATGGCATAGAACATGTCAGTTTCGACAATTTACACCAAGACGTGGAAATCCGCCTAATGAGCCTTGCTGGCCTCTAGACCGGCGACTACAAAAAGGAGCACGGAGATGAGCGACATACCCCTTGCGTCATTGCGCAGCGACGTCTCTGGCTGCGATCAAGCCTTGCAGCCCCAGATACAGGCGAACTCTCGCCAAGTCGTCGACGGAGAACCCTATCCCGCTTGTGAATGCGGCGACCGAATTGCCGCACTGGGAAGCTGCCACGGATTCGCTGTCGTCCCCGCCAGCCAGGTGCAGGATTTCTATCGTGGTTATGCGTTGGTGGCCGTTCCCGCCATCGCGATGGCAGCCGTGGCCGGCATCGCCTATTTCGTGTTTGGGCTGTCGTTCTGAGCGCCCCCTCCGTGCGGAGCTCGATGGACGATGGCGAAAGTAGCACAAACAAAGTCAATTTCGCCAATGTACGAATGGAGCGTGGTGCCGGTTAATAGAGGGACAGCATCCCGCCCGAGCAACAAATACAAGGAGTTCCCCATGAGCCTGTCATCGAGTGCAGCCGCCTCGCGCGAAGCACACCCCCGTGCCGTTGTCGCCGGCTGCGCCCAACATGGGGAGGTGCGGCATGTCTGAGGTCGCGCCGCTGCCTGGAGCGCTGCTGCGTCCCGCGAAGCTCGAGGACCGCTATCAGCTGGACCGCGGCCCCGCCTATATCAGTGGTTCGCAGGCGCTGGTCCGGCTGCTGCTCAACCAGAGCGCCCGCGACCGTGCGGCAGGGTTGAATACCGCCGGGTTCGTCAGTGGCTACCGCGGGTCGCCGCTGTCGGGCCTGGATCAGGTGCTGTGGGGGATCCAGAAACTGCTCAAGGAAAAGCAGATCGAGTTCATCCCGGGCCTCAACGAAGACTTGGCAGCGACCGCCTGCTGGGGAACCCAGCAGTTGATGCAGCACCCGGAGGAGGCCACGGTCGATGGTGTGTTCGCCATGTGGTACGGCAAGGGGCCTGGCGTCGACAGAAGCGCGGACGCCCTCAAGCATGCCAATGCGGCTGGAACTTCACCGCATGGCGGTGCGCTCGTGCTGGCCGCCGACGACCACACGGCCAAGTCATCCTCGTTCGCGCATCAGAGCGAACAGTTGCTGGTTGCGTCGTTCATCCCCATTCTGTACCCGAGCAACGTGCAAGAATACCTCGACTACGGGATTCATGGCTGGGCAATGAGCCGCGCGTCGGGCCTGTGGGTGGGGCTCAAGTGCGTGGGGGATATCGTCGAGACTACATCGATCGCGGACGTTGATCCGTTCCGGGTCGAATGCCGGCCGCCCGAGGATTTCAAGGCGACGGAAGACGTCCACATCCGTTGGCCCGACGTGTGGGCGACGCAGGAGCCGCGGATCGTGCGCACCAAGCTGCCCCTGGCGCTGTCCTACTGTCGTGCGAACGCGTTGAACCGCATCGTGGCCAAGGGCGCAGGTTCCCGCATCGGCATCATTGCGGGCGGCAAGCCCTACAACGATGTGCGCGAAGCACTCAGGCTGCTAGACATCGGCGAGCAGGATCTGGCCGCGAGGGGTATTGCCCTTTTGAAGCTCGGCATGGTCTGGCCCCTGGAGCCGCAGATCATCCGCGAGTTCGCACAGGGCCTCGACGAGATCTTCGTGGTCGAAGAGAAGAGGGCGCTGATCGAGCAGCAGGTCAAGGACATCCTTTACCCGCTTGCCGCAAGTGGAGAGAAAGCGCCCCAGGTCGTGGGCAAGTCCAGTGGCGGCCTCCAATGCGCGGAATTCGAGATTCCGCATGGGCAGCGCCTCTTGCGCGGAGATGCCGAACTCGGGCCCGTGGACATCGCGGCGGCGTTGCAGGCGCGGCTGCATGCCGCAGGCATGGACGCATGCCAGGCGCTCCCCTACACGCCAGAAAAGGGAAAGCTCCTGGCGCCCCTCATGCGCACGCCGTACTTCTGTTCTGGCTGCCCGCACAACAGCTCTACCAAGGTACCGGAGGGTTCGCGCGCCACGGCCGGGATCGGCTGTCACTACATGGCCAACTGGATGGATCGCCGTACCGAAAGCTATACGCACATGGGCGGCGAGGGTGCTCCGTGGGTGGGGCAAAGCCGCTTCTCCAAGCGGCCGCACATGTTCGCCAACATGGGCGACGGCACGTTCTTCCATTCGGGCTCGCTCTCCATCCGTCAGGCCGTGGCGGCCAAGACGCCGATGACGTTCAAGGTCCTGTTCAACGACGCTACGGCGCTTACAGGTGGGCAGCCGCACGACGGACCGCTCACAGCACCGATGCTGACGCAACTGCTGCATGCCGAAGGCGTGGCACGCGTCGTGGTCGTCAGTGACGACGTCGAGAAATACAAGGGGCACGAATCCGCGTTTGCGCCTGGCACGACCTTCCATCACCGGCGCGATCTGGACGCCGTCCAGCGCGAACTGCGCGAATTGCCTTTCGTGACCGCCTTGGTCTACGACCAGACCTGTGCCGCCGAAAAGCGCCGCCGGCGCAAGCGCAACAAGTACCCGGATCCTCCGGTCCGCTACGTCATCAATCCGGAAGTGTGCGAAGGCTGCGGCGACTGCACCGTCAAGAGCAACTGCGTCTCCATCGAGCCGCTGGAGACGCCGCTGGGTCGCAAGCGCCAGATCAACCAGTCCTCCTGCAACAAGGACTACTCCTGTGCCGACGGCTTTTGCCCGAGCTTCGTGGCCGTGGAGGGCGGGGCCTTGCGCAAGAAGCCGGTCGACTCCGGTGCCGGCTCCGAAGGCGATCCGGCAGCCTGGCCCGAGCCGGCCCATCCCCAGTTGCCCGCGCTGGACACCAGCTACGCTGTGCTGGTTAACGGCATCGGCGGCACGGGCGTGCTGACGATCGGCAACATCCTGGGCATGGCGGCGCACCTGCAGGGCCTGCATTGCTCCGTGATGGACATGGCCGGCCTGGCCCAGAAGGGCGGCGCGGTGTGGAGCCATGTGCGCATCGCGGCAACGGCCGACGACATCCACGCGCCCCGCATACCGGACGCTGCCGCCGATGCGCTCATCGGGGGCGATCTGGTGGTAAGTGCGCATCCGGACTCCGTCAGCCGGCTGAAGTCCGATTGCCGCGCGATGGTGAACACCAATGTATCGCCCACCTCCGACTTCCAGCGCAACCGCGACTTCAGCATGCCGAACGAGGCGCTGTGGGCCACCATCGAGCAGGCGTGCACAGAGAAAAGACTGGCCAAGATCCCGGCCCATGACATCGCGGTGCGCTACTCCGGAGATAGCGTCTACGCCAACATGATCTTGCTGGGTGCGGCCTGGCAGGCTGGGCAGGTGCCACTGTCGCACGATGCGCTGCGCCGCGCGATCGAGCTGAACGGGCAGGCGGTGGATGCCAACTTGCGCGCGTTCAAGATCGGCCGGCAGTACGTGGCGTCGCCGGAGCGGCTGGTGGCGAAGCCCGCTGCGGTCGTGCAATGGATCCCCAGGGCCGGCAAGGAAGACGTGCCGCAACTGGTGCAAGACCGCCGCGACCGGCTGGTGGCCTACCAGGGCAGCAGCTATGCCCAGCAGTACGAAGGCTTTCTGCGGAAGGTACGTTCGTCCGGTGCTGCGATGCCCGACGGCTACGAACAGTCCGTCGCCAGGAATCTCTTCAAGCTGATGGCTTACAAGGACGAGTACGAGGTGGCGCGCCTGCATTCGTCCGCGGAGCTGCGCAAGCTGATCGAAAGCCAGTTCGATGGCGAATACAAAGTTGGGTTCTCCCTGGCGCCGCCACTCTTCGCCCGGCGCGGCTCGGACGGCTTGCCGCGCAAGCGGCTGTACGGCGGCTGGATGGCGTCGGCGTTCACGGTCCTTGCGAAGCTGAAGTTCCTGCGGGGCACGCTGTTCGATCCGTTCGGGTACACGCACGAGCGCAGGACGGAGCGCGCGCTCATCGACGAATACAAGCAGGGTATCCAGGCCACGCTGCCTTTCATCGCAGCCCAGCCGAAGAAGTGTCTGGAGCTGGCACGCATTCCTGAGCAGATCCGTGGGTTCGGACACGTGAAATTGAAAGCCATCGAGGAGGCGCGTGAACGCCAGCGTGCCTTGCTGGGCGAGATTACCGGCAAGGACATTCCGCCGATGACCCACGGACACCGTTTGCAAGGAGCCTCGTCGTGAGTATGGAAAGCATTGAATCCATCCAGTGCAGTGTGCAGGACGGGGTATGGCACCTCTGCATAGCCCGGCCTGAAAAACGCAACGCGCTCACCATGCCCATGTTCGCGGCCATCGCCGAGGCCCTGAGAGCTGCCGACGAAAGAGACGACGTGCGCTGCATTCTGGTGACGGGGGCGGGCGACGTGTTCTGCGCCGGGCATGACTTGAAGGCCTTCGACGAATGGCCTCAGCAGCCGCAGGATGCCGTGCCAACCTTCCTGCACGCCATCGCCGACGTGAGAAAACCTGTCGTGATCGCGGTGCATGGCTCCGCCACCGGGATCGGCGTGACTTGGCTGCTGCATGCCGACTGGGTGGTGACGAGTGCCGACACGGTCTTCCGGCTTCCTTTCGTCGACCTGGGCATTGCTCCGGAGGCGGCCAGCACGCTGCTGTTGCAGCGGGCCGTTGGCCTGCCGCGGGCCAAGCGCCTGCTCCTCGGCGGCGAGAAGTTCACGGGCGCCGAGGCATGCGAGTGGGGACTTGTCGCAGAGGTCTCGCCCGCGGCGGAGATTCATGCAAGAGGCTGGGAGCGTGCAAAGCTTCTCGCTTCGAAGGATCCCACGATTCTTCGGCGCATCAAGGACTGGCTGCATCCCAGCAGCGAGTATCACCAACGCATAGACGAAGAGGTGATCGAAATCAACGCGGCCGTCGGCCGCCGTCGAAAGGCAATGGAGAGCACGCAATGAAACGCGCACATATCGTTTACGCGCACCCTGAACCGAATTCGTTCGTCGCAGCCATGCGCGACATGACCAAGGAGGCCTTGGAGAAAGATGGCTGGCAGACGAGCGTGACCGATCTGCAGGCCATCAACTTCAGTGCTGTGGCCAGTGCAGCTGATTTTGGTGTCAGGTCACGCGAGGACTACCTGGTCTACCCACTAGAGCAGCGTCATGCCTGGCAAAACCAGACCATCGACCCGCAGATTGCCGCCGAGGTCGAGGCCGTGCGCAATGCTGATCTGCTCGTGCTGGTATTCCCCATCTTCTGGTACTCGGTACCGGCCCAACTCAAGGGTTGGATCGACCGGGTGTTCCTGTCCGGTGTCTTTTACGGTGGAATGCGGGTTTACGACCAAGGCGGCATGCGCGGCAAACGCGCGATGGTCGTAGCGTCTCTGGGTGGGCGGGACTACATGTTTGGCCCCGACTCGATCCATGGTGACCTGAAGGACATGCTCAAGCACCTCCTGCAAGGCACGTTGGGGTATGTAGGCTATTCCGTCCATGAGCCGTTCTTTGCGTACCACGTCCCCTACGTGGACAACACGGAGCGTACCGGCATGCTCATGAAGCTTTTCCACGCCGTGGAGAACATCGACAGCCGGCCGGTACTGCCCATGCCCAGCCTGGATGATTTCGACGACCAGTTCCGGCCCAAGGTGGCGCAGACTTCATCAACCTGACTCAAGAGCAGTGAGATGACCGAAATCATCGATGCATGGATGCAGCTTCCGAACAAGGCGTACTTGCTGGACCCTATGTTCGATTCTTTGCGTCGATGGCCGACGGCTTGGCGGACGTTGGCGCAGGACAACCCGGGCATCTCGCACGACGAGGCGCTCAAGACATTTCGCGAGCAAGGTGTCTCGCGGACGATCGCAAGTGCGTGGTGGGGGCCCGCGGGGCCGATGATCACGAATGACGAAGTGGCCGCCGCGGTCAAGGCGCACGGCGGATATGTGGTCGGCGTTGCGTCCGTCGACATCAACAGGCCAATGGACGCGGTGAGGGAACTGCGCCGATGCGTGAAGGAGTTCGGCTTCAAGGGCCTGCGGGTCCTGCCCTGGCTGTGGGGGCTCCCTCCCGACGACCGTAGGTACTACCCCCTCTATGCCGAATGCGTCGAGCTCGACATCACGTTCTGCCTGCAGGTGGGCCATGCCGGCCCGATGCGGCCTTCGGAGCCTGGGCGGCCAATCCCCTACCTGGACAACGTCGCGCACGAGTTTCCAGAACTGCGCATCGTCGGCGGGCACATCGGCTTCCCATGGGTGAGCGAGATGATCTCGCTCATGATGAAACACCCGAATGTTTACGTCGACACCTCGGCCTACAAGGCTTCCCGTTTTCCGCCGGAACTGGTGGCCTACATGCGCGGCCCCGGAAAGCACAAGGTGATGTTCGGCACCAACTACCCCATGCTGACCCCCGCCGAATGCCTGAAGGACATCCAGGCGCTGGAGCTCGGAGACGATGTGCTCTCCCGGTTCCTCGCGGGTAACGCACGTCACGCGTTCAAGCTGAAAGAGTGAATCCACCGGCCGCTGTTTCGATTTTTCAACTAAAGGAGACGCCACATGGCATGGGATATCGAAGTCATTGATGAGTGCGCCGTCGTGCGCATGAACACCAACAAGGTCAACGTCCAGAACGCCCAGTTCTTCGCCGACCTGCACGCAGCATTCGATCGCCTCGAACGCGAGTTCAGCGAGCTACCCGTCGTCCTGACGGGCCAGGGCGATGCGTTCTCGGCTGGTATCGATTTCCAGTACAGCTTCGAGATCTTCGGGAGCGGCAGCCTCGACAAGATCCGCGACTGGTACAAGGCCTACCGCGAAACCAATCTGCGTATCTTCCGGTACCCCCGGCCCACGGTGGCGGCCATCAACGGCCATGCCATCGCGGGTGGCCTGATCACTGCCCTGGATTGCGATTTCCGCATCGCGGCCCGCAAGAGCGCGAAGTTCGGACTCAACGAAGTCCCCATCGGCATTCCCATGCCTGCCGCCTACGTGGAGATCATCAAGTACGCCTTGGGCGACAAGGTGGGTGCGCTGACCACCTTGCGGGGCGAACTGTACGGTCTGGAAGAGGCCGAGCGACTGGGGTTCTTCCATGAAGTGGTGGAGCCGGACCAGCTGTTGTCCACGGCCATTCGCTATGCGCGCTGCATCACTCCCGACTGCAACGTCGCCTATGCGATGTCCAAGAAGGCGCTGCAGGATGCGACGAACAAGCAGATCGACGAGCGCACCGTGTCCCTGGATGCCCTGCTGCCGAATGGCATGAGCGACCCTGGCAACCGAAAGGCTCAGGACCGACGCCGGCAAGAGATCATGCACAAGCGCAAATAGAGCCGGCGCGCGAAGCGCGCTAAACCCCTTGTGGGCATCTCGTGTCAGCAGAGATGCCTGCATTGCCGTGGCTTGGCGGGGGAACTGCTATATGGCAGCAACTTTCAAAAAACAATTCTTGAAGCTTTAAAAACTCCATGTTCATTGGAGGAGACTATATGCAATCTATGGACCTTCACAAGCTTGTAGACGAAGCCAGATTCAACCGCTTTCATGCTGTCGTCCTCATTCTGTGTGCAGTGATCATCGTCGCCGACGGCTACGACCTGGCCGTCGCTGGGATCGCACTCCCGGCAATCATGAGCGACATGAACGTCAATCCGACAACGGCTGGCTTCATGGCGAGCTCGGCACTGTTCGGAATGATGTTTGGTGCGGTGGGGATGGGCATGCTCGCCGACATTATTGGCCGGCGCTGGGCGCTTTCGATCTCGGTGCTCCTTTTCAGCGTCTTCACAGCTGCAGCAGGTTTGGCGCACGATCCTATTGCCTTCAGCGTGATGCGCTTCATCGCGGGGCTCGGAATCGGCGGTGCGTTGCCTTGTTCGACTGCGCATGTGACGGAGTTTGCGCCCAAGAAGTTGCGAGGCTTGCTGGCGACAGCGATGCTTTGTGGCTATGCGGTAGGTAGTGTGCTTGCGACGTTGGTCGGCAAGCAATTCCTCGAAAAATATGGATGGCAATCGGTGTTCTTTGCAGCTGGCGCACCAATCGTGCTAATCCCATTCATCCTGAAGTACATGCCTGAATCGTTGCCATTCTTGATAAAGCGGAATGACAATTCGCGCATTCGAGTGATCGTTGCTCGTCTTGCGCCAAGCCACCTGCTTGATGCAGGTGCGCGTTTTCTCGCGCCGATCGACAACAAGGCTGAGGGAGTGCCGATTGGCAGGCTATTTCGGGATGGCCGCGGCTTCAGTACGGTCATGTTCGCGGCTGCGTTCTTCTCTGTGCTGTTCATGATGTACGCACTGAGCACTTGGCTTGTCAAACTGATGGCGATGGCTGGGCATAGTGTGGGTTCCGCGCTGAACTTTCTGTTGCTCTACAACGGCGGTGCGATCGTCGGAGCTGTATTTGGCGGCTGGCTTAGCGATAAGCTGAAGATCAAATGGGTTCTGTGCATCTTCTTCGCCGTGTCAGTGGTATCTCTGACGCTGCTGGGCCATGGAGTGCAACCGCTGTCCCTGATCGTCGCGGTCGTCGGGGCCTCCACGCTCGGCACCGGGATCGTGCTCCATGCGTATGCCGCCCAGTTCTATCCGGCGGCAATCCGTTCGACCGGAGTCGGCTTTGCATCGAGCGTAGGACGTGCCGGCGGTATTTCGGCACCGATCGGTATTGGCGTGCTGATGTCGATGAAGCTGCCGCTCGAGCAAAACTTCATTTCGATCGCGATGGCGGGGCTTGTTGGCGCTATCGCGGTGGCCTTGATCGATCATCGCCGGTCAGCATCCGCTCACCCGATTGACGCCTCGAAGGGGTTGAATGCCCGGGAAGCAGAGGCGGTCACTGGTCGGGCGGCTGCTGCCGGCCCCTGACCACCAGCGCGGGCTGGTGGTGAATTCCAAGGGGGTTCGTCGCGGCAGGTCTGACTCAGGTCCATCGCACCCGATGAAGATGTCGGCGCGATCTCGCTCAATGGCCCATGGGCGCTGGCCGCTTTGCCAGGCAGGGCCGGCGCTAGCCCTGCTTAGCGACCCGGATTCCCTAGGCGGGCATGTATTTCCGCGACGCTTGCGCGCATCTTTTCAATGGAGACTAAGTTGGTATGACTGAACTCACGACGAGCTATTCGCGTGGCACGGCGGATAGGCCATTGATCGAGGAGACTATTGGCGCCTTCTTCGACGAGATGGTCGGGAAGTTTCCTGACAAGGAAGCGGTGGTCTCCTGCCACCAGGACATCCGGCATACCTATGTCGAGTTACAGCGCGAAGTCAATCGGATGGCGAGTGCATTGCTTCGAATCGGCCTGGAGCCGGGCGACAGGATCGGCATCTGGTCCCACAACAACGTCGAATGGCTCGTTACCCAGTTCGCAACTGCCAAAGCTGGGCTAATCCTCGTCAACATCAATCCGGCGTATCGGCTGTCCGAGCTTGAGTACGCGCTAAACAAGGTCGAATGCAAGGCATTGATCACGATGCCATCCTTCAAGACGACCAACTACCTGGAAATGGTCAGAAGTCTCGCGCCCGAATTGGACGGTGCAGTGCTTGGACGCCTTGAGTCAGCAAGGCTGCCTTCGTTGAAGACCGTCGTCCAGATTGGCCGCGATACGGCTCCTGGGTTTCTGCGCTTTTCGGATCTGTTGGTGATGGGCGACCCGGCAGACCAGGCCGTCGAAATCGTCGGCGCGCGATTGCGCAACACGGATCCGATCAACATCCAGTTCACAAGCGGCACGACGGGCTCCCCAAAGGGGGCGACCCTTACCCATCGCAATGTACTGAACAACGGATTCTTCATCGGCGAAGCGATGCGGTTGTCCCCGGAGGATCGCCTGTGCATTCCGGTGCCGCTGTATCACTGCTTCGGCATGGTGGTCGGAAACCTGGCCGCGCTGACGCACGGAACGACCATCGTGTATCCGAACGATGCATTCGAGCCCGTGTCGGTGCTGCAGTCCGTGCAGGACGAGCGATGTACGGCGCTTCATGGCGTGCCGACCATGTTCATTGCCGAACTCGACCATCCACGCTTCAAGGAGTTCGATCTGTCAACGCTACGCACAGGGGTCATGGCCGGTTCGCCGTGCCCTATCGAAGTGATGAAGCGTGTCGTGAGCGAGATGCACATGAGCGAGGTGACGATCGCATACGGCATGACGGAAACGAGCCCCGCAAGTTGTCAGAGCACGACCGACACGCCCCTGGAGAAGCGCGTCTCCACCATCGGGAAGGTGCTTCCTCACCTGGAGTTAAAGGTCATAGACCCTATTTCCGGGGAGATTCTGCCGGCTGGCAAGGTGGGCGAGCTTTGCACGCGCGGTTACTCCGTGATGCGTGGATATTGGGCAGATGCGGTCAAGACCGCCGAGGCCATCGATGCAGACGCCTGGATGCACTCGGGTGACCTGGCCGTCATAGACGAGGACGGATACGTCAACATCGCCGGTCGCATCAAGGACATGGTGATTCGAGGCGGTGAAAACGTCTACCCGCGCGAGATAGAAGAGTTTCTGTACCGTCACCCCGCCATTCAGGACGTGCAGGTGATTGGAGTCCCGGATCAGAAGTACGGCGAGGAGCTTTGCGCATGGGTCGTCCTTCGCAATGGCGCTACGCTCAGCGAGGAGGACCTGAGAGCGTTCTGTCAAGGGCAGATCGCGCACTTCAAGATTCCGCGATACATCCGTTTCGTAAACGGATTTCCGATGACAGTCACCGGAAAGATTCAGAAGTTCGTGATGCGGGAGATGATGAAGAAGGAACTCAATCTCGCCGAGGCGGTGTCTGCGTGAGCCTGTCCAAGATGAGGGGCCGCACCGGCATGGTTCGGAGCAGCCTCCTTGGTTCCAAGTTTGAGCAGAGCTCGAGTCCGCTGCTTCACGGACTCATGGCGTGACGAGGCGTGACGGCGTGCAAGAGCAGGTCTGCTTGTGGGCCGCGAAGTTGGTTTGGGGCACGTATCCGTTGTCGGGTCGGATTGGCGGATTACGCATAAGAATAGTCGATTTAGCCACTGTGCGCCGAGCGCTGAAATTTCTAAAGTAGGTGCAAACGGGTGCCATGCCTTGTCTAGGCATCTGCACAGCGCCTTCAGTCGCAAGTCTTCCTTTACGGGTGGAGCTTGGAGGCAGGGGCATTGGTTCAATGAGTTCGACCATTTCTTCAGCTTCTGGCAGGCCCTATATGAATGCTCGCGAAATCTTCGTCATCGCCACCGCTCGCACAGCCATCGGCACCTTCGGTGGTGCGCTGAAGGATGTTCCGAACACGCAGCTGGCAACCACAGCGGTCAAGGCTGCGCTGGAGCGCAGCGGCGTTGCGCCCGACGCCATCGGGCATGTCGTTATGGGGAATGTGATCCCGACGGACCCGAAGGATGGATATCTCAGCCGCGTTGCCGCCATTGATGCGGGCATCTCGATCGAGACCCCGGCGTTCAACGTCAATCGCCTGTGCGGATCTGGGCTCCAGGCCATTGTCTCGGCTGCGCAGGCCATTGCGCAGGGCGACTGCGAGATCGCCATCGGAGGAGGCTCGGAGTCGATGAGCCGCGGGCCATACATCGACACTTCGGCGCGCTATGGCGCGCGCATGGGCGATGCGACGCTGGTCGACTACATGCTCGGCATCCTGCATGACCCGTGGGAGAAGATCCACATGGGTATCACCGCTGAGAACGTGGCGGCGCGCTTCAAGATCTCGCGCAAGCAGCAGGATGAACTGGCGGTTCTCAGCCAGCAACGCGCGGCAGCGGCCATTGCGACGGGCCGTTTCAAGGAACAGATCGTTCCGGTGGAGGTGAAGACCCGCAAGGGCGTGGTGCTGTTCGATACCGACGAGCACGTGCGGGGCGACACGACGCTCGAATCCCTTTCGGCGATGAAGCCCGCTTTCAAGAAGGACGGTCTGGTCACTGCCGGCAACGCATCGGGTATCAACGATGGCGCGGGTGCCGTGGTGCTGGCGGAGGGAGGCCGTGTGAATACGCTGGGCCTCAAGCCGCTGGCCCGCTTGGTGGGCTATGCGCATGCGGGTGTGGAGCCTGCCTATATGGGTATCGGCCCCATCCCGGCTACGCGCAAGGTGTTGGCGCGCACGGGCCTGAAAGTCCAGGACCTCGATGTGATCGAGTCGAACGAGGCGTTCGCGGCACAGGCCTGCGCGGTGATTCAGGAGCTTGGCTTTGATCCGGACAAGGTGAACCCGAACGGCTCCGGCATCTCGCTGGGTCACCCCGTCGGCGCGACGGGCGCGATCATCACGACGAAGGCGATCGCTGAATTGCACCGCACTGGTGGACGTTATGCGCTGGTGACGCTGTGCATCGGTGGAGGGCAGGGCATCGCCGCCATCTTCGAACGTGTTTGACCGTTTGTTACTTCTCGCACGCGGTGTCTTGCCGCGGCGGGAACTCTCTGAAATCCAGGCACCGAGTTCGATGCCGCTTCATCCAAAGGAAGCCCGGCGATGCAAGCCAGGTAGTACTGGCGCCGAACGGCGTGATTGCCGACTTGATGGAGTTGTGGTCTGGCGGCCGGCCTACTTATAAGCCCAAGCGGATTCGCGTGCCTACGCAATTGCTGCTGGGCGAATGGGACGTGGATACGCCGGTGTACATGGCGCAGGAATTGTTTTCCAAGCTGGAGCAGGCACCCTACAAACGGCTGGAAGTGCTTGCGCGCGGTACGCACTCGATGGTGTTGGAACTGAACCGCATCGAGCTGTACCACCGGAGCCGTGACTTTCTGGAATCGCGCTTCGTGTGACGGATATGGCATGAAATGTGTCATATTTGCCAATGGCAGCTGGGACTGAGTAACTGGACACTGATGGTTCCCACTCCTTCGAATTCATCATGAACAGACAGCACGTTGGCGTGATCGGCGCCGGAACCATGGGCAACGGCATTGCACAGGTGTGCGCACTTGCCGGACTCGATGTCACGATGCTCGACGTCTCCGACGAGGCGCTGGGCCGCGGTATCTCGACCATCACGGCCAGCCTGGACCGGTTGGTGAAGAAACAAAAGCTGCGCGCTGAGGACAAGGACCTGGCGCTTGCCAGGATCCGTCCGACGGTCTCCTATCAGGATCTGCGCAGCGCCGGCCTGGTGGTAGAGGCGGCGACGGAGAGGCTCGACATCAAGCTGCGCATCCTCCGCGACATCGAGTCAGTGGTCAGCGACGAGGCGGTGATTGCGACCAACACCTCCTCCATCTCCATCACGCAGCTGGCAGCCGTCCTGAATCGGCCGGATCGTTGCATTGGCATGCACTTTTTCAACCCGGTTCCCGTGATGGAACTGCTGGAGCTGATTCGCGGATTGCAAACCTCGGATCTGGCACACGAACAGGCCTTGGTCTTTGCACGGGCGATCGGCAAGAGCGCGATCACGGTCAGGAACAGTCCCGGGTTCGTGGTGAACCGCATTCTCTGTCCGATGATCAACGAGGCCATCTACGTCCTGCAGGATGGGCTCGCTAGCGCCGAGGAGATCGACGTCGGGATGAAGCTCGGCTGCAATCATCCGATCGGGCCCCTGGCGTTGAGCGACCTGATCGGTCTGGACACCATGCTGGCCGTGATGCAGGTGTTCCATGAAGGCTTCGGCGACCCGAAGTACCGGCCTGCACCCTTGCTCAAGGAGATGGTGGATGCTGGCCGCCTGGGACGCAAGACTGGCCACGGCTTCTACACCTACAGCGGTCGTTGACAGATTGGAGGGCTGAGAGCGCGGCACAAAGCCTCGGTCCTTTTCCTGATTTTTTTGTTCGAGGCCGAGCCATGAGAATTTCCAAGCGCGCAGAGCGCATCGAGCCGTTTTACGTGATGGAGGTGGCCAAGGCTGCCTCGCAGTTGGCGCGTGAGGTCGCTCATGGCGGCAAGCCAATGGTCTACCTGACTATTGGCGAGCCGGACTTCACTGCGCCGCCTCTGGTGCAGGAGGCCGCCGTGCGCGCTGTGCGCAATGGCACGACGCAGTACACACCCGCCATCGGGCTGGAGTCGTTGCGCGAGCGCATCAGCGACTGGTACAGGCAGCGTTTCGGCGTGAACGTCCCGGTACGCCGGATCGCGGTGACCGCAGGCGCCTCGGCGGCGCTGCAGCTCGTTTGCCAGGCCTTGATCGAGGCGGGCGATGAAGTCCTGATGCCCGACCCGAGCTATCCGTGCAATCGGCATTTCGTGATTGCCGCCGAAGGCCTGCCCGTCATGGTGCCCACCACGGCAGCCGAGCGGTACCAGCTGAGCCCGGAAAAGGTCGAGGCCCACTGGGGCAGCAAGACGCGTGGCGTGCTGCTCGCCTCGCCGTCCAACCCCACGGGAACGTCCATCCATCCGGACGAACTGCGCCGCATCCACGCCTGTGTCCAGGCCAAGGGAGGCGTCACGTTGCTCGATGAGATCTACCTCGGGCTGAGCCACGACGACGCTTTCGGTCAAACCGGCCTGGCCATTGACGAGAACGTGATCAGCATCAACAGCTTCTCAAAGTACTTCTGCATGACCGGGTGGCGCCTGGGCTGGGTGGTGGCTCCAGAACCTCTGATCCCGGTGATCGAGCGTCTCGCGCAGAACTTCTTCCTTTGCCCCAGTACCGTCGCCCAGCACGCCGCGTTGGCTTGCTTCGAACCCGACAGCATCGCGGAGTACGAGCGCCGCCGCGCGCAGTTCAAGGCGCGCCGCGACTGGTTCATCCCGGAGCTGGAGAAGATCGGGTTCAAGGTTCCGGTGGTGCCCGACGGCGCGTTCTACGCCTGGGCGGATTGCTCGCCGTGGTTCGATGCCTGGAACGTTTCGAACAGCTGGGATTTTGCGTTCGAGGCCATGAAGAGAGCCCACGTCGCGATCTCGCCTGGCCGCGATTTCGGAACAGCCGAGTCGGCGAGGTTCGTGCGCTTTTCGACGGCCAACTCGATGGAGCAGTTGCGGGAGGCCGTGGCAAGGCTCGCCGTTCTGCGTCCGTGAAAGGACAGACACTAGCTTCGAGCACGCCAGACGGGTCCTGCTGTTTCACAACGTCAGCTACGGAATGGTCATGTTGATAACCTTGCGGAGCGTGCCTTTGGCACAGGATTCTCGGATTGTCATTGCATGCATACGTGCATGCATCTGGGCAAGTATCGAAGACCGGCCTTTCTGTGTCCTCCCCAAAGCAGGGCGCGATTCGATGAATCGCGATCCTGGCGAACCGCAACAGTTTGCCGACGAGCCTGCTCTGTTCGAGCAACCTGCATACCACGCCGCGGCCGGCGCCGAATTCGGCGCTGCAAGGAACTGATGCCCATGCGCGCGCTCCTTGCCACGTTGCTGGGTTTCATTGGCGAACGTGCGCCGTACCCGGAGTTGGCGCAATGGCTGCCAGTCTGGCGAAAGGTGCAGGCGGCATCTGCGAATCGTGATCCGTTCGTTGCAAGCGTGATCGCCGCGCTCAAGGCCGATCGGCTTGCCTGGGCGTTCGTCAGTGGATACCAGGGAGCGCTGAAATCGGTTTTTCCCGATTCGGTAGAGGGCGGAGATGTCGGCGCGCTTTGTGTCCACGAGACTGGCCGGAAGATGACCGAGGTCACGACGAGCGTGGAGTTCTGCGACCGCATCCCGCGCTTGCACGGGAAGAAGCCATGGGCCTTGACCAGCATCGAAGACCTGACTCTGTTGGAGCTTGCCAGGCGCAGCGATGGCCCTCAGAAGGGGCCAGGCAGTACGTGATGGTGCGTCTTCCATCCAGCGCCATGGGTGTCAGCCGGGGCATTCGCGCCAACAGGCCGTTGTGCCCGAACTCGCTCACTCAGAAGTCCGCTTCGACACGGTTCGTTTGACGCCTGAGCAGTTGGTACCTGGCGATGGGTATGCCGAACATGCCAAGCCATTCCGAGTGCTGGAGGACATCTTCGTGACGGGAAGCGTCTTGGCGTATCTGTTCGCAGAGGCCCAGTCCGGGGGGGCGGCCGACGATATGGTGCCAGCGCTGTATTGCGGCTATCGCGATGCTCCACGTATGTGCCGATCTGGATCCTCGCGACACGCGTGCGCACATCCTGGTGGCGGGGTCCCTGTCCTTCGCGGGTGACGTGATTCGGGAGAGCGAAAACCATTGGCGACCTGCGCAAGCGATCGCCCACAACCGCTGGCAACGCGACAGGCCGATTCTTTCGCTGGGCAAGGAGGCGAGGCGCCTGCGAGCTATCGGGTCCTGGGCGCGCGCTTGAGGGGAGGCTGGTGGCACTACCCAGGTGCGAGGAGCATGAACATGGGAGCAGTGGGTCGCCTTGCAGAGTTTGGAGGGTCACCTGTGAGTTCGGCACGCGAGGAGTCACGTTCCAAACTGCGGGAGGATTCGGATCAGAGAGGGAGCTTCGACGTCATCTTGATCTTCTGCATGGGCAACTCGCTCTTGACGCTCTGTACTCCCTTGATGCGGGTCAGATACTCGCCCTGGAATTTCCTATATGCGTCGAGGTCTGCGGCCACCACGCGAAGCAGGAAGTCGCAGTCCCCGACCATCAGGTGGCATTCCACAATTTCATCAAGCTGCATCACTTCTGCCGTAAACGCCTCGATGGTTTGGGCATCCTGGCTTTTCAGCCAAATGCGGACGAACACGGTCAGACCCAGTCCGATCTTCGGGGCATCGAGAACCGCGACGTACTTTTCAATGACGCCGGACTCCTCCAGGTGCTTCACACGCCGCAGACATGGCGATGGCGACAGCCCGACTTTCTCCGCCAGTTCCACGTTTTGAATCCGTCCATCTTCTTGTAGTGCCTGGAGGATTCGGCGATCAATTCTGTCCAGATCTTTCATCATTTCATGGTCTCGCAATCGAATGCTCGTATCTCTTAAAACTTGGGCATGGCATGCCTATTTTATACAATATTAGGGTCAAAAAGAACAACAATTGCGGAGGATGAGGCTTAGAATTTCTTGGGTTTTGAGGAATTCTGGTTCACGGAGTTAAAGCATGACCTCGGTTGACATACAGCCCTTCGCAATCGAAAAGAATCCCGCTCCGGTGAGTGATGGGCGACGCCAGCGGCTGCTGGAGAGTCCTGCTTTTGGCGAGGTTTTCACCGACCACATGGCCACCATCAAGTACTCGAAGGACCAAGGCTGGCATGGCGCAAGGATCGGTCCTCGCCAGGCATTGAGCCTTGACCCGTCAGCGCTCGTGTTGCACTACGCGCAGGAGATCTTTGAAGGCATGAAGGCCTATCGGCTGGACGGAGGAGGTACTGGCCTGTTCCGTCCCGAGCAGAATGCGCGCCGTTTCCGCCGCTCGGCCACGCGCCTCGCCATGCCGCTCTTGCCCGAGGAACTGTTTACCGAATCGGTTCGTGCGCTGGCACGCGTGGACAACGACTGGATTCCGTCCGCGCCGGGCTTTGCGCTGTATCTGAGGCCGTTCATGGTTGCCACCGAGGCTGTTCTCGGCGTCAGGTCTTCGGCCGAATATCTTTACTGCGTCGTGGCCTCGCCGGTGGGGCCGTACTTCAAGAGTGGCGCTGCTGCGGTGACACTCTGGGCTTCCGACCAATTCACGCGCGCCGCCCCTGGCGGAACCGGCGACGCTAAATGCGGCGGCAACTACGCTGCAAGCTTGGCCGCGCAGGCTGAGGCCATCCGTGAGCAATGCGATCAGGTGATCTTCCTTGACGCTGTGGAACGCCGCTGGATCGAGGAACTCGGTGGAATGAACATCTTCTTTGTGTTCGCAGATGGTTCCATTCAAACACCGCCACTGACCGGCACGATCTTGGCGGGCATCACGCGCGAATCGCTGATCACCATGGCCCGCGATCTCGGCATGACTGTTCGCGAGGAGCCTTACTCCATTGACCAGTGGCAGGAAGACGCCACGAGCGGGCGGCTGCGGGAGTCCTTCGCGTGTGGCACGGCCGCGGTCGTGGCTCCCATCGGGCGAGTCAAAGGGCGCAATCACCACTTCACCATCGGCGATGGTAGTCCTGGCCTCATCACGCAGCGCCTGAAAGCCGCCCTGACAGACCTTCAATTCGGACGCGCTCCAGATCCACGCGGCTGGTTGGAGCGGCTGTCGTAAGCCGCAAATTTTGCGGGAGTGCCACCCCGCCCTTTTTCAAACCAAAAGCAGGAGACCTGTATGACACGATTCGCGGCTTCGCAAGGCTTCATGGGGCCCTTCTCCCATGATGGGCAGGCAAGTATCGCCCCCAGTCCACCGTGGCACTATGCGGCTGATTTCATCACGATCGAGACCTGGGTCGACCCGGTCGCCATCGAGGCATTGCTGCCGCCGGGCCTGAGCTTGCATCCAGACGAGGCGGGCCTGGTGACGGTTTCCTTCGTCGATTGGCAAGCCTGCACCGATACCGGCGGCGAACTGCTCGACCCAATCCGCGCGCAATATCGCGAATGCATCGTATTGGCGAGCGTCCAGTACGAGGGCAAGCTCATGCAGTACTGCCCCTACATCGTGGTTGATCAGGACACGTCGCTGGCGCGCGGCTGGGCGCTCGGCTATCCAAAGAAGATCGGCTCGGTATGGATCACACGGTCCATGGGTATGCCCTCGATTGCATCGCCCAAGCTGGAGGTCGGCGCCACCTTTGCCGGCACGGTGGCCGTCAAGGACCGGCGCCTCGCCGAAGGTCACGTGAAATTGTCAGCCCTTGCCGACGGCTCCGCCGTGACTTTCGGCAGCCGGCCCATCGTCGCTTTGCGGCACTTCCCGTCGATGTTCGAGGGCCAGCACGATCAACCGGCTGTCTACGAACTCGTCCGACTCCAGGCCGAGAGCGTTCAGGCTAGCCCCGTCTGGCAGGGCGACGCGGCATTGACGATCTACGACGCGCCTATCGAGCTTCTCGCCACGCTGCGCCCCATCCGCATCGGACGTGGCTGGCGCTATTCGATTGCGATGACGAACCGCAACAACCATCTCCTGCGCGATCTGCGCGATCTGCGCGGCACCACTTTGTCCCAGGGGCAATGACATGGACTCTGTGCAACTTCAACGTACGTACCTTGACCTCACGACGCCGCACGTAGCGGACGCATGCATGCGCCTGGGTATCGCGCTTCGTTGTGCACCCGCTGGAATTCGTGCCTTGTGGAGCGGTTCCCACATCGTTGGCCGGGTACGTCCTGCGCGGCACTATGGCAGCGTCGACGTTTTTCTCGAAGCAATCGACCGTGCCGCGCCCGGAGATGTTCTTGTGGTCGACAACGGTGGGCGTTTGGACGAGGCCTGCGTTGGTGACCTCGTCACTCTGGAAACCGCCCTGGCAGGCCTGCGCGGCATCGTCATCTGGGGTTTGCACCGCGATTCATCGGAATTGCGGACCATCAGACTGCCCATTTTCAGCCTGGGCACCTTGCCTGCAGGGCCGCAGCGTTTGGACGCACAGGAGGCCGACGCTCTCATCTCTGCCGGGTGTGGCGAACATGTCCTCACCTCCGACGACTTTGTGCTGGGTGACGACGATGGGGTGATCTTCATACCCTTGAGCCAAGCCCAAAAGGTGGCGGAGCTGGCAACCTCGATTCGGGACACCGAGCGCAGCCAGGCGGCACGCATGCAACTCGGTACAACCTTCCGGAGACAGGCTCGATTCGATGATTTCCTGGCCGCAAGAAACGCCGACGAGAACATGACATTCCGCCAGTATCTGCGCTCGATCGGCGGCGCAATCGAGGAGTGAATCTCGAGCTGAGCGGCCGGGGTCAACTGGACTTCAATCCTCTTCCATTTCTTGTTCAGGGAGCCCACTTCAGTGACTAACAGTGCATCCAGAGACAGCCATGGCGCACATTCCCGCGGCGCCAGCGATGCGGCGGCGCCGTATGGAAGCGAGCGCAGCACAATCCCGAAACGCAAGAAGGTCACCACGTCGCGAATTGCCGAAATGCGAGCAAGCGGAGAGAAGATTGTGGTGCTTACGGCCTATGACGCCACATTCGCGGCAGTCGCAGATGCCGCGGGTGTTGATTGCCTGCTGGTCGGCGACTCCTTGGGGATGGTTTGCCAAGGCCGGGCCACCACGGTTGGCGTTTCACTTGAAGATATGCGATATCACACCAAATGCGTATCCTTGGGACTCGAACGCTCGCAAGGTAGTTCTCTCATCATTGCGGATCTTCCTTTCGGCAGCTATCAGCAATCGCGGGAGCAGGCCATGGCATCGGCAGCGCTGTTGATGCGAGCGGGCGCCCATATGGTCAAGCTCGAGGGCGGTGGGTGGACCGTTGACGTGGCGGCTTTTCTGGTCGAGCGCGGAGTTCCTGTTTGCGCCCACCTGGGATTGACGCCGCAAACGGTGTCGGCGTTGGGCGGATATCGCGTACAGGGGCGTCAAGAAGAGGCCGGCGATAAGATCCGGCGCGACGCGGCAGCACTTGAAGCTGCCGGCGCGTCGATGATGGTTCTTGAGATGGTGCCCGGACAACTTGCGGCCCGCATCACCAGTGACATGACGTCTTGCGCCACGATCGGCATTGGTGCTGGCAGCGGAACGGCTGGGCAAGTCCTGGTGATGCACGACATGCTGGGGCTCAATCTGGGACGCATGGCGAAGTTCGTGCGGAACTTCATGGGCGGTGCGTCGGCCGTGGATGCCGCCTTTGCAGCGTATGTCGTAGCGGTCAAGGATGGCTCGTTCCCAAACGACAAACAGCACGCTTGGTAGTGCCCGGATACATGCCTGCTCGATGACAGTTCCCGGGCATATCTATCTATCCCTGGACCAGATCGATGTCATCTTCTGGTTGGCCGAAATCAGCAGCGTAATAACTTGAATGTCGGAAACAGTCATGAATATGGCGTTTCAGCCAATGTACGCAAGACCTGCGAGGTGCAACACTGAGAGCGCAACGTGCCCCACATGGTGCGAGAGCGCAGCACTCGTCGCTGTGTCTGTCCAACGCCCATTCATGGTTTTCAATCGCAACCCTCATCATGAGTCTCGACTCCGTCAAACAGTTTCTCGCCGAGCATGCCCCGGATCTTTCAATCATTGAGGTGGAAACGAGTGGCGCTACGGTCGCGATGGCGGCCGTGGCGTTCGGTGTCACTCCGGGACAGATTGCCAAGACGCTGTCTATGAGCGTAGGCGAGCAAGTGATCTTGCTCGTCGCCCGAGGCGATGCTCGACTGGATAACAGAAAGTACAAAGATCAGTTTGGGGCAAAGGCCCGCTTCCTGGCGGCGAGCGAGGTGGAGAAGGTAACGGGCCACCCCATTGGAGGCGTTGGGCCCTTCGGGCTTGCAAGTCAGCTGGATGTCTATTGCGACGTCTCGCTGCGGAGCTTCAGCGAAGTACTTCCCGCCGCCGGCGCAAACAATGCAGGTGTCAGGGTAGTGCCTGAGCGGATGGCGCAGCTGGTCAAGGCACGTTGGGTAGACGTCATGCAGCATGAGATTGCTGCTGAGTCGCTGGCTGGTTGAGGCGCTCTTACGCCTCTATACGCCACTGCCCGCCACGGCTTCTTCAGTCTGATGCAGATGCACGCATCTCTTGGTGTGCATCGGGTCGTGCTCGTCCAGTCCAGCGTGTACGGCACGAATAACGCCCGCTTGCTCGATGAGCTCTGAAATACACGCTTTGGACGAGCCATTGCAGCATGCTGAATCCGCCAATTTCGTCGGATCACGAAATCGGACTCACGGGAACTGAACAGCAACTTCGGTCGGCCGGTACTTCGGCAGCTTGTTAGTGGACCGTGTGCATGCCGCCACCCAACTCGAGGCGATTGACTAGCTCCATCAGGATGCCCTTGACGACCTGTGCAGGCTCCGACAGGGGCAGGTGATCCGAAGCGCATAGCGCCAGCGGAATCTCGATGTGCGGCGACACCAGCCGCCCGACATCGACCGCGGCCGTGGCCGCGACGGAGCGCGCGAGCGACACGGGCAGGATCGTCGCGCCCACGCCCGATGCGACCGCGGCGGACAGCGTGCTCGAAGACTCCATTTCGGCCACCACGCGCGGAATCATCTTCGCCGAGGCGAAGGCCCGGTTCACGCTGCGGCGCAGCTGGTTGTCGATGCTGGGCAGGAGCAGGTCCACGTCGCGCAGCTCGGCCAGCGCCAGCTCGTCGCCATCCATGCGCAGCATGCCGTGGGAGGCCACGACGCAGAGGTCCTCGGTGAGCAGCGGATCGAACGACAGGCCCCGCACCGCATGCTCGCCGCCATACAGAACGGCCATGTCCATGAGGCCGTTGCGTACCACGTCGCACAGCGTGGTGCCGAAGTTCTCGTTGATGTGCAGCATGAGCTGCGGATGCCGCTCCTGCACCGTCTGCAGCAGCGGCAAGGCCAGGCCCGAGGCCGCGGTGCCCGGCGCGAGACCGACCGACACCTGCCCCGCCAGGCTGCGCCCCGCATTGACGACATCGGCACGCGCCTGCTCGAACTGGCGCAGGATCAGTTGCGCGTGCCGGTACAGCACCATGCCGGCTTCCGTGGGCACCACGCCCTTCTGCGTTCGCAGGAGCAGGCGCTGGTTGAACTCGCCTTCGAGCGTGGCCAGCTGCTGGCTCAGCGCCGGCTGCGCGACATGCAGGACCTCCGAGGCTTGCGTGAGGCTGCCCACGTCGACGATCTTCACGAAATACTTCAACCGCCTGAGGTTCACCGGGTCTCCGTTGTGTTGCTGCTCTGTTGGCAAGCAAGCATCGAGCCACGAGTTGGCAGCGTCAACCGGGGTTACGATCAGTTCGCACCCGACTTCCCATGACGGTAAATTTCAAAACCCTCAAGAGCTTCGTGACCGCGGTGGACGCACGCAGTCTTTCCGCGGCCGCCGCGCAACTGAGCGTTGCGCAGCCGGCCCTGAGCCAGCACATCGCCTCGCTCGAGGAACACTTCAAACACAAGCTGCTGAACCGCTCCAACGCGGGCGTGACGCCCACGCCCGCGGGCAACGAGCTCTACCGCCAGGCGCAGATCATGTTGAGCCACCTCGAGCAGGTGGAGCGCGAGCTGATGAACCGCACGGACGAGAGCTTCGTCTCGGGCCCCGTCTCGGTCGGGCTGGCCACGTACAGCACGGCCTCGGCACTGTCGATGCCCTTGCTGCAGGCCGTGCGCAGCGCGTACCCGGGCGTCAACCTGTTCATCAACGACAACTTCGGCCTGGTGTTGAGCGAGATGGTGATGACCGGGCGCCTGGACATGGCGATCATCTACGCGGGCAGTCCCATGAAGGGGCTCATGCTGCAGCCGCTCCTGACCGAAGACCTGTTCCTGATCGCCCCGCCGGGCATGGAGCTGGAGCAGCACGACGACCAGACCATTGCGCTGCATGCGCTGGCCGGCATCGACCTGCTACTGCCGAGCCGCATGCACTTTCTGCGGCGAATGGTCGACGAGGCCTTTGCCCGCATCGGCGTGGTGCCGAACATCCGCGCCGAGATCGAGTCCGCCGAAACGCTGCGCCAGGCAATCCAGGCGGGCGTGGGCGCGACCATCCTACCTTCGGCGCTGGCGGACTTTCCGCCGGCCGCGAACCCGCCGGTGATCCGCCGGATCGTCGAACCCGGGCTGCAGGCCACCGTGTCGCTGTGCGTGCCGGACCACCTGCCGATGTCCGACCAGGCGCGCGCCGTGCTGGAGATCCTCCAGGAACAGATCGACAACCTGTTCGCGGCCGGACGGCTCGCGGGCATCCGCGTGCCGGAAGCCGCGCCGCCGCAGCCCTGATCGTCCGAAGCTCAGTTCAGTGTGCGGCGGCCGCCATCGGCTGCGACAGGCTGCGCATCGCCGCCACGCCTTCCGTCACGAACGGGTCCGCGTGGTAGTACAGCAGCTGCGCGCCCATCGACACCAGGTGTTCGACGTCCTGCTTCACGACCAGGGTGCCCGCGATCTTTCCTGCCGCGCGGATGCGCTGCAGCGTCTGGTCGATCAGGTCGAGCGCGGGTTGCGGGCGGCGCTTGCCCGGGGCCACCGCGGGCGAGTAGCCCATCGACTGAGACAGGTCGCCGGGCCCGACGAAGAACACGTCGATGCCTTCGACCGCCAGGATCTCGTCGAGGTTGCGCACCGCCTCGACCGACTCCACCATGCCGACCAGCAGCCTCGTCGCGTGATCGTCGGGGCAGGCATAGCGGAAGGTGTGCACCACCTGGCGCGCGATCTCCGCGGTGTGGATCAGCGGCACCATCACGCCGTCCGCACCCGCGTTGAGGCAGCGCGTGATGGTGGAGCGCTCCTGGTTCTGCGGGCGCGCTATGCCGAAGCCGCCGGCATAGCGCGCGGCCTTGGCCATGTGATGGATGTCCTCGAAGCTGGCGAGGCCGTGCTCGCAGTCGATGAAGACCGAGTCCGCGCCCGAGCGCACGAGCTTCTCGCACAGCGTGGGTGAAACATGGTTCGGGTTGACCATCAGCACGGAGTCGCCGCGTGCCAGGCGTTGATGAAGGGTGTCGCTCATGCTCTTTTGTCTCGTTCAGGGTTTGCCGGGTGTTCCGTCGGGGGCGCCGAGCCAGCGGCTGATCTCGATGTCGGGGCCCTGGTCGCGCGCGCGGGTCGGGCTGATCACCAGCTGCTCGATGGTGGTGCCCTGCGGCAGCGTGCAGGCCAGCAGGATGGCGCGCGCCACGTCGTCGGGCGCCACCATGGCGGCGCGCTCTTGCGCGCTCGGCGGGCGCACGCGCGTGTCCATGATCGGCGTGTCGACCTCGCCGGGCAGGATGGTGGTGGAGCGGATGTTGTTGTTGCGGAAGGTGCCGTGCACGAAGCCCATCAGGTTCGTTACCGCCGCCTTGGCCGCGCCGTAGGGCGCACCGCCCAGCAGGTTCGGGCGCACGGCAGCCAGTGAGGACACGGTCACGATGGTGCCGGCACCGGCATCGAGCATTCCCGGCAGCACGGCCTGGATCAGCACGTAGACCGCCGTCAGGTTGACCGACATGGCGGACTCCCAGTCGTCCGGCTCGATCCAGCGGATGTTGCGCACGCGGCTGGTGAGGCCCGCGTTGTTGACGAGGATGCCGATGGGGCCGACCTCCTTCTCGGTCCATTGCACCAGCGCGATGAGCTGCTCGCGCTCCTGCAGGTCGGCCTGCCGGGCCCAGGCTTCGCCACCGGCGCTCCGGATCTCTTCGACCACCGCCTGCAGCGGTCCAAGTCTGCGGCCCATCACGACGACGCGCGCGCCCTCTGCTGCGAGCATCAGCGCGGTGGAGCGGCCGATACCCGAGCCGCCACCGGTGACGAGTGCGACCTGTCCCTTCAGTGCGCCGGCCATCACGCCACCGCCTTCTGCGTTTCGGAGCCCGCCTCGGCCTCGTACCCATAGTCGGCCTGCGCGCCGGCCATGCTGACGAGGCCCTGGCGCAAGTCGTCTTCGACCAGGTCGCGCGAGCGCTGCTGCGCATCGCCCCAGCCGCCGCCGCCCGGCAGTTCGATCGTGAGACGCTCGCCCGGCGCCAGCACCAGCCGGCCTTTCGGGAACACGGCCTTGCCGTCGTGCAGCACCGCACCGTTGCGTCCGGCCTGGCCGCCCAGCACGCCGAGGCACGGGTACTTCACATGCTCGGTGCTCAGGTAGATGTTCATCTCGCGGTCCGACAGGTTGCGGATCACGCCGCGCTGGCCCAGCCCGCCGCGAAACTTGCCGGGGCCGCCCGAGTCCGGAATGAGCTCCTTGCACTCGGTGAGCACGGGCACCGCGAGCTCGTACATCTCGATCGGCGTCACGCGGCAGTTGGACGGAAAGCTCAGCGTGTCCAGGCCGTCCATCGACGAGCGTCCGCCCTGCCCGCCGTGGAAGTTCTGCGCGCTGCCGTAGGCCGTGCCGTCGGAGCGCTGGCCCTGGCAGTTGATGCCCCAGATCGGCGCGCCGCCGCTGTCGCCCATCGCGCCTTCGGGCACGACGTGCTGCAGCGCCTTGAAGATGAGGCTGGGAATGCAATGGCCCACGAGGTTGCGCGCGGCACCTGCCGCGTGCGGTCGCGGGTTGAGGATGGAGCCGGCAGGCGCCGAGTCGGTCAGCGCGACCATGCAACCCTCGTTGTTCGGCGTCTCAGGATCGAGCAGGCATTTGAGCGCATACACACTGTGCGCCACGCGGTAGTGCGGCACCACGTTGATGCCGCGCGCCACCTCGGGCGAGGTGCCGGTGTAGTCGACGTGGATGGAGTCGTCGCGCACCTCCACGCTCACGCACAGCTTCACGTCGGACTCGAAGCCGTCGATCGTCATGTCGGCCTTGTAGCTGCCGTTCGGCCAGGCCGCGATGGCCTTGCGCATGTGGCGCTCCGAGCGGCTGAAGATCGCCTCGCCGAGGCCGTCGCAGTCTTCGAGGCCGTACTCGTCCATGAAGCGCGTGAGCTCGCGGCTCATCACCTCGTTGGCGGCCACCATGCTCTGGATGTCGCCGCGCACCTCGTGCGGCAGGCGCACGCTGGCCTCGATGACGGCGAACACATCGGTGTTCGGCTTGCCGGCCTTGAACAGCTTGAGCATCGGGATGCGGATGCCTTCCTCGAACATGTCGGTCGAGTCCGGCGACTGCGGCCGGCCGCCGATGTCCGGCAGGTGGGCGATGCTGCCCGCATAGCCCACGATCTTTCCCTTGCGAAAGATCGGCGTGAGCATGACCATGTCCGGCAGGTGGCCGGTGCCGATCACCGGGTCGTTGGTGGCCAGCACGTCGCCGGGCTCCAGCGACTCGGGCGGAAAGGCCTTGAGGAAGTAGTTCTGCGCCGCCATCGGCAGCGTGGTGATGAACACCGGAATCGACCAGGTGCACTGTGCGAGCGCGCGCCCCTTGGCGTCCAGCAGCACGTTCACGTAGTCGTGGTTCTCGCGCACGATCGGCGAGAAGGCCGTGCGGCCAAGCGCACTGTCGGCCTGGTCGGCGATGAAGACCAGGCGGTCCCACATCACCTGCAGGGTGATCGGGTCGTTGAAGTCGGGTTTGAGCATGGACATGGCAAGAAGACCTCAGGACAAAAGCATGATCAGGTTGTGTTGGGCATCGAGCGAGGCGCTGGCGTTGGGCCCCATCACCACGGTCGACTCGCGCTGCTCGATGATCGCCGGCCCCTCGACCGGAACGCCGGGCACCAGCGCATAGTGGTCGTAGACCGGCGTGTCGACGTACTTGCCGAGCTCCGGGAAGAAGACCGGCCGCGTGCCCTTGCGTGCATCGCGCGCCACATTCGACTCGCCGCGCAGGCTTGCGAGCGAGACCGGCGCCTTCGGCCCGCTGGCACGCACGCGCCAGGTGATGACTTCCGCGTCGGTGCCGCTGACGGCGCGGCCGTACAGGGCCACGTAGTTGGCATGGAAGCGGGCCAGCAGCTCCTCGATGAACTTCGGGTCCGCCGGGTCCAGCTCCGGCAACGGCACGGAGATTTCGTAGCCCTGGCCCACGTGGCGCATGTCCACGGTGTACGAGTAGCTGATGTGGTCCACCGGCACCTTGCTCGCCAGCACCACTTCGCGCCCCTGGTCCGCGAGCGTGGCCTTCACCACGTTCACCGCGCTCGGATTCCATGCCGAGATGCGCATCGGCAGGCTTGCCGACAGGTCCGCCGCCACCGGCGCACCCAGCAGCCCGATGGCTGAGGTAACACCGGCGCCCAGCGGGCAGATCACTTTGCGGATGCCCAGCTTGCGGGCCACGCCGTAGGCATGCACCGGCCCTGCCCCGCCGAAGGCGATCAGCGGCAGGGCGCGCGGATCGACGCCGCTGTCGGTGGCCTGCATCGAGGCGGCCTCGGCCATGCTCTCGTTGACCATGTCGTGGATGCCCCAGGCGCAGCGCTCGAGCGAAATGCCGAGCTCCTTCGCGAGCCGTGCCATCGCCGATTCGGCGGCGGGCTTGTTGAGCGCGAAGTCGCCGCCCAGGAAGGAGTTTTCGTTCAGGTAGCCCAGCAGCAGGTCGGCATCGGTCACCGTGGGCTCCGTGCCGCCGCGTCCATAGCAGGCCGGCCCCGGCGCCGCCGCCGCGCTGCGCGGCCCCACGCCCAGGAGGCCGAGCTTGTTGCGCGCCGCGATGCTGCCGCCGCCCGCACCGATCTCGATCATGTGGATCGACTGGATCTTGAGAGGAAAGCCGCTGCCCTTGCGGAAGCGCTCGTGGCGGGCCACTTCGAGATCGTTGGCCACCATCGGCTGGCCGTTCGGAATCAGGCACAGCTTGGCGGTCGTGCCGCCCATGTCGAACGACAGCACGCTCGACTCGCCGGCCTGGCGCGCATAGTCCGCCGCCGCGACGGCGCCAGCGGCCGGCCCCGACTCGATCAACCGCACCGGTGTGCGCGAAGCCGACGAGCTCGGCACCACGCCGCCGCTCGACGTCATCCAGAGCAGCTGCCCTTCGACACCACGCTGCGACAGCTCGCGCTCGAGGTGGTTCACATGCCCGACCATCATCGGCCGCGTGTAGGCGTTGACGACGGTGGTCGAGGCGCGGTCGTATTCACGCACTTCGGGGCACACCGTCGAAGACAGCGAGACCGAGATGCCCGGCGCGACCTCGGCCAGGATCTCCGCCACGCGCCGCTCGTGCTGCGCGTACTTGTAGGCGTGCAGCAGGCACACGGCCACCGACTCCACCTTCTTGTCAAGCAGCATGCGGGCGATGGTGCGCACGCCGTCTTCGTCGAGCGCCTTGATCACCGTGCCATCCGCGGCAATGCGCTCTTCCACGCCGAAGCACAGCTCGCGCGACACCAGCGGATCGGGGTACTGGATGCGCAGGTCGTACAGGTCATAGCGCCCCTCCGTGCGAATGCGCAGCATGTCCTGGAAGCCGTCGGTGGTGATGAAGGCGGTGTGCACGCCGCGGCGCTCCAGCACCGCGTTGGTCACGACCGTGGTCGCGCCAAGAATCTGCAGCTGGCCGTTGCCTTTGGCCTTGCCGCTATCGCGGGCGCGCACCTTGGCCAGCAGTTCGTCCACGCCCTGGAGCACGGCGCGTGCGGGCGCGTCGGGCGTGCTCAAAACCTTGTGCAGCAGGATGGTGCCGTCGTCTTCCGTCATCGCGAAGTCGGTGAACGTGCCACCCGTGTCAAATGCCAGTTTCATGCCTTTCAGCTCCTTGAGTGTTCGGTTGAGATGTGTGGTGCTCAGGCAGTGGCCGCGTCGGATGCGCGCCTGCCCGTCATGAACAGTTCGCCCAGGTCGGCGGTGCTCAGCGCCTCGACCGGGCTGTCCCAGATGACCTTGCCCAGGCGTAGCACCACGGCGCGCTCTGCGGCCTCCATGGCCTTACGGGTGTTCTGCTCGACCAGCAGGATGGTTCGGCCGCCCTTGTGCAGGCGCTTGAGTTCGTTGAAGACCAGCGTGATCGCCTGCGGCGAGAGCCCAACCGAGGGTTCGTCCACCAGCAGGATCTCGGGGCGGCGCAGCACGGCCATCGCCATCTCGAGCAGCTGCTGTTCGCCGCCGGACATGTTGCCGGCGAGCTCGTTGCGGCGCTTGCGCAGAATGGGGAAGAGGTCGTAGACGTACTCGCGCTCGCCCTTCAGGTCGCCGCCCTTGATGGTGTACGCCGCCATCTCCAGGTTCTCGTCGATGGACATCAGCTGGAAGTTGCATCGGCCCTGCGGTACGTACGCAATGCCGTGGCCCAGCATCGCCTGCGGGCGCAGGCCCGCGATGTCCTTGCCCTTCCAGCGGATCGCGCCGCCCTTGTGGGTGGTCATGCCGAAGAGCGACTTCAGAAGCGTCGACTTGCCGGCCCCGTTGGGCCCCAGCAGCGTGACGAATTCGCCGTGCCGGATCTTCAGGTCCACGCCGTGCAGGATGTCCAGATGGCCGTAGCCGGCGCGGAGGTTGTCGATTTCGAGTTCCATGGTGTTGTTCTTTCGTGTCAACCGCCGAGGTAGGCCTCGATGACCTCCGGGTTGCGAACGACTTCCTCCGGCGTGGCGTCGGCCAGCTTGGCGCCCTGGTGCAGCACGACCACGCGGTGGCTGAGGTTCATCAGCACGTCGGTGTTGTGCTCGATCACCACGAAGGTCACGCCCAGCTTCTGGTTCGCGTGCTCGATGCACTGGATGACCTTCTCGATGAGCACGGGGTTGATGCCCGCCAGCGGTTCGTCGAGCAGGATCAGCTCGGGCTCGGGCATCAGCATCGAGGCGAACTGCAGCAGCTTCTGCTGCCCGCCGGACATGTTGCCGGCCGGCAGGTGCGCCACGCGTGCCAGCCCGGTCACCTCGATCAGTTCCTTCGCGCGTTCGCGCAGGGCCTGGATGCGCTTCCTGGCCGACGGCCCGACCCAGAAGGTCGACAGCACATTCGGAAAGCGCGACATCTGTCCGGCCAGCACGAGGTTCTCTTCGGAGTCCAGCGTCGGAAAGACCACCGTCTTCTGGAAGCTGCGCAGGAAGCGGCCCTCGCGGGCGATGCGGTTCATCGGCCAGCCGGTGATGTCCACGCCCTTGAGCAGCACGCGGCCCGCGTCGCTGCGCTGCAGGCCGGTGCAGCAGTCGAACAGGGTCGACTTGCCGGAGCCGTTGGGGCCGATGAGCCCCATCACCTCGCCGCGGCGGACTTCGATGTCCACGCCCTGGAGCGCCGCAACAGCGCCGTAGTTCTTGCGCAGGCCTTCGATGCGAAGCATTGCGGGTTCAGCGGACATCGCGCGGCCCCTTTCCGATACCGGCAATGCGTTCTGCCGCGCGCTGGAACAGCGGCGCCAGACCTTGCGGGAACAGGAACACCAGCCCCAGCAGCACGAAGCCGTAGATCACCATGCGCAGCTCCGGCGTAATGCGCAATGCCTCGGACACCGCCACGAAGACGAAGCTGCCAATGATGGCGCCCGGCACCTTGCCCACGCCACCGCCCAGCACGATGATCAGGATGGTGTTGGAGTAGTAGGCCTGGAAGACCAGCGGGCTCACGACCGTCGAGAAATGCGCGTAGAGGCTGCCGCCGAGCCCGGCGAAGACGGCGCTCAGCATGAAGACCAGGAGCTTGTAGGTCCAGGTCGGCACGCCCAGCGACTCGGCCAGCGTCTCGTTGTCGCGAATGGCAACCATGCAGCGGCCCGCGGGTGAGCGGATCAGTGCGACGAACGCAGCAACCGCCAGTGCGGCAACGGCGAGCACCAGGTAGAAGTACTCGGGCGCCTTGATGACGGTGTAGACCCAGTCGCCGAAGCCCAGGCGCGGCCGGGCCACGCCCGACAGCCCCATGTCGCCGCGCGTCAGGTCGATCCAGTTCTTCGACACCATCTGCGCGATGACCACCATGCCGAGCGTGCACATCACGAAGGAGGTGTCGCGCAGCCGCAGCGCCGGAATGCCCAGCGGCAGCGCGACCAGCCCGGCCACCAGGCCCGCGACCAGGAAGTTCACCAGGAACGGCGTGCCGAAGTGGATCGACATGAGGGCCGACGCATAGGCGCCGAGCCCGAAGAACACGCCCTGCGCGAGCGACAGCATGCCCGTGTAGCCCAGGATGAGGTTCAGGCCGAGTGCCGGCAGCAGGAAGATCATCGCGAGGACCATCGCGTGCAGGTAGTAGTCGCCGAGGAAGAGCGGCGCGCAAAGCAGCGCGACCACGCCGACGGCGCATGCGCTCCAGTTGACCGCGGCGACCCGGGCGGTCGGCAGACGCGGCGTGTCCAGCGTGGTGTTTGACAAGATTGCCTGTTTCATGACGTTGACGCTCTCAGAAGCGGGCCTTGCTGCTGAACAGGCCGTGCGGCCGGAACATGAGCATGAGCAGAAGCACGATGAAGCCGACGGAGTCGCGGTACTGCAGGCCGATGAAGCCGGCCACCAGGCTCTCGACGACACCCAGCAGGCAGCCGGCGATGAGCGTGCCGCGCACGTTGCCCATGCCGCCCATAACGATGACGGCAAATGTCTTCAGCGTGATCGACTCGCCCATGCCGCCGTAGATGCTCACGTTGATCGGCCCCGTCAGGATGCCGGAGAGCGCAGCGATGGCCACGCCGATCAGGAAGGTGCGGCGCACCACCTGCTCGACGTCGATGCCGTTGACCTGGCAGCACTCGATGTTCTGTGACACGGCACGAATCGAGCGGCCCAGGCGCGTGCTGCGCACCATCCATTCGAGGCCGGCGAACACCGCGAGGGTGACGACGACCAGGATCACGCGCTGCTGCGACATGCCGAAGTCGCCGAGCTCGATGGGTTCGAGCCAGCCGCCCGAGAACACCTTGTAGCCACCGCCGAAGGCCAGGATGACCACGTTCTGCAGGATGAGCGAAAGCCCCAGCGTGGCCAGCACGCCGGCCTGGAACGGTTGGCCGATGAGCCGCTGCATCACGCTGCGCCCGATCAGCACCGCGATCACGCTGACGATGGCCACGCCGCCGACGATGGCCAGGCTGTAGTCGGCCATCAGCTTCGACATGACCCACCAGGCCGCGAAGGTGCCCAGCATGTAGTACTCGCCATGGGCGAAGTTGATGGCCCGCAGCACGCCGAAGATCATCGTCATGCCGGCGGCCACCAGGGCGTAGACCGACCCGGTGATGATGCCGTTGACGATCTGTTCGAGAAGGAATGAGCTCACGGTGTTATCTCAGGCCGCAGAAGGCGCTTCTTCTTCACTTCGCGCCGGCCGCGTAGTCGACCTTGGTCGCGATCATTCCCTTGATGGCCGGCTTGCCGTCGGTGATCTCGAGCAGCACCATGGGCATCACCGCCTGGTTGTGGTCGTCGAAGGTCACGACGCCCATGGGGCTGTCGTACTTGATCTTCGCCAGGGCGTTGCGGATGTCCTCGGCCTTCAGGCTGTTGGCGCTCTTGATCGCGGCCACGACGAGGTTCAGCGTGTCGTAGTGCGTGTAGGCATGGTTGTTCGGCATCTCGCCGCCGTTGGCCTTCTTGTAGTCCTCGACGAACTTGAGGCTGCGCGGTGCGGGCACCTCGGGCAGCCAGGCGGCGGCCTCGACCGCGCCGTTCATGACCTTCGGCGCGGCGGCGATGGTTTCCTTGGTGTTGAACTCGCCGTTGCCGACCAGCGCGACCTTGCCGGCCAGCCCGAGTTCGAGCATCTGGCGGGCGATGATCGGGGTGGTGTCGGCCTGACCGTAGAGGAAGATGGCCTGCGCGCCCGAGCGGCGGATCTTGCTCAGCACCGAGCGGAAGTCGGTCTCCGAATCCTTGTAGTAGTCCTCGCTCAGGATCTCGGCGCCTTCGTACTTCGGCAGGTAGCGCTTGGTGAACTTGATGGCGCCGCGGCCGTAGTCGCTGTCGACCGAGAGCACCGCGAACTTCTTGAAGCCCTTGGTCTTCGACGCGTACTCCAGCACCGTCGCGGCCCGCACCTCGTCGGTCGGGTAGTTGCGGAAGGTCCACTTGAAGCCGCCCACGCCGGCCTTGTAGGTGATGTCGGGGTTCGACGAGGCCGCATTCACGAGCAGAACCTTCGACTCTTCGGCCAGTGGCTGCATCGCCAGCGTGACCGAGCTGCAGACGTCGCCGATGATCACTGGTGTTTTCTCCAGGCTGATCATGCGCTGCATGGCGGCCACGCCCTCCGCGGGCACGCACTGGCTGTCCCCGCTCACGAGCTCGATCTGCTTGCCGAGCACGCCGCCCGCGGCATTGATTTCCTTGGCGGCGAGTGCCGCGCCCTTGTTCGCGAAGGCGCCGTAGCGGGCATTGGGCCCGCTCATGGGGGCGATGACGCCGACCTTGAAGGTGTCGGTCTGCGCGCTGGCGGGGGCCAGCGTACAGAAGCCGGCGATCGCGGCAATGACCACCAGGGCCGCGCCGCGCAATCTCGAGTTCGTGGGGTAGCTCATTGCTTTTCTCCGGGTCATGGAAGGGTTGAAGGAATAGTAGGAAGAGGCTGCTGCGGCGGCCAATACGTTATGGACCTTCGCCTATAAGGATTCTTGATAGGCAAGGCCTGCAGGCCCACAGGCCGGGGATCAGGCGAGCTTTGCCACCGCCGAGGCGATGCGCCGGCAGCCTTCCTCGATCTGCTCGACGCTCGTGGCCGTCGACATGCGGAAGTAGGGCGACACCCCGTACGCCGTGCCCGCCAGCACCATGACGCCACCCGCTTCGAGCAGGTAGATCACGACGTCGTTGTCGGTCTCCAGCGTCTTGCCCTCGGGGGTTCGCTTGCCGATCAGGCCGCCGCAGTGGGGGTAGAGGTAGAACGCGCCGCCCGGTGCGCGGGCGCGAATGCCCGGAATGTCGTTGAGCAGGCGGGTCGCCTTGTCGCGGCGCTGCCTGTAGGTGGCAACCCAGCCGGGAAGAAAGGCCGCGTCGCTGTTCAGGGCCGCCACGGCGGCGGCCTGGCTCACCGACGAGGCACCGCTGGTCGACTGCGATTGCAGCATGTCCAGCGCCGCGATGATGTCCGCGGGGCCGGCTGCATAGCCGATGCGCCAGCCCGTCATCGCGTAGGTCTTCGACACGCCGTTCACCACCAGCGTGCGGTCGCGCAGGCCCGGCTCGATGGCCAGCAGATGGGGCGGCGCCGCATCGGTGAAGCGGATGTGCTCGTAGATGTCGTCGGTCAGCACCATGACCTGAGGGTGGCGCATCAGCACGTCGGCCAGAGCGCGCAGCTGTTCGGCGGTGTAGGTCGTGCCCGTGGGATTGGTGGGCGAATTGAAGACCAGCCAGCGCGTGGCGGGCGTGATGGCCGCTTCGAGCGCCTCGGGCGTCAGCCGGAAATCGTCTTCTTCCTTGCAGGCCACGGTGATCGGCGTGCCGTCGCAGGCCAGCACCATGTCGGGGTACGACACCCAGTATGGCGCCGGCACGATCACTTCGTGCCCTTCTTCGACCGTTACCGACAGCGCATTGAACAGCGCATGCTTGGCGCCCACCGTGACGATGATCTCGCGCGGGCTGTAGGTCAGGCCGTTCTCGCGCAGGAGCTTGGCCGCGATGGCTTCGCGCAGGGCCAGCGTGCCGGCGACGGGCGTGTAGCGCGTCTCACCGCGTTCGATGGCCGCGCAGCCTGCTTCGCGGATGTGCGCGGGCGTGTCGAAATCGGGCTCGCCGATGGCGAGGTTGATGATGTCCTTGCCGGCCCTGCGCAGCTCGGCGAACCGGTCCGCAGCGGCGCTGCTGGGGGAGGGCTTGATGCGGCGGATGCGCCTGGAAATTCGGGACGGGCTGGACGGGCTCACGTGACTTCCTCTTCGACGTCGATGTTGGAGCCATGACGGTAGGAGCGTCCCGGTGCTAGCGCAAAGACGGACTTGTTCTAGGGGTGACGCATTTCCTTATGGAGCATGCCATCGTCCGCATGTGCCCACTGGGTGATCGCATCAGCCCACGCGGCGCCGGTACCTTTCTGCGAAATCCACGTACCAGTCGATGCTCTCGGGTTCGGCCAGCGCATCGCGGCTCACGACCTTCTCGAGCGCGTGGCCCAGCAGGAGCTTCTTGACAGGCAGCTCCAGCTTCTTGCCGGTGATGGTCTTCGGGATCGTGTGCACCTGGATGATTTCGTTGGGTACATGGCGTGCCGACAGGCCCGTGCGCAAGGCCTGCCGGATGCGCTGCTCCAGCGGCTCCTCCAGCCGGATGCCGGCCTGCAGCTGGACGAACAACGCCATGTACGAATCGCGCCCGAGGTACTCCAGGTCCACGACCAGGCTGTCCATCACTTCGGCCATGCCCTGGACCACGCGGTACAGCTCGGACGTTCCCATGCGCACGCCCTGGCGGTTGATGGTGGCGTCCGAACGGCCGTAGATCACGCCCGCCGTGGCGTCTGGCCGCGGCACCAGGCGCACCCAGTCGCCATGCCGCCAGACGTTTCGGCCCTGGCTGTCCCTGAAGCTCTCGAAGTAGCTCTCCAGGTACCGCCGATGGCCCGCATCTCCCCAGAAGTACAGCGGCATCGAAGGCAGGGGCCGGGTGCACACCAGTTCCCCCACCTCGTCCAGCACGGGTTGGCCGGCATCGTTCCACGCCTGCACGCAGGCGCCCAAGGTGCGGCATTGCATCTCGCCCGTGCGCACCGGCAGGGTGGGAAGCCCCACCAGGAAGCCGCCGGCAATGTCCGTTCCACCGGAAACGATGTTGAGCCAGAGGTCGCGCTTGACGGCGCCGTACAGCCATTCGCAGGCCTCGGGTGACAGGGGAGAACCGGTGGACGATACCGTGTGCAACTGCCCCAGGTCCGCGATCTCGCGCGGCACGATGCCGGCCTTCAGGCACGCGTGGTGGATCGCGGCGCCGGCGCCGAATACATGAACGCCCAGCCGGCCCACCAGCTTCCACAGGTGGCCCCAGTCCGGCTCGGCACCGGCACCGGTCACGGCGCCGTCGTACAGCACGAGGGTGGCGCCCCCTAGCAGCCCCAGGACATGCGCGTTCCAGACCATCCACGACGTGTTGGCCGCCCAGAAGACGCGTTCGCTCGGGTGCAGGTCGCCGTGCAGGACCATGTTCACCATGCCGTTCGCGAGCACCCCGCCGTGGCCGTGGACGATCGCCTTGGGCAGCCCCGTCGTTCCCGACGAGTAGAGGATCCACAGGGGGTGGTCCGCCGGTAGGGCCGCCGGTTGCCAGGCCGCCTCGCGCGCGATGGCCTCCTGCCAGTACATCGTCGTGCGGCTCTCGGTCTGCGCGGGTGGAGGCGCAGCCGCGTCAAGATGCGGAATCCAGAGGATGCCGGTGACTGTCGGCAGCTCGCGCAGGATCTCGTCCAGCGCCCCGTGGCGGTCGAACGGCTTGCCGCCGAAGCGATAGCCATCCACCGCGACCAGCACCTTGGGCGCGATCTGCCGGAATCGGTCGCCCACGCTCACCGGCCCCATGTCTGGTGCGCACAGGGACCACACCGCGCCCAGGCTGGCGGCGGCCAGGAACGCAACGACCGCCTGGGGGATGTTGGGGAGGTAGCCGGCCACGCGGTCACCCTGCTGCACACCCAGCTCGCGCAGGGCCTGGGCCACCGATGCAACCTGGCGCTGGAGCTCGACCCAGCTCATGGCGCCGGTGCCCGAGGCCTCGCTTTCGAAAACGATCGCGGGCGAGGCAAGGCGCGCGTGGCGGAACACCTGGTCGACCAGGTTGAGCCGGGCGCCTTCGAACCAGCGGGTGCCCGGCATGTCTTCGCCGGACAGGACACTCTCGTACGGTGTTCGCAACGGAAGCTCGAAGAAGGCCAGGACGGCGCTCCAGAAGCCCTCCAGGTCGGTCACCGACCATTGCCACAGAGCCTCGTAGTTCTCGAAGCGAAGGCCGCGCTCGCGATCCAGCCAGGCCTCGAAGTGGGTGATCAGGGCTCGCTCCTTGCGGCCCGGCGTGGGTGTCCACAAGGGTGCATCGGACGGTGCGGACACGGCGTGAGGAGCGATTTCTGGATGCGTGGTCATGGCGCAGTCTTGCTGGAGTGAACTCGCGAGGGGTTCCTGGGTGTCACACCGAAACGATGCAGCACATTGCCGAGCAACTTTCCGAAGAGCGGGTCGCTGCCAACCACCCAGGCCGCGCCGACTGCGCCTGCATGAAACACGCGCCCGCCTTGCGGCCGCTCCCAATAGATCATCTCGGCCGACAGTCCGTCGAGCGATTCGGTGAGTCTCGAGTAGTGGTCGAGGTAGGCGTCCATCTTCCCCGGGACGCGCCGGATGCCCTTGGCGATGACCTCGATGCCCTCTTGCGCGATGGGCAGGGAAGCACCCGGAGGGCAGCGCTTCGTCATCTTCGCCAGGGTCGAGAGGGTCAGGTCCCACTCGTGTCCGATGGCGCGCGGCAGCCCGCCGCCGGGCGCATGGCCGAAGGTTTCACCCTTGCCGAGGCCCAGCGGCTGCGGCTCGTTGAAGAGCGCATGCGCCGGCAGCTCGACGTGGTAGACGCCGAAGTCGTCGCCGTCGGCGAAGGCCCAGCCCGCGGTTTCGAGGCCGATGATGTCCGCGGCCGGCCGGCCCGATGCCTTGAGCCGTCCGCCGCGCGCCCAGTCCTGGCTGTGGTACTGCTCGCCGAACGCGCCCGCTGGCGGGCCGACGGGCGGTCTGGCCTCGTCGTGATCGGGCCCGTTGACCTTCCGCTGCTCCATGACGGAGAAGTCCTCGTCGTAGCTCACGCGCAGGTACATGGTGTTGCCCGACAGCACGACCGCGCTGCCGCCGCGCTTCAGGAAATCGTCGAGCCCCTCCACGCCCGGCAGCGACCAGTATTCGCTGTGGCCGTTGATGAAGACGGTCTTGTAGCGCGCGAGCAGCGACGGGTCGCGGTGCAGGTCGATGTCGCCAACCACGTCGTAGTCGTAGCCCTGCTTCTCGAGCCATACGTGCAGGTGACGCTCGAGCCGCGTCCACTGGCTGAAGCCGCTCGCGGCCGGGTCGTAGAGCGCGTTGGGGCTGGCATTGGGCCAGGGCATGCGCAGGCCGACCTGGTAGCAGGGCTGGCCGTGGCGGTGGTAGACGTAGCTGCTGAAGGCCGGCGCTTCGGGATGGCTGTTCTCGAGGCCCTCCGAACGGCGCGGCCACACCGGATCGTCGACCACGTTCTTCGCGAAGGGCGTGGTGGCGTAGGCGAGCCAGCTGTTGACGGCGCACAGCACGAGGACAGGAGCGGGCGCCACGTGCGCGGGCTTGCGCACGATGAAAGTGATGTCGTAGTCCGCCTTGCGGCCTTCGATGTCGAAGCGCGCGCGGCCGACGTAGACGCCGGACCTGGCGTCGCCGGGAACGCGGAATTCGTGCACCGCGTCCCAGCGGCAGTCGTAGAGATCATCGCCGGCGAAACGCAGGCCGTGCCCGCGCGTCGGATCGTGGAGCGGGTCGTAGGGCGATTCGTCTTCTTCATAGTGGCCGACCTTGCCGGGCTCGAAGGCCGGGCCGACGATCATCCAGGTCGCGTGGTTGACGATGCGGCCGGTGCGTTGATGCCCGCTGGCATCGGCCACCTGCGAGCCGCGTTCTTCCCGCAGCGGCCAGCAGCCGAGTACCGAGCGGCCCGTCGGGATCTGCAATCCGCGTTGTTCGCGGCGCGCGGCGATCTCGCCGGTCGACAGCGCCCGGTCGTACAACGCCGGCATGACGAGGTCGGCTTCGAGGAACAGGTCGGCCTGGCCGCCGATGGCGCTCGCGCCGAGCCGCAGCGGCGCGGTTGCGGGCTGGACGGCCTGCAGTGCGGGCCACTCCGCGACGCACACGCCATCGATGCAGAGCGTTGCGAGCTCGCCGTTCCACGTGGCGGCAATGTGCTGCCAACGTCGCGTCGCGAGCCGGCCGTGCGATGGCGCGGCGTTGTCTCCCAGGTGGAACGACAGTGCCCCGCCTGGTTCGATGAAGAGCGCAAAGCCGCGGTGCGCGGGATCGTTGTGCTGGCTGACGATGGCCTGCCGTACATCGACCGTCCAGGGCTTGATCCAGCATTCGAAGCTCAACCCGCGCAGCGGTAGGCCGGCCGGCAAGCCGCGTTCAACATGCACATAGGAGCCGGGATGGATCGGCTGAACGCGCGCCTGATGCGGCGCGAATGCTTCGAGCGCCACGTCGTCGCTGCGTCCTTCGACGTCGCTGCCCAGCCGGTAGACCGCGAATTCGTAAGGCACGTCGCTGCTGACATGGAAGCGGACGAGATCGCCCGCCGCCACGGTCTTGGCATCGGCGTAGCCGTGGAGGCCGGGCAGCTGCAGCGGTTTGTGCGGCGGGATCGGGTGCGGGGCGGTCGCTGTCATTCCGACGTGAAGCCGGAGGCCTTCACCACCGGGGCCCAGCGCTTGATGTCGTCGACGATGAGCGCCGAGAGTTCTTCGGGCGTGCTCGGATTCGGATCGCTGCTGAGCTTCAGCAGCCGTTCCTGCACGTCCTTGTTGGCGAGTGCCTTGCCGAGCGCCGCATGCAGCTGGTCGACGATGGGCCGCGGCGTGCCGGCCGGCACGAAGAGGCCGGTCCATTCCAGGTTGTCGAAGTGCGGCTGGCCGAGTTCCTTGAGCGTCGGCACGTCGGGCAGCAATGCGGCACGTCGGGTGCCGTTCACCGCCAGCACCTTGAGCTTGCCCGACTGCTGGTGCGCGACGAGATCGGCAATGGGCATGATGCCGGCCGAGATCTGGTTGCCGAGCAGGTCCTGCACCAGCGGCGCGGCGCCTCGGTAGGGCGCGGCCACGAGCCCCGCCTTGGCGTCGCTGCCGAGGCGGTAGCCCATGAACTGCGAGACGCTGCCCGGCGCAGGCACGCCGTAGTTCGCCTTCTTCGGATCCCTGGCGGCGATGTCGAGCCACTGCTTCACATCCCTGGCCTGCAGCTCCGCGGGCACCGCGATGCCTTCGTAGAAGCTCACGATGCGGCCGACGGGCTTGAAGTCCTTGACGGGGTCGTAGCGCACCGACTTCGTAGTGAGCGGCAGCATGACCATCATGTGCATGTTGGCGAGCAGCACGGTGAGCCCGTCCGCCGGCGCCGTGCGAACGTAGTCGGCCGCGATCGCGCCGCCTGCGCCGGTGCGGTTGTCGACGACGACGATCGTGCCGAGTTCGGCGGCCAGCTTGTCGGCGAGCGTGCGCGCCTGCACGTCGGCCGAGCCGCCGGCCGGATAGCCGACGATGAGCTTGAGCGGACCGTGCGTGGTGTTGATCTGCGCCGCGGCCGCGGCGGCGAAGGACAATGCAGTGCAGGCGAATGCGGCCTTGAGGGTGGCAGAGAGCTTCATCGGGGGCTTTCCTGGGTGGGGTTGCGGAATCGGTGCGGTCGCCGGGTTCAGCGCGCGAGGCCCTTGCGGGCGACCTCGTCGGCAAGATCGGTCAGCGACTTGTCGAGCAGCTCGGCCAATTCGTCGATCTCCGCTTCGGTGATCGTGAGCGGCGGCGTGATCATCTGGAAATCGCCGAAGGCGCCGAGGTTGGCCCGGCGGTTGTAGAGCGCGATGCCGTGCTTCAAGCCGTGCTCGGTAAGCCGTGCGGGTGCGTTGAAAGCGACCGGCAGCTGGCTGCGTTTCGCCTTGTCCGAGACGATTTCGATGGCGGTAAGCAGACCCTTGCCGCGCACGTCGCCGACGACCGGCGAGCGCGACGCGATGTCGCGCAGGCGTGCCATCAGCAGTTCGCCCATGTCGCGTGCGCGAACCATGAGGTCTTGCCGCACGACCTCGTCGACCACCGCGCGCGCGACCGCGCACGACAGCGGATTCGTGAAGTAGGTGTGGCCATGCACGAAGCCGCCGGCACCAGCGATCGCATCGACCATCCTGTTCGGTGCGAGCAGGCAACCGAGCGGCGTGTAGCCGGCGGCCAGGCCCTTGGCGAGCGTGACGAGGTCGGGGCGCGCGTCTTCCCAGTGGTGCGCGGCGAGGAAGGCGCCGGTGCGGCCGGCACCGCTCATGATCTCGTCGAAGATCAGCAGCACGCCGTGGCGGTTGCAGATCTCGCGCACGCGTCGGAAGTAGGCGGCCGAGGAAACCACCGCGCCGGTCGAGAGGCCGCCGATGGGTTCGAGGATGAAGGCCAGCACTGTCTCCGGGCCTTCGCGCAGGATGGTTTGCTCGAGCGCGTCGGCGCACGCCTTCTCGTGCGACTCGACCGTGTGGCCATCGGGCACGCGGTATGACAAGGGGGCCGGCACCTTGGGCATCGGGCGCACCATCGGACCGTACAGGTCGAGCGTGTTGGCATCGCCGGTGACCGCCAGCGCGCCGAGCGTCGAGCCGTGGTAGCTCGGATCGCGCGAGATCACCTTCGAGCGGCCGCCCTGGCCGGTCACGACCGCGTACTGGCGCGCCAGCTTGATCGCGGCCTCGTTGGCCTCCGATCCGCCCGACACGAAGAATGCGCGGTCGAAGCCCTCGCCCGCGAGTCCGCAGACGCGGTCGGCCAGCGCGATGTTGTGCTCGCTCTCGAAGAAACGCGGGTACGCGAAGGTCACCTTCGATGCCTGTTCGGTCATCGCGGCCAGCACGCGCGGATTGCCGTGGCCTATGTTCGCGACGACGGCGCCGGCGGTTGCGTCGAGATAGCGTTTGCCGTTCGCGTCCCACAGGAAGATGCCTTCGCCGCGGGCGACGCGCGGCGGGCGGGCCGAACCCTTGGGTGCGTAGAAGCCGAGGACGGAGCCGCCCTTCGGCGCGTCGCCGATCCGGGCGATGCCAGTCGCGGGGGAGTTCGAGGTGTTCATGACCCGACGATACGAATCGCGGTCACTTTGCGGTAGACGCATGGAGTGATGAAGTGTTATACGTTCGCCGCATGAAGCACGTACATGACCGACTCGACCTGCTCGACACTTTCCAGAAGATCGGCGAGAGCGGATCGCTCAGCAAGGCGGCGCGGCTGCTGGGCACGACGCAGCCCACCGTCAGCCGTCGGCTGCTCGAACTGGAGCGGCTGCTCGGCTGCAAGCTGGCGCTGCGCACGACCGCGAGCTTTTCGCTCACCGACGAAGGGCGCTCGCTGCTCGTCGAGGCCCGCGACCTCGGCGACCGTTGGTCGGGCCTGTCGCAACGCCTGAAGGGCGGGCAGAGCCGACCTGAAGGCACGCTGCGCGTGATCGGGCCTTCGGGGTACGGAACGGGCTTCCTGACCGATGCCGTGACCGACTTGCGCGCGGCGCATCCGGCGCTGCGCGTCGAACTCACGCTGACCGATCGGGTGCTCGACCTGACCGCATGGGGCGCGGAATGCTGGGTCTGCGTGGGCGAGGTGCGCGATCCTGGCCTGGTGAGCCGCAAGCTCGGCATGATGGAGCGCGTGCTGATCGCCACGCCCGAATTGCTCAGGAAACTGGGGCCCGTCACCATCGCGCGTCTTCCGCAGTTGCCCTGCGTTGGGCTCGTGCCCTACGTGACCGGCAACGTGCGCATGCTGGATCGATCGGGCCGCTCCCGTATGGTGACGCTCGACACGCCGATCCAGACCGACAGCCTGTTGTCGAGCTACCGCGCGATCCTCAACGGAGCCGGCATCGGCGCGGCGGCCCCCTGGATGTGCCAGGACGACCTCAAGACCGGCCGGGTGCAGCGGGTGCTGGCGAATTGGTGGCTCGAACCGATCGCCATTCACGTCGCGCTGCCTCCGGGCATCTACAGGCCCGCGCGTGTGACCGCATTCATCGAGGCCCTCAAGGCAAGGATGTCTGCCCTTTCCGGGTTCCGGCCATCGTCCTGAAGGCAAGGCCGGTGGGCATGGAACGCGCTGGTGCTACGGCGACGTACAGGCAAAACTCGCCGCGGCGTTGGGATCGCCCCCAACGTACCGGGGGTACTGCGGATACCTGCAAAGTGGCCTGCTGGCAGGCGTCGCTCCTGCCGCAACGGTGCGCTGCGTGGCAACGATCGTCGAAGACGAGGGCTTGGTTCCTTTCTCGATCCACTCGAACATGGGGCCCGCCAGATCCACCTTGTCCGCCCCGTTGCCGCCGTTGCAGTGCTCCACGCCGGGGGCGGTGTAGTACTCGACGAATTCGTCCGCCGCGGATTGGCCGCCGCTCTTCTTGACGACGCTCTGGTAGTACTCGGTGGCGTTGTTCGCCGTAATCAGCCAATCGGTCTGGCCGGTCCACAGCACTAGTTTTCCGCCTTTTGCCTTGAACCGGCTCAGATCAGGGTCGATGGCATCGAGCATCGCACTGAGCTGATCGAGGCGCGCCGTGTATTGCGCGGGATCCAGCAGGAGCGGGTCCACGGAAGCATCCTGGGCGACCATGTACTTGATGAAGTCGCCTCCCAGGTTGGAGGTCGATGCGCCCCATGTGGCCGCGGTCTCGCCACCGGGCAGAAAGCCGGGCCAGACGTAGCGGCCGTTGGCGATGCTGGTGGGGGCATAGAACGCCTGCGCGGACTCGACCTGCGCAGGTGTCAGGCAGGCATCGGTTTCTGCACCGTTGCATGCGAGTTCGACGGGATCGAACTGACAGGCTTCGGGCTTTCCGATGATCCTGTCGTTCAGTCCGTCGAGCCCGTCGCACTTGGCATACACGGCATCGCCGATCGTCTTGATCTTGGCGGCGCTCAGGGCCGCGCCTGGCTTCGCCAGTTGCTTCCCGATCTTCTGGTACCAGAGGAACTGCGACGTGAAGGCATTCGCCGGCGCGCGGGCGATGATGCCGTCGAAGAGATCCGGATGGCGTTGCGCCTGCATCAGCGCCTGGCGACCGCCGCCAGAGCAGCCCTCGTAGACCATCTTGGTGTTGGCGAACGAGTCGCCGTAGTGCGCGCGCAGGATCGATTTCGCCGGCACGAGGACCCGTGGAACGGATGCATACGCGTAGTCGGCGAGCATGTCCTCGTCGAGCGCGAAGGATCCTCCCGGTTTCGCAATCATGTCGTGCCCGTGGTTGGTGGCGATGGTCGCGTAGCCGCGCTTGGGCAGGTCTGGGCTTCCAACCGGGCTGACGGCAGGATCGCTGATGTAGCCAACATTCAGATAGCCATCGAAGCCGCCGCCGCCCCTGAAGACGGTGCGGTGATTCCACTCCGTGGGCATCCGTACGTCGAAGTCCAGGTCCTTCGGCATTTCGCCGCGCACGATGCAGTGCTCGGGCACGGCATCGGTGGCCGGCATGAAGGTCGCCTTGGTGATCGTCGCGCCGTCGAAGGTCCGGCCGAGGAACGCCTTGCATCGGCTCTCGGCGCTGGCTTGCTGGGTGTCGGGCACGACCGGTGCAGGATCGCCGCTGCCGTTGCTGCCTCCGCCATTGCCGCCGACGGTGCCGACTGCGCCGATGCCGCCCGCGAAACCGCTGCCGCCGCTTCCGCCGCCGCAGCCCGCTAGCGCCGCGGCCAGTCCGACCAGCGTACCGGTCGCGAGCGCGAGCCAGCGGGGCCGGCATGCAGGCTCGCGGCTTCGGATGGCGTTCAAGGCCGGGGATGAAAATTTCATGGGTTGTCTCCTGCGTTTGATTTGGCGCGGCCTTTGGACCGCAGTAGCACGGTAGGCAGGGGAGCAGGCGGCAAATGTCTGGTGCCGGACATTTCGGGGTTTGTCCGTAGTCGTCCGGGGATAACCCTCGATTGTCATGACCAAGACATTGCATCTCTCGCAGGGAATGAACACTCCAAACCTTGCTGCGCTGTGCAGAACACTCCGGGCCCTGGCCTGACATTTGGAGACTGGTGCGTGAAACCCGAGACAACATTTCCGGCCCTGCTCGCTTCGCAAGTGCGCGTGAGCGGTGCGCGCGTTGCGATGCGCGAGAAGAAGTTCGGAATCTGGCAGGCGCACTCCTGGCTGGACGTGTCGCGGTTGGTTCACGACCTGGCCTGCGGGCTGGCACAGGCCGGCGTATGCCGCGGCGACCACGTCGCGCTGATCGGTGGCAACCGCCCCCGCCTCCAGGCCTCGTTGACGGCGCTGCAGGCGCTCGGGGCCATCCCTGTGCCGCTCTATCAGGACGCGCCGGCGGCCGAGTACGCCTATCCGCTGGCCAGCGCGAAAGTTGCATTCGCGATCGTGGAAGAGCAGGAGCAGGTCGACAAGTTGCTCGAGGTGAAAGAGGGTTGTCCGGACTTGAGCCGGGTATGGTTCGACGACGGACGTGGCCTGCGCAAGTACCCCCAGTCGTGGCTTGGTTCACTCGATGCCCTGGTGGAAGCGGGGCGGCAGTTCGGTGCGGAGCATGCGGCCTTCTACGACGAGCAGGCTGCGCTGGTTCGACCCGACGATGTGGCAGCGATGTTCTTCACATCCGGCACGACCAACCTGCCCAAGGGCGTCGTGCATACGCATCGGTCACTGATCCTCAGCGCGCAATCGGGCAAGGCCTTTGATCGGATCTCCGAACGCGAAGAGGTGTTGGCCTTTCTGCCGCCCGCATGGCTCGGCCAGAACATCTTCTCGTACACCATGTGGCTGGCGAGCGGCTACACGGTGAATTTCCCGGAGTCGCCGGAAACCGTCGGCATCGATCTCAAGGAGATCGGTCCGACCTACTACTTCGCACCTCCGCGGGTGTTCGAAGAGATGCTCACGGCCGTCACGGTCAGGATGAACGATGCAAGCCTTCTGAAGCGAAAGGCGTACGACTATTTCATGGCCGTGGCGCGCAGGGTCGGCCAGAACGTCATGGCGGGCGAGCCGGTGACGCTGGTCGAGCGCCTGCAGTACGCGGTAGGCAATGTGCTTTTCTATCGCCCCTTGTGCGCTCAGTTGGGCATGAGCCGGATACGCGTTGCGTACACGGCCGGCGAGGCCATCGGTCCTGACCTGTTTGCCTTCTTTCGCTCTATCGGCATCAATCTCAAGCAGTTGTACGGCACGACGGAGACGGCCGTATTCGTCTGCTTGCAGCCCGATGGCAAGGTCAAGCCCGACACCGTCGGCATTCCGGCGCCCGGCGTCGAGGTCAAGGTTGCCGCGAGTGGGGAGTTGCTCGTGAAATCGCCCGGCACGCTCAAGGAGTACCACCAGAACTCGCAAGCGACCGCAGAGGTCCTGGACGCCGACGGTTGGTACCACACCGGCGATGCGGCCCTGATCGACGACGACGGGCATGTGCGCATCGTGGATCGTCTCAAGGACGTCGGCCGCCTGGCGGGCGGCAGCCACGACGGCGCGACCTTCGCACCCAAGTACGTCGAGAACAAGCTGAAGTTCTCGCCTTACATCAAGGAGGTGGTGGCCTTCGGCCACGCAAGGGACCGGGTGTGCGCCTTCATCAACATCGACTTCGAGTCCGTCGGCAACTGGGCCGAGCGGCGAAGCCTTTCCTACTCCGGCTACCCCGACCTGGCCCAGAAGCCGGAAGTGGCCGAACTCATCCAGGGCTGCGTCGAGGCCGCGAACGCCGAACTCTCGGTGGACCACCTCGTGGCTGGAAACCAGATCAGCCGCTTTCTCATTCTTCACAAGGAGCTGGACCCGGACGACGGCGAGCTGACGCGCACGCGCAAGGTGCGGCGGGGTTTCATCGCCGACCGGTATCGGGTCCTGGTCGAAGCCCTCTTCGGCGGCGCCTCGGCGCAATACGTCGAGACCGAAATCAGCTTCGAGGACGGGCGCAAGGGATTCGCCGCGGCGACGCTGCCCATCCACGATGCCAAGACTTTCGCGATCCTCCAGCGTGCCGCTTGAGCCCGCATCGCGAACCCCACCAGAACAAACAAGGAGACCGCGTGCTGACAGCTGTACAGCGCGCGTCGGTGGCCACTGCCAGCCGACGTTCGCACGATTCGAGAAATGATGAGGCGGTGCCACGAGCGCCGCAGCTCGCGCCAATCGACGTCAAGGGCGCTCAGTCGAAGGGCGCAATCCTGGATGTCCGCAACATCACGTTGCGATTCGGTGGCGTCAAGGCGCTCACCGACATCAGCTTCGATGTTCGCGCGCACGAGGTGAGATCGATCATCGGGCCCAACGGTGCCGGCAAGAGCTCGATGCTCAACTGCATCAACGGCGTCTACCAGCCGCAGGAGGGATCGATCACCTTCCAGGGCAAGACCTTCAGGCACATGAACTCGCGCCAGGTCGCGGAGATGGGCATCGCGCGAACCTTCCAGAACCTCGCATTGTTCAAGGGCATGAGCGTGCTCGACAACCTGATGACGGGGCGGAATCTCAAGATGAAGGTCAATCCGCTTCTGCAGGCGCTGCGCTGGGGCCCCGCGGAAAGGGAAGAGCTGGCGCACCGGGAGCGCGTCGAGGAAATCATCGACTTCCTGGAGATCCAGCCCTTCAGAAAGATGCCCGTCGGCAAGCTGCCCTATGGCCTGCAAAAGCGCGTCGACCTCGGGCGAGCCCTTGCGATGGAGCCGGAGGTGCTGCTACTCGACGAGCCCATGGCCGGCATGAACGTCGAGGAAAAGCAGGACATGTGCCGCTTCATCCTCGAGGTGAACCAGGAGCTCGGCGTGACCGTGGTGCTCATCGAGCACGACATGAGCGTCGTGATGGACATCAGCGATCGGGTCGTGGTGCTGGACTACGGAAAAAAGATCGGCGACGGCACACCGCGCGAGGTGATGGCCAACGAAGAAGTCATCCGTGCCTACCTTGGCGCACAACACTGAGCAGGCACAGAGATGGGATTTTTTCTCGAAACGGTTTTCGGCGGCTTGATGGCAGGCATGCTGTATTCATTGATCGCCATCGGCTTCGTGCTGATCTACAAGGCCTCAGGCGTCTTCAACTTCGCCCAGGGAGCGATGGTGCTTTTTGCGGCGCTGGCGATGGCACGCTTCTCAACCTGGATTCCACAGTGGCTTGGCTTCGAGAGCCAGCTCCTCGCGAACCTGCTGGCCTTCCTGGCAGCGATGGCAGTGATGGTGGCGGTCGCCTGGGCGATCGAGCGGCTGGCCCTGCGGCACCTGGTGAACCAGGATGGCGTCACCTTGCTTATGGCCACGTTGGGCGTTGCCTACTTTCTTGACGGTCTCGGGCAGACGCTGTTCGGCAACGACATCTACAAGATCGATGTAGGCATGCCGAAGGAGCCGCTGATGGTTCTTGAGAGCACCTTTCAAGGCGGGTTGCTCCTGAGCCAGGAAGACCTAGTGGCTGCTGCCATTTCCACTTTGTTGGTCATCCTGCTCGCGGTCTTCTTCCAGAAGACGGCCACCGGGCGGGCCTTGCGCGCGGTGGCGGACGATCACCAGGCGGCGCAGTCGATCGGCATTCCGTTGAACCGCATCTGGGTGATCGTGTGGTCCGTTGCGGGGTTCGCCGCGCTGGTCGCGGGAATCATCTGGGGATCGAAGCTGGGCGTGCAGTTCTCGCTGTCGCTCGTGGCACTCAAGGCGCTGCCGGTGGTGATCCTGGGCGGGCTGACGTCCATTCCCGGCGCCATCGTGGGCGGTCTGCTGATCGGTGTGGGAGAAAAGGTGTCCGAGATCTACCTCGGCCCTCTGCTGGGTGGCGGCATCGAGATCTGGTTTGCGTATGTGCTCGCGCTTGCATTCCTGCTGCTTCGTCCGCAGGGATTGTTCGGCGAAAAAATCATCGATCGCGTCTGAGGCACACCCCATGATCTACAACGAAAACGGTCAATTCAAATCGACGTACCGGGCGGACCAGCAGATCCTGCCGATCTCCCAGGATCGCGTGTTCATCGCATGTGTTCTGGCCGTCGCGTTCCTGGCCATGCCCTGGCTGGCCTCCGAGTACTGGCTTCGCGCCATTCTCATTCCGTTCCTCATCATGTCCCTTGCTGCGCTGGGGCTGAACATCCTCGTGGGGTACTGCGGCCAGATCTCGCTCGGGACCGGCGCGTTCATGGCGGTGGGCGCCTACGCGGCCTACAACATGCAGGCGCGGGTGGAGGGAATGCCCCTGATCCTCTCGCTGCTGGTGGGCGGTCTGTGTTCGACCGCGGTCGGCGTGCTGTTCGGCATTCCAAGCCTGCGGATCAAGGGGCTGTACCTGGCGGTGGCAACGCTCGCCGCGCAGTTCTTCGTCGACTGGTCTTTCCTGCGGGTTCAATGGTTCACCAACTACTCGGCATCAGGCTCTGTCAGCGTGTCGAACCTCCAGATCTTCGGCATGCCCATCAGCACGCCGGCACAGAAGTACATCCTGTGCCTGAGTGCCCTGGCGCTGTTCGCATTGATGGCCAAGAACCTGGTGCGCGGCGCCATCGGCCGGGAGTGGATGGCGATGCGGGACATGGACGTCGCAGCTGCCGTCATCGGCATCCGGCCCGTGTACGCAAAGCTGACCGCCTTTGCGGTGAGCAGCTTCATCGTGGGTGTCGCCGGTGCGCTCTGGGGCTTTGTCCATCTGGGCAGTTGGGAACCCAGTGCGTTCAGCATCGAGCGTTCGTTCCAGCTGCTGTTCATGGTGATCATCGGCGGCCTCGGTTCCATCGTGGGCAGCTTCTTCGGCGCGGCATTCATCGTGCTGCTCCCGCTTCTGCTCAACCAGATGCCGGCCCTGCTGGGTGTGCCGATCTCGACCACGCTCGCATCGCACCTTGAGGCGATGATTTTCGGCGCGCTGATCGTCTTCTTCCTGATCGTCGAACCGCACGGCCTCGCCCGCATGTGGGGCACCGCCAAAGAGAAATTGCGGCTCTGGCCCTTTCCGCATTGAGCCCCCTCCTTCCAACACAAACCAAGAGACAGTCAACAGCCATGTTCACGAAACAATTCATCTCTCTTTCGATCGCCGTTTCGGCGAGCCTGGTCTTCGCTCAGGGCAGCCTTGCACAGACGGCGCCGTCGTCGGCGCTGGTCAAGGAGCAGTTCGTTCCGTTGCTCGTGTATCGGACGGGTCCGTATGCACCGAGCGGCACGCCGTGGGCCAACGGCAAGCAGGACTACCTGAAGCTCGTCAACGAGCGCGACGGCGGCGTGAATGGGGTCAAGTTCACCTATGAGGAATGCGAAACCGGGTACGCAACCGACCGCGGGGTGGAGTGCTACGAGCGCCTCAAGGGCAAGGGCCCCACGGGCGCGACCGCATTCGATCCCCAGGCGACGGGCATCACCTTTGCGTTGACCGACAAGGCACCGCTGGACAAGGTCCCGCTCATCACGCCGGGATACGGTCGCTCCGAAGCGGCCGATGGCGGTGTCCTGAAGTGGAGCTTTCCGATCGCTGGTTCGTACTGGACGGCGGCCGACATCCTGATTCAGTCCCTCGGCCGCAAGGCAGGCGGGCTCGACAAGCTGAAGGGCAAGAAGGTGACCTTCGCGTACCACGACTCGCCCTACGGCAAAGAGCCGATCCCCGTTCTGCAGGAGCGCGCGCGCATGCATGGCTTCGATCTGCAATTGCTCCCGGTGACCGCGCCGGGCGTGGAGCAGAAAGCGACATGGCTGCAGATCCGCCAGGCGCGGCCGGACTACGTCGTTCTTTGGGGCTGGGGGGTGATGAACTCCACGGCCCTCAAGGAGGCACAAGCGACGGGTTATCCGCGTGAAAAGATGATCGGCGTGTACTGGTCCGGCACGGAGCCCGACGTCAAGGACGTGGGCGCCGGCGCCAAGGGCTACAGCGCGATCAACATGCAGAACCTTCTGGGGGGCACCAAGGCCACCGAGGAGATCCTCAAGCACGTGCATGGCAAGGGCCAGGGTACCGGGCCGAAGGAGGAGGTCGGCTCCATCCTCTACAACAACGGCATGATCATTTCGATGATCACCGTCGAAGCCGTTCGTCGCGCACAGGAGCGGTTCGGCAAGGGCAAATCCATGACCGGCGAGCAGGTCCGCTGGGGGCTGGAGAACCTGAACCTGGATCAGAAGCGACTGGATGCGCTGGGCTTCGGCAAGCTGAAGAATCCGATCAGCACCTCCTGCAACGACCACATGGGCGTTGCCACGGCGCGCGTCCAGACGTGGGACGGCGCCAAGTGGCAGTTCGTATCCGATCCGATCGAGGCGGACATGGCGATCCTCAAGCCCATGATCAAGGCTGCCGCGGACAAGTACGCCGCCGAAAAGAAGATCGCGCGCCGTTCGCCTGAAGACTGCCAGAGCTGAAGAAAGAGGACGGCAATGAGCGTCGTGGCTTTCAAGGAAAAAAGCGCCGTGGCCGGCCCGCAGGCCGAGCCGCTGCTGGTCGTCAACGGGATCGAGGTGATCTACAACCACGTGATCCTCGTGCTCAAGGGGGTGTCGCTGACCGTCCCGCAGGGCGGCATCGTGGCGCTGCTCGGAGGCAACGGTGCCGGTAAGACTACTACGCTGCGCGCGGTCTCGAACCTGCTTGCCGGCGAGCGAGGCGCCGTGACGAAGGGCAGCATCACGCTTCGCAACGAGCGCATCGAGGCGCTGACGCCCGCCGATCTGGTCCGTCGCGGACTGGTGCAAGTGATGGAAGGGCGGCACTGCTTCGCGCACCTGAGCATCGAAGAGAACCTGATGACCGGCGCGTACACCCGCACCGACGGCAAGGCCGCGGTGCTGCAGACCCTGGAGAAGGTCTACGCCTACTTTCCGCGGCTCAAGACGCGGCGCGCCAGCCAGGCCGCCTACACCTCCGGCGGCGAGCAGCAGATGTGCGCCATCGGACGCGCGCTGATGGCCGACCCGAACATGGTGCTGCTCGACGAGCCGTCGATGGGGCTCGCGCCGCAGATCGTCGAGGAGGTCTTCGCCATCGTGAAAGACCTCAACGACAAGGAGCATGTGACCTTCCTGCTCGCTGAGCAGAACACGAACATGGCGCTGCAGTACGCAGACTATGGCTACATCCTCGAGAGTGGCCGGATCGTGATGGACGGCCCTGCCGCCAGCCTTCGGGAGAACGAGGACGTCAAGGAGTTTTACCTCGGCGTCGGTGGGGGCGATCGCAAGAGCTTCCGGGATGTGAAGAGCTACAAGCGAAGAAAGAGATGGTTGTCGTGACTGAAGCAAAGTTGGCCCCGGTGGCCGTGGCAAAGGGCTCGAGGGCCAAGCGGGCCAGTGGCCTGTACTTCGACGCGCTCGACGTGCGGGCTGTCTCGGAGCGCGAGCGTGCGCTCATGGCGGCCCTTCCCCGGCAGATCGCTCATGCGATGACGACGGCTCCCGCGTTGGGGCACATTCTTCGCGACGTGAACGCGTCTTGCGTGACGAGCCGCTCAGTGCTTGCCACGCTTCCAGTCGTACGAAAGCACGAAGACTTCATGGAACGCCAGGCGGCGAGAACTGCGCACGATCCCTTTGCGGGGTTCTCGGCGGTTGGATGGAGCGGCGTGCACGGACCATCCAGCGTGCGTCGGGTCTTTCAGTCACCCGGGCCCTTGTATGAGCCCGAAGGCCACGGCGGTGATTTCGAGCGCACAGCGCGAGCGATGTTCGCGGCAGGCTTCAAGCCCGGCGAGCTCGTGCACAACAGCTTCAGCTATCACTTGACCCCTGCCGGCGCCATGATGGAGGCGGGTGCGCTGGCCCTGGGTTGCGCGGTCTTTCCTGGCGGAACCGGCAATACGGATCTTCAGCTTCGGGCCATCGTGGATCTGCGGCCGACCTGCTATGTGGGAACGCCCAGCTTCCTGAAGGTGCTGCTGGAGCGCGCAGCGGCTCAAGGCATCGCGCGCCTGTCTTTCACCAAGGCGTTGGTTTCGGGCGAGGCCTTTCCGTCGGTTGCCCGAAGCTGGCTCCAGGAGCGCGGCATCGATGCCTACCAGTGCTACGTGACGGCCGAGCTAGGCCTGATTGCCTACGAGACGGCACCGCGTGAGGGCATGGTCCTTGACGAAGGGGTGATCGTGGAGATCGTGCGACCCGGAACCGGGGATCCGGTTGCGGAGGGAGAGATTGGCGAGGTGGTGGTGACATCGCTCAACCCGGACTGCCCGTTGATCCGATTCGGCACCGGTGACCTGTCGGCGGTGTTGCCGGGGCCCTGTCCCTCGGGTCGGACCAACGTTCGCATCCGGGGCTGGCTGGGGCGGGCCAATCAGACGGCAAAGGTGCGTGGCATGTTCGTGAGCCCCCAGCAGGTGGCAGAAGTTGCTCGCCGGCATCCTGAAGTTGGACGCACCCGTCTCGTGATCGGCGGAAGCAGCGCAAGCGCCTGGGAGCCCGATGCCATGACGCTGAAGGTGGAAGTGGTTAACGCTGCGTCCGGCCTGCACGAGTCGCTGGTGGCCAGCATGCGGGAGGTGACCAAGCTGCGCTGCGAGGTCGAGATCGTCGTGCCGAACAGCCTGCCGAATGACGGCAAGGTGATCGATGATCTGCGAGAGCAATGAGCGGTCTCGATCGCGACGATGCGGACAAACCCTGAAATGTCCAACAGCAGACATTTCAGGCTTTTCCAGCGTCCTACTGTCTCTATGCGCACTGACATTCAGCCGCACAAACCAGTAGGAGACAACTTCATGAAGAACCCGTTACTCACGGCCCCAATGGTCAGGGCGCGTGGCCCGTTCAAGCGTTCGCTTGCAGGGCGATCGACCTGGCGCGTACGCGCTGCCATGTCGACGTTTGTCTTGTTGACAGCAGCGTCCGGATGTGGAGGCGGTGGCGGCGGCAGTCCTGCTCTGACGTTACCAACGACCCCCCCGGCACCCGTATCGCCCGCACCGCCGGCCGGGCCAGTGGTGCCGGAGACTCCGCAAGTCAGTGCTGAGAGTCAGTGCCACGCGTTCGTCGGCCAAACCTTCGGGGATGCGACTGTGACGAAAGCCACTTTCGTGCCGACGACCGGCAATGTGCCCGAGTATTGCGTAGTGCTTGGTGAGATGGCGAAGGACCTGGACTTCGAGGTGCGCATGCCCACCGATTGGAACCATCGCACGGTGTTCATGGGCGGGGGGGGGCTTCGACGGCGTCATTGCTTCGCCCGCCGTCTATCCCTCGGTGAGCCCTGATCTGGCCGTTCGCCGCTACGCGACGATTGCGACCAACCACGGTCACAACAGCACCAATGGAATGGATGCCTCGTGGGCACTCGACGATCAGATGTTCAGCGACTATGCGAATCAGTCGGTTCCAAGAGTGCTCGCGCCGGCGAAGGCGATTCTGAAGGCTCGCTATGGCAATGCCACTCAGAACACCAAGATCGTGTTCGAAGGCTGCTCTGGCGGAGGACGGCAGGCGTTGCTGCAGGCCCAGCGCAATCCCGAGTTGTTCGACGGGATCATTGCACGGGCTCCTGCCAATGCCTTCAACCCGCAGTTCCTCTCCTACCAAAAGGTCTTCAAGCAACTCGCGAAGCCGGGTGCCGCGCTGACTGCGCCCAAGATCAATGCCATCGCCAATGCCGTGTACGCGAAGTGCGATGGCCTCGATGGTTTGAACGACAGAATCATCGGTCGACCCGATGCGTGCAGCTTCGATCCTGCCGAGCTTGCTTGCACTGGCGCAGAGACTGACTCCTGCCTCACGCCGGCGCAGGTCGAGTCGGCGCAAACCATCTACTCGTCGACCAACGTGGCCAACGGCCGCTATGTCTGGCCGGCCTTTCCGCCGGGCGGCGAAGAGGGATCTTCATTCACGGGGTCGGAGTGGGGCGGTGCGACATCGAAGGGCTTGATGGAGGGCTACATCAAGTACATGGTTGCCCGGGATGGCACCATTGACCCTCTTCAGCTCGACCCTGCGCAGTACACCGCGCGGATCGACGAGCTTGTCTCTATGATGGACGCGACCGACCCTGACCTCAGCAGATTCAAGGCGCGCGGTGGCAAGTTGATTCTGTGGACAGGCCTGTCGGACTGGCTTATCACCGCGAACAATGCCACGGCCTACTATCAAAGCGTCGTGCAGAGGAGCGGCGGGCAGGCTGCTGCCGACGAGTTCGTCGAGTACTACACCGCGCCCGGGGTGGGTCACTGTGCACTTGGAAATGGAGCCGACAAGGTGGACTTGGCCGGTCCCATGTTCGAGTGGCTCGAGCAAGGCGTCGCGCCATCGAGTGCGCCGATCACCGCATCGACGCTGTTCGTGCTTCCGGGCACCACGTCCAAAAGCCGGCCTCTGTGCAGGTATCCCCAATATCCGAAGTACATCGGCGGCGACCCCGATGCGGCCGCCAGCTTTGTGTGCGCGTCAAGCTAGCGTTTCCTGGCCGCCCGGGGAGGGCCGGGCTGTAGCGCTTTGAGAGCGAATCAGCTCGTGCGCGCGAAGTGCTGCAGGCCGGGCAGGTCAAGGATCTCGATGGTTCCGTAGCGGGCGCGCAGCAGCCCGGCCTCCTCCAGTTCGTGAAGGGCCTTGTTGGTGTTCTGCCGCGCAAGACCACTGAGGCGCGCGATCTCTTCCTGAGAGATCGCGAGCTGCTTGTTTGTGGAGGGGAAGAGCTGCGGATTGAACAGCTCCGACACACAGAAAGCCACACGCGCCGTGGCCTCCTGAAACCTGAAGGTCTCGACCAGGGAGACGTAATACGCGAGGCGTGCATTGAGTTGATCGATGACCCAGCGGCTGAAGAATGAGCTGTCGTCGATGAGCCACTGGAACGTGGCGCGCGGCAGGAATGCAACGCAGCTGTCGCGGATGGCAACCACCGCATAGGGCCTGGGTTCGCCCTTGATGACAGCGCCTTCACCGAACCATGAGCCGGACGGAACTCCCGAAAACGTGGTGCTTCGGCCGTCCTCGGCGACCTTGTCCACCTTCAGCATGCCCTCGACAACGCCCATCCAATGCACGGCGGGCTGGCCGAGAGCGCATATCGTGGCGCCGGCCTGGTACTCGCGTGCGAACGCGTCTCGGCTGACGCGGGCCAACTGCTCGTCAGTCAGTCCGGTGCTCCAGGTGGAAGACGAAAGAAACTCCTGCAATCGACTCGTGCCGGACATGGGTTGCGACAGATATAGCGGTATTGCTTTTATTTTCTGTCGCTGCGATGGGGATCGCAACAAGACCAACCCTACCCATGCAGGGGTGCGGTGCCCCCGAATTTCAGGGGCGGAAGCTGCCCTGTATGTCCTGTGCAAGACATTCACGGACAGCAGCCAAACCTAGGATCTCCTGCAGTTCGCGAACAAGTGCAAGGAGACAAATGCATCGACTATCCCATCCGCCCTCGCTCGACGACCAGGATCTGCGGCTTGCCGTCGACTGGGCGATCGTGTCGCGCCGCAGCGTGCGCGCTTTTCTGCCTCGCGATGTATCGAACGAGCAGGTCGCCGACATCCTGGACGTGGCACGCTATGCCGCTTCCGGGATGAACACGCAGCCCTGGCATGTGCATGTGGTGCGCGGCGCGGTCAAGGACCGGATCAGCGCGGCTATTGCAGAGATCGACAATGATCCGGAAAGAAGCGTCGCGCTGAAGGAGCCCTACGAGTACTACCCGGTAACGTGGACATCGCCGTTCGTCGACCGGCGCCGCAAGGTGGGGTGGGACCTGTATGGCCTGCTGGAGATCGAGAAGGGCGACAAGGCGCGCATGCACGCCCAGCACGGGCGGAACTACAGGTTCTTCGATGCGCCGGTGGGCCTCTTTTTCACCGTGGACCGGGTGATGGAGCAAGGAAGCCTCATCGACTACGGCATGTTCCTGCAAAGCGTCATGGTCAGTGCGCGAGCGCGCGGGCTGGACACCTGTCCGCAGGTCGCTTTCACGAAGTTCCATCGCGTGATTGCCGCCGAACTCGGCATACCGGACAGCCAGATGCTGGTGTGCGGCATGAGCCTCGGTCACGCAGACATGTCTCGTGTCGAGAACACCTTGGTGACGGAGCGCGAGCCGGTGGAACGCTTCACTACCTTTCACGACGATACGCGCAAGGAGGTCCGCTCATGAGCACAAGCATCTATGACAAAGGCCTGGACCGCACCGCGGCCAATTTCGTTCCGCTCAGCCCGCTGCGCTTTCTCGATCGGGCTGCCGATGTCTACCCGGATCGCACAGCAATTGTTCATGGCGAGCTTCGCCGGTCATGGGCGCAGACCCGCGAGCGTTGCTATCGCTTGGCATCTGCCTTGAGCAAGCGCGGCATCCGCCGCGCAGACACCGTTTCCATCATGGCGCCGAATACGCCGGCTATGCTGGAGGCTCATTTCGGCGTTCCACTCTCCGGTGCGGTGCTGAATGCGATCAACTCGAGGTTGGATGTAGAGGGACTCGCGTTCATCTTGCGGCACAGCGAGTCCAGGCTGCTGTTGGTGGACAGGGAGTTCGGTGCATTGGCGAAGCAGGCAGTTGCGCTTCTGGACAACCCGCCATTTCTCGTAGACATCAATGACCATGAAGCTCCGGACGGCGAGGCCGTGGGTGATTTGGACTACGAGACGCTCCTGTCCGAAGGAGACCCCGACTTCGATGGCGTTTGGCCTACCGATGAGTGCGAACCCATCGCGTTGAACTACACATCGGGCACCACGGGCGACCCGAAAGGCGTGGTGCCGAGTCATCGCGGCACCTATCTCATGAGCCTGTTGCAGCTGACCGACTGGGCCGTTCCCAAAGCGCCCGTCTACCTGTGGACACTGCCGATGTTTCATGCGAACGGTTGGTGCTTCACATGGGCCATCACCGCCGCCGCGGGTACGCACGTGTGCATGCGCAAGGTCACGGCGGCCGGCATTTACAAGGCACTCGCCGACCACAAGGCGGATCACTTCTGCGCGGCGCCCACCGTCATGGGCTTGCTGGTGAATGCGCGCGATGAAGAACGTCGGCCTCTCCCCGGCCGCGTGCGTGTTCTCACCGCCGGGTCGCCTCCGCCCGCCGCTGTGCTGGAGGCGGCAGCGGTGATGGGCTTCGACGTCGATCATGTCTACGGCATCACCGAGGTGAGCGGAACGCCGGTCAGTTGTGCGTGGCAACCGGCATGGGATGGGCTGAGCGCGGCCGAACGGGGGCGGCTCCAGGCCCGCCAGGGCGTTCGTGCCGCGGCGCTGGAGGGTTTGCAGGTCGTCGACCCCGAGACGATGCGCCCGGTGCCATTCGACGGAACCACTGCAGGAGAACTGGTGATCCGCGGGAACACCGTCATGAAGGGCTATCTGAAGAATACGGCTTCGACGCAGAAAGCCTTCGAAGGCGGCTGGTTCCGCACCGGCGACATCGCGGTGGTTCATGCCGATGGCTACGTGCAGATCACCGACCGATCGAAGGACGTGATCATCTCCGGCGGTGAGAACATCTCGTCCGTCGAAGTCGAGGACATTCTGCACCGGCATCCTTCGATCCTCTACGCGGCCGTTGTGGCGCAGCCCGACGAGAAGTGGGGGGAGGTGCCATGCGCTTTCATCGAGCTCAAGCCGGAGTCTCTCGGTCTTCAGGAATCCGAGGTCATCGCCTTCTGCCGTGAACGGCTGGCGCATTTCAAGTGCCCACGCAAGGTGGTGTTCACCGCGTTGCCAAAGACGGCGACCGGGAAGATCCAAAAGTTCAGACTTCGCGAGTTGGCCGGCAGCCAGTCCGCCATCACTCGCCTTGCCGATTTCTCCGTGCGTGGATGAGCGAGAAATTCGACCGAGTCGAAGTGGGTCACCGGTTCACCGGCGTCCATACCTTCGATGAGGCCCAGGTTCGCACGTTCGCGAGTGCGGCGGGCGACACCAATCCGTTGCATCACGATATCGCATTTGCCGAGGCCTCCCGATACGGTCGATTGATCGCCAGCGGAACGCACACAACGGCGCTGTTGCTGGGGCTGACGGCTTCGCATTTTTCCCGGATGCATTCGGTCGTGGGCATCTCGTTTTCCGTCGATCTGCACCGGCCGGTCTACGCCGATGCGACGGTCTGGATGGAATGGGAAGTCATTGCGGTCACGCACGGCGATCGCGGTTCACAGCGGGTGACGCTTCGGGGATCGATGCGTGACGAGGTAGGTGAAGAGTGCGTGGCTGCACGGGGCACCATTCGAGTCGGTGCGCCCATGAATATTTCAAATCAATAGGAGATCAGAATGCGAATTGAAGGCCATAGCGCGCTGGTGACGGGCGCGGCATCGGGGCTGGGTGCAGCCACAGCGAAGGCGCTCGCCAAGGCGGGTGCAAGAGTCGCCTTGCTCGACTTGAGCAAGGAGCGGGCTTCGCGGCTCGCGATGGAGATCGACGGCATTGCCGTCGAATGTGACGTGTCGGATGGACCTTCCGCGGAGCGTGCCGTCGCGGCCGCTGCGGCCGCGCACGGTCCTGCTCGCATCCTCGTGAACTGTGCCGGCATTGCGCCGGGCGCGAAGATCGTCGGGCGCAACGGCCCGATGGCGCTGGAGGAGTTCAAGCGCGCGGTGGACATCAATCTCGTCGGCACCTTCAACATGATCCGGCTTGCCGCTGCGCAGATGATGGCGCTCGAGCCGATGGAAGATGGCGAGCGGGGCGTGATCGTGAACACAGCGTCGGTCGCGGCTTTCGAAGGACAGGTCGGGCAATCGGCGTATGCGGCTTCGAAGGGCGGCGTCGTCTCACTCACGCTCCAGGCGGCGCGCGAATTTGCATCGGCGGGCATCCGCGTCTGTACCATCGCACCAGGCCTGTTCGAGACGCCGATGATGGCCGGGATGCCTGAATCGGTGCGCAAGAATCTGGCGTCAGTCACCCCGTTTCCTCAGCGGCTCGGCCGGTCCGAAGAGTATGCCGAGCAAGCACTCAACATGGTGCGCAGCGTCATGCTAAACGGTGTGACGCTCAGGCTGGATGGAGCGCTGCGGATGCAGCCGCGCTGAAGGCTCGCCGCTGCGATAAGAGAAGAGCGCTAAAGATGGCCGGCTCTAGTGCCCTGTCCCGCTGATACGTGAGCAAAGTCGATGCAGCTTCTTAAGGATCGAGTCGGCGGTGGCGGCCCACTTGAAAGGCTGGCATTCGGTGTTGTAGGCGGCAACGAAGCGATCAATACGTTGTACGAGCTGCTTGACGCTGGAGAATGAGCCGCGGCGGATGGTCTTGTCGGTGATGAGGGCGAAGAAGCGTTCGACCTGATTGAGCCAGGAGCTGTAGGTCGGAATGAAGTGAATGTGCCAGCGCGGGCGAGTCGCCAACCACGCCTTGATCTGCGCATGGCTGTGGGTGGCGTAGTTGTCGACGATGCAGTGGATGTCCAGCCCGGGCGGCACGGCCTTGTCAATCTCACGCAGGAACGACGGGAACTCCTGATGCCGATGGCGCGGCTTGCACGCCGCAAGCACCGCACCGTTGAGCACGTTCAGCGCCGCGAACAGCGTGGTTGTGCCATGGCGCTTGTAGTCGTGGGTGACGCCCTCGACATAGCCGAACCCCATGGGCAGCATTGGTTGTGTGCGCTCCAGCGCCCGGCACTGACTTTTCTCGTCCACGCAGATGACCAGCGCGTTGTCCGGTGGGATCAGATACAGGCCGATCACATCGCGCAGCTTCTCGATGACGAACGAGTCGTTGGACAGCTTGAAGCTGTCGGTACGGTGCGGCTGCAGGCCAAAGAGTTGGACGCAGCGCTGCAAACTGGTCCTGGAGATGCCTGTCTCGGCGGCCACCGTGCGCACGCTCGGTGCGTCGAGCCGTTGGCCGGCTTGGTGAGCAGCGTGGTTTTGATCAGGTGCTCCACGCGTTCGTCGTCGATCGTGCGCGGCTTATCCGGGCGCACGTCGTCGTGCAGGCCTGCGATGCGTCGCTCGATGAACCGTGCCCGCCACTTGCCCACCGTCTGCTTGGTCAGCTTCAGCCGTGCGGCGATCGCGTTGTTCGGCTCGCAGAGCTTGCACCAGCACTGCAAGGGTTCAAAGTCCGAGTTCAGGGAGAGTTGCTCTCTACTCCCTCGCGGGTCTACTACCAACTGAGTGACCTCCGGTCGGTGATCGCAAATTCAGCTGGCGAAACTCGATCGCTCGCGCTCTGTCTAGGGATGAGACACTGGGATGGATTCGTTCGCGAGGATTGTCTGCGCAGATCATTGCCATCGATCAGCCATGGGGGCTTCAAGAAGCTCAGCGAACTTGTCAGGAAGCAGGCCTACCTCGAGGTGGCCGATGCCCCAGACGGCACCGGCTTCGTTCATGTCGAAGTTCGTCCCAGATAGAACAACTTTAGGTGGCCAACGCGGCGCCGCACGACAGGGCGCTGCGCTCCCCCAGCTTCTGATCACGGCCTGCAAGCAGAAGTCGTATCTCTTTCTTGCGAGGGGCGTCAGCAACGAGTTTCCCGTGTCAATGCACGAATAGTCCTCCGCCTACAAAGGGGTCCGACAAACGGCATGCGCTCAATTTCCGTTCCCGTAGCACACTCTGGACTTCTGTATGCCCATCTTCGGGTAAACCAGCATGGGGTGTTGCAGACATGATGCAAAATCGCGTTCAGAGGAGGCCTCCCATAGAGAGGGGGTCGCGTGACATATCTAGGAGGAGCGCGATGCACTCAGTCCCGATGGGTATCTATGACTTCGCAGGCTTGACAACTCGCGAGATTGACAGCGCGCGAAGTGTCGAAAAGACCTCTTTCGGCGATATTGCTTTCCTTCGCAAGGTAATCGCTCACTCTCCTAGTTGGCTTGCCAAGCCGTTCCAGTTTGTAGCGACATTCCTTGCCGCTGAAGCGTATCGCCGGTTACAGACCTTAACGGACCGGGTTGCAAAGATTGCGATTTTCCTCGAGGGGGCAAAAGTAGCCTTGGCACAAGAGTTCGCGGCAACAAAGGAATTGCCCGACCAAGTTCTGTTTGACGGGCTCAAGTCTTTGAGGCAAGCAAATGAAAAGCTTATCGTCGAGGCGAAGCGAACTATATCCTCTTTACGAAAAATCAATCCAGATTCGCGCGCAGCTGAATTTCTGGAGCAGCTGATCGAAGTGATCAAGAAGGCGGATACCGCCGCAGCCGATTTGGAACTCGTTGCCGAGCAGGCGAAACATCATTATTTCGTACGAAGAAGAATTAAAGAGCTTCACGCTGAAATCGATGCGCGCATGGCTTCTTTTATAGAAGACGACGAGGATGCTGACTACTCGGAAAAAGAATCAATGTTAAAAGAAGGCGATACGGGGAAAGCAGGCGCCTCTCACTGAGACAAAGTGATCCCTTTCGCCAAGCCTCAGGCTGTCCAAGGACTCGGACAGCGTACACATACCAACTGTGCCAACTGGGGATACGACACTCATCCAAACAGGGTGGAAGTCACTCATCGATGCGAACGCCTGCAAAGGATTATTGCTCGGCGCCCAACGTTCCTCAATTCATTTGGATTTGATACTCGACCAGGGCATGCATACATGTTTCATGCCTTGGCTCCTAGCCAATGCGACTGCATCATTGGTCGCTATCGTGGTGATCCAAGTTGTCCAGAACTTCAAAGCTTGATAGTTGGCGTCGGCAGTGATCCTCGAGTAGGAGTTGCCCCCGCGGAAGTTGAAAGCGAAATTGCAGCCTTTGAAAGTAGGTGTGATGCATTGATGAAAGCATATGCATATTGGCTTTCAACGAAAGGAAGCGCCCAGTCTGCAGGCGCGAGAGCAAGAAAATTCGCTAAAGTCCTGGCCCCCTTGGCCGAGTTGTTCCTAAGAATCCATCCGTACATGGATGGGAATGGCCACACTGCGAGGCTTCTGCTCTATGTCTTGATGTCAAGAGCAGGATTTTCTTCGGCCACTTGGAGTGTGGATGGAAAGAAAGAGTACTCCGAGGCTCTCTCTCTGTTTCGAGATGGAAAAGTAGGGAAGTTGGAGGAATTCTTCGCTACAGTGCTTCTTGGGGGCGCATGCGCGTAATTTTTCCTCTAGCTCCAATCCCTGCGCTGCGGGATGGGGTGGGGCGAAGTGCTATACCGAAATCGAGCGTCAGCAGCGAGCAGCCAGCGTCAGATGCTGGGTTTCTTGAAATCCGTCCAATGCAGGCTAAGCAAGAGCCAAGGCCTGCTGAAATTGAGTACTCGCGCGTTGAGATGCAGCTGGGCGCTTCGGGCGAAGGCCGCGGTTCATCGCCCGGAATAGCGGCCCGTCGCTTGCGATGTTCGCGAAGAACTGAGGTGGATGAAATCCGCTCGAAACATCACGCAGTTCGCTCAGTGGAATCGGTGTGGCAAGTCGGCGGGGCTCAGTCAGGCTCAGCGCAAATGCCGTTGGCGATCCTGAGAAATAATCGAAGAACTCACGGCGCTGCAGACCTGAGACCGGCCCGAAGCGAGTCCAGAGAGTGCTCGGAGCGAGTGTGTGGACGCCCGCCACCTTGGCGCAGCCGATCACGCTGCCAACGGGGACCTTCACGTAGAACCAGACCGTCGCACCGACTGCGACGTGCATAGGTCGACGACGCAATTCGACGGTCTTTGTTCCGTCAAGAATTTTTTCTGCGTGCCGCTCTTCAAGAGAGATCAGGACGTTCTGCGGAGCGCTCATGTTTGAATCCTTCTAGGAGAATGTTTCGAATTTGTTCGGGAGTCAGGCGGCGACTCGTTAGAAGTTGGGCAGCTTGGCCGCAGCCGAATCTTCGGAGGCTCTCGAGCGGCACCGGATTTGGCAGCTTCATCAGGTTGTCAAAGGCCACCACGGTTTTGGTTTCAGACTTGCCGATCGCCGCCAGGTCGCTGGGTTCCAAGGCAGACCGATCAAGATCTGCTCTCTCGATGGCCCCCTCGGAGCTCAAATACGCATTCGTTACTCTTGCGACGGCAACAACTGCTTTCAGCCCGCTGCCCTTGTTCGACTCATAAAAGAACATCAGGCTGCCTCGCTCGAACACCTTGAGGGTCCTTGGGGCGCTCAGGTAGTGGCGCTGCTGGTAAAGCAATGCCTTGCCACGTGGGAGCAACTGCATCTGATCGAGGTGATCAAGAAGATGCTCGGAGTAGTCACGCTGAATCGGCACGAGCACGCCGGGTCTGCCGGGCATGCAAATCAGCATCGGTGAGAGCAAGGTCTCCAGCGCGAAGGTCGTCAACGGCGTACGCTGGCCGTCCGGGCGCTGTAGCTCGATGTATTGGTCTGCATCTCGAAAGGTGGGCATCACTTGCGGGAGCCCAATCTCGCTCACCTGCAAGAGTTCCGTGCTCAACGGCGTCCAGTTCTCCGGGACAAGAATGCTGTTCAACGAAACCTTGTTGAGCTCCCGGGTCTTGTCAGTGCCGGTGAAGCCGACTTCCAATGCGACTTCTTTCACCGAAGCCTGTTGAGAGGCAAGATTCAGGCGTACGCGCTGAATCCGTTCTTTTGCTTGCCCTGTCAGGTGGACGATCATCAGACGCGCTGCGTCCTGGGCGCAGGCTGCGCTTTCGTCGACGGCCATGAAAGCATCGCACGTTCTGCCTCTCAGGCCGCTGGGCCACATGAGATAGCCGACAACGCGCGCTCCGTCCAGTACGACGAAGCGATGGCATGCTCTGCTGCGTCCATCATCCGCAGCCCAAAGGCGCGATTGGTCACTCACCGAGACACCCAACTCGGCTAGAAGGGCTCGAACCTCCTGCTCGCGTCCCGGTGCGAGCTCTTCTAGATTCAGTGTGGCCCGGGTGCTTGCAGTAATGGCACCAATTCCGCTGTCCGGATCTCCCAAAATCTTGAAGGCCTCAGGAGAGAGAACATCAATGCCGTAACGGGCGCGTAGCGTCGCTGCAGCCTCACGAATTGACCCGTCGCTTGTGACAAGCCCCGCAAGGTTGTGGCGAGTGACCGTTGCGAGATGCCTCAAATCCGAATGGTCGTTCTTTGTCAGTTTTCCTGCAGCGTACCGCTCCGGGAACACAATCGGACCGATCTCCTTGGTGAACTTAATCATTTCCTCTACTGAAGGTGCTGTGAACTTCGGGAAGATTTGACCAAGGCTGAGCATTGGATCCGTCTTGCCGCTTTTTGCCGAGCGTTCCAACTCTTCATCGAACTCCGTGCTCAGGGCCAAGCGGCAAACACCCAGACGCTCGAGCGCGAACAAGTCAACGACGTCCTCATGCCGTGCTCGACGCGGTCCAAGATCGAAAAGAACGTTCAGGTCCAACAGATAGAGCTTTGTTGCCGTCGCAGGTTCGACCGCCAGGCCCAGGGGATCTTGGTGCGTCAGCCCGCTCGGCGCAAAGAGTTGCGGCGTCGGCAGTTCGTGGCTGCGCAAGATCATGGTTCTGCCCCGGGCCTTTCCACCTGGCGCTGTTCCATAGGCATAGAAATCCTGGCCCTGCCAGAACTCTTGCGATTGGCGCAGGTCTTCGGCGACACGAGCGCCGATAGAGATGTAGTTCAGTCCCGTCAGGTGACTCTTGAGGAAATCCAACTGTTTCTTTGCGATCCCTTGCCGGCGATAACTTGGAGATACGTGGATCTGAATGACGTGTCCGCGGGGGAACGTGGTGGCGAACCATAGGTGCCCGGCATAGCTGACCTGATCACCTTCGCGCGCAATCGCGACGATCAGCTTCTCGCTGCTTGCGGCTTCTTCATACACACTGCGCGCATACCACCCCAGTGCCGGCCGATCGCTCTCAGCTGCATCTACGACATGCTTTACGTGCGGAATCACGTCTTGGCGCTTCAGAAGCAGCTCTACGGTGAGCTTCTTTGTTCCCATGCAGGTCCCCCTCCACCTGTGCCTGGCGATGGGAGTGACTGTATCGAACTTGTTACGCACCTTATCGAGTGCGCAAGGACTCCTCGATGAATGGGAGGGGTGCTCGGGCGTGCGTGCCCGGAGGGCTTCGCATTCCAGCGCTTTGTACCAACTGCGCGATGGCGCAAGCGGTCGTCGCTCTCGTACCGACGAATCTGTGCCCTGCACGTCGCTGCGTGCCGTCGATGGGGACCTATCTATGGCAGGAAGGGCGTGCATGTTGATACTGTATGTTTATACAGTATTTTGCGCTTTAGGCGCCACGCGCGCGGCCTGGGATATGCCATCGCGCCAATGGGTCTTAAGGGGGCCTTGGGGGCAGGCGGCTAGCCAATGGGGCGGGCTTGGCGAAGCCACCCAGCATTTCGGCGCGTAGCTGCCGGCCTATGGCGGGCATTGCCGGTTCCGCGGCCAGCCGAGTCGAACGGGTAAGAAGAGGTGGGATAGGCCCTCATTTCTGTGGGCAAGTTCTGAACTCTATTGTTCACCGATGAGCGAATCGCGTGGAAAATTTCGCAACTCTATTATTCTGTTTTGAACTCTATTAGCCCGTACCACACCCGCTTCGATGCCGCCATCGTCGACCTCGACGGCACCATGGTCGACACGCTGGGCGACTTCGCCGCCTCGCTCAACCGCATGCTCGACGATCTCTCGCTGCCGCACGTGGCGCCCGCCGCCATCGAGACGATGGTGGGCAAGGGCTCCGAGCACCTGATCCATTCCGCGCTCGTGCACGTGATGGCGTCGCCCGATGCAGATGCGAAAGCGCGCGCGCTGTTCGAGCGTGCGTGGGAGCGCTACCAACACCACTACCTCGCGGTCAACGGACGGCATTCGGAGGTGTACCCGGGCGTGATCGACGGGCTGAAGGCGTTGCGTGCGCAGGGCCTGCGGCTGGCCTGCCTCACCAACAAGCCGACCTCGTTCGCCAAGCCGCTGCTGGCCGACAAGGGGCTGGACGGCTTCTTCGAGCTGGTGTTCGGCGGCGATGCGTTCGAGCGAAAGAAGCCCGATCCGCTGCCGCTGCTGAAGACATGCGAGGCGATGGGCACGACGCCTGCGCGCACGCTGATGATCGGCGACTCGAGCAACGATGCGCGCGCCGCGCGCGCGGCGGGTTGCCCGGTCGTGCTCGTGAGCTACGGCTACAACCATGGCGAGCCGGTGCGTGGCGTGGATGCCGACGGCTTCGTCGATTCGCTGGCCGAGCTTGTGCCGGCCGCCGGGCGGTAGCCGCTTCGGCTACTGCTTGCCGAGCAGCGCGTCCTTCAGCTTCCAGTCGGCCGGGTTGGGGCCGAGCCAGATGCGCAGCAGCGCATTGAAGAAGGCCTGCTCCTTGATCGGATCGGGCTGCGGTACGCCGCGCACCGTGATGAGCGTGCCGGTGCCGGGCAGCCAGTCGATGGTGAAGGTGTCGCCGGTCTTCAGCTGCTTCTGGTCGGCGAACATCTGGCCCATGCGCAGCAGGCCCGGGATGAGGTTGACCATCTCGCTCTTGGGCGAGTTGTCTTCCACGCCCTTGGTGAAGAGCTTGCCGAGCTCGTTCGCGTCGATGTCGCGCAGCATGGTGATGGCCACGCGCTTGGGGCCGGGCGCGGACAGAGCTTCTTCGGGAGTCGACACCTTCTTGCCCACGTACAGGCCGGCCGTGTAGACCTTGAAGATGGCCTTGTAGCGAATGCCCGCGCCGTTGAGCACGAGGGGCGTGCCGCGCAGGTCCATCTGGTCTTCGAGCTTGACGCCGCCCACGTCGACCTGCGCGGCCGAGGCGCCGAGGCTGGCGGTTGCGAGGCAGGCAGCCAGGGCGAGGCGAGAGAACATGGTCGTGAACGGAAGGGCGGTCAACGCTGTCTCCTTGGAATTTTGCGAACGGTCGTTCGAATGTATCTTTTTGTTCTACTCCTTCGGCTTCGGGGGAACCCTGAAAGCCGAGCCGAACGAGATCGTTTGCGCGCCCCGGCGTTTTCGTGGGCTAAACTCCGCGACTCATATGTTCGTTCATCACATCATTCAAACAGGTGAAGGCAGCCGGGGAGCCTGGCCCTGGCGTCGCCATACTTCGCTGACTGTTTGATTGCGCGGCGCACGCCGTGCGCCCGCGGTTCCGGACCGGCATGCACGCCGACACCGGGCCACCCGTGAATGACCTTGCCGCCGGCCGAACGAGCGCCGCAGGCAACTGGAGAACGTATCCGTGATCACCGAACTTGAATTCAAGAGCCTCAGCGCCCAGGGCTACAACCGCATTCCGCTGATGGCCGAGGCCTTTGCAGACCTCGAGACGCCTCTTTCCCTCTATCTCAAGCTGGCCCACTCGCAGGGCGGCGGCAAGCACAGCTTCCTGCTCGAATCGGTGGTGGGCGGCGAGCGCTTCGGGCGCTACAGCTTCATCGGACTGCCGGCGCGCACGCTGCTTCGTGCCAGCGGCTTCGGCGCCGAAGCCGTCACCGAGGTGGTGACCGACGGGCAGGTGGTCGAGACCGTCAAGGGCAATCCGCTGGACTTCGTGGCCGAGTACCAGAAGCGGTTCAAGGTGGCGCTGCGGCCGGGCCTGCCGCGCTTCTGCGGCGGCCTTGCCGGCTACTTCGGCTACGACACCGTGCGCCACATCGAGCGCAAGCTCGAGAAGACCTGCCCGCCCGACGCTCTGGGCTGCCCCGACATCCTGCTGCTGCAGTGCGAGGAACTGGCCGTCATCGACAACCTCTCGGGCAAGCTGTACCTCATCGTCTATGCCGATCCGAAGCAGCCCGAGGCATACGCCACCGGCAAGCGCCGCCTGCGCGAGCTGAAGGAAAAGCTCAAGTACTCGGTGAGCGCGCCCGTCGTGAAGCCCACGCAGCCGCATCCGCCCGAACGCAGCTTCGCCAAGGCCGACTACCTTGCGGCGGTGGAGCGCGCCAAGGAAATGATCGCCGCCGGCGACTTCATGCAGGTGCAGGTGGGCCAGCGCATCAGCAAGCGCTACACGGAGTCGCCGCTGTCTCTGTACCGCGCGCTGCGTTCGCTGAACCCGTCGCCCTACATGTACTACTACAACCTCGGCGACTTCCACGTGGTGGGCGCTTCGCCCGAGATCCTGGTGCGCCAGGAGAACACGGGCGAGGGCGAGCAGAAGATCACCATCCGCCCGCTGGCCGGCACGCGCCCGCGCGGCGCGTCGCTGGAGCTCGACAAGGCCGCCGAAGTCGAGCTCATCAACGACCCGAAGGAGCGCGCCGAGCACGTGATGCTGATCGACCTCGCGCGCAACGACATCGGCCGCATCGCCAAGACCGGCACCGTGAAGGTGACCGAGGCCTTCGCGGTGGAGCGCTACAGCCACGTGATGCACATCGTGAGCAATGTCGAGGGCACGCTGAAGGACGGCATGACCGCCATCGACGTGCTCAAGGCCACCTTCCCGGCCGGCACGCTGACCGGCGCGCCGAAGGTGCATGCGATGGAGCTCATCGACGAGCTCGAGCCCACCAAGCGCGGCCTGTACGGCGGCGCATGCGGCTACATCAGCTACGCGGGCGACATGGACGTGGCCATCGCGATCCGCACCGGCATCGTGAAGGACCAGATGCTGCACGTGCAGGCCGCAGCCGGCGTGGTGGCCGACTCGGTGCCCGAGCTGGAGTGGAAGGAAACCGAGGCCAAGGCGCGTGCGTTGCTGCGCGCGGCCGAGCTGGTCGAGGAGGGGCTGGAATGAGCGCCGTGCCTGATACCCAGAGCGACTTCTCGCACGAGATCATCGGTGCTGCCGTCGAGGTGCAGCGCGTGCTTGGCACGGGGCTCGACGAAGCGGCCTACGCAGCGGCGCTGGCCATCGAACTCGCCGAGCGCGAGATCGGCTTCGCGCGCGACGTGGCGCTGTCGGCCAGCTACAAGGGCCGTTCGCTCGGCGAGGTGTATCGCGCGGGCTTCGTGATCGAGCAGTCGGTCATCGTCGAACTCAGGTCGGTCGACGTGCTGACCGACCTCCATCGCGCGCAGGTGTTTGCCGCGCTGCGTCTCTCGGGCCTCAAGCTGGGCCTCCTGATCAACTTCAACGTGTTCCCCGTCGTCAAGGGCGTGCACCGGATTGTGAGCAAGCCATGAAACTGCTGATGATCGACAACTACGATTCGTTCACCTACAACATCGTCCAGTACTTCGGCGAGTTGGGTGCGGACGTGCAGGTGCATCGCAACGACGAGATCACCGTGGAGCAGATCGGCGAGCTGATCGCCTCGGGCGTGACGCGGCTGGTGGTGTCGCCGGGGCCCTGTTCGCCGGCGGAAGCTGGGGTGTCGGTGGCGGCCATCGAGGCCTTCGCGGGCAAGCTGCCGATCCTGGGCGTGTGCCTCGGCCACCAGGCCATCGGCGCTGCGTTCGGCGGCAAGATCGTGCGCGCGCAGCAGCTCATGCACGGCAAGACCAGCGAGATCACGACCACGCAGGAAGGCGTGTTCGCGGGCCTGCCCCAGAGGTTCGTCGTCAACCGCTACCACTCGCTTTCCATCGAGCGCGAGAGCTGCCCGAAGGCCCTGGCTGTCACCGCCTGGACCGACGACGGCGAGATCATGGGTGTGCGGCACACCGGATTCGCGCACGACGTGCGCATCGAAGGCGTGCAGTTCCATCCCGAATCGATCCTCACCGAGCACGGCCACGCCATGCTGAAAAACTTTCTGGACTAGCCCACCATGACAGACCGTACATCCCTCGTCGACCTGCGCAGCGACACCGTCACGCAACCCACGCCCGCGATGCGCGAGGCCATGATGGCGGCGCCCCTGGGCGACGACGTCTTCGGCACCGATCCGAGCGTGAACGCGCTGCAGGAAAAGATCGCGGCCATGCTGGGCTTCGAGGCGGCGCTGTTCGTGCCCACCGGCACGCAGAGCAACCTGTGCGCGATCCTGTCGCATTGCGGGCGCGGCGACGAGTACATCGTCGGCCAGCAGGCGCATTGCTATCGCTGGGAAGGCGGCGGCGCGGCGGTGTTCGGCAGCGTGCAGCCGCAGCCGCTCGACCATGCGCCCGACGGCACGCTGCCGCTCGCTCAGATCGAGGCGGCCATCAAGCCCGACGACGCGCACTTCGCACGCACGCGGTTGCTGGCGCTGGAAAACACGCTGGGCGGCAAGCTGCTCCCCTTCGAGTACGTGCAGGCCGCGACCGAGCTTGCGAGGAGCAAGGGGCTGCAGCGTCACCTGGACGGCGCGCGGCTCTTCAATGCCGCGACGGCGCAGGCGGCGCTGAACAAGCGCAGCGACATCCGTGCGGAAGCCCGCCGCATCGCGCAGTGCTTCGACAGCGTGTCGGTGTGCTTCAGCAAGGGGCTGGGCGCGCCGGTCGGCTCGGCGCTGGTCGGTTCTCGCGAATTCATTGCCCGCGCGCACCGCATCCGCAAGATGGCGGGCGGCGGCATGCGGCAGGCCGGCCTGCTGGCAGCAGCGGCGTCGCATGCGCTCGATCACCACGTCGACCGCCTTGCCGACGACCACGCGCTGGCGCAGCGCCTGGCGCAGGGGCTCGAAGGTATCGAGGGGCTGAAGGTGGAGGCGCCGCATACGAACATCGTGTTCGTCGATCTCGCAGGGGCTGCCCAGTCGCGCTCCTCGGAGCTGCTGGCGAGCCTCAATGCGCAGGGCATCCTCGCGACGGGGCTCTACCGGCTGCGTTTCGTGACGCACCTCGATGTCGATGCCGCCGGCGTCGACCGGGCCATTGCAGCGATCAGAGCATTCTTCAAATCCTGACAACCACGAGAGCGCGATGCCCGATCTTCCCCATCTGCTCGCATTCATCGCCGCCGGCTGGCTGCTGAATCTCACCCCGGGGCCCGACGTGCTCTACGTCGTGACGAACTCGCTGCGCTCGGGCGTGCGCGCCGGCATCGTGGCCGGGCTGGGCATCACGGCCGGCTGCTTCGTCCATATCTTTGCCGCTGCCGTCGGCGTGGGCACGCTGATGGCGACCTCGGCAACGGCTTTCACGGTGCTCAAGTACATCGGCGCGGCCTACCTGCTGTACCTGGGCGTGCGCATGCTGATGTCGAAAGCGGCGCCGCCCACCGACCTCGACGCGGCCGCCGCGGCGGTGAGTGGGGAGCGCAGCCTCAAGCCGATCTTCCTGGGCGGGTTCTGGACCAACGTGCTCAACCCGAAGGTGGCGTTGTTCTTCCTGGCCTTCGTGCCGCAATTCATCGCGCCGGGCACCGACAACAAGGCGCTGGCCTTCGTGCTGCTGGGCGTGCTGTTCAACGTCAACGCCATTCCCGTCAACGTGGGATGGGCCCTGGCGGCGGGCTGGATGGCGCGCCGCAGCGCGGTGCAGAAAGGCATGCACTGGCTCGACCGCGTCGCCGGCGTGCTGTTCATCGGCTTCGGCCTCAAGCTCGCGTTCACCGATGCGCCCGCCGCCGTCCGCGTCGGCCGCTGAACGAACGACTCACTGATTCACCTCCGAGGAGACTTTCCATGATCACCCCCCAGGAAGCGCTGCAGCGCACCATCGAGCACCGCGAGGTCTTCCACGACGAGATGCTGCACATCGTGCGCCTCATCATGAGCGGCGAGTGCTCGCCCGTGATGATGGCCGCGCTGATCACCGGCCTGCGAGTGAAGAAGGAGACCATCGGCGAAATCACCGCGGCCGCGCAGGTGATGCGCGAGGTGTCGACCAAGGTGCCGGTGAAGGACACGACGAACCTCGTGGACATCGTGGGCACCGGCGGCGACGGCTCGCACACCTTCAACATCTCGACCTGTTCGATGTTCGTGGCTGCCGCGGCGGGGGCCAAGGTGAGCAAGCACGGCGGGCGCAGCGTGTCGAGCAAGTCGGGCAGCGCCGACGTGCTGGAGTCGCTGGGCGTGAACATCAACCTCAAGCCCGAGCAGATCGCGCGCTCCATCGAGGAATGCGGCATCGGCTTCATGTTCGCGCCGAACCACCATCCGGCGATGAAGAACGTCGCGCCGGTTCGCAAGGAACTCGGCATCAAGACCATCTTCAACATCCTCGGGCCGCTGACCAATCCGGCCGGCGCGCCGAACATCCTGATGGGCGTGTTCCATCCCGATCTGGTGGGCATCCAGGTGCGGGCGCTGCAGCGGCTCGGTGCCGAGCACGCGGTGGTGGTCTACGGGCGCGACGGCATGGACGAAATCTCGCTCGGCGCCGCCACTATGGTGGGCGAGCTGAAGGACGGCGAGATCCGCGAGTACGAGCTGCATCCCGAGGACTTCGGCTTCCAGATGTCCAGCAATCGCGCGCTGCGCGTGGAGACGCCCGAGCAGTCGAAGGCAATGCTGCTGGGCGTGCTCGACAATCAGGCAGGCCCCGCGCTCGACATCGTGCTGCTGAATGCCGGCGCGGCGCTCTATGCGGCGAACGTGGTCGATTCGGTGCAGGCCGGCGTGGAGCGCTCGCGCGCCGCCATCGCTTCCGGCGCGGCGAAAGCCAAGCTGGCCGAGCTGGTCAAGGCGTCCGCGGCCGTCTGAGCTTCAAGAGAACAGGAACCCCAGAAGTCATGTCCGACATCCTCGACAAGATCGTTGCCGTCAAGCACCAGGAAGTAGCCGCGGCCCTGAAGCGCACGCCGCTCGAGGCCGTGCGCTTCGATGCGGAAAGCCGCGTGCTGACGCGCGACTTCGAAGGCGCGCTGCGCGCCAAGATCGCGGCAGGCCACGCCGCAGTCATCGCCGAAGTCAAGAAGGCCAGCCCGAGCAAGGGCGTGCTGCGCGCGGACTTCATTCCGGCCGACATCGCCCAGAGCTACGCGGAGGGCGATGGCGAGATCAGCGCGGCCTGCCTTTCGGTGCTGACCGACAAGCAGTTCTTCCAGGGGGGCGTGGACTATCTGAAGCAGGCCCGCGCCTCGTGCGACCTGCCGGTGCTGCGCAAGGACTTCATCGTCGACGCGTACCAGGTGTACGAGTCGCGCGCGATGGGCGCCGATGCGATCCTGCTGATTGCCGCCTGCCTCGACGACGCGCAGATGAAGGACTACGAAGCCATCGCGCGCGGGCTGGGCATGGCGGTGCTGGTGGAGGTGCACGACGCGGCCGAGCTCGATCGCGCGCTCAGGCTGAAGACGGCGCTGATCGGGGTCAACAACCGCAATCTGCGCAATTTCGAGGTGTCGATCCAGGCGACCATCGATCTGCTGCCGAAGCTGCCAGCCGACCGCCTGCCGGTGACCGAGTCGGGCATCGGTACGCGAGAGGACGTCGCCACGCTGCGTGCGGCCGGCGTCAACGCATTCCTGGTCGGCGAGGCCTTCATGCGCGCCAAGGAGCCCGGCGAGGCCCTCGCTGCGCTGTTCAAATGAGCCGGCCCGATCAGCTGTCGAGCAGCGATCCTGCCGACTGGCCGGTGGCGGCGGGCTGGCAGCCGCTGGTCGACGAGTTCTTCGGCGGCGCCGTGGGGCAGAAGCTGTTGGGTTTCCTGCGCGAGCGGCTCGACGCGGGCGCCGTGATCTTTCCGCCGCAGCCGCTGAGGGCGCTGGAGCTCACGCCGCCGGAGGATGTGCGCGTGGTGATCCTGGGGCAGGACCCGTATCACGGGCGCGGTCAGGCCGAGGGGCTTGCGTTCTCTGTGGCGCCGGGCGTGGCGCTGCCGCCGTCGCTGCGGAACATCTTCAAGGAACTGCAGCGCGATCTGGGGACGGCGCCGCCGCCGTTTCCGAACCCGGGCGGAAGCCTGGTGAAGTGGGCCACGCATGGCGTGCTGCTGCTCAACACCTGCCTGACGGTCGAGGAAGCTCAGCCGGCCAGCCATTCCGGGCGTGGTTGGGAGGTGCTGACGGATGCCGTCATTCGGCATGTTTCAAGCGGTGCCAAACCTGTTGTTTTTATGCTGTGGGGCTCGCACGCGCAAAGTAAGCGGGCGTTGATCGACGTTAAGCGCCATAAGGTGCTGATGTCGAATCATCCGTCGCCTCTTTCGGCCCAGCGGCCGCCCGTACCGTTCATCGGCTGCGGTCATTTCGGCGAAGCACGTGCCTGGCGGGAGGCGCAGCGGTCGGCGGGGTGAAAACTTAGGCGATAATCGTGGGCTAACGCCTCGAGCAGTTCTCCAGCATCTTCGTTGATGCATGGATTTCTGAGTAGTCACAAAACCGTGCTATATTTCGAGGTTCGCCGGAGAGGTGGCCGAGTGGTTAATGGCAGCAGACTGTAAATCTGCCCTCTTACGAGTACGCTGGTTCGAATCCAGCCCTCTCCACCAGCGATGAATTTGGTTTCTAAGAGCGATTGGATTTCGCGCTTTGGGTGCCTTGAGTGCCCCCGATGCGGGAGTAGTTCAATGGTAGAACCCCAGCCTTCCAAGCTGATGACGCGGGTTCGATTCCCGTCTCCCGCTCCAGAGACCCGGTTCGGCGCCGGAAAAGCGATTGGTTAGACAAAGCCCTTTTGGCTCAGTGGTAGAGCACTCCCTTGGTAAGGGAGAGGTCGCGGGTCCGATTCCCGCAAAGGGCACCAGTTTTTGGGGGTTGCAAAAGCAGCATTGCAACCCATCTGCATACGTTGGAAACGTTTTTTTCGGAGTCGAAAAATGGCAAAAGGTAAATTCACCCGCACCAAGCCGCACGTGAACGTGGGCACGATCGGTCACGTCGACCACGGCAAGACCACGCTGACGGCT
>NZ_FOBJ01000029.1:0-33735 GCF_900109805.1 Variovorax sp. YR750
GCGTCCTCGAAGCCCGGCAGCTTCGCGATCTCGCCGATGTTGGCCAGGTGTTCGATGTCGAACAGCATGTCCTTGATGGGGGCGGTGTAGCTCATCTCGATTTTTCTTTCGAAGCAGATCCAAGGTAAATGAAAAATTCGGCTCGGCCGGACAGGGGCGCCAGGCAGCCGGCGGGACGAGGCGAAGGTTCAAGCCAGACGGGCTAGCCCTGCTTCTCCATCTTCTCGTGGGCATCCACGAGCTGAGCCAGCAGCTTCATGAAGACGGCGCGATCCTCGGGTGACAGCGGCTCTATCAAGAGTTCCTGCGAGCGGTGGATGCTGTCCTGCAGGTCGTTGATCAGGTTCAGTCCGTCCTTGGTGATCACCGACAGCCTCGACCGGCGATCGTCCGGATTGACGCGGGTCTCGACCAGCCCCTTGTCGACCAGGCGCTTGACCACTTCGGCCGTCGTCGTTCGATCCAGTGAAAGCTCGCGGCCGAGGGCCTTCTGATCGAGCCACGGATTCATCGAAAGCGCGGTCAACATGCCGATCTGCAGCGGCGTGATGCTCTCGGACTTGCACAGATCGAAGAAGATCGCCTGCCCGATCTGAGTGAGCCGGCGGATCAGGAAGCCCGGACGCCGCCACATGACTTCGCGCAGCGGATTGAATGGCTCTGGACCCTTGGGCTTTGCCGCCTCCACCTCGGTGGTGCCACCTGTCTTCTTCCGGGCGGGAGAACGCTTCGTCATCATCTCGAGATCGCCAATAGTGTCAGCCGGCGAGTGTATCGGCTCCCCCATATGCAAAAGGAACGAGAACGCCAGCCGCTACAGCAGGCCGACCTCGAGGTACTCGCCCAACAGGCGGTGGAAATCCAGCTCGTCGTCCCACGGGATCATGTGGCCGGCGTCGCGGGCCGTGCACTGCCTCAGGTGGGGTGCGAGGTTTCCGATCTCCGCCAGGTCTTCGGCGAGCACCACGCCGCTGCGCCCCGCCGTCATGAGCAGCCCGGGTGTCTGCAACCTCGCCAGATCGGCGTGGATGTCGTCGCCGTGGAAACCTGCATGCGCCTGGACCACCGCCTCCTCGCTGCACGTGTGGAGCCACTCGGCCCGTAGCTGCAACTGCTCGTCCGTCCAGGTCGGTGCGTAGGGACGCAGCCCGTCGGCCGTGATGCCCTGGGTGGCCATCCGGATGGAATCCACGTACCACGACAGCGGCACGGGATAGGGGCGGCGGCCGGGGCCTGAGACGGGCGGATCGATCAGCAGCAACCTGTCGAGGCGGCGCGCGTCGCGCGACGCGGCGCGGATCGCGACGCGTGCCCCCATGGAGTGCCCCAGCAGCGTGACGGACGACCACCCCTGCACCTCCAGCAGGTCGAGCACGTCGCCCGCCATGGCATCGAGGCTGGCGTCGATGCCGGGCACGCTGGAGGACAGGCCCCGCCCGCGGAAGTCCAGAACATGAACGTCGAAGTGGCGGGCCAGTCGCTCGGCGACGAAGCCCCATGTGATGGCCGGGCTCGTGATGCCGGGCAACAGGAGCATGCGCGGGCCCTGCCCGCCATAGCGCAGCAGGTGCAGCCGAACCCCGTTGGCGCGCACGTGGTAGCCATGAAGAAATGAACTCAATTGCGACTCCGTGGTGTTTCATTCACCAGCCGCTCCCGCCCCGACTGGCGGCGCAAACGGCATCGACACGAACCTTCGCCGTTGCGCTGGAAGCGATGCGGCACCCGGCACGAACAGTCTCAGGACTGCGGCGGCCTCCCGAACCAGCCTCGAATGCGGTTCCATAACACGCTCCACATCATTGCGGCCATGGAGACCGTGGGTTGCGGCTCGTCGACCGAAGCCGCCTGGCCGCTCAGCCGACGCGAGATCTGCTTGCCGAAGTCCGCCACCATGCGGCGTACGAAGTCCTTCACGAGCCCCGAGCGCGAAAACTGCGCGAGCGGCCCCTGAAGCGCGTAGACCATGTCCACGTGGACCCGGGTGTTGTCGGCGGCCAGCGCTTCGAGCCGATAGGTGATGTCGCCCTGGGTGCGCGACTTGCTGAGGCTGTCCTGGCCCGCGCCTCGAAGGACGGCACGCCTGGCGGCATCGTCGCGTTCCAGCCGCGCCGCGCCGGCGAAGGCTGCGGACATCGGCCCGAACTTGATGGCGATCGTGCCCTTGACCCTTTCACCCTCGTGCGAGTCGATGGTCGCGCCGGGCAGGCACGACGCCACCGCGGGCAGGTCCCCCATGAATGCCCACACCCGGTCGATCGGATGAGGCACGTCGAAATGGACCTCGATGGCGTTGCCTTTCGCCTTGGCCTTGGCCATCGCCACGGGATCGACCTCTGCCATGTCCGCCGCGGCGGCCGGATCGGATGCCGCGGTCCTGCCAGGCGACGGTACCGGCGATTCGGCGGGCGTCGCCGCGGCGACGCGTTTCAGCGCGACCGTTCGCGGTGCGACGAGTCTCTGGCGCAGCTTCTCGAACTGCGCGTCGGGGGTGTCGCGTTGCTGCTGGAGCACGTCCAGGATGGCGTCGACGATGCCCTGGTAACCCGTGCAGCGGCACAGGTTGCCCGACAACTCGAGGCGCACGCGCGCTTCGTCGGCATCGGGCAAGCGAAGCACGATGTCGCGCGCCGTGGCCAGCATTCCCGGCGTGCAGAAACCGCACTGCAGCGCATGGTGGCGCGTGAATGCCTGCCGCAGTCGCTGCATCGCCGCGTCGTCGTCGTAGCCCTCGATGGTGGTGACCTCCCGGCCTTCGCATGCCACGGCGAATGTGATGCACGAGCGCGTGGGCTGGCCGTCGACGAGCACCGTGCAGGCACCGCACACGCCGTGCTCGCAGCCGAGGTGCGTTCCGGTGAGGCGCAGTTCGTCGCGCAGGAAATCGCCCAGATGCACCCTGGGCTCGGCCGGTCGGCAGATGCTGCGACCGTTCACTTGAATGGAAATGGGGTCCAAGTCTTTTTACTCCGCGTGTTTGGCACCGGCCAGGACGCCGGACTGCTCAAGTGCGCGCTCCAGGCAGGCGGTGAAGAGCTTCTGGTCGATGGCGTCGCGTTCAGGGAGCGCGGCGCGTACGGCTGCCCGCAACGACTCGCGGCCGGCCGCGGCGGCACCGTTGTGCGCGATCTCGGCTGCGAGCGGATGCAGCAGCAGGGGAGGGCCGTCGGCAGCCCCGAGGACGATGCGCGCACGCTCGCGTGAAGCGTCGAAATACACCGCCGCACTGGCTTCCGCGAACTCGCCCGGCTTGCGGCAGACCTTGTGATATCCCCAATGCATGGAGGATGTCTCCGAAGGCACGGCGACCGACACGATCAGTTCATCGGACTCGAGCACGGTCGTGTAGGCGCCGAGCATGAATGCGTCGGCGTCGATCGTGCGTTCGCCGCGCGGCGACCTGACCACTATCCGCGCGCCGAGTGCCGCCAGTACCACCACCCAGTCAGCCGCGGGATCGGCATGCGCCAGGCTGCCACCCACGGTGCCTCGGGTCCGGATCGCGCGGTAGGCGATCCCGCCTGCGACTTGGCGCATGGGGTGCGCGGCCAGCGGCGGGTGCGTGCCGTCCTCGATCTCCGCATGGGTGACGGCGGCACCGATCTCGATCCAGTCGGCCTTGCGGCTGACAGTGCGCAGGCTGGGAATCTGCGCGACGTCGACCACCTGAGCAGGCCGCGCCAGCCTCAGGTTGAGCATCGGGCCGAGGGACTGGCTCCCGCTCATGGCCTTCGCGGTGCCTGCGCCTGCCGCCAGTGCGGCGATCGCCTCGCCGACCTCGAGAACGCGCGTGTATGCGAACTTCGGCGCTTTCATCGGGCGTGCTCCTGTTCGCGATTCGCGCTTTCGAGGGCCGTGAGCAAGCGGCGTGGCGTCAGCGGTGTCATGAGCACCTCGGCAGCACCGGTGCCGCGCAGGGCGTCGTTCACCGCATTGAAGATCACCGCCGGCGGCGCGATCGCGCCACCTTCGCCGACGCCCTTGGCTCCGAATTCGGTGTGCGGCGACGGTGTCTCGAAATGGTCGATGCGGATGCGCGGCACCTCGGTGGCACCCGGCAGGATGTAGTCCGCCAGGGTGGAAGCCAGCGGCTGGCCCTGTTCGTCGTACGGACTCTCCTCGTACATCGCGGTGCCGATGCCCTGTGCGATGCCGCCGATGGTCTGGCCCTCCACGATCATGGGATTGACCATGGTCCCGCAGTCCTCCACGACCACATAGTCGAGGATCTCGACCTCGCCGGTTTCGGTGTCGACGGCCACCACCACCGCATGCGTTGCATAGGTGAAGGTGCCTGTATCGACGTTGGGCTTGTACGCACGGGACACCTCCAGGCCGCCGAGATGAACGTCGGCAGGCAGGTCCTGCGGCGTGAGGTACCACGCGCCCCCGACCTCCGAAAGCGGGATCGACTTGTCGCCGGACACGGCGCGTCCTTCGATCAATGCGACGGTCTGCGCATCCACACCCATGAGGTAGCCTGCGATCGACTGGATCCGCGGCAGCAGTTCCTTGCACGCGACCGATATGGCGCCTCCCGACATGACGGTGGCGCGCGAGGCGTAGGTGCCCGAAGAAAACGGCGTGAGTGCCGTGTCCCCGTGCACCACCCGGATCCTTGCCACCGGAATGCCCAGCACGTCGTTGGCGATCTGCGCGAAGCTGGTCTCCATGCCCTGGCCGTGCGAGTGCACGCCCACACGCACTTCGAGTCCGCCGTCCGCGGTCATCCTGACGACCGCCTGGTCGAAGCCGGGCACCACTGGCAGGCCCCAGTTCGCGAACACCGTCGTGCCGTGGGCGGACTGCTCGGTATAGGTGGCGGTGCCGAAGCCGATCAGCCGCCCGTCAGGCTCGCCGCGCGCCTGGCGCTCGCGCACGGCCTGCAGTCCGATCATCTCCACGGCGCGGCGCAGGCTTGCCGGAAAGTCGCCGCTGTCGAAGTGTTTGTTGGCCACGTTCACATAGGGCATGGCCGAGGCCGGAACCAGGTTCTCCAGCCGTACCTCCCACGGCTCACGCCCCACCTCGCGGGCCACGGCGTCCATGAGCAGCTCGATCGCGAAGCAGACGCCGGTGCGCGCGACGCCACGGTAGGCCATGAAGCCGGGCTTGTTGGTCGCAACGCACAGGGTCTCGCACCGATAGCCGCGGAAGCTGTAGGGCCCGGGCAGATTGCCGATCGCCTGGCCAGGCTCCAGGCCGACGAAGAAGGGATAGTAGGAATAGGCGCCGCCGTCGATGGTGATGACGGCGTCCAGCGCCAGAAGCCTGCCCGTGCGGTCCGCATAGGCCGTGAGCCGGTAGTGATGCTGGCGCGTGTTGGCGCCGACGATCAGGTGCTCGCGCCGATCCTCGAGGTAGCGAAACGGCGTGCGATACGTCTTGGCCAGCCAGGCGACGCAGAGGTCCTCGGGATAGAGCTGTCCCTTGTAGCCGAAGGCGCCGCCGACGTCCGGGGACACGACCCGCACGGCTTCCTCGTTCATCGCGAGGTGCTGGGCGATGCCCACGCGCAGCAGATGCGGGACCTGGGTGGCGCTGACGACCACGAGCTGGTCGGTCTGGAAATCCCAGTAGGCCAGGACAGATTTGCCCTCCAGCGGCACGATGCATTGGCGCGACAGCTCGACCGTGCGGCTGACCTTCACCTCGGCCTTCGCGGCGAGTGCTTCGAAGTCGCGATCAGTCCGCAGCGTGAGAAAGACGTTGTCCTTCCAGTCAGGGTGCATGAACTCCCCCGTGGCCGCGAGCGCGGAATCCGCGCTGTGGTACACGGGCAGTTCGTCGTACGAGACCTCCACTTCCTCCAGCAGGTCTTCCGCCATGGCGCGTGTCGGTGCCACCGCCATCGCGATGGCCTCGCCGACGTGACGGACCTTGCCCGAAGCCAGCGGCGGCAGCGCCGAGTACTGATAGGTGGGCACCGAAGACGGCGATCCGATGTCCGCCGCATCCGACATCATCTCGCGCAGGAACACCTTCCCCGCGAGCGCCTCTGGAATGTCGACGCCGGTGACCACCGCGTGCGCGAGCGGGCTGCGCAGGAACGCGACCTCCTGGAGGCCAGGCAGCACGAAGTCGCCCACGAAGTTGCCCTTTCCCACGAGGTGGCGCGCGTCCTCCTTGCGAGGCACCCGGGCGCCGATGCCCTCGCGCTTCAACAGCCTCGCCGGAATGTCTGCTCGGTCCATGCGTTTCCTTTTCCTTGACTGGTTTCCTGGTGCCGGACTCCATCGAGTCCGCCCATGCCCGGCAATGCCCAGGTGATCGGCGCGCAAGAACAAGTCTCTTCGCCGTACCCCGCACAAGGGCTTGATCGCCAACGTGCGTTTCGACATTTGATTCGCACGATATGACAGTTCACTTTCACAAGTATATGACCGATGCTGGCGCGATGGAAGCAGCCTGCCGTCGATGCAAACCCTAACTAGGAAACATCTCGAAAGTGGTGCATCTGCATTGGCATAAATCGCTTCTGTGGCGTTATTTGTCTGCCTTTCGGATCCAATCTGGTGCAACGTCGGACAGTAAAAACCCGTACTTGAAATCACATATGAGTCCAACTAATATGACAGTTCACTGACTAATTTTGAAGGGTCCGGAAAATCCCCGGATGGAGCCATGAACTGGATCAAAGTCGCTTCGGCGCGAGAGCTGAAAAACGATGAAGCGAAAACCGTCAACGTCGCGGGCCACGGCGTCGCGCTGTTTCGTATCGACGACGAGTTCTTCGCCACGGACAGCATGTGCACGCATGCCACCGCGCTGCTGTCGGAGGGCTATGTCGAGGACGGCTGTGTCGAATGCCCGCTGCACCAGGGCCGCTTCGACATCCGCACGGGCAGGGCGATGTGCGCGCCGGTCACCGTGGACCTGCGCACTCACGCCGTGAAGCAGGAAGGCGATGACATCTACGTGATGTCGTCGGCCGCGAAATGACTTCGCCCGGCGTCGTCATCGTTGGTGCGGGCCAGGCTGCGGCGGTCGCCGCCCATGCGCTGCGCGAACACGGCTACCGCGGACGCATCACGATGCTGGGGAGGGAGCGCCACAAGCCGTATGAGCGGCCCCCGCTGTCCAAGGCCGTGCTGGTGGCGGCCGAGGAGCCGAGCCTCGGCGTCTTTTCGCAGGACGCATGGGAACTTGGCGACATCGATCTTCGAAGCAGCAGCGATGCGGTGGCCCTGGATCTCTCGAAGCGGCAGGTTCGCCTTGCCGGCGGCCAGGTGCTCCCGTACGAGATGTGCCTGCTCGCCACGGGCGGCGAGGCCCGCATGCTGGCGTCTGCACCGGCGGGCCGACCGCACGTGCACTACGTGCGCACCCTCGACGACGCGCGACGGCTGCGCGCCGCCCTCCAGGGCAAGCCGCGGGTCGCGATCCTGGGTGGCGGCTTTCTTGGCCTCGAGATCGCCAGCTCCGCGTTGTCGGCCGGTGCGGCGGTGAGCGTGGTCGAGCGCGCGAAGTCCTTGCTCGATCGATTTCTTCCGCCGGAAGCGTCGGCGTGGCTCGAATCCGGTCTGCGGCAGGCAGGCGCGCGGCTCCTGCTCGGCACCGCCCTCGAAGGCGTCGACCCTCTGCCCGATGGCCGCATGCGCCTGTCGACCCATGCCGGTGACCTGGAGGCGGACGAGATCGTCGTGGCCATCGGCCTCTCGCCCAACGACGCATTGGCCCGCGATGCGGGCCTGGAGATCGCGGCGGGCGGTGGCGTTCTGGTCGACGCGCAGTGCCGCACCAGCGACGAGCACGTGTTCGCGTGCGGCGACTGCACCAGCCAGCAACGCCCGGGGCACGCGACGCCGACGCGCCTGGAATCCTGGCAGAACGCCAACGAGCAGGCCCGCACCGCCGCGGCCGCCATGCTCGGTGCGACCAGCCCGGCACCGGCGGTGCCCTGGTTCTGGACCGACCAGGGCCGGCACAACATCCAGATGCTGGGCCTGCCGGCCCCCGGTCTCGAATACGTGCGCCGAGGCGATCCGGCCACCGGCAAGGTGCTGTGGATCGGCCATCGCGGTGCCGTTCCGCTGCACGGCGTGGCCATCAACGCCGGTGCCGATCTGCGCGCCATTCGGCCCCTCTTCGAGCAGCGCCAGCCGGTGCTGCTCGACGAATTTCAGCGGGACGCCACCGATCTGCGCGCATGGGCCAAGCAGATGCGAGGCGGCGCCCCTTCCACCGTTCAACCACACCTCAGAGCCTAAGGAGCTTTCATGTATCAATCGCAGGCGGTCATCGGCATCACGAATGCCCGAAAGAACCCGCCCCTGGAACAGTGCGTCTGGCCCGCGGACGCGCTCAACAACATTCCGGACTGGGTCTACACCAGCCAGGCCATCTACGACCAGGAGATCGAGCGCATCTTCCGGGGCGACACCTGGAACTTCGTCGCGCTGGAAGCCGAGATCCCGAATCCCGGCGACTACAAGCGAGGCTACGTGGGCGCAACGGCCGTGGTGATCGTTCGCGCGGAAGACCACACGATCTCCGTCTTCGAGAACCGCTGCGCCCACCGCGGCGCCGAATTCTGTCGCTCCAGCCACGGCAACGCCAAGGAGTTCGTCTGCCCCTACCACCAGTGGTCGTACGACCTCAAGGGCAACCTGCAGGGCGTTCCGTTCAAGCGCGGCATCAACAAGGTCGGCGGCATGCCGCCGGACTTCAAGAACGCGGAGCACGGTACCCGGCAGCTGCGCGTGGCCACGCGCAACGGCGTGGTGTTCGCCACCTACTCCGACAAGACGCCGCCACTGGAAGAGTACATGACCAAGGAGATCGTCCAGGAGTTCGACGTTCCGTTCTCGGGCCGCAAGCTCAGGATCCTGGGCTACTGCCGCAACGAGCTTCCGTGCAACTGGAAGATGTACCACGAGAACCTCAAGGACCCATACCACGCGACGCTGCTGCATTCGTTCCTCGTGGTGTTCGGCCTCCTGGTGCCTGGCATCAAGTCGATCGTCTTCGCCGACAAGGAACATGGCCGCCACGGCTACATGGCGTCGTCCAAGCCCGACCAGGTCTATGCCACGGTCGACGCCGACGACAAGGCGCAGATGCGGTCGTTCAGCGACAAGCTCCGGCTGCGCGACGAGCGGTTTCTGGACTACGTGCGCGAGTTCGATTCGCCCTGGTCCGCCAACATGATGACCATGTGGCCGAACCTGATCGTGCAGCGCCAGATGAACACGATGGGTGTGCGCCAGATCATTCCGAACGGCCCGAACAGCATGGTGATGCAGTGGACCATGTTCGGCTACGAGGACGATACGCCCGAGATGACGCGGCACCGCCTTCGGCAGGGCAACCTGATGGGCCCCTCCGGCTTCCTGGGCCTCGAAGACAACGAGGCATTGAAGTTCGTGCAGGAAGGCATCCGCAATTCGTCCACGGACAACAACGTCGTCAAGCTCGATGCAGGCCACCAGGGAACGGCGCGCAACCTGATCTCGGAGTCGTGCATCCGGTCGCTCTACCAGTACTACCGGGACGTCATGGGCATCCGTGTCGCGGAGGTGGCAGCATGAAAGAGCGGCTCGCCTACGCCAGATCCACGATCTCGCCGCGCCGCGCGGCCGAGCTGCGCGCGGAGGTCGACTCCTTCCATGTCGAGTACTGCGCCGCCCTCGATGCCAACGACATCGAGCGCTGGCCCGAGTTCTTCAGCAAGGAGGCGACCTACCGGATCACCTCGCGCCAGAACGCGCTGCTGGACATGCCCGTGGGCCTCGTCTACTGCGAGGGCCTGGACATGATCACCGACCGCGCGCTCGCCGTGGCGCATTCGCAGATGTTCGCGCCACGGCACATGCTGCATGTGCTGGGGATCACGCGCGTGCTGCAAGAGACGGGCGAGACGATCAGCTCGCAGACCCCCTTCATCCTGATGCAGACGCTGGTCGAGGGGCCTTCCACCGTGCATCTCGCGGGCATCTACCACGACCGCTTTGTGCGCGACGGCGAACGGCTGCTCATCGCCAGCCGCGAAGTGGTGCACGACACGGAAATTCTCGACACGGCCCTGGCGTACCCGGCCTGAATCCAATGAGGACGACAATGAATCAAACCCCCAAGATCGCGCTCGAAGAGCACTTCTCCGCCCCCGGCTTCGATGCGTACTCCGCCAAGTACACGCGCGCGCTGCCGGCCGACTTCGTGGCGCGGCTCGATGCCAGGCTCAGCGATTTCGACGACCAGCGCCTGGCCGAGATGGACGCCGCAAACATCGAGTACGCCGTGCTGTCGCAGACGATGCCCGGCGTGCAGGCCGAGGCGGACGGCGCCGCCGCCGTGCGGCGCGCACGCGAGAACAACGAGTTCCTCGCCGAGCGCGTGGCGCGCCATCCGCAGCGCTTCGGCGCCTTCGCGCACGTCGCGCTCCAGGACCCGGCGGCCGCAGCCCGAGAACTCGAGCGCACCGTCGTCGAGTGCGGCTTCAAGGGCGCGCTGATCAACGGCCACACCCTGGGCCGCTACTACGAAGGCAGCGAGTTCGACGTGTTCTGGGAGCGCGCGGAGGCACTCGGCGTGCCCATCTACCTGCACCCCAACGCGTTCAGCCAGCCGCCGGCGTTGCTGGAGGGCATGCCGGTGCTCCAGGGAGCCACCTGGGGCTGGGGCGTGGAGACGGCGGGGCATGCACTGCGCCTGCTGTTCGGCGGGGTGTTCGACCGCTTCCCGCGGCTGACCCTGCTGCTGGGCCACATGGGCGAGGCCCTGCCGTATCAACGCTGGCGCATCGACAGCCGCTTCGCCGCCTACCCCTCGGGCATCAAGCTGGCACGCAAGCCCAGCGAGTACATCGGCAGCAACATCCTGATCACGACGTCCGGCGTGTGCTCCGCGCCGGCGCTGCTGGGCGCCATCGGCGAGCTCGGCGCCCAGGCCGTGCTCTTCTCCGTGGACTACCCCTATGAGTCCACCGCCGAGGCCTGCGCCTTCATCGAACAGGCGCCGCTCGACGCGCGCACCCGCGAGCAGGTGTGTCACGGCAATGCCCGCCGGCTCTTCAAGCTGGGCAGCCCGCAGGACCTTGCGCTCCTGCAGATCTGACACTTTCAAACAAAGGACGAAAAATGCCAGTCAGCGATTATCAAATGGTCAAGGCCTGGGACGAGGTTCTGAAGCTCAGCAAGGTGGAGCGCGGACAGAAGGTCTCGATCCTGTGCGGACCCCACACCCATCCGCAGACGTTGCAGACCGCGACGATCGCGGCGCAGGCCGCGGGCGCGGTCGTCACCAGGATCGAGCTGCAGCCCATCAACGCGGAGAAGGCCCCCAGCCGCGACCTGATGAACTACCTGGGGGAGACGCCCCTCACCAACAACCCTGTCGCGCTCGCGGCGATGAAGAACAGCGACATCGTCCTGGACCTGATGCTGCTGCTGTTCTCGCCCGAGCAGATGGAGATCCTCGAGTCGGGGACGAAGATCCTCCTGGCCGTCGAGCCGCCCGAGGTGCTGGTGCGGGCGGTGCCCACCGAGGCCGATCGCGAACGCGTGCTCGCCGCATCGAAGCTGCTCAAGGCCGCCAGGAAGATGCATGTGACCTCGCCGGCCGGCACGGACGTGACTTTCAAGCTCGGCGACTACCCGACCATCTCCGAGTACGGCTTCTGCGAGGAGCCCGGGCGCTGGGACCATTGGCCCAGCGGCTTCCTCTTCACCTTCGCCAACGAAGGCGGCAGCGACGGCACCATCGTGATCGACCGCGGCGACATCCTGCTGCCGCAGAAGAACTACGTCTCGGACAGGATCACCATGCATCTGCGCGAAGGCTTCGTGCGCAGCATCGAAGGTGACATCGACGCCGCCTTGCTGCGCGAGTTCATGGAGGCCTACAAGGACCCCGAGGCCTACGCGATCGCGCACATCGGCTGGGGGATGCAGCCGCGCTGCTACTGGCACACGCTGTCGCTGGTGGACCGCGAAGCCACGTCCGGGCAGGACGCGCGTGCGTTCGAAGGCAACTTCCTGTTCTCGCTGGGCCCGAACAACGAGGCCGGAGGGCCTCGCACCACGCCTTGCCACCTGGACATTCCCTTGCGCAACTGCACGGTGAAGCTCGACGACGTCGTCGTGGTTCGCGACGGCAAGGTCATCGACGAGGCCTTCCAATGAACGCCGATCCGGACATCTACCAGAAGCAGGGCTTCGGCAACGCCGTCGCACCGAAGGCGCCGTACGGCCTGCTGATCATCGATTTCGTCAACGGATTCGCCGATCCGCTCACGTTCGGCGGCGGCAACATCGAGCCGGCCATCGAATGCACGCGCGGCCTGCTGGCTGCCGCACGCGAGCGCCGATGGCCCATCGTCCACACGCGCGTCGTGTACCAGGACGATGGCGCCGACGCCAACATCTTCGCGCTCAAGGTGCCGTCCATCCTGGCCCTGCGGGAGGACGCGCCGCAAAGCCAGGTCGTCGCGCAGCTGCAGCCGCGCAGCGGCGAGCTGGTGCTGCGCAAGATCCATCCCTCGGCCTTCTTCGGCACTTCGCTGGCTTCCTGGTTGTCCCAGCGCGGCGTGCAGACGCTGCTGATCGCGGGATGCACCACCAGCGGGTGTGTCCGCGCCAGCGTGGTCGATGCCATGTGTCACGGCTTTCGCCCCCTGGTCGTCACGGACTGCGTGGGCGACCGGTCGCTGCAGGCGCACGAGGCCAACCTCTTCGACATGGACCAGAAGTACGCGACCCTGATGCCCCGCGACGCCGCCCTGCAGGCGACCGAAGCAGCGCAGTCGCACGGCGTCCCGGCCTGAAGCCAGGCCGTGCCCCACGATTCCCGACCCACCTCTCGTCAAAACCCGGGCGCATGCCCCGCCAGCGACCCCACTACCTGGAGAAGAAGATGACCCTCAGACTCATTGCCGCGATCGCGGTCTCACTCGCGACGCTGGCCTTGCAAAGCCGCGCCGACGTCGTCAAGGTGGGTGTGATCGCACCCATGTCCGGGCCGTTCTCCGCGGTGGGGCAGACCTGGGAGGGAGCGACCAAGGCCTACCAGAAGCTCAACGGCACCACTGCGGGCGGACACACGATCGAGGTCGTGTACCGTGACCTGCCGGACATCAATCCCGCGCAGGCCAAGGCGTTGGCCCAGGAGCTCATCATCAAGGAAGGCGCCCAGTACATCGCGGGCCTGTATTTCACGCCCGATACCCTGGCCGTCGCCGCGCTCGCGCAGGAGGCGAAGGTGCCCGTCGTGATCTTCAATGCGTCGACCTCCTCGCTTCTCGAGAAGTCCGACTACCTGCTGCGCACCTCCTACACGCTGCCGCAGATGGCCGTGCCGGTGGCCAAGTATGCGCTCGAGAAGAACATCAGGAACGTCGTGTCGCTGGTCAGCGACTTCGGTCCCGGCCTCGACGCCGAGAAGGCCTTCAACACCGCTTTCGTCGCCGGAGGCGGCAAGCTGCTCGAGGCCATCCGCGCGCCGCTGAAGACGACGGACTTCGGCCCCCTGATGCAGCGCGTAAAGGCGCTCAAGCCCGATGCGCTCTACGTCTTCGGTCCCGGAGGGCCGGCCACCTACGCAATGATCAAGGCCTACAACGAAGCGGGATTGAGGGCCGCGGGCGTGCGCTTCCTGGGCACGGGCGAGACGGATGAAGACCAACTTCGCGCGATCGGCCCCGAGCTGCTGGGAATCGAGACTGGCATGTTCTATTCGGCGACGCACAACTCGCCGCTGAACCATGCCGCGGTCAAGGCCCTGGCCGAAGTGGCGCCCAAGGCCATCCCGACCGTCCAGCTCGCGAATGCGTTCGACGGCCTGCATGTGATCTATCACATGGTCAAGGCGACGAACGGCAAGCGCGACGGGCCCAAGGCTCTTGCCGCCGCCAAGGGCTTTTCCTGGGAGAGCCCGCGCGGTCCGGTGAAGATCGATCCGGCCTCCCGCGAGTTCGTGCAGAACGTCTACATGCGGGTGGTCGAGAAGGATTCCTCGGGGCGCTTCGTCAACCGCGAGTTCCGGACCTTCGAGATGCAGCCCGACTACGGACGCATCCAGGGCGCGGCCAAGTAACGCAGGGACTGCAGCATGTCCTTTGCGCTTCTCAGCAGCATCCTGGTCGACGGCGTCACGTACGCCATGATCCTGTTCATGATCACCGTGGGCCTGTCGATGACCATGGGCCTGATGCGTGTGGTGAACCTGGCCCATGGCGCCTTCGCGATGCTCGGCGGTTTTCTCGCGGCGAGCATTCCTCAGCGCCTGGGCGTGCCCGTCGGGCTGGGCTTCGTCCTAGCGATCGCCGTCGTGGCCTTGGTGGCGGTGCTTTTCGAGCGCACCCTGCTGCGCCGCTTCTACCGCCGCGACGATCTCGACCAGATGCTGGTGACGATCGGACTGATGTTCGTCGCGACCGCGGCGGTCAACCTGATGTTCGGATCGTCGGTGACATCCGTCGCGCTTCCCGAGGCATTCGGCGGCTCGGTGGACCTGGGGTTTCGCTCCATTCCCCGGCACCGGCTCATCGTCGTCGCCTGCGGGCTGGTGGTCGTCGCCGTCCTGTGGCTCGCCGTGGACCGGTCGTCCTTCGGCATCCGGGTGCGCGCCGCGGTCGACAACGCGCCGATCGCCCGGGCCATCGGCATCGACACGACCAGGATCTATGCGGCCACCTTCGCGATCGGTGCGGCGCTCGCGGCGCTGGGCGGCATCGCCGGTGCCGAGATGCTGCCGATGGAGCCGACCTACGCCTCCAAGTACCTGGTGATCCTCCTGGCGGTCGTGGCCGTCGGAGGAAACGGAAATCTGTTTGGCTCTTTCTTCGCAGCGTTGCTGCTCGGCATCGTGGAGACCTCGATGAAATACATGGTTCCGCAGCTCGCATCGGCTGCCTTCTTCCTGACGATGATCGTCGTCCTGCTGTTCCGCCCGCAGGGGCTGTTCGGGAGGCAGGCATGAGCGCGGTGATTCCGCCCATGGCGATGGCTGCGCCGCCCCGTGCTCGCCCGTGGAAGCAGTTGCGCGGCGAGATCGTCCTGACGCTCGCGGGGCTGCTGGCCTTCGTGGTGTTCCCGCAGGACCTCGGGTTGCTGACCAACATGGCGACGATGTCGATCTTTGCACTGTCGCTGAGCCTCGTGCTCGGACAGGCGGGCATCGCGACACTTGGCCAGGCCGCGCTGTATGGCGCCGGCGCCTACGTCGCGGGATGGACCGCGCTGTACCTGACGACCGATCCCGTCGCCGGGCTGCTGCTCGGCGGCCTGGGCGGAGGGCTGATCGCGCTGCTCAGCGGTGCCGTCATGCTGCGCTCGACCAAGCTCACGCTGGTCATGCTCACCATCGCCGTGGCGCAGTTGCTGCTCGAGCTCGCCAACTGGGCCAGGTGGCTCACCGGCGGCGACGACGGACTTGCCGGCTTCGAGGTCGCCCCATTGTTCGGCCTCTGGGAGTTCAACTTCATGGGGCACACCGGCTATTTCTACGCGCTGGGCGCGCTGGTGCTGGTGTACTTCCTGGTGCGCAACCTGGCCGAGTCGCCCTTCGGCCTGACGGCCAGGGCGATCCGGCAGGACCCGGGGCGCGTCCAGGCACTCGGCGGGCGCGTGTACCTGCACCTGCTGGCCGTCTACACCGTCGGCGGCGTCGTGGCGGGGCTGGCGGGCGCACTGACGGCACAGACCAGCAAGGTGGCCAATCTCTTCATGCTGGACTTCACGACGTCCGCGGGTGTGGTGGTCATGATCGTCCTGGGCGGCACGCGCCGCCTGGCCGGTGCGGTGCTCGGCACCGTCGCGTACATGACCATCCACCACATCGCGTCGACCTTGAACCCGTATCACTGGCTGTTCGTCATCGGGTCGATGCTGATCGTCGTGCTCATCGTCCTGCCCGAAGGTCTTATCGGGCTCCTGGACCGGGCTGCGGCATACGCCAGGCGTCTGGGCGGCAACGGAGGAGCCCGATGACTCCCCGTCTGCAAACCCGCAACCTGTGCCACTCCTTCGGCGGCCTGGCCGTCACGCAGAACGTCACGCTGTCCCTCCCGCAGGGTGCCCGCACGGCGCTGATCGGGCCCAACGGCGCGGGCAAGACCACGCTGGTCAACCTGCTCAGCGGAGCGATCCGTCCGAAGTCCGGCGACATCCAGCTCGACGGCCACTCGATCGTGCAGCTGCCGCAGTACGCACGCGTGCGCAGCGGCATCGTTCGCACCTTCCAGATCAGCCGCCTGTTCAAGGACCTGAGCGTGGCGGACAACGTCAGGGTCGCGGTGCTCCAGCGGCTGCGCGCCTCCATGCAGTGGTGGCCTTCGCCGGCGCGTTCCGCGCGCGTGCACGACGAGGTCCACGAGACCCTCGGCATGCTGGGCCTGAGCCCCTATGCGAACCGGGTGGTCGGGCGGCTGGCGCTCGGCGAGCAGCGGCTTGCGGAGATCGCGCTCGCGCTCGCCATGAAGCCCGAGGTGCTGCTGCTGGACGAGCCCGGCGCGGGCGTGCCGCAGGGAGAAGGCGGCCGCATCATGAGCGCCATCGAGGGCCTGCCGAAGGATCTGTCGGTCCTGCTCATCGAGCACGACATGGACCTGGTGTTCCGCTTCGCCTCGCACATCATCGTCCTGGTTGCCGGCGCGGTGATGGTGGAGGGGTCGCCGCAGGAAGTCGCGGCCAACGAACAAGTCAAACAAATCTACTTCGGACGAGACGCTCACCATGCCCAGCCCTCCCATTGAACTTCGGTTCGACGACGTCACGACCGGCTACGCCGGCGTGCCAGTCGTCGAGCATCTGAGCTTCAGCGTGCGCGAAGGCGAACGCCTGGGCCTCATCGGGCGCAACGGCGCCGGCAAGACCACCACGCTGGCAACCGCGATCGGCCTGGCGGACCTGATGCAGGGCCGCATCCACTTCGGCGGCAACGACATCGGCGGCGCCACCACGTACGCACGGGCACGGGCAGGGCTCGGCTACGTGCCGCAGGGCCGGGACATCTTTCCTTCGCTGACGGTGGAGGAGAACCTGCTGTCGGGCCTGCAGGGGCGCTCGGCCGGCGTGGCCCTGCCGCCGGTCTATGCACTGTTCCCGCGGCTCAAGGAGCGGCGGCGAAACGGTGGCACGCAGCTGTCGGGCGGAGAGCAGCAGATGCTGTCTGTGGCACGGGCACTCGTTGGCCAGCCGCGCATTCTGCTGCTCGACGAGCCGCTGGAGGGCCTCGCTCCCATGGTGCGCGAGGAACTGATGGACGCCATCGTCCGGATGAGCGACCAGCTCGGAGTCGGCTGCGTCCTCGTGGAGCAGCACGTCGACGTCGTTCTCGACTTCTCCACAAATGTCATCGTGCTGGAGCGGGGCGTTGCCGCTTATGCCGGCTCGGCAGCCGCGCTGCGTGAGGACGAGGAACTCCTGAACCGCACCATCGGCATTCAGAAATGTTGAAGCCGATGTGTGCGAGTGCCGAGGCAGGCAGCTGTCTCTTCAGCCAGCACTGAGTTCTCCGGAAATCTCATCCTGTCATGCAGAACCTTCGCGCGCTCCTGAGCCCGCTGCGGGCGTTCGATGCGGTGTATCGGGCCAAGGGGGTATCGCGAGCCGCCCAGTTGCTCCACGTCACTCCCGGTGCCGTGAGCCAGCAGATCAAGCTGCTGGAAGCGGGGCTGGGCGTGCAGCTGTTCCAGAGGGCCGGTCGCGAGATCGAACTCACCGCGGTGGGCGAACGACTCGCCACGCGCGTCTGCGACGCCTTCGATCGCCTGCACGACGCGCTGGGCGACCTGGCCGACAGCCAGCGGGAGAAACGGCTGCGCCTCAAGGTGCCTCCGAGCATTGCCATCCGCTGGCTGGTTCCCCGCCTGAACGGCTTCCATGCGCTTCATCCCGACATCGCCCTGGAGATCGCAACGATCGCACTCGCGGATGACGTCCGGCTCGAAGGCGCCGACTGCGCGATACGGCACGGCATGGGCGAGTGGGCCGATGTCGAGCTCGACCACCTGTTCGACGACGAGTTCGTCCCGGTCTGCGCACCCGCCCTGGCGGGTCAGTTCCAGGTGCCCGGCGATCTGCTGCGGGCCGACCTGCTGCATTCCATGATGCGGCCACAAGCCTGGCCGCTGTGGCTCGGCTCGGCCGGCCTGGCGGACACCCCATGCCTGCCGGGAATCGCGTTGGCGAATGCCGCGTTGTGCTACCAGGCCGCAGCGGACGGCCTGGGCGTGGCAATGGCGCAGCGGGCGTACGTGCAGGAGGACCTGCGCACCGGGCGCCTCGTGGTGGCGGTGGACCACGTCGCCAGGACGGAGCTCGGCTACTACCTCGTCTGCGACCCTTTGAAGGCGGCCACGGCGCCGGTCCGGCTCTTTCGGGACTGGATCCGCTCGGTGCGCTAGGCGGAGCGCGAGGAGCACGTCATCGCGTCATCGCGCTAGTCGGCCTTGAATCCCGAGGCCTTGACGACCGGCTCCCAGAACACGCGCATCTCGCCGAACCTGGCGCGCGCTTCGGCGGGCGAGCTTCCCGTGTTCATGAAGCCGAGCATGCGGACCTTGCTCGCGAACTGCTCTGTGGCTGCCGCCTTGCGCACGGCAGCGCTCCATTCGGAGACGACGGCCGCAGGCGTGCCGGGGGCCATGCAGATGGCCAGCACGCCGACTGCGGTGAGTTCCTTGCGGCCGAGTTCGCCGAAGGTCGGCACGTCCGGCAGCAGCGGCGAGCGTCGTGCGGAGGTGACGGCCAGCACGCGCAGCTTGCCGGCGTTGTGGTGCTGCGCGAAGTCCCCGACCGTGGAGGTGCCCGCCGCGACATTGGCGCCCGTCAGATTCACGATCATCGGCGCTGCGCCCTGGAAAGGGATGTCCTGCAGTGGTGTGCCGATGATCCTGGCGATCTGAAGTCCCAGGAAGTGCGTCGGGCCGCCCGATGCCGCGTGGCCGAAGTTGGCTTTCTCCGGATGCGCGCGCACCCATTGGGCGTATTCGCCGAAGGTCTTGACGGGCGAGGAGGAGGGCACGGCCAGTGCCATCGGGAACTCGACCACCGTTGACACCGGCAGGATGTCCCGCTGCGGGTCGTAGTTGAGCTTGTTGAAGACGAAGGGGTAGATCGATGCGAGGAAGTCGGGACACAGCATGGCCACGCTGCCGTCGGCGGGAGCGGAGCGCATCGCATCGATCGCGATCTTCCCGCCGGCGCCCGGCTTGTTCTCCACCACCACGGTGCGATCGAGCGGACCATGCAATTGATCGGCAAGCGCGCGTGTCACCACGTCGAGCGTGCCACCGGGCGAGAAGCCGACCAGGATCCTGGCGGGTGGGCGGCCGGCTTGCTGCCCGATGGCCGGCGATGCGCCGACGAACGCGGCAACGATGAGTGCGAGGGTGTTCAGCCAGGCGGCAGGCGATTTCTTCACGGGATGCTCCAGGGGAAGGCTCACATCGCTTGTTCGAGCGTCGACTCGTGCGTGCGAGCAGATCGAAGGCTCGCCCGGAAGACGCATCCGTCTTCCGGGCGAGGCATTTCAGCGGCCGCGAAATACCGGAGGACGCTTCTCGGCGAAGGCGCGGCGCCCCTCCAGCCGGTCTTCGCTGTCCCTGAGCAGCCCGAAGGCCTGGCGCTCAAGGGCCAGCCCGCCCGCCAGCGGCAGTTCGCGTCCGTTCATCGCGAGGCGCTTGGCGGCGGTCATCGCCAGCGGGGCATTGGCTGCCATCGCGCCTGCGAGCTGCAGGGCTGCCTGCTTCAGTTCGGAGAAGGGAACCACCTTGCTGACCAATCCGATCCGCAACGCCTCCGCGGCATCGATGCGTTCACCGGTCAGCAGCATCCACATCGCGTCCGACTGGCCGACTGCGCGGATCAGGCGCTGCGTGCCGCCGGCGCCCGGGATGCTGCCGACCCGCACTTCCGGCAAGCCGAAGCGGGCGTTGTCGGAGCAGATGCGAATGTCCGCCAGCAAGGCCAGCTCCAGCCCGCCGCCCAGGGCGTAGCCATTGATGGCGGCGATGACGGGCTTGTCGGTCTGCAGCGTGCCGAAGTTGAAATGCCCGGTTCCGCAGCGAAAGACCTGCCGCGCCGCGCTGTCGGCGGGCGGCATGGTCTTCTTGAGGTCCGCGCCTGTGCAGAAGGCGCGCTCGCCTGCACCCGTGAGGACCAGCACGCGGATGTCCTCGTCGTTCGACACCTCGTCCCAGATCGCGAGCAGTTGCTCGTTCGACTCCGGGTCGATGGAGTTCATGGCCTCGGGCCGATTCAGGGTGACGACGGCGACGCCGTTCTGGACTGTCTTGACGATGGGCATGGTTGTGCTTCAGTTCTGGGAAGGGCTGGGCGCGATCACCGAATCGATGGCCGCGGCCGGCATGCCGAGCTCGGCCAGCACCTCCCGGGTGTGCTGGCCCAGCGTGGGGGCCGGGCGTCGCGCCCGGGGCCGCTCGCCGACCGCGCCGAGCACGCTGCGTGGCAGCGTCATCGGCCCGGCGACCGGATGCTGCAGCTGCTCCGCGAGCGCCGCTTCGAGGAAGGGCGCGGATTGCGCCACCTCCGCATAGTTGTTGATGGGGCCGCAGATGATGTCCACGGCCGCGAACTTCTCCAGCCAGAAGGCGCGGGGATGCGCGAGCATGCGCGCTTCGAGCAGGCGCAGCAGCGTCTCGCGGTGCTGGAGGCGGCTCTTGTTGTCGGCGAAGCGCGGATCGCGGGCCAATTCCGGCGCGCCTGTGGCGGCACACAGGGCCTGCCAACGTGCGGGGTGGTAGGCCGCCACCATGATCCATCCGTCGGCGCAGCGCAGGGCCTCGTTCGGGGTCGAATACGGCGCGGCATGCCCCTGCGGCCCTGGCACCTGGCCGTCAGCGAAGTAGGACGCGAAGCTCACGTGCTGAAGCGCGATGGCGCTCGCGAACATGCTGGCTTCGACGTGCTGCCCCAGGCCCGTGCGTTGCCGGTCCGCGAGGGCGGCCAGGACCGCGATGGTTGCCAGCGACCCCGTGACCAGGTCGACCACCGGCACCGGCACCTTGCACGGCTCCCCGTCGCGCGCGCCGGTGACGCTCATCAGGCCGCTCACGGCCTGGAGCACGCCGTCGACTCCGGGAAGATCCCTGCTGGCGCCGTGCTGGCCGTACGCCGAGACCGAGCAGTAGATGAGCCGCGGATTGCCCGCGGACACCGCGGCGTAGTCCAGCCCGAGGCGCGCCATCACGCCGGGGCGGAAGCTCTCCACCAGCACATCCGCCTGCGCGACCAGCGCCTGCGCCGCCTGCAGGTGCTCGGGGTGCTTGAGGTCGAGCACGACGCTGCGCTTGTTGCGATTGAGCGCCATGAAGGCCACCCCCTCGCCCTGCACCCAGGGCGAAAGGGCCCGCGAGAGATCGCCGGCAGGCGCTTCGATCTTCACGACGTCGGCGCCCAGGTCGGCCATGCACAGCGTGCAGGTCGGACCGGCCATCACCTGCGTGAAATCGATCACTTTCAAACCGCTCAATGCGTTGGCGAGCATGCGATCTCCAGTCTTGTTGGATTGCTCATGTCGCGAGTTCGACGCGCTATACCGAGGGGCTGCCGAGGCTGCGCCCGCCGCAGACGTACAGGAGCTGGCCGGTCACGTAGCTGGAGCCGGGTTCCGCAAAGAAGCGGACTGCACGGCCGATGTCCTGCGGCTGGCCGATGCGTTCCATCGGCACGGTCTTGTGAAGCCCCTGGCGGACCTCCTCGGTCAGCGTCTCGAACAGCGGCGTCTCCACGATGCCGGGTGCGATGGCATTCACGGTGATGCCCTTGCGCGCATATTCGAGCGCCAGCGAGCGCGTCAGGCTCACCACGGCGCCCTTGGAGGCGGAGTAGGCCGCCTGGCCGCGGTTGCCCAGCCATGCGCGCGAGCCGATGTTGATGATGCGGCCGAACCGGTTCTGCGCCATCTGTGCCAAAACCGCCTTGGAGCAGATGAACTGCGAATGGAGGTTGACCTCGATCACTCGGGTCCAGAACGCGAGATCCATCTTGGAGACCAGCTTGTCGCCGCCGATGCCTGCGTTGTTGACCAGGATGTCGATGCGACCATGAGACGCGAGAAGCCGGGCCACGGTCGCCTCCACCTGTTCCACCGAGCTGACGTCGACCTGGAAGGTCCGCACGTCGAAGCCTTCGTCCGAAAGGGTCTGCTCGGCTGCCTGCAGCGCCGCCTCGTCGAAGTCCCACAGCGCGATGCGGCATCCGGCCTGCGCGAGTTCGCGGGCGATGCCCAGGCCGATGCCCTTGGCGCCACCGGTCACGACGGCAACGAGGCCGTGCAGCGAGGCCGGCGTGGTTGTGCTTGTCTGGTTCATGGTGCTTGCAATCAAAGCGAAAGAATGTTGATGGAGCAGGCGGCGTGGTCCACGCCCCAGATGCCGCCGCCGGTCACCTGCGTGAGGCCGACGCGCGCTCCGCGCACCTGCCGTGCACCGGCGCGGCCTTGCAGCTGCTCGCAGACCTCCACGACCTGCGCGACGCCCGTCGCTCCGGGCGGATGTCCCTTGGCGATCAGTCCGCCGCTGGGGTTGACCGGCACGCGCCCGCCCAGCGTGGTCGCGCCGCTTTGCAGGAGGCTTGCCGCCTCGCCCCGGCTGCATAGACCGAGCGCCTCGTAATAGAGCAGCTCGGAAATGGTGAACGCGTCGTGCACCTCCAGCAGGCTCAGATCCTGCGGTCCGATGCCGGCCTGTTCATAGGCCAGCCTGGCGGCACGCGCGGTGATCTCGGCCTCGGTCATGTCGACCGGTGCGGTCTCGAACAGGCCCGACTGCACCACCGATGCCAGGACACGGACCGGCTTTGCAACGCCCTTGGCAGGCTTGGTGCTGAGCACCAGCGCCGCTGCCCCGTCGACCACCGCTGGGCAGCACTGGAGCAGCGTGAGCGGCTCGGCCACCGGGCGGGACGCCAGAACCTCCTCGCGGCCCGCCAGCTTGGCGAACTTGGCGATGGGATTCAGGACGCCGTGCTTTCGATTCTTGACGGAGATGTCCGCCAGCGTCTCCAGCGTGAGGCCGTGGTCGTGCATGTATCGCCTGGCGCGCATGGCATACAGGGCGGGCATGATCATTCCGCGCCGGTTGTTCCAGTCCTTCTGGCTGAGCTGCAGCGGGCCGCCGCCGAGGCTGCTGAGGTGGTCCATGCCGAACACCACCACGGTGTCGTACTGGCCGACCTTGAGCGCCTGCAGCGCGAGATTCAACGCAGTGGCGCCGCTGGAGCAGGCGTTGTCCACGTTGTAGACCGCGCCGCCCTCGGCATGCAGCTCGCGCAATGCACGCTGGCCGGGCAGCATGGCTCCGAGCGCGTTGCCGCAGTAGAACGCCTGCACCTGCGAGAGCTGCGTGCCGGCATCGGCCAGGGCATCGAGAATCGCTGCCTGGGCCATGGCCTCTTCGGTCAGTTCGGGAAAGCGGCCGAAGTCCGTGATGCCGACCCCGGTGATCAGTGGTTGGTTCATCTCGCATCACTCCTGGAAGGCATAGTCGGGGGTGCCGTCCGGCAACGCGAAGGGCACCACCCTCAGGCGGCTGCCGATGGCGGGCGCCTCGGTGCCGAACAGCAGCCGTCCGAACGCACGAACGCCAGGCGCGAAGTCGACCATGGCTAGGCCGTAGGGCTGCTTCTCCTTGCCGGGGTGGACGATCGTGAAGCTGTAGAGGGAGCCGGTGGGACCGAGCTCGATCTCCTCGACCTTCTGGTCGTCGTGAACGAATTCGATCGGCGGGAACTGGGGTGGCTGGCTGGCCACGCGTGTGGCGACAAGCACCATGCCGTCGGGGGTGTCACGGAAGGGGGATTCCGTTCGCTTGATGATCTTCAAAAGGTGTCTCCTGTTCGTGTGGAGCGGGCCACAGCGACAGGAAGTATCGAGACGCACCTCCTCGTGGTCATTGGATTTCTGCTCGGCATTCTTTAGCTGCGCTAAAGCATGCGAAGCATGCAGCCAGGCTAAAGAGAGGCCAGCCAAACTGAAAGGACGGCGGCCCGGGTGCAACCGCATACTGGGCCGATGAAAGAACAAATCAACGTACCGGTCACCTTGATGCGCGGTGGCACGAGCAAGGCCGTTTTCCTCTCGCAGCAGCACGTGCCCGCCGATGCCGAGGCGCGCCTTCGATTCCTGCTGGCCCTGTTCGGCAGCCCGGATGTGCGGCAGATCGATGGGCTCGGCGGCGCAGACATCCTGACGAGCAAGTGCGCCATCATCGGGCCGCCGTCGCGCCCGGATGCGGACATCGACTACACCTTCGTGCAGATCGGCATCGACCAGCCCACGGCCAGCTTCGAGATCGTCTGCGGCAACATTTCGTCGGCCACGGGGGTGTATGCGTTGCAGGAGAAGCTGGTTCCGGTGCAGGAACCCGTCACCACCGTTCGGGTGCACAACACGAACACCGGAAAGATCCTCCGGATGGCCGTGCAATGCGCCGACGGCGAGCCACGCGTGGAGGGCAACAGCGAAGTGGACGGCGTGCCGGGCACCGGTGCAGAGGTGGCACTGGATTACTCCGACACCAGCGGCTCCACGACCGGCAAGCTACTGCCCACGGGGCAGGCGCGCGATTGGGTCCACGTGTCGAAGCTCGGCCGCGAAATACCGGTGTCGGTGGTCGACGTCGGCACGGCGTGCGTGTTCATCCGCGCGGCGGACCTGGGCATCACCGGCACGCAACTGCCGGGCCAGCTCGGCCCCGAGATCTACGAGATGGCCGAGGAGGTGAGGCGCTGGGTCGTCGAGCGCTGCAATCTTCCGTCGTCGGGCATCCTGACGCCGTACCAGATCCTGATCAGCGAAGCGCAGGACTACCGGACCATTGCCGGCGACCGCGTCGTGCAGTCATCGGAAATCGACTTCGTCGCGCGCATGGTGCTCAACGGTGGCGCCATGCACAAGGCATTCCCCGGTGGCGGCTCGGTCTGCCTCTCGGTCGCGGCGCAGATCGCGGGAACCATTCCAGCCGAAGCGCGGGGCACGCATGCCGGTCCGGCGCGCATCCGCATCGGCCATCCGAGCGGGGTGCTCAAGATCTTCGCGAATGTCGAGCATGCGGGCGAAAACGAATGGACGGTGCGCGAAGTGCACTTCACGCGCACGGCGCGGCGCCTGTTCGACGGAACGGCCTATGTGCGGCGAGCGCGTCTCGAGCTGCCCGCAGAAGAAGGCACGTCCGTGCGTGCGGGTACCGCGGTGACGTCGCCATGAGTGCCCAGGATCTTTTCTCGCTGCAGGGCCGCACGGCGCTCATCACCGGTGGCTCGCGAGGCATCGGCCGCATGATCGCCGAGGGGTTCCTGGCGCACGGCGCACGCGTCTACATCAGCGCGCGCAAGGCCGAGGCCTGCGACCTGGCCGCGCGGGAACTCGCGGGCACGGGCCACTGCGTATCGCTGCCGCACGACGTGTCCACGGTCGGAGGCTGCCAGGCGATGGCCGACGCCTACGCCCGCCATGAATCGACGCTGGACATCCTGGTCAACAACGCCGGGGCTGCATGGGGAGAAGACTTCGACGCTTTTCCGGAGAGCGGCTGGGACAAGGTGGTCGACCTGAACCTGAAGACGCCTTTCTTCCTGACGAAGGCGCTTGCCGGACCGCTGCGCGCGGCGGCCAGGGCACGTGTGGGGAAGATCATCAACATCGCTTCCACCGACGGCATCGGGCTCAACCCACAGGAGAACTACTCCTACGTTGCGAGCAAGGCGGGACTGGTTCACCTGACGCGGCGCATGGCAATGCGGCTGGCGCAGGACAACATCGCGGTCAGCGCCATTGCGCCGGGCGCATTTCCCTCCGAGATGAACCGCAATGCCCGCGACCATGGGCAGGCGCTGTCGGGGCACATTCCCGCCCGGCGCATCGGCACGCCGCAGGACATCGCAGGTGCGGCCATATTCCTGGCCTCGCGCGCGGGAGACTACGTGATGGGTGCCACCCTGGTGGTGGACGGCGGCGTGACCCACGCGCGCCCCTACCGGTAAAGGCTTGAAGCGGACGCCCCTCATCCCCCGGCCATCAGCCGGTCATTGATGTACGTGGCGGGAGGCTTGCCGAACGCCTTCTTGAACATCGTGATGAAGGCCGAGGGCGACTCATAGCCGAGGTCGTAGGCGACCTGCTGCACGGTCGCTCCTCCGGACAGTTCCCGAAGCGCGACCATCATGTGCAGTTGGCGTCGCCAGCGTCCGAAGCTCAGGCCGGTCGAGGCCGTGCACAGCCGGTTCAGCGTCCGCTCGCTCATGCCCAGCTGGTGGGCCCAGTCCTTCTGCGTACGGCGGTCGGACGGGTCGCGCATCATGGCGCGCGACACCTTTCGCAGCCGCGCATCCTCGGGCATGGGCAGGGAAACCTCCTCCTTCGGCATGGCGCAGAGCTGGTCCAGCAGCACATGGGCGAGCCGATCGGTCGACCCGCCGGGCTCGTAGGAGGGTGGTTGTTCCGCCAGGTACTGGATCATCTCGCCGAGCATCGGGCTGATGCGCAAGGTGCAGCAGCTGGCGGGCAGGGGCGCGGCATCGCGCGCAACGAACAGGTAGAAGATCACGGCGTTCGCCGTGCTGTGGTTGCTGTGCGGCGTGCCGCCCGGAATCCACACGCCCGCTTGGGGCGGAACCATCCACATCGCACCGGGCACGTCGCAGGAGACCGCCCCGCGCAGGGCCATCACCAGCTGGCCCGATCGATGCACGTGAATCGGGACCTCGCGCTCGCGCTCCTCGACATCCACGCGATGTGCCATGACGGGCACCGACGGCTCGTAGTCCAGGTCGAGGCTGGCGCGAGACGTCGCACGGACGGAACGGTTCATCCGGGATGACCGAAAAGAGAAATCATTTGTCCAAGTTTACGATTCTTGCCTTGCATGCAGATGCCTAGCATCGATGCATGCAAATGATTCGCAACAAGTTTGAGGCCAGATCGACGCCTTCGAGCCCGATCTCCAGGGGCGCCGCATGATCGCGCGGCCTCGTTTCTCCAGGCAGGAGTGGCTCTTTTCGCTCAAGAGCTTTTTCGCGGCCATGCTCGCGCTGTACCTGTCCAGCCGTTTCGGGCTGCCCCGGCCCTTCTGGTCCATGATGACCGCGTACATCGTGGCCCATCCCCTGGCGGGCCATGTGCGCTCGAAGTCGCTCTACCGCCTGTGCGGCACCGTGCTGGGATGCGCGGCCACCGTGGTGCTGATCCCGTCGCTGTCGGGGTCGCCCGTGCTTCTGTCGCTCGCGCTGGCGCTGTGGGTGGGCTCGTGCCTCTACCTGTCGCTGATGGACCGAAGCGCGCGCTCCTATGCCTTCATGCTCGGAGGCTACTCGGCGGCACTGATCGGCTTTCCGCTGGTGGACGCGCCCGCGGCGATGTTCGACACCGCCGTCGCCCGAACCGAGGAGATCGCGCTGGGCATCGTCTGCGCGAGCCTCGTGCACAGCATCGTCCTGCCCGCCAGCCTCGCGCCCTCACTCCTCGGACTGATCGACCGCACATTGGGCGATGTACGCCGATGGGCCGGCGACCTGATGAGCCCTGGTGCCGACGATGAGACAGGCAACCGGCTGGCACAGGACAGGCGGCGCATCGCCACCGACATCACCCAGTTGCGCCTGCTGGCCACCCACGTGCCCTTCGATACCGGCGGCCTGCGTTGGACCCGACATGCCGTGGGCGACCTGCACGACGGTCTTGCGGCACTGACGCCTTCGCTTTCGGCCCTGGAGGACCGGCTCGCAGCCTTGCGCGATGCAACAGGCGGCGTGCCCGACCCGGTCGCCCGAGTCATGGCACAAGGCTGCGCCTGCCTCGATGCCGATGCGCCGCCCGGCGCCTTGGACGGCGTTCGCGCCGCTGCCCGGGCGGAGGGCGCGGACCGGCGGAACTCGTCCTGGGTGCGTGCGCTGAATATCGACGTCGCCGCCCATGTCGACGAGCTGGTCGCCGGATGGCGCTGGTGCAACGCGCTTCGCGTCGACATCGCCGCCGGGCTGGCCGGCCACGCGCCGCCTCCGAAGCGAGGAGAGGCTTCGCGACCCGTCCTGCACGTGGACAGGGGCCTGGCGCTGCGCTCCGCATTCACGGTCGTGCTTTCCACCTGCATCGCATGCGCGGCGTGGATATTCAGCGGTTGGCGGGCGGGCTCGTCGATGGCCATGGCGGCGGCGGTCTTCTGCAGTTTCTTCGCCACCATGGACGATCCCGTGCCGGGCATGCACAAGTTCCTGGTCGCTTTGCTGTGGTCGATGCCGGTGTCTGCCTTTTACATCCTCGGCGTCATGCCGCTGGCGCACGACTTCGGCATGCTGGTGCTGTGTATCGCGCCCTTGTTCCTGGTCGTGGGCGGCTACCTCGCTCGTCCGGCAAGCAGCCTCACGGCACTGGGCATGTTTTTCGGCGTGGCCGGCACGCTGGCCCTGCACGACATTGCCAGCGCCGACTGGGTCAGCTTTCTCGAGGGCAATCTGGCCCTCTTCGCCGGTGCCCTGATTGCCGCGCGCGTCACCGCCATCGTGCGCAGCGTGAGCAGCGAATGGAGCGTGCAGCGCATCCACCGGGCCACCTGGCGCGATCTTTCCGAGATGGCAGCACGCCCGAAGCGCGCGCTGGCGCGCGACGCGTTCACAGGCCGCATGCTGGATCGCATCGCGCTGCTGGTTCCGCGCACGGCTGGCGGCGCCGCGTACCAGGGTGGCGAGGCGGCGCAGCTCGCCATGCGCGAACTTCGTATGGGCGCCAGCATCGGCGCTCTTCAGCAGCATCGCCACCTGCTGCCCGAAATGCCTGTGCGCGAGCTGCTGGCCGCGCTCGAGCGAGCCTTCCTCGCCCGAGCCACGGAATCGCCGCCGCGGCTCGACGCGCTGTTGCCGCAGATCGACCGGCTGCTGGCCCTTTGCCTCGCAAGCACCGCGTGCGAGCCCGCTGTCTCGGCCCTCGTGGGGTTGCGCAGGGATCTCTTTCCTTCTGCGCCTTCGGACCTGCAACCATGATCGAAACAAGCTTCTTCGGCCTCTACGTTCCCGGCCTGCTCCTGCTCGCAGGAGGCGCGATGGCTTGCGCCTGGTGGATGCGCTGCTTGCTGTCGCTGCTCGGTGTCTACCGGTGGGTGTGGCATCCACCGCTCTTCGATCTGGGGCTGTATCTCCTGTCGCTCTATGCGTTGGTCCGGCTGACCGGCGCCATCTCCTCCTGAACTGACCCGTTGTCCCGCTGCTCGACCATGAATACCAAATCCGTCCGTCTTCCCGCCTGGCTGCCGCGCCCGGTACCCTCCCTCTTTCGCATGCTGCTGACCGCGCTGATCGCTGCGGCCGCCTGCTGGGCAGCTCTGCAACTCTGGGACCACTATGAACTGGCACCCTGGACACGCAACGGCCGGGTGCGGGCCGACGTCGTCCAGGTGGCGCCTGATGTTTCCGGCATGGTGGCCGCCGTGGCGGTGCGCGACAACCAGCCGGTCGGGGCGGGCGAGTTGCTCTTCTCGATCGACGCAGCCCGCTTCACGCTGGCGCTGCAGCAGGCCGAGGCTGCAGTCGCCGCCCAGCGGATCGTCATCGGCAATCAACAGGTCGCGCTGGCCCAGGCGCAGCGCGAGCGCCGCCGCAACGACGAACTGGAGGGGCTTGTCGCGCAGGAGGTGCGCGAGCAGTCGCGCCTGCGCGTCGAGCAGGCCAGAGGTGCGCTGCTGGCTGCCGAAACGGCCCTGCGCCAGGCGCAGGTGGCGCTCGAGGTGGCGCGCCTGAACCTGCAGCGCTCAGGAGTGCGCGCGCCCGCGGCGGGACGTGTCACCAATCTCGATCTGCGCCAGGGCGCCTATGCGACGGCAGGCCACCCCGCATTGGCGCTCGTGGCTGACGATTCGATCTACGTCGAGGGTTACTTCGAGGAAAACAAGCTGGCGCGCATCCGGTTGGGCGACCGGGTGCGTGTGACCCCCATGGACGCGCCCGCCCTTGAAGGCGAGGTAGAGAGCATCTCTGCAGGCATCGGCGACCGCGACCGCAGCACCGGTGCCAACCTGCTGCCCAGCGTGAATCCGACGTTCAACTGGGTCAGGCTCGCGCAGCGCGTTCCGGTGCGGGTAAAGCTCGACCCGCTGCCGGCCAATGTTCGCCTGGTCGTCGGGCAGACCGTCTCCGTCGAGGTGATGGAGGACCGGGCAGCTTCTGCCGCCGCCGCGGCTCGCGTTCAGGAGCCGCGCTCATGAAGCCGCCTCGCGTCCTCGCTCTCGCAACCGCTGCCGTATGTGCGCTGCTGGCTGGCTGTGCCCATGGTCCCGTCGGCCCCGACTACGTCGCTCCGGCCGCGCTCACCGCAGCGCAGTCTGCTTCGGCCGGGCCGTTCCTCTCCGGCGGCGCGGCCGCATCGGACGCAACGATGCCTGTGCACTGGTGGCGCCTTTTCGACGACCCGCAGCTCGACGGCCTGATCGCCCAGGCCCTGGCGCACAACACCGATCTGCGGCAAGCCCTGGCCACCTTCGAGCGTGCCGTGGCCCTCGAGGCCGAGGCGCACGGGAGCGAACAGCCATCGGTCACTCTCCAGGGCGGCCCGAGTTTCGGTCACGTCTCGGGCTTGTCTGTGCTGCAGCCCGACCATGTGCCACCGAGCCGGCACAACTACAGCATGGGCATGGCCGTGTCCTATCAATTGGATCTCTTTGGCCAGTTGCGCCGCGCCGTCGAAGCCGCCGAAGCGGATGCCGGCGCTGCAGGCGCCGCGGTGGACCTGGTGCGCGTGAGCGTTGCCGGCGGGACGGCGCAGACGTATGCCGCGGTGTGTTCCAGCGGTCTGCAGTTGCGCGTGGCGCGGGCGTCGGTGCGCTTGCAGGAAGAGGCGCTTGGCCTTGCTCAGCGGCTGCAGCGCGCGGGCAAGGCGAGCATCATGGATACCGCGCGTGCGCGCGCGCAGCTCGAAATCCTGCGCGCCGCCATCCCCCCGATGCAAGCCCGGCGCCAACAGGCGTTGTACCGGCTCGCCACGCTCACGGGTGCCGCGCCGCGCGACTTTCCGGAAGCCATCAGCCATTGCGAGCAGCCTCCACGCGTGGCCGGACTGCTGCCCGTGGGCGACGGCGCTGCGCTGCTCGCCCGGCGCCCCGACGTGCGGCAGGCCGAGCGAAGCCTGGCCTCCGCGACGGCGCGAATCGGTGTCGCGACGGGCGATCTCTATCCCAAGGTGACGCTGGGCCTCTCATCGGCGTCCGCCGGCTTTGTCGAACGGTTCGCCAACCGAGAGACTTTCAGCTACAGCGTGGGGCCGCTGATCAGCTGGTCCTTTCCCAACACGGGTGTCGCGCGAGCGCGCATCACCCAGGCTGAAGCAACCGCTCGCGGCGCGCTCGCGCGATTCGAGGGCATCGTGCTGAATGCGCTGCGAGAAGCCGAAGCCGCGCTGGACATCTACGCCCGGGAGCTCGACCGCCATGCGGCGCTCGCTGCCGCACGCGACCAGAGTCTGACCGTGGCCGATCAGGCGCGGGCGCTGCTGATCAGCGGAAAGGTTGGCCAGTTCGATGCGCTGGACGCCCAACGCACCCTGGCCTCGCACGAAGCCGCGCTGGCTGAGTCCGACGCCCGGTTGGCGGAGTACCAAGTCGGGGTATTCATGGCCCTGGGGGGCGGATGGGAGAGCGGTTCCACTGCGTCGCCCCCGTGAGGGCGAAGGGCAGTCATCTGCAATGGGCCACTTCGCGAGTGACAGGATGAAAGATGGACGGATTCGAGCTCCTCAGGACCTTTGCAGAAGTCGCCTTCCAGGGCAGTTTCTCGCGCGCAGCGGGCAGGCTTGGTATCTCGAAGGCCAGCGTGAGCAAGCACGTCGCGGCGCTGGAGGCTCGCTTCAACGTGCGTTTGCTCAACCGTTCGACGCGTTCGGTCTCCCTCACGGACGCGGGCCGCTTGCTGCAGGCGCGATGTGCGCCGCTGATGGAGATGATCGAGCAGACCACGAGCGAACTGCAGGCACGGGGCTCGCACCCGAGCGGCCGCTTGCTGATCACGGCACCGCACGGGATGGTTCAGACCGCGTTTCCGCGTCTGCTGGGAGACTTCCTCACAAGCCATCCCGACGTGCAGGTGGACCTGAAGCTGAGCAACCGCGTGATCGACCTGGTTGAAGAGGGGGTGGACATGGCCTTGCGGTTCGGGCGGATCGGCGACGAGAACCTGATCGTACGGCGCCTGCGCCGGATGGGACTGACCCTTTGCGCCACACCGCGTTACTGGGCGCGGCGCGGCATTCCGGTACATCCCGATGACATGCGAAAGCACGATGTCCTCGCCTACTCGGTCGTGCCCGGGCCGCCACAGATCGCGTTTGAAGTGGACGGTCGGCCCTATAACGTCCCCGTTCGGGGACGCATGGACGCCAACGACGCGAGTGCGCTCATCGGCGCAGCGCTGGCGGACATTGGTGCGGTATGTGTTCCCGAGCTGCTCGCGCAACCCTACGTGGAAGGCGCCCATCTGGTGCCGGTTCTTCAGGACTTCATGCCCGGCGACATCTGGCTCTATGCAGCCTACGCACAGCGCCGCCAGAACAGCGCCGCGCTGCGCGCACTGCTCGCGATGCTGGAAGTTCGTATGCGGGACAGCGTGCCTTCCCTTGCGGTCTTGACAGGTGCTGCACCTCCTGCATGAGGTAAGGCGCCGAAGTGATAGTCATGCACGCCTCGTGCAGACAGGAGGTACTTCTGAAGCTTGTAGTCCTGACCCTCGACCGACTCTTCAATCAGCTCAATGCGGTTGATCTCGGCGACGTTGTCATGCGACGAGCTTGCCCCCAGGTGGCCTCGCCGATTCGCTTCACCAGTGCCACGCTCGCATCCGAGTACGAGCTCGGCAGACGCAATTCGCCCAGGAGCCTCGCATTCTTGATCTGCAAGAGAAAAGTCTCGAGGCGGGCGATGTTTCCCGCATGCAATACGGCAAGACCAAGTCCTGCAGGAGGTGAAGGTATTCGTGGATGAACGTCGATTCGTTCTGAGCCAGCAGATCTTCAGGCGCCTGGTCGGCATCGATGCGGATGATAAAAAATGCTGGCTCGTAGGCGCTGCCGGTGTTCTTTAGAAACATGGATGCAGTTCCCTCCTGCTCGGGCCAGCGCATCGCTGTGTGCCCGCTCGATGTAGCCTAAAAGTATGTCGCGATATTGCGATTGTCAGTCAGTTCCTACTCAGGTATCTTGATGTTTCAAAAGAACACTCGAGGGATCCCAAATGGGAGTGCTGGAGGCGGCTGTACAGCCGCAGGGGGAGGAAGGGGCACGGCCGCAAGAAGCACCTGATGCAGGGGGTGCTGCAAACCCGTCTCTCGTCGCGCTGTGCACCCTCGCCCGCTTCCACCAGATCGCAGCCGATGCCTCGCTGCTGTCGCACCAGTTGGGCCTCGTATCGTCTGAGAGTGTCGACACCGCCACGCTGCTGCGCGCAGCCAAGCACCTGGGCCTGAAGGCCAAGTCCTCGCGTACCACGCTTGATCGCCTGTCCCTGACGCCGCTGCCCGCATTGGCGGCGCTTCGAGGTGAAGACGGCTCCGAACGCTTCGTCATCCTCGCCCAGTGCGACGCCCAACGCGTCCTGCTCCAAGACCCTTCCTCTTCGAATGGTCGCCCGGTCATCGAACCCCTGGAAGTCTTCGCCTCGCACTGGAGCGGCGAACTCATCCTCATCACCAGCCGCGCAAGCCTGGCGGGTGAACTCGCCAGGTTCGACTTCTCCTGGTTCATCCCCAGCCTCGTCAAGCACAGGAAGCTGCTGGGCGAAGTGCTCTTCATCTCCTTCATCCTGCA
>NZ_FOBJ01000032.1:0-25885 GCF_900109805.1 Variovorax sp. YR750
AACGGCGGCCAGACCTGCGTGTGCCCGAACCGCGTGTTCGTGCAGGCCAAGGTGCACGATGCCTTCGTCGACAAGCTGGCGGCGCGGGTCGGTGCGCTGCGGGTCGGGCCGGCCAGCGACGAGGGCTCGCAGATCGGGCCGATGATCAACGCGCGCGCGGTCGACAAGATCGAGCGCCATGTGCGCGACGCCGTCTCCCGCGGCGCTCGCGTGGTGGTCGGCGGCGAGCGGCTGCGCGATGCGCGCTGCGACGGCCCCAACTACTACGCGCCCACGGTGCTGGTGAATGCCGATTCGACGATGGAGTGCAGCTGCGAGGAGACCTTCGGGCCGGTGGTGCCGGTCACGCGCTTCGAGAACGAGGCCGAGGTGATCGCCGCGGCCAACGAGACGCCCTTCGGGCTCGCGGCGTACTTCTATTCGACGGACGTGAAGCGCATCTGGCGCGTGGCCGATGCGCTGGAGTCGGGCATCGTGGGCATCAACGAAGGTGCCCTGGCGGCCGAGGCGGCGCCCTTCGGCGGCGTGAAGGAGTCGGGCTATGGCCGCGAGGGCTCGGTGCATGGACTGGAGGACTACATGCACATCAAGTACGTGTGCCAGGGCGGCCTGGCTTAGCCGCTAGCCGGCTGACGGGGACCGGCGGGCGCGGAATTCGCCCGGCGTCATCCCCTCGATCCGCCGGAAGTGCCGGTTGAAGTTCGAGATGTTGTTGAAGCCCACCTCGTAGCAGATGCTGCTCACGTGCTGGCGCGTCGACGCCAGCAGGCGGCAGGCCTTGGCCACGCGCAGGCCGATCACGAAGTCGGTGAAGGTCTGCCCCGTGGCGCGGCGGAAGCTGCGCGAGAAGGCGTTCTCGCGCATGCCCACGAGCGCGCCCACCTCGGCCAGCGACAGCGCCTCCGCATAGTTCTCGCGAATGTGATCGAGCGCCTTGTGGATGCGCAGCGCCTGCGTGTCTTCACCGAGGCCTTCGCCGGCCAGCGCTACGCCGGAGAGCACGCGATAGTCGCCCCACTGCGCCAGCTCGTGCAGCAGCGCGGTGAACTCGGAAAAGCGCGCGAGCCCCTGCAGCGTCTCGATGCGGCGCAGGCGCGCGAGCGTGCCCGCCTCCAGGCCGACGAACTGCACGCCCAGCCGCGCGCGGGCCAGCAGCGGCCCCGCATCGGCGAGCTCGGGAAAGAGCGCCATGCCGCGCTTGAGCGGCTCGTCGCTGAAGCGCAGCACCAGTCCGCCCGAACCGCTGCTGCTGCAGCCGCCCGGCTGCGCACGATGCTCGAACGCGAGGCTGCGCGGCAGCCGGGGGCCCAGCAGCACGACGGTGCCGGGCGCGAAGCTGTGCGTTTCCTCGTCGGCGCCGCTGCCGATGCGAAGGCGCGCGGGTGCGGCGCCGATAAGGTGCAGCTCGTGATCGTGCAGGCAGCGCGCTCCGCCCGCCTGGGCCGAAGGCGCGGCGGCGGCCTCGCACCGGACCGTGGCGGAAAGGTCGCGCGCTTCGCCTCGAGCCGGTGTTTGGGCGATCGGCGCGATCGGGGCGCGCCATGCGACCGCCTCCATGCCGCGCGAAGCATGTCGCCGCGCCGGCGTCACGGGCAGCAGGGCCCTCGCATGCGCCTGGGTGGCAAGGGCCGATGTCGTCGTGTTCAGCAAGACCAGTTTTCCTCCAGCAAATCTCCGATGGACAACGACGACCCGGAAGTCGTCAGCTTCGCCGCGCCCGCGGCGGCACCGCCGTCTGCTGCTGGAACGCGGCGAGCAGCCTGTATTCCTCGCCGAGCTTGCGCGGCAGCGAGAGGTACACCGGCAGCAGCTGCCGGTAGAGCGCGGCGTTCTTGGCGTTGGGCGTGTGGCGATGGGTGGCGCCGACCATGCCCGCGACCGCGTCGAGCGAATCGACGTGGCCCAGCGCGTAGAGCCCCAGCACCGCGGCGCCGAGGCACGAACTCTCGAAGCTCTCGGGCACGACCACCTCGCGGTCGAACACGTCGGCCATCATCTGGCGCCACATGCCCGAGCGCGCGAAGCCGCCGGTGGCCTTGATGCGGGCGCTGCGCCCGGCGATGGACTCGACCGCCGGCAGGATGCTGTGCAGGTTGAAGATCACGCCCTCGAGCACCGCGCGGATCATGTGCTCCTTGCGATGGTGGATGCCCAGCCCGAAGAAGGAGCCTCGCAGGTCGGCGTTCCAGTAGGGCGCGCGCTCGCCGGTGAGGAAGGGGTGGAACACCAGCCCTTCGGAGCCGGCCGACACGCGCTCGGCGATGCGCGTGAGCACCTCGTAGGTGTCGATGCCCAGGCGCTTGGCGGTCTCGGCCTCGGCCGAGGCGAACTCGTCGCGCACCCAGCGCAGGATGATGCCGCCGTTGTTCACCGGGCCGCCCACCACCCAGCGCCGCTCGGCGAGTGCGTAGCAGAAGGTGCGGCCCTCGGGGTCGGTCATGGGGTGGTCGACCACGGTGCGCATCGCGCCGCTGGTGCCGATGGTCACTGCCACCTCGCCGGGCGCCATCGCGTTCACGCCCAGGTTGGAAAGCACGCCGTCGTTGGCGCCGATGACGAAGGGCGTGTCGCGCGACAGGCCCAGCTGCGCGGCAACGTCGGCAGCGAGGCCTTCGACATGCCAGGTGGTCGGCACCGGGCTCGAGAGCTGCCCGGCGTGCACGCCGGCGAGCGCGAGCGCCTCTTCGTCCCAGTCGAGCCGCACGATGTCGAAGAGCCCCGTGGCCGAGGCGATCGAGTGGTCGACCTGCCACTGGCCGAAGAGCCGGAAGAACACGTACTCCTTGATGCCGACGAAGCGCGCGGCACGCGCGAAGAGCTCGGGGCGCTCGTGGCGCAGCCACACCAGCTTGGCCAGCGGCGACATCGGATGGATGGGAGTGCCGGTGCGGCGGTAGATCGCGAGGCCGTCCCATTCGTCGCGGATGCGCGAGGCCCAGGCCGAGGCGCGGTGGTCGGCCCAGGTAATGCTGTGCGTGAGCGGCGCGCCCGCGTCGTCGATCAGGATCAGGCTGTGCATCGCCGCGCTGAAGGACACCGCGAGCACGTCGGCGGGCGCGGCCTTGCTCTGCTTCACGCAGCCGGCGATGGCCGAGAGCACGGCCTGGAAGATCTGCTGCGGGTCCTGCTCGGCGGCCCCGGCTTCGGGCTGCAGCAGCGGGTATTCGATCGTGTCGTGTGCCAGCACGCGCCCGGCGGGCGTGAAGGCCACGGCCTTCGTGCTGGTGGTTCCGATGTCGACGCCGATGACGATGCGGCCCATGGCTCGCCTCCTCAGACGACCATGCTCAGCAGCATGATGAAGACGATGGCCACGACCGAGATCAGCGTTTCCATCACGGTCCAGGTCTTGAAGGTCTCGGCCACCGTCATGTTGAAGTATTGCTTCACCAGCCAGAAGCCGGCGTCGTTGACGTGCGAAAGAATCAGCGAGCCCGCGCCGGTGGCCAGCACCAGCAGTTCGCGGTTCACGCCCGGCACCATGGTCGCCAGCGGCGCAACGATGCCCGCGCCGGTGATGGTGGCGACGGTGGCCGAGCCGGTGGCGATGCGGATCAGCCCCGCCACCAGCCATGCGAGCAGGATCGGCGAGACCTGCGCATGCAGCGCCATCTGCCCGATCGCGTTGCCCACGCCGCTGGCCACCAGCATCTGCTTGAAGCCGCCGCCCGCGCCGATGATCAGCACGATGGCCGCGGTGGGCGCGAGGCTGTCGTCGACGAACTTCATGATCTGCTTCGACGTGAAGCCGCGCGCGACGCCGAAGGTGTAGAGCGACAGCAGCAGCGCCGCCAGCAGCGCGGTGATCGGGTGGCCGATGAAGTCCATCCACTGGCGCACGATGTTCTTCTCGTCCAGCGCCACGTCGGCAAAGGTCTTCAGCAGCATCAGCGCCACCGGCAGCAGCACCGTGACCAGCGTGATGCCGAAGCCGGGCAGCTCGCGCGCCTCGGGCTCGTGTGCCAGCTGCTCCATCAGCTCGGGCGAGGCCTCGCCCGGCACGTACTTCGAGATGAACTTGCCGAAGATCGGGCCCGCGATCATCGCGGTGGGCAGGCCGACGATCAGGCCGTAGAAGATGGTCTTGCCGATGTCGGCATTGAAGACGCCGATGGCCAGCAGCGGCCCCGGATGCGGCGGCACCAGGCCGTGCACCACCGACAGGCCCGCCAGCAGCGGAATGCCGATGCGGATGAGCGACACGCCGGTGCGCCGCGCGACGATGAACACGAGCGGGATCAGCAGCACGAAGCCGATCTCGAAGAACAGCGGGATGCCGACCAGGAAGGCGGCGAACATCATCGCCCAGTGCACGCGCTCGCGGCCGAAGGCGTCGATCAGCGTGCGCGCGATGCGGTCGGCGCCGCCCGACTCCGCCATCATCTTGCCGAGCATGGTGCCCAGGCCGAGCACGATGCCCACGAAGCCCAGCACGCCGCCGAAGCCGTCCTGGAAGGACTTCATGACCTTGTCCACCGGCATGCCCGATGTCAGGCCCAGGAAGCCGGCGGCCAGCGTCAGCGCGATGAAGGGGTGCACGCGCCAGCGCGTGATCAGAAGGATCAGCCCGACGATCGCCACCAGGGCGTCGACGAGCAGGAAGATCTCTTGGCTCATTCCGAACATGGGTGTCTCCTGGATCCGGGCCTGCCCAAGAAGAAGGCAAAAAGGGGCGGTCCGGCGGGTGGGACGGCATTCTGGATAGCGCTGTCCCGCACAATTCAAAAAAAGCCAGCTCTGGTGCGCGCTCGGGTTTTTCCGAATCGGACAAGGGCTGGGATAGCGCTATCCTAGGACAGCGCTGTCCAATTCCGGATTGGTAATAACCCTGAGAAACGACCGACCATGGCCGACACCCCCGACCGCCCGCGCTCCCGCTCTTCCAGCCAGGTCACCCTCGACGACGTGGCCCGCGCCTGCGGGGTGAGCCCGATCACGGTGTCGCGGGCGCTGCGCGGCGCGCGCAACGTGGCGCCCGAGCTGCAGGCCCGCGTGCAGGCGGCGGCGGACCAGCTCGGCTACGTGCCCAACGTGGCGGCGCGCGCGCTGGCCTCGGCGCGCAGCTCGCACGTGGCGGTGCTGATCCCCTCGCTGACCAACCAGCTCTTCGTGGAGCTGCTCGAGGCGGTGCAGGACGCGCTGTCGCCGCACGGCTTCCAGTCGCTGATCGGCGTGACGCACTACGACCCGGCGCAGGAAGAGGCGCTGCTGCGCAGCTACCTCTCGCAGCGGCCGGCTGGCGTGCTGCTCACGGGCTTCGACCGCGGCCCCACGGCCGCGCAGCTGCTGGAGCGCAGCAACGCGCCCTGCGTGTACCTGATGGAAACCTCGGCCGAGCCGGGCGTGCACAGCGTGGGGTTCTCGCAGCAGGACGCGGGCCGCGCCATCGTGCAGCACCTGCTGCAGCGAGGCCGCCGGCGCATCGCGTATGCCGCCGGCCAGCTCGATCCGCGCGTGATGCTGCGCCTGGAAGGCTATCGCGAGGCGCTGCGCGCGGCAGGCTGCCACGATCCGGCGCTCGAACTGCTGGTGCCGGGCCCGACCTCCATGGCGCTGGGCGGCCGCCAGTTCGAGGACCTGCTCGCGCGCCACCCCGACGTGGACGCCATCTTCTATTGCAACGACGACCTCGCCCAGGGCGGGCTGCTGGCCGCGCTGCGCACCGGCGTCTCGGTGCCGCAGCGGGTGGCGATCGCCGGCTTCAACGATCTGGGCGGCAGCGACCAGATGCTGCCGCCGCTGACCACCGTGCGCACCCCGCGCCGCGAGATCGGCGAACGCGCGGCCGCGATGCTGCTGGCGCTGATGCGCGGAGAGACGGTGGCCGAGCGAACGATGGACCTGGGCTTCGAACTGCTGGTGCGGCAGAGCAGCTGAAGCGGCGAACGGCGTGCCGCCTACAGCGCCAGCGCCGCCACTTCCGCGCTGCCGAGCGCGCCGCCGTAGATGCGGAAATCGTCGATGCGGCCCTTCAGATAGGCGTCGCTGGCGTACTGCGAACGGCCCAGCCAGTTCTGCGTCGTCGCGCCGAGGTCGATGGGCGCGAGGCTCATCTGCGTATTGGAGCCGGCCTCGACACCGTCGACATACAGGGTGCCGAGCGTGTCCGACACAGTCACCGCGACGTGCACCCACCGGCCCATGGGCAGCGCCGCCGCGCCGTCGATCACCTGCTCGTTGTAGCCGTGCTCGGTGGTGATGGAAAAGCGCGGCACGCCGCTGCCGTTGCGCACGGTCAGCATCATGTAGCGGCGCGTGCCGGAGCCGAAGTCGAAGACGCGCGACCATGTCGCGAGGGTGTCGATGTAGAGCCAGGCGGTGATGCTGAAGTCGGCGAAGCTCTTCGCCGCGCCCGCCGGCAGTGCCACGCAGCCGTTCGTACCCCCGAGGGCGACGGCGTTGCCCTGGCGTCCGGCGGTCCACGTCGCATCGCCCTGCAGTTCGCCGGCCGCGAACCGGCCGGTGGCGTCGACGGCCTGCGTGCCTGTGGATTCATCGAACTTGAGCTGCAGCAGCAGTTCGGCCTTGATCGCCGCCCGCTCCTCGTTGGACGCGGCGCTCTCGCCCGAGGCGCCGGTCGCCACGACCACGTAGTACCAGACGTCGCCGGCCGCGACGGTGCTGTCCGTGAAGCTGAGCGTGTCGGTGATGCCCGAGGCGATGTCGGTGTAGGGGCCTCCCGCGGTGCTCGCGCGCCTGACGGTGTAGCTCTGCGCGTCGGGGCAGCCCCACCATGACAGCAGCACCTGCGTGCCGCGCACGCGGGCCGTGAGGCCGGTCGGTTTGCCCTGCGCCGTGAGCGGATCGCGCGTGAAGGTCAGCGTGCCGAAGCCCAGCTGGTCGCCGTTGCCGCCGTCGTACTCGGGGCGCATCTGAATGGCCTGCAGCAGGCTGTAGGGCGTGGCGACGCCGAGGCGGTTCGCATAGTGGTTGTAGATGCTCTCCCAGACCACGCGCCGGTGCCCCTGCCCCGCCGTCGACAGCACCGACTGCGTGCCCTGCCTGTTGACGTTGGTGAAGTAGGGCACGGTGTAGAAGGTGCCGGTGCTGCTGTCGGTGAGGTTGGACTTGGCGACGTACTCCGCGCCCGCGAGGAAGCGGTTGTTCTCGTAGCCGTAGGTGTCGTCGCCCTGGTTCCACGCCATCTCGTGGAACGCGGCCGCGAGGCCGATGCCCAGCGTGCAGTGGCCCTGGTCGCGGCCGCTTTCCTGCCACTGGCCCAGGTAGCCGGGATGCACGTGGTAGACCGCCTGCAGGCCCGCGCCGTTGCCCTGGCCGGCCTTGAAGTAGCTCATCGCCTCGTCGTAGATGTCCGTGCGGTCGCACAGCACGCCGATGGCCAGCATCGAGGCGATGTTGCACAGGTCCCAGTTGGCCCAGTAGTTGGTGATCTCCGAGCCGTTGTGGTCGAGCAGGAAGCTGTGGTTGAGCGGGTAGAACAGCGTGAGCATCATGTTCTGGAAGCGCGCGAAGTCGCTCGCGGCCCAGCCCTCGTAGCTGCGCATGATCTCGCCCGCGTTGGCGAACTGGTAGCCGTAGATGCCGGCCGCGAGGAAGCGGTCGGAGTTGCCGGTGAGCGTGGTCATCGTGGAAGACCAGGCATTGAGGAAGACGACCGCGAGGTCGGCATAGCGCGTGTCCTGCGAGACCTTCCAGCGCAGCGCGAGCTGATAGGCGCGCGCGATGTCGATGTACATCTGCGCGAAGTTCGAGTCGTCCCCGCCGCGGATCACCGTGGCCAGCGGGCGCGGCGTGGCGCCGAGCTGCGAGCGGCCGTTGGAGGTGAGCGCGTTCCAGCCTTCGAGCCAGGGCTGCGCCTGCGCCGCGACCTTCTGGCGCATGCGCTCGAAGTCGGCCTCGGTGTGCAGCAGGCCGGGGTGGACGAACTTGCGGGCCTGCGCCTCGGGTGTCGCCGATGCGGGGTCGGCTGCCGTGACGGTGCCGGCGGTATCGGTGGCGGTAGTCGTCGTCTGCTGCGAGCCGGCGGACTGCGCGCCGGTGCCCGTCACCGGAAAGGAGAAGCTGCCTCCGCCGCCTCCGCAAGCCGTCGTTCCAAGGGCCAGGGCGCCTGCGGTGCCCAGAAGGAAAACACGGCGGTCCAGGGAGAGGCCGTTCTTGTCATCGTCCAACGAATGCATCCTTGCCGAAATCTGTAAATAAATGATTCAGCAACATGCATGCCCATCCGCCTGCGCCTGCGCACGGCGTGCCATTGCCCGCACCGGTGAATGCAATGGCATGCATTGCGTCGGAAATGCATGTATTGGCGTGACATTCGCTGTCACACCCGCGCGCGGCGCGCCCAGGAATGTCAGTGCCAGTTCGCCGGCCTTGCGGCGAACTCAGGCGCTTTCCGCGCTCGCCTCGACGTGGATGAGCTCGACGATGGCCTGCATCAGCGTGGCTGCGCTGACCGGCTTGAACAGCACGGGCACGCCCCACTCGCGCACGCGCTGCAGGCGGTCGGGCGCGGTCTCGCCGGTGATCAGCAGCATCGGCGCGTCGAGCCGGAAGCGCTCGCGCAGCCGCAGCCCGACCTGGAGCCCCTCGGCGCCCTCGCCCAGGCGGTAGTCGCACATCAGCAATGCCACGGGGTTCAGGTCCGCGTCGGGCTGCGTGAGCACTTCCACGGCCTCGGCTTCGTCGGCCACCGCCACGACCTCGATGCCGTAGGCGCGCATGAGTTCGGTCATCGCCTCGCGGATGTCTTCCTCGTCGTCGATCAGCAGCACGCGCCCGCCGAGCTCCGGCACCTGGAAGAAGTGGCGCACGGGCGATTCGAGCTCCTGCAGCAGAAGGCTGTCCCGCGACGCATCGGTGGGCTCGGCCAGCGGCACCGTGAGGCGAAAGCGCGTGCCGCGTCCGGGGCGCGAGCGCAGCTGCACCGCGTGGCCGAGCAGGCGACCGAGGCGCCGCACGATCGACAGGCCGATGCCCAGGCCGCGCGAGCGGTCGCGCCCCGGGTTGTTGACCTGGTAGAACTCCTCGAAGATCCGGTCCGCCTGTTCCGGCGCGATGCCGATGCCGGTGTCGCGCACTTCGATCCACGCCTGCTCGCCGCGCCTGCGCGCGACCACCGTCACGCCGCCCTGGCGCGTGTACTTCAGGGCGTTGTCGACGAGGTTGGAGAGCATGCGGTACAGCAGCTGCGGATCGCTGTGCACCCACAGGCCGCTGGCGCGCACGCGCAGCTGCAGCTTCTTGCGCTCGGCCAGTACCGAGAAGGTGTTGTGCAGCGGCAGGAACAGTTCGTCGAGCTCCAGCGCGTGCGGCATGGGCTGGACCACGCCCGCGTCGAGGCGCGAGATGTCGAGCATGGTGTCGAGCGAGGCGCCGAGCGCGTTGACCGCGCGCATCAGGCGCTCGACATTCCTGACCTCGGGGCGATGGCGCAGCGTGTTGCCCAAGGCCGCGCCGAAGAGCGCGATGGCATGCATCGGCTGGCGCAGGTCGTGACTGGCCGCGGCGAGGAAGTGGGTCTTCTCGGCGCTGGCGCGCTCGGTGGCCGCGATCTGCTCGCGCAACTGGGCCGCGAGTGCCTCGTTCTCGAACTGCAGGATCAGCGAGGCCGTGAGCCGCCTGTTCTGCTTGACGCCTTCGCTCAGCGTCAGCACCAGGTTGACGAAGGCGAAGCCCGCCAGGAACCAGTTGAGCGCGCCGCCGTACCAGGCCAGCGAGACGATCAGCCCGCTCATCATGGGAATGCCGTAGCCGAACATGGCCCTCTTCAGCGGCCAGCGGGCCTGCACGGCGCGGGTCCAGCTGCCCATGATCACCACCGTCACGAAAGTGGTCAGCATCGGGTCCTGGATGCTGACGAGGAAGAGGCTGCTGGGCGCGGTGATGGTGCTGATGATGGTGACGATCCGGGTGTACTTCTTCTCCCAGTAGGGCGTCTCGGCCAGCGGCACCGCCGGCGTCCAGCGCGGCGTGAACAACGCGTACAGGTCGACCAGCACGATCGCCGCGATCAGCGCGACGATCAGCAGCCTGAAAGCCGGGTTCACGTAGAAGTAGCCGAAGCAGCCGATGACGATGGCGAAGCCCATGTGCGCCGCGATGGCCGTGGTGTTGCCCGCGTACACGGAGGCCACGTGCTCGCGCAGCACGCGCATCTCGAGCGTGGCGTCGACGGGCAGGCGCCCGGGGGTCTGGTCGTTCATTGCCTTTGTCTCCCTCCGGGGTCTTTCGCGAGCCCCGTTTTTTTCCGACCCGCCGCGGCGGGACTCAGCGCAGGCTGCTGATCAGCTGCGCGCGCGAGCGCATCCCGAACTGCAGCAGGATGCCGGCGACATAGTTCTTCACCGTGCCCTCGCTGATCTCGGCGAGCAGCGCGATCTCGTGGTTGCTCTTTCCCTCCAGCAGCCAGTTGAGCACCTGCAGCTGCCGCTTCGTCAGCTTGTGGCGGGCATTGCTGGACGAGGGCTGCGCGACGTCGACGACCGACGGCGCGGGAAAGGCCTGGTAGTTCACCGCGTCGCCGCCCAGGAGCCCGCAGGCGCGGATGAAGCTCACGACTTCCCTGAGCGTCGCGGACTTCGGCAGGAAGGCGAAGGCGCCCAGCGTCATCGCTCCCTGCGCCAGCGTGTCCTGCGCGAGCGAGGTGGTCCCGGTGCCCGAAAGCACCACGACGCGCGCGGCGGGATAGCGCGAGCGGAATTCCATGAGGCCGCTCAGGCCCTGCGTGTCGGGCAGCGCGAGGTCCAGCAGCACGAGTTCGATCGCGTCCTGGTTGTCCTCGTAGATGGCCATGGCCTCGGCGAGGTCTCCGGCCTCGAGCACCTCGATGGGCGTCGCCGACACGTTGGCCTGCAGCAACGCGCACACGCCCATCCTCACGAGGTCGTGGTCGTCCACGACCAGGATGGCGCGCGGCCTCGCGGGATCCTGCGTCGCCTCGGGAATCGGGGATGAGGTCCTGTCGGTCGCTGTCATGGGCGGATGCTATGTGCCGCCGGAACCGCCCTGTAAGTGCCCAAAGTCATGTTCGCAGTCAGAATGTCGGCCATGGAATCCCTGATCGAACAACTCTCCGGCTCGGTGGCTTCGGCCAAGACCCTGGAGGACCTGACCCGTCCGATGCTCGAGATGCTCGAGGCGGTGACCGGCCTGGAATCGACCTACCTCACCACCATCGATCTCGACAAGGGCCAGCAGCACATCCTGTTCTCGCGCAACGTGCGGCAGCTGAGCATTCCCGAGGGCCTCACGGTGCCCTGGGCCGACACCCTGTGCAAGCGCGCCATGGAGGAGGGCCGCACCTACACCGGCGACGTCGCGAGCTGCTGGGGCGACTCCGACGCGGCGCGGGAACTCGGCATCCAGACCTACGTGAGCACGCCGGTCAAGACCGAGAGCGGCGGCCTGTTCGGCACCCTGTGCGCCGCCAGCGCCGCACAGCATCCGCTGGCGCCGCACGCCGAGCCGGTGCTGCAGCTGTTCGCGCGGCTGATCGGCCAGCAGGTCGAGCGCGAGCTGCTCTACCGCAAGCTCGAGAAGGCCCACGCCGAGCTTGTCACCCTCGCCGCCACCGACGCGCTCACCGGCCTGCCGAACCGCCGCTCGCTCGTCGACGGCCTGCGCCGGCTGCTCGCGCAGGGCGAGCGCGACAGGCTCAGCGTGCTGGTGGGCTTCATCGACATGGACGGCTTCAAGAAGATCAACGACACGCACGGCCACGACATCGGCGACGAGTTCCTCGTGGCCATGGCCGGGCGGCTGTCGGCTTCGCTGCGTGCCGGCGAGCTGCTGGCGCGCAGCGGCGGCGACGAGTTCGTGGTTATCGGTGCCGGCCCCGCGCTGGGCGGGGCGACGAACGCCGCGGCGCGGGCGCTCGCCGACCGGCTGAGCGAATGCACCGTCGGCGACCTTCGCCTGCAGGGCACCACGCTGGCCTACGCCGGCGCCAGCGTCGGCGTGGTGGCGGTCGATCCGCGCGGCACCACCGCCGCGCAGGCGCTGCGCCAGGCCGACGAGGCCATGTACGCGGTCAAGCGCAGCCGCCGCAGCGTGCGCCATCACGCGGGCGAAGCCATTTCGGGTTGAACCGCCCCTGAACCGGAAAACTGGCGCCCCGCGGCGGCGCCCGTGCTCGTCCCCGATCCAGCGGGACTGAAGCTCCCCCAAAAAACGAATCCGATCGCCTCTGCGCGACGTACAGGCTTGTTGGCCGACAAGGGTCGGGGCCTGGGTCGTCCCCGAATTCATACAGTCGGGGCCGCCAAAGACAGTCCTTTCGTACTAATTAGTTCACATTTATTGTCAATGGTTAACTGATCCAAGAAAATGCCTCGGCATGGAAACTGGTGCGACGTTTATCGACTACTACGACAAGAAATCCTGCAGCTCGCAATGGCTGGAATTCAATCGCGGAATGGCCGCCGAATTGAGCGCCGGATTGCCGCCTGAGGATCTGCGGCAGCTCTTCTGCCGCGTCGGCCAGCATTTCGCGCAGGCCCTGCCCATTCCGCCCTGCCGCACGCTCGAGGAACTGCAAGACCGGTTCAACGAGCACTGGGACCGCATCGACTGGGGCTTCACCGTCCTGAGCGAGGAATCCGACGGCGTCGCCATCACCCATGCCTGCAGCCCGATCGCCATGGCCTTCGGCCCCGAGACCACGGGCTGGAGCGTGGGCTTCTTCGAAGGCGTGTACCAGGCCTGGTTCGATTCGCAGCGCATGCCCGCGTCGCTGCGCGTGCAGGCCCTGAAGACGGCCGCCGTGCAGGGCGAGCCCCGCGTCGACCTGCGGCTGTCGAAGGTGGCCGCATGAACACCGAGGACTCCGCTCCCGAAGACATAGCCGGCCTGTTCCGCAAGTTCGGCGGCGACTCGCACGGCTACAGGGAATTCGCGCCGCCCGAGGCCGAGACCGAGACGCCCCGCGTCTGGCCGCTGCTGTCGGGCCAGCGCATCGCGCATCCGCCGGCCGCCGCGGCGCCCGTTTCCTCTCCGGTCGCTCCGGCCCCTGCGGCCGCGCCAGTCGCTCCGGTTGCGCCGTTCGCGCCCCCCGTGCACGCGCAGCCGGGCCCCGCGGCCGCCGCGCCGCAGCCCCGCGTCGAACCTGTTCTGCGCACGCCCCCTCCCGCCGCGGCTTCCTTCGCAGCGCCCGCCGCCGACGGTACCGATGCCCAGCCCACGCCGCTCGAGCAGCTGTTCGAGCGCCTTGCCGGCCCGCAGCCGCCGTCTGCCGCGCCGGGGCCCTTGTCACGCTGGCGAAGGCCGACGTGACGATGGTTGTCATCCCAGTCATTTCCTCCAAGGGCGGCGTAGGCAAGACCACGATTGCCGCGAATCTCTGCACCGCGCTCGCGCAGCGCGGCCGGCAGGTGCTCGCGATCGACCTCGACCCGCAGAACGCCCTGCGCTTCCACATCGCCAATGAACCGCAGGACTGCGACAGCGGCCTGGTCGAAGCCGCCACGGGGCTGATCCCGTGGGCCCACACGATCCGCCCGGCCAGTGCCGGCGCGATGCTGCTGCCCTTCGGCGACGTCGACGACGAACGCCAGATCTCGTTCGAGCAGCAGCTGGCGCGCCACCCCGGCTGGCTGGCCGAGACGCTGCAGCGCTTCGGACTGCCCGAGGGCACGCTGGTGCTGCTCGACACGCCGCCCGGCGCCTCGGTCTACCTGCAGCAGGCGCTGCGTGCCGCGCACTTCGGCGTCGTCACGGTGCTGGCGGACGCCGGCTCCTTCGCCACGCTGCCGATCGTCGAACGCATGATCGGCAAGTACGCCAGCTCGCGCGCCGACTACCTCGGCACCGGCTACGTGGTGAACCAGGTCGATCCGGGCAAGCGGCTGAACAACGACGTCTTCGAGATGTTGCGCCAGCGGCTGCGGCCCGAGCTGCTGGGCGTGCTCCACCTGGACCAGGCGGTCCCCGAGGCGCTGGCCTCCGCCTCGCCCGTGCAGCGCTACGCGCCGATGAGCCAGGCGGCCGAGGACTTCTCCTCCTGCGCCGAGCGGGTGCTCGAGCGCATCGAGACCGCCCGCCAGGCCGCCGCCTTCCCCTCCCTGCGGACCATGGAACCGAACCGATGAAAAGCGCCCCGTCCGCCCCCCTGCAGCAACCCGCGCCGCGGCCTGCCCCGGCCATCCTGCGGCTGCTGCCGGTGCGCATCCTCGGCTGGATCGCCGTGCTCGCGACGCTGCCCGCGCTGATCATCGCGCCCATGAGCTTCGAGCAGCAGATCGCGCTGTCGGTGGGCATATTCCTGGCCGCGCTCGTCACCAACCGGTTTCGCGGTCGCTTCGCCAGCCTGGTGCTGATCTTCCTGTCGGTCGTCGTTTCATCGCGCTACACCTACTGGCGCGTGACCGAGACCATGTACATGGACAACCCGGTCGACCTGGTGCTGGGCGTGGGCCTGCTGATGGCCGAGCTATACGCCTTCGTAGTGCTGCTGCTGGGCTACGTGCAGACCGCCTGGCCGCTGGAGCGCAAGCCGGTGCCGCTGCCCGATGACCCGGCCGAGTGGCCCACGGTCGACCTGTTCATCCCGACCTACAACGAGTCGCTGTCGGTGGTGCGCTCCACCGTGCTGGCCGCGCAGCTGATCGACTGGCCGCGCGACAAGCTCAAGATCTTCGTGCTCGACGACGGCCGCCGCGACGAATTCCGCGTGTTCTGCGAGGAGGTCGGCGTGACCCACGTCACGCGCGACAACAACCGCCACGCCAAGGCCGGCAACATCAACGCCGCGCTGAAGCACACCACGGGCGAATTCGTCGCGATCTTCGACTGCGACCACATCCCCACGCGCTCTTTCATGCAGATCGCCATGGGCTGGTTCGGGCGCGACCCGAAGCTGGGCATGGTGCAGCTGCCCCACTACTTCTTCTCGGCCGACCCCTTCGAGCGCAACCTCGACACCTTCGGCACGGTGCCCAACGAGGGCGAGCTGTTCTACGGCCTGATCCAGGACGGCAACGACCTGTGGAACGCCACCTTCTTCTGCGGCTCCTGCGCGGTGCTGCGCCGGACCATCGTCGAGGAAGTGGGCGGCATCGCGGTGGAGACCGTGACGGAAGACGCCCACACCGCGCTGAAGATGCACCGCCTGGGCTACACCACCGCCTACCTGGCGCTGCCGCAGGCGGCCGGCCTGGCCACCGAGAGTCTCTCGGGCCACGTGGGCCAGCGCATCCGCTGGGCGCGCGGCATGGCGCAGATCTTCCGCATCGACAATCCGCTGTTCGGGCGCGGCCTGCACTGGGCGCAGCGCCTTTGCTACGTGAACGCGATGCTGCACTTCCTGTACGGCCTGCCGCGGCTCATCTACCTGACGGCGCCGCTGGCCTACCTGTACTTCGGCGCGAGCGTGATCCACGCATCGGCGTCGATGATCTTCGCCTTCGCGCTGCCGCACATCCTGCACGCCAACCTCACCAACAGCCGCATCCAGGGGCGCTTTCGCTACCTGCTGTGGAACGAGGTCTACGAGGCGGTGCTGGCCTGGTACATCTTCCGGCCGACGCTGGTGGCGCTCATCAACCCCAAGCTGGGCAGCTTCAACGTGACGGCCAAGGGCGGCCTGATCCAGGAGGAGTACTTCGACAGCAGCATCGCCAAGGCCAGCCTGGTGCTGCTGGCGCTGAACTTCGTCGGCGTGTGCCTGGGGCTGTGGCGCCTGAGTTGGGTCGACCCGCAGAACATCGCCACCGTCTGGCTCAACCTGGCCTGGACGGTCTACAACATGATGATCCTGGGCGCCTGCGTGGCCGCCGCCAACGAGTCGCGCCAGCTGCGCAGCTCGCACCGCGTGGAGCTCAGCCTGCCGGCCACGCTGTATTTCGCCGACGGCCGCTCGCTTCGCTGCAACACCTTCGACTTCTCCAGCGGCGGGCTCGGCGTCGAGCTGCCGCAGGACATGAAGCTCGACCCCGAGACCCCGGTCGACATCGCGCTCTATCGCAACGACCTGGAGTCGCGCTTCGCCGCGACGGTGCGCTTCAGCGGCGGCAAGCGGCTGGGCCTGCGCTTCGCGCCGATGAGCTTCGCGCAGGAGCGCGCGCTGGTGCAGTGCACGACCGCGCGCGCCGACATCTGGGCCGCGCGCTGGGGCAACCACCCGCGCGTGCCGATCCACCGCGTGCTCGGCCACATCATCAGCATCAGCGGCACCGGTTTCCGCGACATGTTCAGCCACTACTACCGCGCGACCGCCGCGCGGCTGCGCCCCGCCAAAGCAAAGGAATCGACGTGATGTCCACCCTGTGCGCGCGTCGTCCCGACGCGCCTCTCGTCCGGGCGCCAGCGCGCGCCGCCACCGCCGTGCTGCTCGCCGCGGCCCTCGCCTGCGCCATGGGCGCCACGGGCGCGGCGGCGCAGCCGGGCCCGGTCGCCGCGCCGGCGGCAGGCGGCGCGGCCGCGGGCGCCAGCGTGCGCGAGCTCAACCTCACGCAGCTGGGCATCGACTACGCCGTGCAGCTGCGCGGCATCAGCGGCACGATCGGCATCCCGTTCAACGTGCGCGCCGACGAGCTGGTCACGGCCGCGTCGTTCAAGCTGAACTACGCGTACTCGCCCTCGCTGATTCCCGAGCTGTCGCACCTGAAGGTCACGGTCAACGACGTGCTGGTGGCCACGCTTCCGGTGAACCGCGCCGACGCGGGCAAGCCGCAGACGGCCGAGATCCCGATCGACCGGCGCCTGATCACCGAGTTCAACCGCATCAACGTCCAGCTCGTGGGCCACTACACGCGCGAGTGCGAGGACCCGGCCCACACCAGCCTGTGGGCGCACATCGACGCATCGAGTGCGCTGAAGCTGACGGTGGCGCCGCTGAAGCTCGCGAACGACCTGGCGAAGCTGCCCCTGCCCTTCTTCGACCGCCGCGACGTGCAGCGCGCGCGCATTCCCTTCGTCTTCGGCACCGCCGCCGCGGGCCCGGTGCTCGAGGCGGCCGGCGTGGTGTCTTCGTGGTTCGGCGCGCTGGCCGACTACCGCGGCGCGACCTTCCCGGTGTCGGGCGGCGACCTGCCCACGGGCCACGCGGTGGTGTTCGTCACGCCGGAGTCGAGCATTCCGGGCCTCGCGCTGCCCGCGATCCAGGGGCCGGGCCTGGCCGTGGTCGACAACCCGCGCGACGCCGCCGGCAAGCTGCTGCTGGTGATGGGCCGCACGCCGGCCGACCTGCGCACCGCCGCCGCCGCGCTGACGCTCAACAGCCAGGCCTTCGCGGGCGCCGCTGCCGCGGTCACCGCCTTCCAGGAGCCGCCGGCGCGCAAGCCCTACGACGCGCCGCGCTGGGTTCCGAGCGACCGCGCGCTGCAGTTCGGCGAGCTGACGACGGCCGCCGACCTGTCGGTGTCGGGCTACAACCCCGACGTGGTCCGCGTGAACCTGCAGCTGCCGCCCGACCTGTTCACCTGGCGCAGCCGCGGCATTCCGCTCGACCTGCGCTACCGCTACACGCCGCGCGTGCGGCCCGACCAGTCGACGCTGAACGTCAACGTCAACGAGAACTTCGTGGGCGGCCTGCCGCTGCGCTCGGCCAACCCGGCCGGCGACCGCTGGTGGAACCCGCTGGCCGTGAAGCTGATGCCCGACGGCACGCTGGCCGAGCACAAGGAAGTGATCCTGCCGCCGCTGGCCATGGGCCCTCGCAGCCAGCTTCGCCTGCACTACTACTTCGAGCCCGTGGGCGGGCGCTGCGTGCCGCAGCTGGACAACGTGCGCGGCGCGATCGACCCGACCTCCACCATCGACGTGTCGGGCTTCCCGCACTTCATCGCGATGCCCGAGCTCGCGGCGTACGCCAACGGCGGCTTCCCGTTCTCGCGCATGGCCGACCTGTCGGAAACCGCGGTGATCCTGCCCGCGCAGCCCGACAGCGCCGACACCGAGACCTACCTCGGCCTGCTCGGCCAGATCGGCCGCTCCACCGGCTACCCGGCGCTGCGCGTGAAGGTGGGCACGCCCTCGGAAGCCGTGCAGCTCGCCGACAAGGACCTGCTGGTGATCGGCAACCTGCAGAGCCAGCCGCTCTTCACGCAGTGGGCCGACAAGATGCCGCTCAAGCGCAACGGCGCCGCGCCCGAGATCAAGCTCGGCAGCTGGATCGACAACACCATCGACTTCGTGATCGGCGCGCGCACGCGCGAGGACCTGCCGGGCTCGATGCAGATCGCGATCACCGGCGACGGCCGCGACGCCGTGCTCGCGGGCTTCGAGTCGCCGCTGCGCGGCGGCCGCAGCGTGGTCGCCGCCATCACCGGCCCCGACTCGAAGGAGGCGCTGCTCAACACGCTGATGACGCCCGAGCTGCTCAAGCGCGTGCAGGGCAGCATGACGATCATGCGCGACACGCAGGTCAACAGCGTGCTCGGCGGCGACACCTACTACGTCGGCCGCCTGCCGCCCATCGCCTGGGTGCAGTGGAACCTGTCGCGCAGCCCGCTGATGCTGGCCGGGCTGGTGCTCGTGCTGGCGCTGCTGGGCGCGGCCGTTTCGTATGCCGGCCTGCAGCTGCGGGCGCGCAAGCGCCTGTCGGTGGGCAGCGCGAAAACCAAGTAAGCGATCCATGCGACGACTGCCGACCCCGTCCGCCCACCGCCGCGCCCTGCTCGGCGCGGCCGGGCTCGCGCTGGCGCTGCCGAAGCTCGCGGCCGCCGCGCAGTCCCAGGAGCCGGCACCCGCCACCTGCCACCCGGCCACCGACTGGGCCGCCTTCGCGGCGCGCCACGTCCAGGCCGACGGCCGGGTGATCGACTTCAACACGCCGCAGCAGCAGTCGACCTCCGAAGGGCAGTCCTACGGCATGTTCTTCGCGCTGGTGCACAACGACCGCGCCGCCTTCGCGCGCATGCTGGCCTGGACCGAGGCCAACCTCGCGGGTGGCAGCCTCGCGAAGAAGCTGCCCGCCTGGCAATGGGGCCGCAAGCCCGAGGGCGGCTGGGGCGTGCTCGACGCCAATGCCGCGTCGGACGCCGACCTGTGGATCGCCTATGCGCTGATGGAAGGCGGCCGGCTGTGGAACGACGCCGGCTACCGCGCGCTCGGCCGCAGCCTGCTGGCGCTGGCCGTGCGCGACGAGGTGGTGGCGCTGCCCGGCCTCGGCCGCATGCTGCTGCCCTGGCCCAAGTCGGTGGCCAGCGGGCCGTCGTGGCGGCTCAACCCCAGCTACATGCCGCTGCAGTTGCTGCGCTACTTCCAGCAGGCCGATCCCACGGGCCCCTGGGGCGAAGTCACGGACAACACGCTGCGCATGTTCGGCGCGGTCACGCCCAAGGGCTTCGCGCCCGACTGGTGCGCCTGGTCGTCGGACGAGCGCGCCTTCGTGGCCGATCCGCAGAAGGGGCTCACCGGCAGCTACGACGCCATCCGCACCTACCTCTGGGCGGGCATGCTTTCCGACAAGGATCCGGCGCGCAAGATGCTGCTGCTGAACCTGCGCGGCCCGGGCCAGCTGCTGGCCGAGCGCCAGCCCCTGCCCGAGTACGTCGACACCGCCAGCGGCGCCGGGCGGGGCATGGCGCCGCTCGGTTTCGCGGGCGCGATGCTGCCCTACCTCAAGGCGGTGGGGGCCACCGACGCGCTGGCGACCCAGGTCGCGCGCGTGCCCGGCGGCCGCGCCGCACCGGCCGCGCCCGGCACCGCGCCCTTGCCCTACTACGAACAATGCCTGCTCCTTTTCGGTCAGGCCTGGCACGACGGCCGATACGAATTCGGCCGCAACGGCCAGCTGCAACCCTCATGGAGAACGCTATGCCGTCCCAATCGACCGGCCTGAAGCCAGGGCGTCCCCCCTCTTTCCCTTTCGCGCCGTCGCCGCAGTCGCGGCAATGGATGGCCTGCGTCGGCATGCTCGCGGCGCTGTGCGCCGCCGTGCCCGCGCAGGCGCAGGTCGACGCCGGCGCGGCGCTGACCGAGCAGGGCAACTACTGGCAGGCCCAGGGCCGCGCCGAGCTCGCCGAGGAAAGCTGGAAGAAGCTGCTGAGCATCCAGCCCCAGTCGACCGACGCGATGTACGGCATGGCGCAGGTCGAGCTGTCGCGCGGCAACACCGAGGCGGCGCGCGGCTGGATCGCGCGGCTGCGCAGCGCGAGCCCGAACGACGCCCGCCTGGCGCGCCTGCAGCAGCAGGCGCAGCAGCCCGGCGGCCAGCAGAGCACGCTGCAGCGCGCCCGCGCCGCCGCGCGCGCCGGCCGCGCCGCCGAGGCGGTGGAGCTGTACCGCAGCCAGTTCGACAACCGCCCGCCGCCCGAGGCGCTCGCGCTGGAGTACTACCAGGTGCTGGCCAGCACGCCGCAGGGCGCCGACGAAGGCCGCCGCGGCCTCGAGCAGCTGGTGAAGGAGCACCCGGACAACGCGAACTACAGGCTCGCGCTCGCGCAGCAGAAGACCTACAGCGAGTCCACACGCCGCGCGGGCATCCGCGAGCTGGTCGAGCTGACGAAGCAGCCCGCCGTGGCGACCGCCGCACGCGCCGCCTGGCGCCAGGCGCTGATCTGGCTCGACGCGCGCCAGCCCGATGTCGCGCTCTACCAGGAATACCTGGGCAGCAACCAGAACGACGCTGCCGTGACCGCGCGGCTGGAGACGCTCACCAAGGCCAGGACGGCCGCCGCGAACACGCCCGGCGTGCCCGTGGGCGAAGGCTTCCAGGCCCTCGACCGCGGCGACCCGGGCACCGCCGAGCAGCGCTTCCAGCAGGCGCTTCGCACCAAGCCGGACGACAGCGAGGCGCTGGGCGGCCTCGGCCTCGTGCGGCTGCGCCAGGAACGCTTTGCCGAAGCGCAGGAGCTGCTTGAACGCGCGGCGCGCGGCGGCGGCAGCAAGTGGAATTCGGCGCTGCAGAGCGCCACCTACTGGGCGCTGGTGGGCCAGGCCCGCGCCGCGCAGGCGAAGAACGACGCACGCGGTGCGCAGTCGCTCTACGAACGCGCCGTGCGCATCGACCCGCGCGAGGCCGTGGGCCAGAACGCGCTGGCCGACCTGCGCCTGGCCGCCGGCGACTACGCCCAGGCCGAGCAGGGCTACAAGCGCGTGCTCGAGAGCAAGCCCCAGAACACGCAGGCGCTCAACGGCCTGATCTCGCTGTACGGCCAGACGGGCCGCGCCGACGAGGCGCTGGCGCTGTCGCGCCGCCTCACGCCCGAGCAGGCCACCCAGCTCGGCGGCCTGCGCAACCTGCAGGTCGACCAGGCCCGCAACCGCGCCCGCCAGCAGGCCGATGCCGGCGACGCGGCCGGCGCGCAGCGCACGCTCGAGGACGCCATGCTCGCGGCGCCCGACAGCCCGTGGGTGCGCCTCGACCTGGCCAACATCTACCGCAAGCAAGGCCTCGTGTCCGAGGCGCGCGGCGTGATGGAAGGGCTGCTGATGTCGCAGCCCGACATGCCCGACGCGCTCTACGCCAGCGCCCTGCTCGCCTCCGAGACGGGCGACGCGGCCGCCGGCATCCAGTACCTCGAACGCATTCCCGCGGGCTCGCGCACGCGCGACATGGCGGCGCTGCAGCGCCGCCTGTGGGCGCAGTCGCAAGCCGCGCGCGCGCTCGCGCTGGCGCGCCAGGGCCAGGCGGACGCCGCGCGCGGCGTGCTCGCGCAGGCCGAGGCCACGCTGGGCGCCGACATGCCGGCCGAGCTGTGGGGCCAGCTCGCGGGCGCCTATGCCGAGATCGGCGACGCACCGCGCGCCCTCGCCATGAGCCGCCAGCTGCTGGCGCGCACGCCGGTGCCGAGTACCGGTGACCGGCTGCTCTATGCGTCGGTGCTGCTCAAGACGAAGCAGGACATCGAACTCTCGGCCGTGCTGCGCCAGCTCGCGGGCACCAACATGACGGCCGCCCAGCGCAGCGACTTCGACAGCCTGCGCATAGCCTTCGCGCTGCGCCAGACCGACGCGCTGCGCGAAGCCGGCAACCTCGAGGCCGCCTACAACGCGATGGCACCGGTGCTCGCCGAGCGGCCGGAAGATCCGCAGGCGCTGGCCGCGCTGGCGCGGCTGTACTCGGCGGCGCGCGACGAAGGGCAGGCGCTGGCGCTGTACCAGCGCATCCTGCAGCGCAGCCCTACCGATCTCGACACTCTGCTCGCCGCCGCGGCCAGCGCCAGCGCGCAGCGCGAGCACAGCCAGGCCGAGAACTACGTGATGGCCGCGCTGAAGCAGGCGCCCGACCAGTCGCGCGTGCTGGCCGCCGCCGGACGCGTGTATCGCAACGCGGGCGAGAGCCGCAAGGCAGAGCAGTACCTGCGCGCGGCACTGGAGGCCGAGCGGCAGGTCGCTTCCGGCGGCTTCGCGCCGGGCGGCGTACCGGTGCAGCAGATGCCGCCCGCCAATCCGTTCGCCGGCATGACCGGCGGCGCGCCGGGCGCGGCCATGCCCGCCGGCGCCCTGCCGGCCAACGGCAACCCGTTCGCGCAGGCGCGCATGCAGCCCGCGGTCTATCCGGCGGCTGCGACGGCCGGGGCTTATCCGGCGAGCTATCCGGCTGCATCGGCCTACCCGGTGGCGCAGCAGGCGGTTGCCTACCCGGGCTACCCGATCGCGGCCGCGCCGGTCGCCCTGCCGTGGGATTCCGCCGCGCCGGCAGCTGCGGGCGCGAAGGGCCGCCAGTCGAGCGCGAAGACATCGACACGCACGGCGCGCAACAGCAGCCCGAACAACAACGTGCCACAGGCCTCAGCCTATGTCGCGCCGTCGATGCAGCCTGTGCCGCAGTACCCGGTGCCGGGCAGCCGGCAGGCCGCGCCGGTCTACATCCCGCAGGCGCAGGGCGCCATGGCGGCGGCACCCGCCGGCTATCCGGCCTATCCGCAGGCCAATGCCGCCTACGCGCAGGCCAACACGGCACGCCCCGAGCCGAGCTGGAACGCGCCGCTGCGCAGCGCGCCCGCGAGCACGCTGGCCTCGGAAGTGCAGGAACTCGAGTCGCAGCGCGCGGTGAGCCTCACCGCGGGCACGGTCTACCGCAACCGCGCGGGCGAGGCCGGCCTGAGCCGGCTCTCCGACTTCCAGCTGCCGGTGCAGACGCGCTTCCCGGTCGGCGAGGGCAAGATCGTCGTTGGCGTGACGCCCACGGTGCTCGATGCCGGCACGCCGGCGAGCGACTATTCGACCGGCAGCCGCTTCGGCGGCGGGCCGGCCGCAGCCCTCGACGCGCTGCGCAACGGCACGTCGGCCGGTCAGCAGAACGCATCGGGCGTCGGCCTGAACGTGGGCTACGAGGGCAAGAACTTCGAGGCCGGCATCGGCACCACGCCGCTGGGCTTTCCCACCACCAACGTGGTCGGCAACGTCACCTTCAAGGGCAGCTTCGGCGACTCCTGGAACTACAAGGCCGACATCTCCCGCCGCGCGGTGACCGACAGCGTGCTGTCGTTCGCCGGCGCGAAGGACGAGCGCACCAACGAGCGCTGGGGCGGCGTGGTCGCCACCGGCGTGCGCGGCGACATCGGCTACGACGACGGCACCTACGGCGTGTACAGCTACCTGGCCGCGCACGGCATCACCGGCAAGAACGTGCAGAGCAACTCGCGCGTGGAGACCGGCGGCGGCGCCTACCTGCACCTGCTGAACAACCCGAACTCCAAGCTCACGCTGGGCATGAACATCGGGCTGATGGGCTACGAGAAGAACCTGAGCTACTACACCTTCGGGCAGGGCGGCTACTTCAGCCCGCAGAGCTTCGTGAGCGTGGCCTTCCCGGTCGACTGGAGTGGACGCAGCGACCGGCTCTCGTGGCGCGTGAACGCCTCGCTGGGCGTGCAGTCGTTCAACCAGAAGGCATCGCCCTACTTCCCGACGGACCCGTCGCGCAACGCCGCGGCGTCGAGCGCTGCCTACCAGGCGCTGGCGCTGGGCCTGAGCAGCTCGAGCTACAACAACATGTACGCCAGCAGCTCCAAGACCGGCCTCGCCTACAACCTGGCTGCGGTGCTGGAGTACCAGCTTGCGCCGAAGATGTTCCTCGGCGGCTCGCTGGGTTTCAACAACGCACAGAACTACCGGCAGTTCACGGGCAGCGTCTACCTGCGCTACGTGTTCGGCGGCTCGAACAGCATCGGCGTGCCCGGGTACGACAGCGGCGGCGCCACGCTGAGGCCGATGACCTCGCCCTACACGCCGCTGCTCTGATGCGCTGACGGCTGAAGCCGGGCGGGTCTTCTTCGTTCGCGGGGCGACGGCTTTCAGCGCCCCGCGGACACCTCGATCTCCACGCGGCGGTTCGGGGCAAGGCAGTCGATGAGCGCCGCCCGCGCGGCCTGCCGCGCGCACTGCACCTTCGGCTCCGACGAGCCTCTGCCCTGGACCTGGATCTTCCGCGCCGGCACGCCGGCCTGCACCAGGTAGTCGCGGACGGTGCCGGCACGAGCCAGCGAGAGCGCCTGGTTGTAGGCGTCGCTGCCGAGTCGGTCGGTATGGCCCGTGACCCTGACCGTCTCCACCGATGCGCTGCTCGCGATGTCGGCGGCCAGCGCATCGAGCTTGCGACGGCCCTCGGGCAGGAGGTCGGCCAGCGTGCGGCCGTCGAAGCGGAAGAGGCCGTCGGCGCCCAGTGTCGTCTTCGTGGCGGGGACGGCCGCGGGTGCGACAGCAACGACAGGCGCGGCTGCCGCGGGCGGCGGCCTGAGCAGGTCGGCGCAGCCCGGTCCCTTCCAGTACATGCCGTTGGTCAGCACGTCGTCGTTGAAACGGACCATGTACTGGCAGGTGATGTACCCCGGGCCCGCGCCCGTGCGGAAGTGGAAGATGTAGTTCCATTCGCGCGCGCCGCCCAGCCCTTCGCTGAAGTGCGGGAAGCCCAGCAGCTCGCGCACCTGGTCCTTGCCCATGCCGGTGCGCATGTTGCGCAGGGCCTCCAGGCTGGGGAAGGCGCCCTGGCGCCACTTCGCGGAATCCGGCGCGGGAAAGTCGTCGTCCTTCGCGGGCGCCGGGTTCTCCGACGCGGCCCTGGCCTGCATCTGCGGCGTGACGGTGTAGCTCGGGCTCGCGCATCCGCCGGCCAGCAGTGCGGCGAGAACGATGGGAACGATGGCGCGGGTCCTGGCTTGGAGAGGCTTGCTGTTCATGATGGCGTTCGTCCAGTTCATCTGTGTGGCGATCAGTTGAAGACCCATTCCGCGCCGACGGTGGCGCCCACGCCGGCACGGCTGGTGGCCACGCCGCCGGTGATGCTCCAGGCGTTGTTCTCCGCGGTGCGCCGGAAGCTGACGCCCACCGCGCTCTGGCCCTTGAAGGAGCCCGCGCCGATGCGCATGACCGTCTTGCCCGGCACGTAGCTCCCGGGCATCTGCAGCGCCATGGCGGCCGCCACGCCGGCATAGGCGTTCTTCTCGACGCCGTCGATGCGGTCGCCCATGGCGTTGATGCGGTTGTTCAGGCCGGCGCTGGTCGCGTTGAGCTGGTTGACGTTGACGGCATCGGTGCCGGCCACGCCCGGCGCCACGTTGTGCACAGTGACCGGGCCGGTGGAATTGCTGCCGCCCATCGTCACGCTGTTGTAGTTGACCGAGCCGTCCACGTTGGTGTCGTACTTCACCGTCGACTGGTCGATGGCGGCGACGGTGCCCTGCACGCCCCGCAGCTGCGAGACATTGACCGCGTCGCTGTCGGCCGTGCCCGCCGCCACGCCGGTGATCTGGCGGAACTGGCCGCTGGCGGCATTGCCCACCGACACCGCCGCCAGCGTGCTGGTGGTCGCTCCGATGGCGATGCGTTGCGCGTCGGTCGCGGTGGGCGGCACGTAGCCCGCCACGCCCGCGGCCGTCGAAGCCACCGAGCCCGCGCCCAGCGCCACGCCGCCGGCCTGCGTCACGCTGGTGCCCGCGCCCAGCGCCACGCCCTGCACCGCGGCTGCGGACGACTGCGTGCCCAGCGCGATGGAGTCGGCCAGGTGCGAGGTCGCGCCCTGGCCGATCGCGATGCCGCCCGG
>NZ_FOBJ01000019.1:0-225163 GCF_900109805.1 Variovorax sp. YR750
TCCGATCGCCATGGAAGAAGGCCTGCGCTTCGCTATCCGCGAAGGCGGCCGTACCGTGGGTTCGGGCGTCGTGGCGAAGATCCTCGACCTGTAAGCCGAGCGCGAAGAGTACCGGAGGGGTATAGCTCAATTGGCAGAGCGTCGGTCTCCAAAACCGAAGGTTGTAGGTTCGATTCCTACTGCCCCTGCCACTTAGGTGGCACTCCGAAAAGCCCGTCGCGTCCCGACGGGCTTCGGCGTCTCAAGAGACGCATTGAATTGAAGGCCTTCGGGTCACAGGAAATCAGCCGAACATGGCCACTTCTCAAATCGAAACCGTGAGCACCGGCGCCGACAAGGCCAAACTGGCCGCGGCGGTGGTGTTGGCAGTGGGCGCCATCGTGGCGTTCTATCTGCTGGCGCGTCAGGGCTCGCTGGTGCAATGGGCTGCGCTGCTGGTCGGTTTGGCCGCGGCAGTGGCTGCGTTCGGCAGTTCGGAGAATGGCCGCCAACTGTGGGCGTTCGGTCGTGATTCGTGGCGCGAGGTCAGGAAGGTCGTCTGGCCGACCCGCAAGGAAGCGATGCAGATGACGGCTTATGTGTTCGCCTTCGTGGCGATCATGTCCGTCTTCCTCTGGCTCACCGACAAGACGCTCGAATGGGTGTTTTTCGACCTCATTCTGGGCTGGAGAAAATAAATGATCGACGACGCAGTTGAAACCACGCCGAGCGCGCCGGAGGAAGAAAACACCTCCGTGCTGGCTCCTGCCGCCAACCCTGATCTGCGTTGGTACGTGGTGCATGCCTATTCGGGCATGGAAAAGGCCGTCGAGCGCAACATCACCGAGCGCATCAACCGCGCCGGCATGCAGGACAAGTTCGGCCGCATCCTGGTTCCGACCGAAGAAGTGGTCGAGATCAAGAACGGCCAGAAGCGCACCACCGAGCGCCGTTTCTTCCCCGGCTATGTGCTGGTCGAGATGATCATGGACGACGAAAGCTGGCATCTGGTGAAGCACACCAACAAGGTGACGGGCTTCGTGGGCGGCGCCAAGAACCGTCCGGCCCCGATCTCGCAGAAAGAGGTCGAGGACATCGTCAGCCAGATGCAGCAGGGCACCGAGAAGCCGCGCCACAAGATCGAATTCACCGTCGGTGAGTTCGTGCGCGTCAAGGAGGGTCCGTTCACCGACTTCAACGGCACCGTCGAGGAAGTCAACTACGAGAAGAGCAAGGTCAGCGTGTCGGTCATGATCTTCGGCCGCGCGACGCCTGTGGAACTCGAATTCAGCCAGGTCGAAAAGACCTGAGCCCCGGACCGAGAGGTCCGAACCACTCCTGGCTGCGCGTTGTCCGACTCGGCGCGCGGCTTTGATCGAAGAGTCGTTTAACCCCGGGGAGCCTCGGCCGCAAGCCAAGGCGATATCACCCGCAAGGAGCAAAAAGCATGGCGAAAAAAATCGTCGGCTTCATCAAGCTGCAAGTGCCAGCTGGTAAGGCCAACCCGTCCCCGCCGATCGGTCCCGCACTCGGTCAGCGCGGTCTGAACATCATGGAGTTCTGCAAGGCGTTCAACGCGCAGACGCAGAGCTACGAGCCGGGTCTGGCGCTGCCGGTGGTCATCACCGCGTTCGCCGACAAGAGCTTCACCTTCATCATCAAGTCGCCGCCGGCCGGCGTGCTGATCAAGAAGGCGATCAAGCTCGAGAAGGGCTCCGCACGTCCGCATACCGACAAGGTCGGCAAGATCACGCGTGCACAGCTCGAAGAGATCGCAAAGACCAAGATGAAGGACCTGACCGCTGCCGACATGGACGCCGCGGTTCGCACCATCGCTGGTACGGCCCGTTCGATGGGCGTGAATGTGGAGGGCGTGTAAATGTCCAAGATCACCAAGAAGCAGAAGTCGCTCGAAGGCAAGGTCGACAGCACCAAGCTGTACCCCCTGGCTGACGCGATCAACATCGTCAAGGAAGCCGCTACCGCCAAGTTCGACGAATCGATCGACGTGGCCGTGCAGCTCGGCATCGATGCGAAGAAGTCGGACCAGGTCGTGCGTGGCGCCGTCGTGCTGCCCAACGGCACCGGCAAGACCAAGCGCGTCGCCGTGTTCGCCCAGGGCGCCAAGGCTGAGGAAGCCAAGGCTGCCGGTGCCGACATCGTCGGCATGGACGACCTGGCTGCCATGGTCAAGGCTGGCGACATGCCTTTCGACGTCGTGATCGCTGCCCCTGACGCGATGCGCGTCGTCGGTACGCTCGGTCAGATCCTCGGTCCCCGCGGCCTGATGCCGAACCCGAAGGTCGGCACCGTGACCCCGGACGTCGCCACGGCCGTGAAGAACGCCAAGGCCGGCCAGGTTCAGTTCCGCGTCGACAAGGCAGGCATCGTGCACGGCACGATCGGCCGTCGCTCGTTCGACAACGACAAGCTGCAAGGCAACCTCGCCGCGCTGATCGACGCTCTGGTCAAGGCCAAGCCCGCGACCAGCAAGGGCGTGTACCTGCGCAAGGTGGCTGTTTCGTCGACCATGGGTCTGGGTGTCCGCGTGGACACGCAAACCATCTCGGCGAGCTAAGAAGGATCTGCCTCACCCGAAAGGGCGGGGCGGATGTGGTGGGTCGCGGCGGCTTCGGTTGCCGCGGGCCATCCAAGACCGCTGGTGTGCAGGGTGCTGCACTTAAACGCCGGACCTCCCTGTCCGGTATCCAGCGCAGATGGCGACCCCACTGCAAGGAATCAAGGAAGTCGATTTTTTGTTCCTGACAGTTGGTCGCTGCATGAAGCGCGATCCCAGGCTCCGGCCGAAGATCGCATTTAAAGGAGTAGACCTTGAGTCTGAATCGCAGTGAGAAAGAAGCGGTCATCAATGACGTGACCAGCCTCGCCGCAAAAGCTCAAACGCTCGTGATGGCGGAATACCGTGGCATCACGGTGGCCGATATGACCAAACTGCGCAACGAAGCGCGCAGCAAGGGTGTGAGCCTGAGTGTTCTGAAGAACACCCTGGCCCGCCGTGCTGTCGCTGGTAGCCCGTTTGAAGTCGTCGGCGACCAGATGACCGGTCCGCTGATCTATGGCTTCTCCGAAGACGCTGTGGCCGCCGCCAAGGTGGTGGCCGATTTCGCGAAGACCAACGACAAGTTGGTCATTCGCGGTGGCGCTTTCGGTGGCAAGGCCCTGGACGTCGAGGGCGTGAAGCAACTGGCCAACATCCCTTCGAAGGAAGTGCTGCTGGCGCAACTGCTGGGCTTGATGCAATCCCCGATCTCTCGTACCGCCCGCGTGCTCGCGGCGCTGGCCGAGAAGCGCGGTGGTGGCGAAGCTGCACCCGCCGATGCCCCGGCAGAAGCACAGGCAGCTTGAGCTGTCTGCGTTTGAAACATTCAACCCAATTGTTAGGAAACAAAAATGGCATTCGATAAAGACGCATTTCTGACCGCGCTCGACAGCATGACGGTCCTGGAACTCAACGACCTGGTCAAGGCCATCGAAGAGAAGTTCGGCGTGAGCGCCGCTGCAATGGCCGCTCCGGCTGCTGGTGGTGGCGGTGCCGCTGCTGCTGCAGTCGAAGAGAAGACCGAATTCAACGTCGTGCTGGTCGATGCCGGCGCGAACAAGGTTTCGGCGATCAAGGCAGTGCGCGAAATCACCGGCCTGGGCCTCAAGGAAGCCAAGGACCTGGTGGAAGCCGCTCCCAAGGCTGTCAAGGAAGGCCTGTCGAAGGCTGACGCTGAAGCCGCCAAGAAGAAGCTGGAAGACGCCGGCGCCAAGGTGGAACTGAAGTAATTCAGACCCCCTGGAGGGCTGGAGGTGCCTGCAAAGGCCCTCCAGCCTTTGCCGCTTTCAGAGCGCACTCAAAAGCCGGCTCGTTGCCGGCTTTCCCGGAGACCCGAAGGGCTCCGGAAAAGCCAGAGCGAGATGTTTTTTGAGTGTCTTCTGACCCCGACTGCAGAAGACCCCTTGGTTCGGGCGATGTGCAACGCATCGCTGTCCGCCAACGGCTGGTAGTGGCCAGCCGCCAAGCAGTGGTGCCCAGGCACTGCTGACAAGTCGCTGAAGATCTCAAGCACCGGAGCTCTCATGGCCCAATCGTCCGCGTACAGTTACACCGAACGCAAGCGCATCCGAAAAAGTTTCGGCAATCGCGACAGCGTCGTCGAAATCCCCTACCTGCTGCAGATGCAGAAAGACGCGTACACCGCGTTCCTGCAAGCCGGCATCCCGCCGAAACAACGTACCGTCGAAGGCCTGCAGGCCGCGTTCGACGCCGCCTTCCCGATCGTCTCGCACAACGGTTTCGTCGAGATGAAGTTCCTCGAGTACAACCTGGCGAAGCCGGCGTTCGACGTGCGCGAATGCCAGACCCGCGGCCTGACCTTCGCGTCGGCCGTGCGCGCCAAGGTGCAGCTCATCATCTATGACCGCGAGTCGTCGACCTCGCAGTCGAAGGTGGTCAAGGAAGTGAAGGAACAAGAGGTCTACATGGGCGAAGTGCCGCTCATGACGGACAAGGGTTCGTTCATCATCAACGGTACCGAGCGCGTGATCGTGTCGCAGCTGCACCGCTCGCCCGGCGTGTTCTTCGAGCACGACAAGGGCAAGACGCACAGCTCGGGCAAGCTGCTGTTCTCGGCCCGCGTGATTCCCTACCGCGGTTCGTGGCTCGACTTCGAGTTCGACCCGAAGGACATGCTGTACTTCCGCGTGGACCGTCGCCGCAAGATGCCGGTCACGATCCTGTTGAAGGCCATCGGCCTGAACCCGGAATCGATCCTCGCGAACTTCTTCGTGAACGACAACTTCCGCCTGATGGACAGCGGCGCGCAGATGGAGTTCGTCTCCGAGCGCCTGCGCGGCGAAGTCGCGCGCTTCGACATCACCGACAAGTCGGGCAAGGTCGTGGTCGCCAAGGACAAGCGCGTCACCGCGCGCCACACGCGTGAGCTCGAGCAGGGCGGCACCACGCACATCAGCGTGCCGGAAGACTTCCTGATCGGCCGCGTGATCGCCCGCAACATCGTCGACGCCGACTCCGGCGAGATCCTGGCCAAGGCCAACGACGAGCTGACCGAAGCGCTGCTGAAGAAGCTGCGCACGGCCGGCGTGCAGGACGTGCAGGTCATCTACACGAACGAACTCGACCAGGGCGCGTACATCTCGCAGACCCTGCGCATCGACGAAACCGTGGACGAGTTCGCCGCGCGCGTGGCCATCTACCGCATGATGCGCCCCGGCGAGCCGCCGACGGAAGACGCCGTGCAGGCCCTGTTCCAGCGCCTGTTCTACAACCCGGACACGTACGACCTGTCGCGCGTCGGCCGCATGAAGTTCAACGCCAAGGTCGGCCGCGACGAATCGACCGGCCCGATGGTGCTGACCAACGAGGACATCCTGGCCGTGGTCAAGATCCTCGTGGACCTGCGCAACGGCAACGGCGAAGTCGACGACATCGACCACCTGGGCAACCGCCGCGTGCGTTGCGTCGGCGAACTGGCCGAGAACCAGTACCGCACCGGCCTGGCACGTATCGAGAAGGCCGTGAAGGAGCGTCTGGGCCAGGCGGAGCAAGAGCCGCTGATGCCGCACGACCTGATCAACAGCAAGCCGATCTCGGCCGCGCTGAAGGAATTCTTCGGTGCTTCGCAGCTGTCGCAGTTCATGGACCAGACGAACCCGCTGTCCGAAATCACCCACAAGCGCCGCGTGTCGGCCCTTGGCCCGGGCGGTCTGACGCGCGAACGTGCAGGCTTCGAAGTGCGCGACGTGCACGTGACCCACTACGGCCGCGTGTGCCCGATCGAAACGCCTGAAGGCCCGAACATCGGTCTGATCAACTCGCTGGCCCTGTACGCCCGCCTGAACGAATACGGCTTCATCGAGACGCCGTACCGTCGCGTGGTGGACAGCAAGGTCACCAACGAGATCGACTACCTGTCGGCCATCGAGGAAGGCAAGTACGTCATCGCCCAGGCCAACGCGGCCCTGGACAAGGACGGCGTGCTGACCGGCGACCTGGTCTCGGCTCGTGAAGCCGGCGAATCGATCCTGGTCGGGGCCGAGCGCATCCAGTACATGGACGTGTCGCCCGCGCAGATCGTGTCGGTGGCCGCATCGCTCGTGCCGTTCCTCGAGCACGACGACGCGAACCGCGCGCTGATGGGCGCCAACATGCAGCGTCAGGCCGTGCCCGTGCTGCGTCCCGAGAAGCCGATGGTCGGTACCGGTATCGAGCGCGTTTCCGCGGTCGACTCGGGCACCGTGGTCACGGCCACCCGCGGCGGTATCGTCGACTACGTCGACGCGACCCGTGTCGTGGTGCGCGTGAACGACGCCGAAGCGGCTGCCGGTGAAGTCGGTGTGGACATCTACAACCTGATCAAGTATCAGCGTTCGAACCAGAACACCAACATCCACCAGCGCCCCATCGTCAAGCGCGGCGACAAGATCGCCAAGGGCGACGTGGTGGCCGACGGCGCATCGACCGACCTCGGCGAACTGGCCCTCGGCCAGAACATGCTGATCGCGTTCATGCCCTGGAACGGCTACAACTTCGAAGACTCGATCCTGATCTCGGAACGCGTCGTCGCCGAAGACCGCTACACCTCGATCCACATCGAGGAACTGGTGGTGATGGCTCGCGACACGAAGCTGGGCGCCGAAGAAATCACGCGCGACATCCCGAACCTGGCCGAGCAGCAGCTCAACCGCCTCGACGAGTCCGGCATCATCTATGTCGGCGCCGAAGTGCAGCCGGGCGACACGCTGGTGGGCAAGGTCACGCCGAAGGGCGAGACCACGCTGACGCCTGAAGAGAAGCTGCTTCGCGCCATCTTCGGCGAGAAGGCTTCCGACGTGAAGGACACCTCGCTGCGCGTGGACCAGGGCTCGCAAGGCACCGTGATCGACGTGCAGGTGTTCACCCGCGAAGGCATCCAGCGCGACAAGCGCGCCCAGCAGATCATCGACGACGAGCTGAAGCGCTTCCGCCTCGACCTGAACGACCAGCTTCGCATCGTCGAAGCCGATGCGTTCGACCGTATCGAGAAGCTGCTGACCGGCAAGGTCGCCAACGGCGGCCCGAACAAGCTGGCCAAGGGCACCAAGCTCGACAAGGCCTACCTGTCGTCGGTCGAGAAGTTCCACTGGTTCGACATCCGCCCGGCGGAAGACGAAGTGGCGACGCAGCTCGAGTCGATCAAGAACTCGCTGGAGCAGACGCGCCACAGCTTCGACCTCGCGTTCGAAGAAAAGCGCAAGAAGCTCACGCAGGGCGACGAGCTGCCCGCCGGCGTGCTCAAGATGGTCAAGGTGTACCTGGCCGTCAAGCGCCGCCTGCAGCCCGGCGACAAGATGGCCGGCCGCCACGGCAACAAGGGCGTGGTGTCGAAGATCGTTCCGGTCGAAGACATGCCTCACATGGCCGACGGCACGCCGTGCGACATCTGCCTGAACCCGCTGGGCGTGCCCTCGCGGATGAACGTGGGCCAGGTTCTCGAAGTGCATCTGGGCTGGGCCGGCAAGGGCGTGGGCCAGCGCATCGGTGACCTGCTGCAGCAGGAGGCCAAGGTGGCCGAGCTGCGCAAGTTCATGGAGCAGTTGTACAACGGTTCGGGCCGCAAGGAAGACATCGCCTCGCTGAGCGACACCGAACTGCTCGAGATGGCAGGCAACCTGCAAAACGGCGCGACTTTCGCGACGCCGGTGTTCGACGGTGCCTCGGAAGAGGAAATCCGCGGCATGCTGAAGCTGGCCTACCCGGACGACATCGCCAAGGCCAAGGGCCTGACCGACAGCCGCACGCAGGCCTACCTGTTCGACGGCCGCACCGGCGACCAGTTCGAGCGTCCCGTCACCGTCGGCTACATGCACTTCCTGAAGCTGCATCACCTGGTGGACGACAAGATGCACGCCCGCTCGACCGGCCCGTACTCGCTGGTCACGCAGCAGCCTCTGGGCGGCAAGGCGCAGTTCGGCGGCCAGCGTTTCGGGGAAATGGAAGTGTGGGCGCTCGAAGCCTACGGCGCTTCCTACGTCCTGCAGGAAATGCTGACCGTGAAGTCCGACGACGTGCAAGGCCGTACCAAGGTGTACGAAAGCATCGTCAAGGGCGAGCACTCGATCGAAGCCGGCATGCCGGAATCGTTCAACGTGCTGGTCAAGGAAATCCGTTCGCTGGGTCTCGACATCGAGCTCGAGCGTTCCTAATTTGAAAAGGGAAAGAGTCTTATGAAATCGCTACTCGACCTGTTCAAGCAATTCACGCCCGATGAGCATTTCGATGCCATCAAGATCGGTATGGCTTCGCCCGAGAAGATCCGTTCGTGGTCCTTCGGCGAGGTGAAGAAGCCCGAGACGATCAACTACCGCACGTTCAAGCCCGAGCGCGACGGTCTCTTCTGCGCGAAGATCTTCGGCCCCATCAAGGACTACGAGTGCCTGTGCGGCAAGTACAAGCGCCTGAAGCACCGCGGCGTGATCTGCGAGAAGTGTGGCGTCGAAGTCACGCAGACCAAGGTGCGTCGCGAGCGCATGGGTCACATCGACCTGGCCGCGCCCTGCGCCCACATCTGGTTCCTGAAGTCGCTGCCGTCGCGTCTGGGCCTCGTGCTCGACATGACGCTGCGCGACATCGAGCGCGTGCTGTACTTCGAAGCCTACGTGATCACCGACCCCGGCATGACCCCGCTGAAGAAGTTCGGCATCATGTCCGAGGACGACTACGACGCGAAGCGCAAGGAATACGGTGACGAGTTCGTCGCCAAGATGGGCGCCGAAGGCATCAAGGACCTGCTGGAAGGCATCGAGCTCGACAGCGAGATCGAACGCCTGCGCGGCGACCTGACCGGCTCCGAAGTCAAGGTCAAGAAGAACTCCAAGCGCCTGAAGGTGCTGGAAGCCTTCCGCAAGTCGGGCATCAAGCCCGAGTGGATGGTGCTCGACGTGCTGCCCGTGCTGCCGCCGGACCTGCGTCCGCTGGTGCCGCTGGACGGCGGCCGCTTCGCGACCTCCGACCTGAACGACCTGTACCGCCGCGTCATCAACCGCAACTCGCGTCTGCGCCGCCTGCTGGAGCTGAAGGCTCCGGAAATCATCGCGCGCAACGAGAAGCGGATGCTGCAGGAAGCCGTCGACTCGCTGCTGGACAACGGCCGCCGCGGCAAGGCCATGACGGGCGCCAACAAGCGCGCACTGAAGTCGCTGGCCGACATGATCAAGGGCAAGAGCGGTCGCTTCCGCCAGAACCTGCTGGGCAAGCGCGTCGACTACTCGGGCCGTTCGGTCATCGTGGTGGGCCCGACGCTCAAGCTGCATCAGTGCGGCCTGCCGAAGCTGATGGCGCTCGAGCTGTTCAAGCCCTTCATCTTCTCGCGCCTCGAAGCCATGGGCATCGCGACCACGATCAAGGCTGCCAAGAAGGAAGTCGAATCGGGCACGCCGGTGGTCTGGGACATCCTGGAAGAGGTCATCAAGGAGCACCCGGTCATGCTGAACCGCGCTCCTACGCTGCACCGTCTGGGCATCCAGGCCTTCGAGCCGATCCTGATCGAAGGCAAGGCCATCCAGCTGCACCCGCTCGTCTGCGCGGCATTCAACGCCGACTTCGACGGCGACCAGATGGCCGTCCACGTGCCGCTGTCGGTGGAAGCGCAGATGGAAGCCCGCACGCTGATGCTGGCCTCCAACAACGTGCTGTTCCCGGCTTCGGGCGAACCGTCGATCGTTCCTTCGCAGGACGTGGTGCTGGGTCTGTACTACACGACCCGCGACCGCATCAACGGCAAGGGCGAAGGCCTGGTCTTCTCCGACATCGGTGAGGTCCAGCGCGCGCTCGACGCCAACGAAGTCGAACTCACCGCCAAGGTGGCAGTGCGTATCACGGAGTACACCAAGAACAAGGAAACCGGCGAATTCACGCCGTCGACCTCGCTCGTGGACACCACCGTGGGCCGCGCGCTGCTGTCCGAGATCCTGCCGAAGGGCCTGCCGTTCTCGAACATCAACAAGGCGCTGAAGAAGAAGGAGATCTCCAAGCTCATCAACGTCTCGTTCCGCAAGTGCGGCCTGAAGGAAACCGTTGTCTTCGCAGACAAGCTGCTGCAGAACGGCTTCCGCCTGGCGACCAAGGCCGGCATCTCGATCGCCATCGACGACATGCTGGTGCCTTCGGAGAAGCACGGCATCATCGAGCGCTCGGCCAAGGAAGTGAAGGAGATCGAGCAGCAGTACGTCTCGGGTCTCGTGACCTCCGGCGAACGCTACAACAAGGTGGTGGACATCTGGGGCAAGGCCGGCGACGAAGTGTCGAAGGTGATGATGGCCAAGCTGTCGAAGCAGAAGGTCATCGACCGCAACGGCAAGGAAGTCGAGCAGGAGTCCTTCAACTCGATCTACATGATGGCCGACTCGGGTGCCCGCGGTTCCGCGGCCCAGATTCGCCAGGTGGCCGGCATGCGCGGCCTGATGGCCAAGCCTGACGGCTCGATCATCGAGACGCCCATTACCGCGAACTTCCGCGAAGGCCTGAACGTGCTGGAGTACTTCATCTCCACCCACGGTGCCCGTAAGGGTCTGGCCGACACGGCGCTGAAGACGGCGAACTCGGGCTACCTGACCCGTCGTCTGGTCGACGTGACGCAGGATCTGGTCGTCACCGAGCAGGACTGCGGCACGCACGGCGGCTACCTGATGCGCGCCATCGTCGAAGGCGGTGAAGTCATCGAATCGCTGCGCGACCGTATCCTCGGCCGTACCGCTGCCGACGACGTGCTGCACCCCGAGAACCGCGCGGTGCTGCTGAAGGCCGGCGAGATGTTCGACGAGGACACCATCGAGGAGCTCGAGGCGCAGGGCGTGGACGAGGTCAAGGTGCGTACCGCGCTGACCTGCGAAACCCGCTTCGGCATCTGCTCGACCTGCTACGGCCGCGACCTGGGCCGCGGCGGCCTGATCAACATCGGCGAAGCCGTCGGTGTGATCGCCGCCCAGTCCATCGGCGAACCGGGCACGCAGCTGACGATGCGTACCTTCCACATCGGTGGTGCCGCTTCGCGCGCCGCCATCGCCTCGAGCGTGGAAGCCAAGTCGAACGGCTCGATCGGCTTCAACGCCACGATGCGCTACGTGACCAACAGCAAGGGCGAGCTGGTCGTGATCTCGCGTTCGGGTGAAATCATCATCCACGACGAGCACGGCCGCGAGCGCGAGCGCCACAAGGTGCCGTACGGCGCGACCCTGACGGTCAAGGCCGACCAGCAGATCAAGGCTGGCCATGTCCTGGCCAACTGGGACCCGCTGACCCGCCCGATCATCACGGAATTCGCCGGCAAGACGCAGTTCGAGAACGTCGAGGAAGGCCTCACGGTCGCCAAGCAGGTGGACGAAGTGACCGGTCTGTCGACCCTGGTCGTGATCGACCCGAAGCGCCGCGGCGCCGCCAAGGTCGTTCGTCCGCAGGTGAAGCTCATCGACGCCTCCGGCGCCGAAGTGAAGATCCCGGGCACCGACCACTCGGTGACGATCGGCTTCCCGATCGGCGCGCTGGTGCAGGTGCGTGACGGCCAGGACGTGGGCCCCGGCGAAGTGCTGGCGCGTATTCCGGTCGAAGGCCAGAAGACCCGCGACATCACCGGCGGTCTGCCGCGCGTTGCCGAGCTGTTCGAAGCCCGTTCGCCGAAGGACAAGGGCATGCTGGCCGAAATGACCGGCACCGTGTCGTTCGGCAAGGAAACGAAGGGCAAGATCCGCCTGCAGATCACCGATCCGGAAGGCACGGTCTGGGAAGACCTCGTGCCGAAGGAAAAGAACATCCTGGTGCACGAAGGCCAGGTGGTGAACAAGGGCGAATCCGTGGTCGACGGCCCGGCGGACCCGCAGGACATCCTGCGCCTGCTGGGTTCGGAAGAACTGGCGCGCTACATCGTGGACGAAGTGCAGGACGTGTACCGCCTGCAGGGCGTGAAGATCAACGACAAGCACATCGAGGTGATCGTTCGCCAGATGCTGCGCCGCGTCGTGGTCGACAACATCGGCGACACGAGCTACATCTCCGGCGAACAGGTCGAACGCAGCGAAATGCTCAACACCAACGACGCCCTGCGCGCCGAAGGCAAGATCCCCGCGACGTTCACCAACCTGCTGCTGGGTATCACGAAGGCATCGCTGTCGACCGACTCGTTCATCTCGGCTGCTTCGTTCCAGGAAACGACGCGCGTGCTGACCGAAGCCGCGATCATGGGCAAGCGCGACGAGCTGCGCGGCCTGAAGGAAAACGTCATCGTCGGTCGCCTGATCCCCGCGGGCACCGGCATGGCGTACCACCAGGCACGCAAGGTCAAGGACGCCATGGACGAGGCCGAGCGCCGCGCCATCGCCGAATCGGAAGCAGCCGAACTGGCTGGCTCCGGTGAAGCCGATGCGGCTGCCAGCACGACGGAAGCCAGCGAAGGCGCTGCGACCGAATAACTGGTTAGCATCACCGGCCATGACCGGTACATCACGCCCCCCGACCGCCCCCGGTTGGGGGGCGTTTTTCTTTGTGTTTCCATGAGGTTTAGTCGTCGATGAGTCTGTTGCCCGAATCGATGGCCGGCTGGATCGTGATCGCGATCCTGCTGTTCTGGTTTGTCGGTGCCTACAACCGGCTGGTGCGTCTGCGCGCGGCCGTGCTGCAGGCCTATGGCCAGCTCGATGCGGCGCTGGGCAAGCAGCTGGATTTCGTGCAGGCCAGCATCGCGGCGGGGCCGCAACCCGAGGCCGCGCCCACGGGCGAGCTGCTGTCTTCGGTCGCACCGCTGCAGGCGGCAACCGCGCAGCTCGCCACCCTGCTGGGAGCGACCCGGCTGCGACCGCTCGATGTCGGCGGCATGGCCGCGCTGGCCACCGCGCTGCAGGTCTGGATCGGAGCCTGGCAGCGCCAGCACCCCGACCAGGTGACGGTGTTCGATGCCGACGGCACGCTGTCGCGGCCCGTACCGCTGCAGCCCGGCACGACAACGACCGTGGTGTCCGGCGCCGCCGAGCCGATCGGCTGGCCCGAGCCCTCGGCCGCGGCCGAGATCGCGCGCAGCCAGTTCAACCTGGCGGTGGCGCAATACAACGCCGCGATCGCGCAGTTTCCGGCGGTACTGGTGGCATGGGCCGTGCGTCTGCGTCCGGCAGCTCCGCTGCTCTGAATAGAGCTTGCGGCGCGCTTCGACCACCGTTTCTCTCCGTTTCTTCTTCTTTCCATGCGCGAAGTCCGGCCTTTGGCCGGCCCGTTACCATCGCCTCCAACTTGTCAGAACTACCTTCCGATCCTTCCCGCAGGGGCCATGGCGATACGCCGCCGCTGCAACAACCTCCGCTCTGGCGCCAGCTGCAGCTGACTGCGACGGCGCTGGCGTCGATCCGGGCCGGCACCTCGGGCTCGGTGGCCTTCGAAGCCGTCGAGCCCGCGCTGCGGCCGGGCGTGCAGGCGCTCGGCTTCCAGGTGCTGCGCTGGCTCGGCCGCGCCGAGGCCCTGCGCCGCCATCTGGCCAAGCGCACCCCGCCGCCCCTGCCCGATGCATTGCTGTGCACCGCGCTGGCGCTTGCCTGGGACGCCACGCACGCGCCCTACGAACCTTTCACGCTGGTCGACCAGGCCGTCGAGGCCGCCAAGCGCAACCCGGCCACGCGGGCGCAGGCCAGCTTCATCAACGCTTGCCTGCGGCGCTTCCTGCGGGAGCGCGACGAGCTCGTGGCCGCCACCGACACCGAACCCGTCGCGCAATGGAACCATCCGCGCTGGTGGATCGAGCGCCTCAGGCGCGACCATCCGCGCGAGTGGCAACGCGTGCTCGGTGCCGACAACGCGCAGGCGCCGATGACGCTGCGGGTCAATGCCCAGAAGACGACCGCTGCTTCCTATCTCGCCGAGCTGGAGGCCGTCGGCCTGGGCGCGACGCGCGTGGGGCCCAGCGGCCTGCAGCTGGCTCGCGCCCGCCCCGTGCAGCAGCTGCCTGGTTTTGTCGATGGCGCTTGCTCGGTGCAGGACGCCGCCGCGCAGATGGCCGCGCCGCTGCTGCTCGACGGCCTGCTGCAGCCAGCGAAGCCCGGCGAGACGGCCGCGCCGCTGCGCGTGCTCGACGCCTGCGCCGCTCCCGGCGGCAAGACCGCCCATCTGCTCGAGATGGCGAGCCCCGGCGCCATCGACGTCACCGCGCTAGAAGTCGATGCAACGCGCAGCCGCCGCATCGACGAAACCCTGGCCCGCCTCGGGCTCCAGGCCAGGGTGCTCGTCGCCGATGCGGCCCGGCCGGCCCAGTGGTGGGACGGCACGCCCTTCGACGCCATCCTGCTCGACGCGCCATGCACCGCCTCGGGCATCGTGCGGCGCCATCCCGACGTGCGCTGGCTGCGCCGCGAAAGCGACACCGCCCAGCTCGCCGCCCAGCAGGCCGCGCTTCTGGCGGCCCTGTGGCCGCTGGTGCGGCCCGGCGGGCGGCTTCTGTACTGCACTTGCTCCGTGTTCCGCGAAGAGGGTTCGCAACAAATTGATGCGTTTCTTGTACACAACACCGACGCACGATTGCTGCCATCGCCGGGCCATTTGCTGCCCCAAAGCGGGTCGAATGCCCGCAGCGTCCCGGACAATGCCTCTGGTGACCACGACGGCTTCTTCTACGCCCTGCTTGAAAAGCGTCCGCGTTGAGCGACGGCGCCGGCTGATCCTGTCGCTGCCCGTCCTGCTCTGGATCTGGGCGATGTGGATGGCCTTCCTGCCGGCTCCGGTCTCCGCACAGGGCCGCAACGGCGCGTCGATCACCCAGATGCGGCTGGAGCAGTCCGACGACGGCATCTACTTCAGTGCCGCGGTGCAGTTCGAGCTGCCCTCGCTGGTCGAGGAGGTGCTCGACAAGGGCATCGCCGTCTATTTCGTGGCCGAGGCCGAACTCTTCCAGGAGCGCTGGTACTGGACCGACCGCAAGGTCGCGCAGGTCACGCGCCACATGCGGCTGGCCTACCAGCCGCTCACGCGGCGCTGGCGGCTCAACGTGTCGGCGGCGCCGATGACCGGCGCGGCCGGCCTGGGCATCTCGCTGAACCAGAACTTCGACACCCTCGGCGATGCGCTCGATGCCATCAAGCGAGTCGGCCGCCTGCGCATGGGCGACGTGGCCGAGATCGGCGACGATCCGCAGCACCAGGTCACGTTCCGGTTCAGGCTCGACACCTCGCAGCTGCCGCGCCCCTTCCAGATCGGCGTGGTCGGCCAGTCCGACTGGAACATCGCCGTCGAGCGCACCGCGCGTCTCGCGGTGGAGAAGCAGAAGTGAGCACGCCGGAGCGCGGCGGCACGTCGGCCTCGTCGGCCTCGTCGGCCGCGAGCCGCGCGCGGGCCCGGCGCTGGGCCATCGGTGTCGGAGCCGCGCTGGTCACGGCCATCGGCCTCGTGCTGATGTTCCTGCTGGCCCAGGCCACCAACAATCGCGCGCTGTACGAGCGCTACTACGTGCGCCTGTTCGGCATCAACGTCGTGGTGGCGGTTCTGCTGGTGCTGGTGATCGGCTGGGTGGCCTTTCGCCTGCTGCGGCGCCTGCGACAGGGCAAGTTCGGCAGCCGGCTGCTCATCAAGCTCGCGGCCATCTTCGCGCTGGTGGGGGTGGTGCCGGGCGCGCTGGTCTACGTGGTGTCGTACCAGTTCGTCGCGCGGTCGATCGAGAGCTGGTTCGACGTCAAGGTGGAAGGCGCGCTCGACGCCGGCCTGAACCTCGGACGCGCCACGCTCGATTCGCTGTCCGACGATCTTGCCGTCAAGACGCGCAGCGCCAGCGCGCAGCTGGCGCAGGTGCCCGACGCCAGCGCGGGCCTGGTGCTCGAGCGCATCCGGGACCAGCTCGAGGCCAGCGACGTCATTCTCTGGACCGGCAGCGGCCAGCTGGTGGCCAGTGCAGGCACCTCGCGCTTCCAGCTCAATCCCGAGCGCCCGACCGTGCAGCAGTTTCGCCAGGTGCGCCCCGAGCGCGCCGTCGCGCACGTCGAGGGGCTTGACGAAACCACCGCGGCTGGCGCCACTCCGCCGGTCGCGAGCGTGCGTGCGCTCGCCATGGTGCAAAGGCCGGGTTTCGACTTCGACACCGCGCCGCGCTATCTGCAGGTCACGCGGCCGCTGCCGCCGGCGGTGGTCAAGAACGCGCTGGACGTGCAGGAGGCCAACCGCGAGTACCAGGAGCGTGCGATCGCGCGCGAGGGGCTACGCCGCATGTACATCGGCACGCTCACGCTGAGCCTGTTCCTCGCCGTGTTCGGCGCGGTGCTGCTGGCCGTGCTCTTCGGCAACCAACTCGCGCGCCCGCTGCTCGTGCTGGCCGACGGCGTGCGGCAGGTGGCCGCCGGCGACCTGAGGCCCACCGCCGTGCTGCAGGGCAAGGACGAGCTGGGCGGCCTTACGCGCTCCTTCGCCGTCATGACACAACAGCTGGCCGATGCGCGTGGCGCGGTCGAGAAGACCATGGGCCAGCTCGACGCGGCGCGGGCCAACCTGCAGACCATCCTCGACAACCTGACCTCGGGCGTGATCGTGCTCGATGCCAAGGGCACCGTGCTGTCCACCAACCCGGGCGCGACCCGCGTGCTGCGCGCGCCGCTCGCGGCCTACGAAGGCCGGCTGCTCGTCGAAGTGCCTGGGCTGGCGGAGTTCGGTGCCAAGGTGCAGCAGCAGTTCGAGGACTTTCTCGTCGAGCGCATGCAGCACGGCCTCGACCACTGGCAGCATGCCTTCGAGCTGCATGCCTCCGGTGCCGACCTGCCGCAGCAGGACGGTGCCATCAACATCGTCGCGCGTGGCGCCGAACTGCCCGGTGCCGCGCGGCTGCTGGTGTTCGACGACATTTCCGAGATCGTCTCGGCCCAGCGCGCGCAGGCCTGGGGCGAAGTGGCGCGCCGGCTCGCGCACGAGATCAAGAATCCGCTCACGCCGATCCAGCTCTCGGCCGAGCGGCTCGAGATGAAGCTCTCCGGCAAGGTCCAGCCGCCCGAGCAGGCCGTGCTCGTGAAGTCGGTGAAGACCATCGTCGACCAGGTCGATGCGATGAAGCGGCTGGTGAACGAATTCCGCGACTACGCGCGCCTGCCCGCTGCCGACCTGAAGCCGGTGGACCTGAACGCACTGCTGACCGACGTGCTCCAGCTCTATAGCGCGGAGAACCTGCCGATCACGCTGCGCTCCGAACTCGACGAACGCTGCCCGCCCATCCGTGGCGACGCGCAGCAGATCCGCCAGGTCATACACAACCTGTTGCAAAACGCGCAGGACGCCGCCGAGGCCGCCGCCAGCGGCACGGGCAAGGTCGGCGAGGTCACCATCCGCACGCGGCTCGGCGACTCCGGCCAGCGCGTGCGACTGACCGTGCAGGACACCGGACCGGGCTTCGCCGAGAACATCCTCAAGCGCGCGTTCGAGCCCTACGTCACCACGAAAACAAAAGGTACCGGTTTAGGGCTGGCGGTCGTCAAGAAGATCGCCGACGAGCATGGTGCGCGCATCGAGCTTTCCAACCGCGTCGTCGATGGGGCTGTAGCGGGGGCACAAGTCTCGCTATCATTCGCGCTGGCAGGCGAGCCGCAGGCAGCGGTCGCTCACACCGAAGATTCGTCGAAGTCTTCCGCCGCCTGAGCCGCACGCACGAACGAATGTCCGTCGCACAGGCGACGGATCGGCCAGCGACTCGACAAACATTGCAGACACCAGCGCACACAACAAGCATCACTCATGGCAAACATTCTCGTGGTCGATGACGAGCTGGGCATCCGGGACCTGCTCTTCGAAATTCTCAATGACGAAGGCCACAACGTGGAGCTCGCGGAGAACGCAGCCGAAGCTCGCGCTGCACGCCAGCGCGCACGGCCCGACCTCGTGCTGCTCGACATCTGGATGCCCGATACCGACGGCGTCACGCTGCTCAAGGAGTGGTCCACCGCGGGCCTCCTGACCATGCCCGTCATCATGATGAGTGGCCACGCCACCATCGACACCGCGGTCGACGCCACGCGCATCGGCGCGTTCGCCTTCCTCGAAAAGCCCATCACCATGCAGAAGCTGCTCAAGGCGGTGGAGCAGGGCCTGGCCCGCGAGAACGCACGCCGTGCCGCCGCGGGCGTGGTGCCCGCGCCGGTCACCGGCAGCCAGTCGGCAGCCATCACGACGACGGGCGACAGCCTGCTGATGGCGTCGCTGGCCTCGGTGCCCGTGGCCGATGCCGGCCCGCAATCGACCCAGAGCTTCGACCTCGACCGCCCGCTGCGCGACGCGCGCGACGGATTCGAGAAGGCGTACTTCGAGTTCCACCTCGCGATGGAGAACGGCTCGATGACCCGCGTCGCCGAGAAAACCGGCCTCGAGCGCACCCATCTCTACAGAAAACTCAAACAACTTGGCGTTGATCTTTCAAGAGGGCGAAGAAGCGCTGTATAATTTGAGGCTGCACACAGCAACGGCCCGGTAGCTCAGTTGGTAGAGCAGCGGATTGAAAATCCGCGTGTCGGTGGTTCGATTCCGCCCCAGGCCACCATCTTTCTTTCTCGGTAGAACCCAAGACAGCTTAAAAGTCCTTGTACATCAAGGACTTAGCCTGAAAAGGCGGCTCAGGCGGCATCATCCGATCTCACATAGTCCTGTTCTTGCGTGTACCCCACGGTGTACCCCAGACTGCTTTTCAACCGCAGTCGATTTTGGGTACACCATGGGGCAACTCAACGAACTTCAGATCAGGGCGGCAGCGCCGCGTGACAGGGAATATTTGCTGGCGGACGGCGAGGGCCTTTACCTTCGCGTGCGACCGACCGGCAAAGTGTGGGTCTATCGTTACAAGCGGCACGGCAAAGAAGCCAAGCTCAGTATCGGTCACTACCCGGCGGTGACACTCGCGACGGCGCGCCGGAAAGCGCGCCTAGAAGCCGAGAAGCGCGCCGATGGTGTCGATCCCCGGGAGGCCCGGCGCGTAGAGGTCGAGCGTGCTCGTGTCGCACGCCTCAATACCTTCGAACTGACCGCCCGGGCCTGGCATGTGCAGGCGTGGAAGGACCGCGAATGGTCGGCCGGCTATGCCGGAAAAGTTATGCGCCACCTAGAACTGCACGTCTTTCCCTGGATCGGTGCGCTCGCCATCGAGGCCATCTTGCCGACCGAGGTGGTCCGATGTCTGCACCGCATCAAGGAGCGCGGCAATCTGGAGACGGCGCAGCGAGTGCGCGAAGCGGTGCAGCATGTGTTCCAGTACGCTGTCGACGTGGGCGCGCTAGATCCGGCTCGGAACTTCGTGAACGGTCGCACGGGCGGCCTGCCGCCACCTCGCACTCGACACTATGCGGCCATCACGGATCCGCAGAAGCTCGGCCAGTTGCTTCGTGACATGCGCGCGTACAACGGCAATGTCATCACGCGTGCGGCCTTGCAGCTATCGCCCTTGTTGTTCCAGCGGCCTGGTCAGCTGCGCTTGGCGCATTGGGAAGATGTAGATCTCAATCAGGCGCTTTGGCGTTGCCCACCCGAGAAGATGAAGTTGAGGGAGTGGAAGAAGCGAGACGTACGCACGCCGGCACACCTCGTGCCGCTGCCGACCCAGGCGGTCGAAATTCTGCGCGATATCCATCCGCTGACCGGTCCTAGCGGGCCGATCTTCCGCAGCATGTCGAAGCGTTCCGAGAAGACGCGGTACATGAGCGACAACACCATCAACAGTGCGCTGCGTACATTGGGCTATGACACGAAAGAGCAGATCACGGGCCACGGGTTTCGCGCCACGGCCCGGACGCTGATCCGCGAACTGTTGGGGTGGGATCGTGAGGTAATCGAGCGGCATTTGGCACACGGCTCCGATGAGGAGTTGGGAAGCGCCTATGACCGCGCCACTTTTCTGAATCAACGGCGCCAGATGATTCAGTTGTGGGCGGATCTGCTTGATGACCTGGCTGCGGACAGCGCGTTGGCGATGCCTGTTTGCACGGAGTTTGCGACGGTAAGGGCGAGCGAGATGGGCGTGGAGGAGGCGGGCTCTTTCCACCGCACTGCTCAGCTCGAAGTTTGATTCGAAAGCGATGCTGACGCGCTGCAGTGGCATACCTTTGCCGGATCTCGATCGGGGGGCGTTCGTCGCGAGAAAAGTCCCCTTGCTTCGAGGCAAGCGTTGCAACCTGCCGATCGAATATGCCAAGTATTCTGGTCTACACCACCGAGCTTCTTGATGTTGGCTGGCGGTATGGCAAGCAACTAATTGAGCGACCTCTCATTGAACCTAATTTCTGTCTAGGATTTGGCTTTCAGAACCCGTGCCGATGCGTTCGTTCTTCCTCGCACTGCCGATTCGCCGGACAGCGTCTTGCGAATCTCCTCGTCGGCTGAACCAAAAGCATGTCTCGAAGTGGAGGAACGCCAAGCATCGAGCGCAATAGACCAGCACGGTCGACCTGTACGTGATGTCGACGATCGGCGAACTGCGGGTACAGGACGTCGAGCTATCGCGTGTGCCGACGGTGCTGGAGGTGATCTGAATCATGAAGACCGAAACCGTCTAGCGGCCACGTGATCGCAACGAAGCTGTTCTGGAGTGGGCTCTGGTACGCGGCTATCGGGAAGGCGCGAACGCGGCGCGCTGGCGCGGCCACGTCGACCAGATAATGGGCCGTGCGCGAAAGCTCAAGAAGGTGACGCACCACCCTGTGCGACCGTCGACCAAGCGGGCGCGTTCATGGTTGACTTGCGCGGCGTGGAGGGATGCAGTGCCCTGGCGTTGGACCAGGCCGTGCTGCCGGGCGAAGTGCGCGGCCGGTGGGCCGAAATCGACCTCGATGCGCAGCTGTGGATCATCCCTGTCGAGCTCATGAAAGCGAAGAAGGAGCACAGCGTACCGCTGTCTAAGCAAGCAATCCAGCTGATGGAGGCACTGGATCGGATCGAGGGCTCGGGCCTCGTACTCCCCGGCCGCAAGCCGCTACAGTCGCTCAGCGAGATCAGTCTGACGACGTGCATGCGCCGCATGACAAGCACGTCACACGGGCAGGTCGTTGGTGCCTCACGGCTGCCGCAGCACGTTGGGAACTGGGGCGGAGCTCGTAGGGAGGCACTCCAACACTGGCTCACTTCTTCTTCAGCGCGGACACGCAGGGGTTAAGACGTGCCAGTGTCGCGCTTTTTTCGGGGCCAAGGCGCGGCGCACGGACTTCTGCCATGCCTGCGGGGCAGGGCAGGGGCTGGTGGTCGACCGCATCGGGGCCGTGGCGGGCTACCGGTATGAGCTCCTGGGGCACTCGCTGTCGCGCGAACGGTTCGTTGAGCCCTATCTCGTCACATTGTTGCCGGAGGCTCGCTGCCGCTGCACGCCGTGCGAGGCACCCGGCTACCACTTCCAGGCCTGAACTGAAGAGGGGCCGGCCGCGGGAAGCGGCTGTCGACAGCCCTACTTGAACTCGTCCACTGTCAGGCCCAGCTTGCGCACTTTGTCGTGCAGCGTCTGGCGCGCGATGCCCAGCGCCGCGGCGGTGGCCGGCTGGTCGCCGCGCTGGCGTCGGAGCTCCTCGACGATCACGGCGCGCTCGAACGACTCCACCTGCTGCGGCAGCCCGCGGGGCAAGGCTGGCACGCCCTGGGCGCCACCACCGGCGCCGCCGTGCGTCTGCGTGAGGCGCTCGCCGAGCAGACCCAGCACGAAGCGGTCGGCCACGTTGCGCAGCTCGCGCACGTTGCCGGGCCAGGCGTAGGCCATCAGGTCGGCCAGCTGCGCGTTGCTCAGGAGCGGCGCGGGCCGGTCGTAGCGGCTCGCGGCCTGCAGCGTGAAGTGCTCGAACAGCAGCGGAATATCCTCGCGCCGCTCGCGCAGCGGCGGCAGCTCGATGAAGGCCACGCCCAGGCGGTAGTACAGGTCGGCCCTGAACTTCTGCTGGTCGCTCATGGCCTTCAGGTCGTCCTTGCTCGCGGCCACCACGCGGCAGTCGAAGGGAATGGTCTTGTTCGAGCCGATGCGCTCGATGCTGCGCTCCTGCAGCGCGCGCAGCAGCTTGATCTGCACCGCCATCGGCATGCTCTCGATCTCGTCGAGGAACAGCGTGCCGCCGCTGGCGTACTCGAACTTGCCCACGCGCATGCGGCTGGCACCGGTGAAGGCACCGGCCTCGTGGCCGAAGAGCTCGCTCTCGGCCAGCGACTCGGGCAGGCCGCCGCAGTTCAGCGGCACGAAATGCTGGCGCCGGCGCGCGCTGTGGTCGTGCAGGCAGCGCGCGACCAGCTCCTTGCCGGTGCCGGTCTCGCCGTACACCAGCACATCGGCCGATGTCTCGGCCAGCGTTTTCACGGTCTGGCGCACCTGCTGCATCTGCGCCGAACGGCCGATGAGCACCGACTGGATGCCCTGCCAGTTCTCCAGCGCGTCGCGCAGCGCGCGCACCTGCAGGCTGAGCTGCCGGCGCTCGATGGCGTGGCGCACGATGGCCACCAGCCGCTCAGAGCTGAAGGGCTTCTCGATGAAGTCGTAGGCGCCCTCGCGCATGGCCTGCACGGCCATCGCGATGTGGCCGTGGCCGGTGACGAGGATCACCGGCAGCTCGGGGTCGACGCCGCGCAGCTCGGGCAGCCACTCGGTGCCGCTCAGGCCGGGCAGGCGCACGTCGCTGATGACGACGGCCGGCACGCCGAATGAAATATGGGCCCTCGCGCGCTCGGCGCTGGGAAAGGACTCGACTTCGAAACCGGCCAGGGTCAGCACCTGGGTGGTGCTCACGCGGACGTCTTCGTCGTCCTCGATCAGCATCACCCGGATGGCAGGGGCTTCGCTCACTTGGGGATCACTCCTGTTGTGCAATGGAAAGGGCGTCGGGAACCGGCGGGTTGCTGCTGCTGTCGTGCATCACGGCGATGGCCGCCGGCAGGTCGATGACGAAGCAGGCCCCGCCGCCGTCCAGGTTGGCCGCGCGCAGCGTGCCGTCCATGGACCGCACCAATTGTGCCGAGATCACGAGACCCAGTCCCAGCCCCGAGCCGGCAGCCTTGCCGGTGACGAAGGGTTCGAACAGGCGCTGCAGGATGTCGGGGCGGATGCCCGGGCCGGTGTCGGTCACCGACAGCACCACGCGGCCCTCCTTCGGCCGCGCCTGAAGGCGCAGCGTGCGCACCGGCGCGTCCTGCATGGCGTCGATGGCGTTGCGCATCAGGTTGGCGAGCACGCTGCCCAGCGCGGCCTCCTCGGCCATGACGCTCAACGCGGGCGGCTGCACGTCGACCTCGATGGCGACGCGCTGCTTCCTCGAAGCCTCGGCAACGATCACCTGCGCGTCGGCGATCGCGTGCGACAGCAGCACGGGCGCTAGCGGCAGCTCGCTCTTGTAGGCGAAGGTGCGCAGCTGCGAGGTCAGGCGGGCGAGCCGGTCGACCATGCCGCGGATGCGCTCGAGGTTGCCGCGCACGTCGTCGAGGCGGTTCTTGTCGAGCAGGATCGCGGCGCTTTCCGACAGCGTGCGCATCGCCGTGAGCGGCTGGTTGAGCTCGTGCACCACGCCCGCCGACATCTGCCCCAGCGCGGCCATCTTGCCGGCATGCACCAGCTCGCCCTGCGCGGCGCGAAGCTGCGCGGTGCGCGCCGCCACGGTCGATTCGAGCGTGTCGTGCGCCGCCTGCAGCGCGGCCTGGTTGGCCAGCTTCTGGCGCACCGCGCGACGGCGCTGCCACAGCGCCACGGCCACCAGCAGCAGCACCGTCATCGCAAGGCTGGCGGTGATGGCGGCGTTGCGCGCCGCCACATGCAACGGCGCGAGGTTGTCGAGCACCACCAGCTGCCATGGCGCGCCGCGCAGGGTGCGGGCGGAGGCGAGCTGGTCGACGCCGTCGAGCGAGATCACCTGCACGTCGCGGTCCAGCGCTTCCTTCTGCGTCCATTGCAGCGGCTGGAGCGCGGCCTCGCCATAGGGACGTGAGCGCAGCACCTCGGCGCGCTGCAGGGCATCGAGCGGCAGCAGCGGCCTGAACTTGATGTCGTCGCGCGTGGAAAGAATGACCACGCCGCGCTGGTCGATCAGCGCCACGTCGCCCGGCAGCTTGCGCCACGCGCGCTCGGCCTCCTCCAGGTTGATCTTCACGGCCACCACGCCGCGCGAGGTCTGGCCGCGGCGCAAGGCATAGGAAAGGTAATAGCCCGGCTTCTTGCTGGTGATGCCCACGCCGTAGAAGCGGCCCCGGCCCTGCCCCAGCGCGTCGATCACGTAGGGCCGGAACGAGAGGTCCTGGCCCACGGTGGTGCCGGGCTTGTCCCAGTCGGACGCGGCCAGCGAGGTGCCGGAGGCGTCGAGCACGTAGAGCATCTCGGCCCCCGCCGCGGCATTGACGCCGTCGAGATAGCGGTTGACCGAGTCGCGCAGCCGCGTGTCCGCCGGCGTGCCGAGCAGCGCCGGCACGAGGGGCGTCATCTCCAGCAGCGCGGGGAGGTAGTCGAAGCGGGCCAGGTCGGCGTCGAGGCCGGTGGCGAGCATGTCGAGCCGGTGGTCGGCCGCCTCGCGCAGGCGCGCCAGGCCAGTCTGCATGGCGACCTGGTGGCCGGCGAAGGCGGCCACGGCCACCAGGGCCAGCGCCCCGCCCCATCGGGGCAGGCCGCGCCATCCTCTTGTCGCCTGGTCGGAAGTTGAATCGAAACGCCGGGCCGGCTCCCTTGAATTCATGGGCCCGTTATTGCACAAGGCCGGGCCGCCCGCATTAGTGGCAGCCCGATGGCCCCGCGGCGGGGCCGGAGGGAGGATCAGGAAGCCTGCCGCGCGGAGCTGACGGGCATGTGCGTCTCGGTGGCGTCGAGCACGAGTTCGGGCTCGTTGGCCTCGGCCGGGCTTTCCTGGTTCAGGTGCTGGTTCATGCGCACGGTGTCGAGGTCGCCCGTCCACTTGGCGACCACGATGGTGGCCACGCCGTTGCCGATCAGGTTGGTCAGCGCGCGGGCTTCAGACATGAAACGGTCGATGCCCAGGATCAGCGCCAGGCCCGCCACCGGCACATGGCCCACCGCCGACAGCGTGGCCGCCAGCACGATGAAGCCGCTGCCCGTGACGCCCGCAGCGCCCTTCGAGGTGAGCAGCAGCACCGCCAGCAGCGTGAGCTGCTGCGTGAGCGTCATGTCGGTGTTGGTGGCCTGCGCGATGAACACCGCCGCCATCGTCAGGTAGATGGAAGTGCCGTCGAGGTTGAACGAATAGCCGGTCGGAATGACGAGGCCGACCACCGACTTCTTCGCGCCCAGGTTCTCCATCTTGGCCATCATGCGCGGCAGCACCGATTCGCTGGACGAGGTGCCCAGCACGATCAGCAGCTCTTCCTTGATGTACTTGATGAACTTCCAGATGCTGAAGCCGTGGAAGCGTGCGATGAGCCCCAGCACCACGAAGATGAACAGCAGGCAGGTGGCGTAGAAGGTGGCCATCAGCTGGCCCAGTTGCAGCAGCGAGCTCACGCCGTACTTGCCGATGGTGAAAGCCATGGCGCCGAAGGCGCCGATGGGCGCGACCTTCATGATGTAGCCCACGATCACGAAGAGCACGTGCGAGCCCTTCTCGATCACGTCGAACACCAGCGTGCCGCGGCCGCCGAAGCGGTGCAGCGCGAAGCCGAACAGCACCGCGATCATCAGCACCTGCAGGATCTCGCCCTTGGCGAAGGCGTCGACCACCGTGTTCGGAATGATGTTGAGCAGGAAGTCGGTGGTGCTCTGCATCTTGCCCGGGCCGGTGTAGGCCGCGATGCTCTTGGTGTCGAGCTGGGTCACGTCGACATTCATGCCCGCGCCGGGCTTGAGCACGTTGACCAGCACCAGTCCCACGATCAGCGCGATGCTGCTGACGATCTCGAAGTAGAGCAGCGCCATGCCGCCGGTCTTGCCGACCTTCTTCATGTCTTCCATGCCGGCGATGCCGACCACCACCGTGCAGAAGATGATCGGCGCGATGATCATCTTGATCAGCTTGATGAAGCCGTCGCCCAGCGGCTTCATGGAAGCGCCGGTGTCGGGATAGAAATGCCCCAGCAGCACCCCGAGCACGATGGCCGTGATGACCTGGAAGTACAGGGATTTGTAGAAGGGCTTGGGGGCGGTGGTGTGTTCCACGGGGTGACTCATCGGTTTGTCTCCAGTTCGTGGCCAGGCCCCGAATCGGAGGCGCGCGGCCGGCCGGTGGTTCAGCAATCGACATGCCACGGGCGACGCGTGCCCGAGCCGGCCTTAAGTCGTTGATTTCATGAGGTTTTTCATGACCTTGCCGAGCCTGCCCCGCCGACGATCCGGATGACGCGGACCGCGTCCGTCCGATCCCCCGGCTCGCCAACACCGGGTAAACCCTAGGCGCCGGGCGGTGTCAGACTCGGCACATGAACGACAACGCCCGGCCGGAGGCGGCCACGGAAGGCGCCTCGAAGCGCATCGCCCTCACCGTGGCTGCCGCCTTCTTCATGGAAACGCTGGACGCCACGGTCATCGTCACCGCGCTGCCGGCCATCGGGGCCGGCTTCGGCATCGGGGCGCTCGACGCCAGCCTGGGCGTCACGGTCTACCTGATCGCGATGGCCGCGCTGGTGCCGGCGGCGGGCTGGTGCGCGGGGCGTTTCGGGGCGCGGCGGGTGTTCGCGCTGGCGGTCGGCACCTTCACCCTGGCATCGCTCGCCTGCGGGCTCGCGCCGAGCTTCGAGGTGTTCGTGGCGGCGCGCGTGCTGCAGGGCGCGGCGGCGGCCTTCATGTCGCCGGTGGGCCGGCTCGTGGTGCTGCGCGAAACGCCGAAGCACCGGCTGATAGAGGCCATCGGCACCATCACCTGGCCAGGGCTCATCGCGCCGGTGATCGGTCCGCCGCTGGGAGGACTCATCGCCACGCATGCCTCGTGGCGCTGGATCTTTTTGCTGAACGTGCCGCTGGGCCTCGTGGGCCTGTGGCTGGTGATGCGGCTCTTTCCGCGCCGCGCCGACGCGGCCCCGGTTCGCTTCGACGCGACCGGCTTCGTGCTCACCGCCATCGCGCTGGCCGCGCTGGTCGAAGGCCTCACGCGGCTGGGCGGGCCGCAGCCGGGCTCGGCCGTCACGCTCGGGCTGCTGGCGGCCGGTGTCGTGACGGCATTGGCCGCCGTGCGGCATGCGCGGCGCGTGGCGACGCCCCTGCTCGACCTGCGCGCGCTGGCGGTGCCGACCTACGCGCTGGCCACCGCCACGGCTGGCTTCGTCTCTCGCATCGCGATCAACGCCTCGCCCTTCCTGCTGCCGCTGATGTTCCAGATCGGCTTCGGCATGAGCGCCTTCCATGCGGGCTCGATGCTGCTCGTGTACATGGCCGGCAACCTCGCGATGAAGAGCGCCACCACGGCGGTGCTGCGGCGCTACGGCTTCCGCAATGTGCTCACGGTGAACGGCGCGATCTGCGCGGCCACGCTCTTCGGCTGCGGGCTGCTGTCGCCCGGCGACCCGCTGCCGCTGATGTGCGTGCTGCTGTTCGTGGCGGGCATGGCGCGCTCGATGAACTTCACCGCCATCAGCACGCTGGCATTCGCCGACGTGCCCGACGAGATACGCGCCGGCGCGAGCACGCTCGGCACGATGCTGCAGCAGGTGTCGCTCGCGCTCGGCGTGGCGCTGGGCGCGATGGTGCTCGGCGCCTCGCAGGCATTGCGCGGCGCGCCGGCGGTGGAGCTCGCGGACTTCCGGCATGCCTGGTACGTGGTCGGCCTGCTGATGGCCATTGCGACGCTGATGACGCTGCGGCTCGACCGCCAGGCGGGCATGGCGGTGTCGCGGAGGTCGTGAGAACATCCTCCGCTGCTTTCCCTGACGGAGATTTGCTTCATGCCACTTCACATCGGCATCGTCGGCTGTTCGGCCGAAGGCGCTGCGCTCTGCTATCGCACGCTGTGCGTCGAAGGCGCCGGCTACATGGGCCAGGCTCATGCGCACCCCGAGGTCTCGATGCACACGCATTCGCTCGCGGCGTACGTGGATTGCCTCGATGACAACGACATCGACGGCGTCGCGCAGCTGATGCTGTCGTCGGCGCGCAAGCTCGCGGCGGCCGGCGCCGACTTCCTCATCTGCCCCGACAACACCATCCACCAGGCGATGCATCTGGTTCTTCCGCAATCGCCGCTGCCGTGGCTGCACATCGCCGAGGTGGTCGCGGCCGAAGCCGTGTCGCGCGGCTTTCGCAGCGTGGGCGTGCTGGGCACGCACTGGCTGGTGAACAGCGAGGTCTATCCGCAGGCGCTGTCGTCGGCAGGACTGGAGGCCGTGCGGCCGGACGCCGAAGAGCGCTCGGCGATGGGCCGCATCATCATGGACGAGCTGGTGCGCGGCGTGATCAAGCCCGAGTCGACCGCGTTGCTGCAACGGATGATCGACGGCCTGAAGTCGCGCGGCTGCGATGCCGTGGTGCTGGGATGTACCGAGCTGCCGCTGGTGCTGAACGACGGCAATTCGGCGCTGCCGACGCTGGACTCGACGCGCCTGCTCGCGCGCGCGGCGCTGCGACGCGCGACGGCGGCGGGCTGAGCCTTCATCGGCATCGAACTTCCACGAGAACCAAGGAGACATTCATGCCCGACATCGCCACGATGCAGAAACTGCTGGACACGATCTTCCCCGGCCTCATGGGCGTGCGGCTGACCGAGCTCGCACCCGAGCGCGTGGTCGCGCACATGGAGGTGCGGCCCGATCTGTGCACCGCCGGCGGCATCCTCCATGGCGGCGCCTACATGGCATTCGCAGACACGCTCGGCGCGGTCGGCACCATCGTCAACCTGTCCGAGGGCAAGCGGACGACGACGACCGACTCGAGCACCAAGTTCATCGCCGGCGCGCGCGTCGGCACGACGGTCACCGGCACCAGCGTGGCGCTGCATCGCGGACGCACGACGCAGGTTTGGCAAACCACCATCACCAATGCGGACGGCAAGCTGTGTGCTGTCGTCACGCAGACGCAGCTGGTGCTCGACTGAGGGGGCCTGAAGGCACCGTCGTCAGGCCAGGTTGAAGGGAAGCTGGCGCAAGGGCTTGCCCGTCAATCGTGCAATGGCGTTGGCGAACGCGGGCGCCAGCGGCGGCAGGCCGGGTTCGCCCATGCCGGTGGGCGCATCGGCGCTGGGCACGATGTGGACGTCGAACTCCGGCACGTTGGTGATGCGCGCCACGGTGAAGTCACCGAAGTTGCCCTGCTGCACGACGCCGTCTTTCAACGTGATGGCGCCCCCCGACAGGCACATCGACAGCCCCATCACTGCCGCGCCCTGCACCTGCGCCTCCACGCTGCGCGGGTTGACGGCCAGGTTGCAGTGCACGCCGCCGGTGACGCGATGCAGCACCGGCTGGCCGTCCTTGACCGAGGCTTCCACCACGTAGGCCACCACGGATTCGAATGACTCGTGCACGGCGACGCCCCAGGCACGGCCGTCCGGCAGCTGCTTCTTGCCGTAGCCGCTCTTGTCCACGGCCAGTTGCAGCGCGGCGCGATGGCGCGGGTGCTTGTCGCCGAAGAGCTGCATCCGGTAGGCCACCGGGTCCTGCTTCGTGCTGCGGGCGATCTCGTCGATCAAGGTCTCCATGACGAAGGCGGTGTGGGTGGAACCCACGCTGCGCCACCACAGCACGGGCACGTTGACCTGGGGGTGATGCACCGCCAGGCGCATCGGCAGCGGATACGGGTCGCGCATGCCCTCGGTGGCCGTGGCGTCGATGCCGTCCTTCACCTGGAATTGCCCGAACACCGTGCCCGTGGTGATGGACTGGCCCACGATGACGTGGTCCCAGGCCAGTACCTTGCCGCGCTCGTCGAAGCCGATGCGCGAGCGGTGCAGGTGCATGGGGCGGTAGTAGCCGCCCTTGATGTCGTCCTCGCGGCTCCACAGCAGGCGCACCGGCGCGCTCAGGCCGGCGGCGCGCGCGGCCTTGGCGATCTCGCAGGCCTCGACCACGAAGTCGCTCGTGCCCACGAAACGCCGGCCGAAGCCGCCGCCCGCCATCTGCACGTGCACGATCACCTGCTCGGGCTTGAGGTCCAGCGCGCGCGCGGCGGCAGCGGCGTCCAGCCCGGCGCACTGGGTGCCGACCCACAGCTCGGCGCGCCCGTTCGACAGCTTGACGGTGCAGTTCTCCGGCTCCATGGGCGCATGGGCCAGGTAGGGGAAGACGAATTCGGCCTCCAGTTGCCGGGGCGCGGTGGCCAGCGGTGTCATGTCGGCGTCGAACTTGCGCGGGCCGGGGCGACCCGCCAGTTCGCGGTACTGGGCCAGCTGCTTTTCGGTGTCGACCTTCTCGACCGCGGCCGTGTCCCACTGCAGCTTCAGTGCGTCGCGGCCCAGCTTGGCCGGCCAGTAGCCATCGGCCACCACGGCCACGCCTTCGGCGCCGCGGTCCAGCGGCACGCGCAGCACGGCCTTCACGCCCTTGACGGCACGCGCCGCACTGTCGTCCACCGAGGCCAGGCGGGCGCCGAACACCGGCGGATGCGCCACCACCGCCGTGAGCTGGCCCGGGTGCCGCACGTCGATGCCGAAGTCCTGCCGGCCGCTGCTCTTGGCGCGCGCATCCAGGCGCGTGGTGGGCCGGCCGATGAGGCGGAAGTCCTTGGGATTCTTCAGCGCGACCTTCTCGGGCACCGGCAGCGCCATCGCGGCTTCGGCCAGTTCGCCATAGCCCAGCCTGCGCCCGCCCGGGCCCAGCACCGTGCCGGCCTGCGTGCGCAGCGTGGCCGCGTCGACCTTCCAGCGCGCAGCCGCTGCCGACAGCAGCATGGCCCGGGCGCGCGCGCCCAGCTCGCGGTACTGCGTGAAGCTGTTCTTGATCGAGTTGGAGCCGCCGGTCAGGTGGATGCCGAAGAGCGGGTCGACGTAGGCCGCGTCGCTCGAGCCATTGCGGCTGCGCACCAGGGCCCAGTCGGCATCGAGCTCCTCGGCCAGGATCATCGGCAAGCCGGTCTGCACGCCTTGGCCGAATTCCAGCCGGTTGATGGTGACGGTGACTTCGCCGTTGCGTGTGATCTGCACGAAGGCCGATGGCTGTTGCGTCGGTTTGAGGGCGCCAGTCGCCGCCTGCGCTGCGCCGTCTGCCTGCGCCATCGCCAGGTGCGGAAAGGCGCCGAGCGCGAAGCCGCCGGCCCCGGCCATCTTCAGGAAACTGCGGCGAGGCAGCGTGGCGGTTTCGCCGGTGGTTTCGCCGGTCAGGCCCCGGGCCATCAGGCGCTGCATGGCGCGCGGCAGCTCGCGGTAATCGATGTCGGCGAAGTTTGCGATGTTGGGCAGCATGGCGGCTCCTTCAGGCGAGGGTCTTGGCCGCATCGGCCACGGCGGCGCGAATGCGGGCGTAGGTGCCGCAGCGGCAGATGTTGCCGACCATGGCCGAATCGATCTCGTCCGCGCTGGGCTGCTTGCCCCGGGGCAGCGACTTGAGAAACGCCGTCGCGCTCATGATCTGGCCGCTCTGGCAGTAGCCGCACTGCGCCACGTCGTGCCTGACCCATGCGGCGTGCACGGCGGCACCGACGCGGTCGCTGCCGTCGGTCGTTGCCTCGATGGTGGTGATCTTCTTGCCCTCGGCCGCGGAGATCGGCGTGATGCACGAGCGGATGGCCTGGTCGTCCAGATGCACGGTGCAAGCGCCGCACAGCGCGGCGCCGCAGCCGAACTTGGTGCCGGTCATGCCCAGCGTGTCGCGCAGGGCCCAGAGGATGGGGGTGCCGGGGTCGGCGTCGACCGTGTGTTCCCGGCCGTTGACGTGGAGCGCGCTCATGTTCGGTTCTCCGTGGATGGATGGTTGGATCGGATTCACTTGGCGCCGTCGAGCACCCATTGCGCGAGCGATTGCAGGTCGGCATCGGGGACCTGGGCTTGCGGCGGCATCGGCATCGCGCCCCACTTGCCCGAGCTGCCGGCCTTGATGCTTGCTGCCAGCTGTGCGGCCGTGCCCTTGCCGTCGCCGTACTTCGCGCCGATGTCCTTCCACGATGGGCCCACCACCTTGGTCGCGGGCTGGTGGCATGCGACGCACGCGTACTTCTGCGCGAGCGCCTGGCTGGCGACGGCGCGTGCCGGCCACGCGATGCTCACGCCGATGCCGAGCGCTGCGACGAGGGAGGCGGCAAGGGAGCGCCGTACGGATGCGATGCCGTTTTGCTGTTTTCTGTCGTGGGTCATTTCTGTTTCATCCTGTCGATCGGGTTGCCTGATTCGATGGCCCGCGGTCGCGACTACGCGTCCTTATGGGCGAGCGACGTGGACAGGCCGAGATGCGCGTCAGCCTGTGCAAGCAGCGCCTTGGCCTTGGCCTCGAAGGTCTGCACGGCGTCGGCGCCTGCGGCGAATCGGGCCGGGGGCTCTTCGAGTCCGGCAAGCCGCACGATGGCGTCGGCGAGCCTGGCGGGGTCGCCGCCCTGCTTGCCGCTCATGCCGCTCCAGGCGGCAACGGTCTCCCTCGTGCGCTCGGCGTAGTCGTCGATGCTCGGCTCGGCGAAAGTGGTGGAGCCGGCGGTGAGCAGTTCGGTGCGAAAGAAGCCCGGCTCCACCAGCATGGTGCGGATGCCGAACGGGGCGATCTCGGGGGCCAGCGACTCGATCCATCCTTCGACGCCGAACTTCGCCGCGGCATACGCGGTGCAGAACATGCCACCGGCAATCCCGGCGGTCGAGGAGATGGTGAGCAGCAGCCCCGAGCGCTGCCTGCGCATCGCCGGCAGCACGGCGCGCGCGACGTTCATCGGGCCGAACAGCAGCGTCTCGATCTGGCTGCGGACCTGCTGCGGGCTCAGTTCCTCGAAGAAGCCTGCGTAGAAGTTGCCCGCGTTGTTGACCAGGACGTCGATGCGCCCGAACCTCGCGACGGCGGCCTCCACCGCTGCCTGGGCGTCCTCGGGACGGGTGACGTCGAGCTTGATGCTCAACAGGTTGGCGTGATCGCCGATGGCCTCGGCGACCTTCGCCGGATCGCGGCCGGTGGCCACCACGGCATGGCCCGCGGCCAGGGCCGCCCTGGCGATGTCGGTGCCCAGCCCCCGGCCCGCGCCGGTGATGAGCCAGATTTTCCTGTCGGTCATGGGGATGTTCCTTTCGGTGACTGCCAGTGTCTGCCCGAGGCCCACCGACCCGTTTGCCGAAAGCACGCGTGTTCTTGCCTGAAACGACGGAACTGCGGCAGAAACGCGGATCGGGCGAAATGCGCGAGCTAGACTTTGTTCGGGCACCCGCGAAAGGATTCAAATGGAAGCGCCACCGCTGACGCAGCAAGACGGATCGGCAGTCCTGAGCGACCTGGCCAAGGCGGTCGGGCGCTTTGCAGAAAATGACGGCGACTGCATCACCGCCATTCCGGAACTCACGCTGCACCGGCGCAGCGCCGCGACCGAACCCGTGCATTGCATCTATGGCTTCGGCGTGGGAATCACCGTCAGCGGAAAGAAGCGGGTTGCGCTCGGCGAAGAGGTTTTCGACTATTGCGCGGGCCAGTCGCTGCTGACCACGCTCGATCTTCCGGTGGTCACCCATGTCACGCAGGCCAGCAGCGCGAAGCCCTTTCTGGGCCTGATGCTCAGGCTCGACTCGCGCGCCATCGTGCAGGCGGCGGCCGAGATGGCGCTGCCCCAGCCGTCAAGGGACTGCAGCTATAGAGCCATGTCGCTCGGCGATCTCGACCCGACGCTGCTGGGCACGGTGACGCGGCTCGTCGAACTGCTCGCCGAGCCCAGGCTGATTCCCCAGATCGCTCCGCTGCTCCAGCAGGAAATCGTCGTTCGCCTGCTCGCCGGACGCCATGGCCCGCAGTTGCAGCGCCTGGTCGCCGTCGGCACCCCAAGCCAGCAGGTGGCACAGAGCATGGCCTGGCTCAAGATGAATTTCACGCGGCCCGTGCTCGCAGACGACCTGGCCGCCTCGGTGCACATGAGTCCGTCGACGTTCCGGCAGCACTTCCGTGCCGTGGCGGGCATGAGCCCCATGCAGTACCTGAAGCAGCTGCGCCTGCAGGAGGCCCGGCAGCTGATGCTCAACCAGGGCATCGATGCCGGCACCGCGGGGATACGCGTGGGCTACGAGAGCGCTTCGCAGTTCAGCCGGGAATACGCCCGCCTGTTCGGTGCACCGCCGCTGCGCGACATCAAGCGGATGCGGGAAGCGGCCTGAGAGCACCGAGGCCTACGCAGCGCCCCATCCACCGCCGATGGCCTTGTACAGGTTGACCATGTTCACCGCGGCCTTGAGCTGCAGCTCGATCAGCTGCTGCTGCTCGGCATAGAGCTCGCGCTGCGCGTCCTGGCTGGAGAAGTAGTCCTCCATGCCGCTGCGAAAGCGCGTACGCGAAATGCTCGCCACCTTCTCCAGCGCCTGCACGCGTGCCTGCTGCGCCTCGAGCTGCGGCGTCAGGTGGTCGTCGGCGATCAGCGCGTTTGCGGTTTCGCGAAGAGCCACTTGCGCCGCGGATTCGTATGAAGCCATCGCCGCGGCCAGCCGCTCTTCGCTGGCCGTGACGTTGGCGGACCGGCGGCCCCAGTCGAACAGGGGCAGCGACACGCCCAGCACGCCCGCCCAGCTGCTATTGCTGCCGCTGAGCAGTGTCGACAGTTCCCTGCTCACGCCGCCGGTGAGCGCGGTCAGCGAGATGGTCGGCAGCATGGCCGCCTTGGCCGCGCCGACTCCCGAGTTGGCGGCTTCGACGCGCGCATAGGCCGCCAGCAGGTCGGGCCGGCGCTGCAGCAGACTCGACGGCATGCCGGGCGCGACCTGCGCGGTGGAGCGCTGCGGCCAGGGCCGTGCGGCGCCCGTGTCCGGCGGCACGGATTCGCCCACCAGCACGTTCAGCCCCTGCAGGTCCTGCGCGACGCGCATGCGGTATTCCTCCTGCCGCACGCGGGCGTTCTGCAGCAGCGACTGCGCGCGGTACACATCCAGCTGCGCGGCGCCGCCGACCGCCTTGGCGCGGCCGATCATGTCGGCATTGGCGGCCAGCCCGGCCGCGTTGGAATCGGCCAGGCTCAGTAGGGCGCGGTCCGCGCGCAGCGTGAGATAGGCATTCGACACCTCGCCCACCAGGTTCATGCGCGCTGCCGCGTAGTCCCTGTCGCCGGCATCGGCCAGCGAGCCACCCTGCTGCGCGCCGCTCTGCTGGCGGCCGAAGAAATCGAGCTCGTACGAGGTCACGCCGGCCTGGACGTCAAAGCTGTTGGAAACGCTTCCGTCCGACGGCAGGTTGCCCACCGGGCTGAGCGAGCCCTGCGGCGTGGTCTGCGCGCGCTGGGCGTGGGCCGACAGCCCCAGCGGCGGGAACAGCGATGCGCGGCTCGCGGCATACACGGCCCGCGCCTCGCGCGCCTTCGCCGCGTAGACGCGCAGGTCGCGGTTGCGGGACAGCGCGGTGGAAATCAGGCCGCGCAGTTCGTCGTCCTGCACGAAGCCGCGCCAGTCCACCGGCTCCGCGGCCGGCCTGGCCGCACCGGCCGGCCATTGCGACGGCATCGTCAGATCGGGCTGCTTCATCGGCGGCGTGAGATTGCACCCGCTCACCACCAGCAGGACGCACGCAGCCAGCACCAGCAATATCAGCCGCAGACTGAGGCGCACGAAGCCTGCGTCGGGCGAGCGGAAGCCCGCGCTCGCGAACAGGGCCGAAGCGGCCCGCCACGGCCGGACCTGGACGGCGACATGGCTAGGCACCACGTTGAACACATGGCTTACCAGATGCTCGCGCTGCGCCTCGGTGCCAGCGAACCGCAGCTCGGCGCCGGCGGAGCTGCGCCCCGCGAGAAGGGCTGGGAGCCAGCCCACGGGATCGACGTAGACCTCCAGCGGCTGGCCGACGCGCAGGCGCTTGAAGAGGCTGCCGCCCTCGAGCAGCGCACCATCGGCCGCGATGTTGACGAAGCGCGAGTCGCCCTCTCCCGCTGCGGTCCGGACCCGGGTGCGGGCGCGCCACGGGAAGCGCTCCTCCTGCTCCGGCCGCGGCAGGTCGACGCAGGCCATGAGCGCCCCCAGGCACAGCACCAGCGCGATGCCGGTCCACACGAGGTTGAGTTCGTCGCCGGGCGTCAGCGCCGCGCCGCCCAGGGCCGCCGATGCTCCGCCGCCCTGCAGCGCCACGAACAGGCCGCCGAAGACGGCGACCAGCTTCCAGTGCACGACCGTCCTGGAGCGGTCGAGCCCCTTCGCCGTCACCTTGAACGGGTGGCCGAAGGGCCGCAGCATCGCGCTGACCAGCGTGCCGGTGACGGCCATCGCGGCCACCAGCTGGCTGACCTCGCTGAACACGGGCAGGCAGCGGCGCTGGCTGATCCAGTAGCTGTAGGCCCAGAACATCATGAGCGGCGGCAGGCCGTAGGCGGCAAAGGCCTGCGGCGTGGCGTGGAAGGCCGAAACGCCGGCATACCAGTACAGCACCGGCGCCAGCATGATCAGCGCCATGAAGGGCTTGCCCAGCCAATGCAGCAGCCCGTGCAGGAAGTGCAGCCGCGCCGAGAGGCTGTAGCCCGCGCCGCGCAGCGGCCCGTCGGGCAGCAGCGCGAGCTGCACCGTGCCCAGGCACCAGCGGCTGCGCTGGTTGATGTAGTCGACGATGCTCTCGGCCGACAGCCCGTTCGACAGCCGCTCGCCCAGCCAGCGCGTGACGTGGCCGCGCCGCAGCAGCAGATAGGTGGTGTGGATGTCCTCGCACACGCTGCCGACAGGGAAGCCGCCCGCGGCGGTGATCAGGTCTCGCCGCACGATGAACGAGGTGCCCACGCAGAAGGCGGAATCGGCCGCGTCCTTCGCCGGCTGCAGCACGTCGAAGAACACGCGCTGCTCGTCGACCCAGCTGTCGGCGGCGCGCAGGTTGTGCTGGATGGGGTCGGCGTTGTAATAGAACTGCGGCGTCTGCACCAGCCCGACGCGACGGTCCTCGAACAGCCCGAGCATGCGATAGACGATCTCGCGCTGCGGCGCGAAGTCCGCGTCGAGCACGAGGATGAAGGGCGCGTTCGTCACGTCGGCCGACAGGCGCAGCCCGTTGTTGAGGTTGCCGGCCTTCGCGTGGCTGTTGTCGGGCCGCCGCGCGTAGTGCACGCCCCTGCGTTCGCAGTAGTCGCGCAGCCAGTCGCGCCGGGTGTCGTCGAGCACCCAGACCTTCAGTTGCGGATAGTCGATGGCCTGGGCGGCGATGATGGTCTTCTCCAGCACCGCCAGCTCTTCGTTGTACGTGCAGATGAACACGTCCACCGCCGGCACCTGCTCGCCGCGGGCACGCAGCGCGGCTTCGCCCCGGTCGGCCTGCGGCCGGTTGTCGCGGCGTCTCACCAGCATGTGGATGGACATCAGCGTGTAGACGATGGCCGTCAGCTCGAAGCAGAGGAACACCCAGGCAAAGAGCGTTCCGAAGCCGAGGTCCGATGGCGGCATGGTGGCGACCACGCGCCAGACCGCATAGCGCAGCAGGAGCAGCGCGGTCAGCGCGCCGAACAGCATGCGATGCGAGATGCGTTCGACGCTGGCCCGGCTCATCAGGAGCAGCGCGATCCCCGCGATCAGTGCGTTGAACTGGAATTCCGGTGTGGCGATCAGGCTGGACATGATGGAGTGGCTTCCGATGCGGCGGTCTTGCCGGTGAAGGGGTTGAAACCCGTGGCGGCCAGGGCAATCCAGGCAGTCGCGCCAAGGTGCGGCCAGTGGTAGTAATAGAAGTCCGCGCCGGCCGAGTCGGGGCCGATGGCCAGGCCGGTGGAAATGCGGGAAGCCGGCGTCGCGTAGTACAGCCCGTTGCCGGCGCGCTGCGATGCGAGCAGCTGCCACAGGGCCTCGGGCGCCGAACCCTTGCGCGCCACCAGCGTGGCGGCGGCTTGTGCGCTGCCCTCGGTCCAGATGCCGTCGGGGTTGCGCGAGAAGCCGTAGCCGGCTTCGAAGCGATGGTGCTTCTCCACCCATTCGAGCCCCCTGGTCCAGGCACACGAGCCCTCGGGCGCGGCCAGCAGCGGCCACAGTTGCGCATCCAGGCCGGAGCTCTCGGTGGAGAGGGTCGCGCCGTCTTCCTTGGTGCCGATGTAGAAGCGCTGCTCCTGGGGGCTCCACATGCGGCTCACGAAATCGAGCGCGGTGCGTGCCTGCCGATGCTCCGGTGCGTCCCGCTGGCCGCCGGCGCGCGCCGCCCAGGCGGCCGCCATTGCGATGTCGATGTTGTGCTCGGTGGATTTCCAGGTCTGCGCGCGCTGTGCGTTGTCCCAACCGTAGCGCCCGCCGTTGTAGCCGTCCTGGCCGTTCCTGGCGCGCGTGTTCTGCTCGGTCCAGGCCAGCAGCTTGCGCGCGGTCTCCAGATAGGCCGAGGCCGAGGCCGATGACGGCTCGGCCTGGAACAGGTTCAGCATGAGCAGCGCGGCCCAGGCCACGTTGCCGGTGGCGGTGCTGACCTGGTAGGCGTCGGCAATCCATTGCTTTCGCTGCGCGTCCCAGCGACCGGGCAGCGCGGGCTTTTCCTCGGCCACCGGTCCGGCGCGGTAGGCGTTGCGCACGCGCCCGTCGGAAAAGCCCTGGTCATGCGCGACGGCGCGCACCACGGCATCGCCGATGCGCCTTGCTGCGGCACGCTCGCCGCAGGCCAGCAGCGCGATGCCGGCCACGGCGTTGTCGTAGGTGAAGCCGGCGCCCGCCAGCGCGGGCTCGAACGGCGGCTCGCCGCGTCCGGCATCGGCCGGCCTGTAGCTCGCCAGGAACAGCGGCCCGGAAGCGACGCCCGCCTGGTCGTGCGAGACCGCGCGACGCAGCCCCTCGCAGCTCTCGCGCGCGAGCGCCTGCTGCGTGGCGCCGGCCTGCGGCGCCGCAGTTGCAGCCGCGGCGCAGGCCAGCGCCGCAGATACGGCAGCGCATCGCACCCGCGCGCGGGAGAAGACAGAGATCGCAGAGATCGGCATTGCGTGCTCTCGGGGGAATGGAGATGAGCGAAGGGATCGCACTCAGGTCCTGAGGCTGGCCGAGACCACCTTGCCCGGCACGCAGAGAGTCTGCTGGCGGGCCGGGGACTGTTGCGACTGGCCGTCGTCGATGCGCGCCACGGCGTAGATGGAGCCCTGCTCGGCATAGGGGAAGGGCACGCTGTACGTGCTCTGCAGCGCGTCGGAGGCCACGGGCAGCAGCTGCTCGACGCGCGCGGGCATCGCGGCCGTGTTCTCGCCGATCTTCACGTCGAGCACCGAGCCGATGCTCAGGCGCTTGGCCAGCCGCGCGGGAAACACCGCGACGACGCCGATCCGGCTGCAATCGGTGACGCGCACCAGCGAAGCGCCCGCCGTGACATACGCGCCCTCGGGCATCAGCACGGTATGCACCAGCCCCGGCTGCGTCGCCGTGACCTGGTAGGCGGCGAGCTTCTCGACGCGGTGGCGCTCGTCTTCCTCGAGCTGCGTGATCTGCTTGAGCTGCTTGACGATGGCGGAGCCGTCCTGCTGGGCCCGGTCGATGCTGTTGCGAAGCGCTTCGCGCCGGCTCGTGAGCGTCTGGAACAGGTTGTTGCCCCCGGTGCCCACGAAGGCGCCCTGCCCCGCGCTCACCACGGTCTGCGCCTGTCCGGCGAAGGCCTGCTCGGCCACCGCCGCGTTGGCGCGGGCGGTGCTCAGCTGAGCCTCGGCCGCGTTCATCACCTGCTCGCTGATGGCACCTTCCTTCAGCAGCGCCTCGCTGGTGCGAACCTTGTTCTCTTGTTCGGCCACGACGCTGTGCGCGACGTCGCGCTGGCGCTGGGCTATTTCCCACGAGTCCCAGGTCTGGGCCAGCGAGGCCTGCCGGTGCACCTGCGCCTGCTGGCCCACGGACCTCATCTCCTGGCTGTCGGCCTTGAACTGGTTGCCCAGCTGCGACAGCTGGCTCTGCAACGCAAGGCGCTGCGTCGTGAGCGTGGTGAGGATCTCCTGGCTCACCGTCGGATTGCGCACCGTCGCCACCAGCGAGCCCGGCGCCACCGTGTCGCGCGAGTGCACCGCCATCTGCGTCACCACGCCGCTGATCGGCGAGGTGATGAGCCCCACCGGCGCCTGCAGCACCGCCCGTGTCGCCTGGGCCGACAGCAGCGGCGCGACGAGGGTCGAGATCATGAGCCACAGCACGAACGCCAGCAGCGCATAGCCCGCGAGCTTCGGAACGAAGGCGCCCCGCTGCCGGCTTCGGCCGCGCGTGGCCCGAACGCGGCAACCCGGATCGGACGAAGATGAAATTGGTCTGGACAGTCGCATAGCCACCCCTTGAAAACGTCGATGGCGCGCCGGTGCGGTGCGCCCTCAGGTGTTGAAAGAAAGAGACCCGATCCCAGTCCTCCACCGGTCCACGGATTTGCAGCGCGCCTTGTTTTTCATGCTGCAACGCAATAAAGGTACGTCCTAAGCTGAGTCCTTTCTGCTTCGGTGAGAAACAAGATGTGCAAACTTCCCATCTAATTTGTGAGCGCAAACCGGCATGAAGTCCTACATCGGTTCCGAGGCGGGAGGGATTGACAGCACGGGGGTGCGCAGGCAAGCCGAGGCATCGCGCGATCCCCGTTTGTCAGGGAGTTCGCGGGCCCGGTCTTTCAGGAGTGCGATGGATGTCGTTCTTCGGCGCGCGACGCCGAAGGCCGCTCGAGCGGCTGCGCGGTCAACACGCGGTAACGATATAGCCGCGAACGGTCACGGCAACGACAACACAGCGGCCGGCATGCGCCGGCCATTCACCGAAGTGGTGCCGCGCGCGCGATCGCAGCCGCTGCGGCAATGCATCGGCTGAATGCTGGCGGGGTTGTCATGAAAGGAAGAAAGAAGCGCTGCCGTCCATCGGCAGGCACTTCGCCGGGCGAGCGTGCCCGGCGAAGGAATTGCGCGGTGTTGCGCAAGGGTCGCCACGGTCCGGCAACGCCTCGGCGCCTTCGCACCGATCGACGTTGCCCGGGTGCCCGCGTCGCTCAGTCGCGATCTTCGTAGTAGCGGCGGTGCTGCTCGCGCTCCCATTGCCGGCGGCGCCATTCACGGCGCTCCGCGCGACGCTCTTCCCAGCGCTGGGCACGGCGCTCCTCCCAGCTGGGCTCGTAGTAGACAGGCGCCGGAGTGGAATACACAGGGGCGGGCTGGTAATAGGTCGGAGCCGGCCGCGAGTAGACAGGAGCCGGTTCGTAGTAGACCGGTGCGGGCTCGGTCACGACCACGCCGGGCACGTTGATGCCGACGGACCAGCTTGTGCCGGCATTGGCGGATGCCGCGACGGACAAGGCACCGGCGGCAATGAAACCTGCGGCAACCAGCTTGAGCGTGGATCGGGAAAAAGTCATTTCTTTCATCTCCTGGAGGACGGAAAACAGCCTCTGATGCACCACCAACGCCCGGGCCTGCGGAGCGGCGCACATCGCTACGGTGAAGAACGTTCCCAAATGTCACGCGTTCGCTGCGACCGATGGCGAAGGGCCGATGTCTATACTTGCGCCCGTCACGTCGAAACAAAGCGTGATCGGGTTTAGCAGCCCGAAGCAACCTCTGCGACGCAAGCCGCAGTTTTCCGCAGGATCTGCGGCTTTGTCGTTCATGCCTCCAGTTTTGGCGGCTCGGATGGGAGGGCTCGCGCCCTGCCGGTTTCTCGCAAGAGGTTGCCCGGTCTGCTAACCCGTCCGAGCTGCCGCCTCGTTTAGCAGCGAGCGCGACGGTTTTTGCAAATCGCAACCTCTGGAGGCCATTCATGGCTAGATCCGCTCGCGCATTCACGTATGCGCCCTCGCATCCCCATTCCGCCGAAGAACCCGCCGCGCCGCCGGGTGCAACTTCGGCATCACCGCCTCTTCAACAAAGCCCCGAATCATTCGCACTGCAAGCAGGCGATGACATCGCGAGCATTCGCAACGTGCACGGCGCGTACACGTGCCTCGAGAAGCTCGTCGTTCCGTTGCAGGTTGATGATTGCGAAGAGGTCTATCCGACGCGCTCCGAACTCGGCGTGCTGATCCGCCTGGTCAACGAGGAACTGCATCGGCGCCTCGAGGCCGCGGAGAGCACGATCGATTCCCTGCGCCGTGCTCTGCGCGAACAAGTTCCGCACTGAGGCGGTCCCGAGTCATTGGCCGTCGTCTTGCGGCGATGGCCCGGCTTCGGCGTGCGCCTCCACCGCCGTTTCATGATCGATCTGTCTGCCGGCGCCGAAAGTCCAGCTCCTGAAGAATCTGCGCCGTGCCGCGCACCAGCCGGGTCGCCGGACGCGCTGTCGGCGTCGCGAGCACCAGTTCGTTCCAGATGCCGGGCGGCCCGATGGCCGCGCGCGGCAATGCTTCGCCGCCGGGTGCGCCCAGGGCGCTCTCCGGAAGAATCGTGCAGCCGACCCCGGTTCCGACGAGTGCGAGCACGGTGTGGACCGCGCCGACCTCCGCGAGCACCTGCAGCGCGATGTGGCGCGGGCCGAGGACGGCGTCGAGCAGGTGCCGGATCGCGTTCGGCGCGCTGGGCAGCACCATCGGATAGTTCGCAAGCGCCGCCAGGCCGACGCGCGCCGGCAGCTTGCTCCCGGGTGGTGCCACGAGCAGCAGCTTCTCGCGCATCAGGGACTGGAAGCTCAGCTGGGGTGAGGCTGCGGGGTCGAACAGTAGCGCCAGATCGAGTCGCCCCGCAATCAGGGATTCGCGCAGCGCGGCGCTCAGGCCTTCGAGGACCGTGATGACGGCGCGCGGAAACCTCTCGCGAAACTGCCGGATCAGCGGCGCGCTCAGGCCCAGCGCCACGCGAGGCGGCATGCCGACGACGATGCGGCCACCGGGGCTCTCGTCGAGCTCCTGCAGCTCGTCGCGGGCACGACGCGAGATGTCGAGCATCGCGCGCGCGTGAACGAGCAGGGCTTCGCCCGCGTCCGTCGTGGCCACGCCGCGGCCGGTTCTCACCAGCAGGCGCTGGCCGAGGTCGGCCTCCAGCAGGGCGATCTGCCTGCTCAGGCTGGGCTGCGCCAGATTGAGCACCACTGCGCCACGGCTGAAGCTCCCCGCATCGACCACGGTGACGAAATACAGCAGCTGGCGCAACTCCATAGAGATTCAGCATAGCTGATATAGGCAGCATGTCCTTACGCATGCCGCCCTTCACGGGAAAACTGCCTCCATGACTTTCCCTCTCCCCCCGGGTTCCTGCAACGCCCACTGCCATGTGTTCGGGCCCGGCGCGCGCTTCCCCTACGCCCCGGACGCCGCCTTCATTCCCGCGACGGATGCGCCGAAGGAAGCCCTGTACGCATTGAACGACCACCTCGGCCTGCAGCGCTGCGTGGTCGTGCAGTCGACCTGCCACGGCTTCGACAACCGGGCCGCCGAGGACGCCGTGGCGTCGCGCCCATCGAGCTACCGCGCGATCGCCCTGCTGCCGACCGACGTCGGCGATGCGGAACTGCGGCGGCTCGACACCGCGGGCTTTCGCGGCGTCCGCTTCAACTTCATGGGCCACCTCGGCCGGCACGCGGACATGGAGGATGTCCTGGCGTTGGCGGGCCGTTTCGCACCGCTGGGTTGGCACCTGCAGATCCACGGCGACCCGGCGCTGCTGACGAACCTGGCGCCCGCGCTGCTTCGCTCGCCCACGCCGGTGGTGATCGACCACATCGGGCGCATCGATGCGGCGCTGGGCCTCGACCAGCCGGACTTCCGCGCGCTGCTGAAGCTGATGGCCGACGAGCGCTTCTGGGTCAAGGTGAGCGGCATGGACCGCATCACGCGGCAGGGCCCGCCTTATGCCGACGCGCAGCCCTTCGCGCGCAAGCTGGTCGCCGAGTTCGGCGACCGCATCGTGTGGGGCAACGACTGGCCGCACCCGAACCACGCGGGGCCCATGCCCGACGAGCGGCAGCTGGTCGACCTCATCGCCGGCGTCGCTCCCACCGAAGCCGCGCGCCATGCGCTGCTGGTCGGCAACCCCGAGCGCCTTTACCGATTTGGAGACGAGCTGTGAGCCTTCGCTTCGAGAACAAGGTGGCCATCGTGACCGGTGCCGGGTGCATAGGCGCCGGCTGGGGCAATGGCCGTGCCATCGCGGTGCGCCTCGCGGAGGAAGGCGCAAGGGTCCTCGCCGTCGACCGCGACCGCGCCCGGCTCGACGAGACGCTCGAGCTGGCAGGCGCCACCCGCGCGTCGATCACGCCGTGGGTCTGCGACGTCACCAGCAGCGACAGCGTGGCGGCCATGGTCGCCGCCTGCCTGGACATCCACGGAACGATCGACATCCTCGTCAACAACGTCGGTGGGTCCGCCGCCGGCGGGCCGGTAGAGCTGGCCGAGGAGACATGGGACCTGCAGGTCGACACCAACCTCAAGAGCGTGTTCCTGACCTGCAAGCACGCGCTCCCCACGATGCTGGAGAAGGGGGCGGGCTCGATCGTCAATATCTCCTCGACATCGGGCCTGCGCTGGACCGGCAGCGCGCAGGTGGCGTACGCCGCGACCAAGGCCGGCGTCATCCAGATGTCGCGCGTGATCGCGGTCCAGCACGCGGCCCGAGGGGTGCGGGTCAACAGCGTCGTGCCCGGGCAGCTGCACACGCCGATGGTCGAGGCGCGACTGGCCGGGCAACGCGCGGGCGGCAACGTCGACGCGCTCCTGGCCCAGCGCCAGAAGCGCATTCCGCTCGGGTTCATGGGCGACGGCCGGGACACGGCGAGCGCGGTGCTGTTCCTCGCGAGCGACGAGGCCCGGTTCATCACCGGCACCGAGCTGATCGTCGACGGCGGCATGACCGCGCGCTGCGACTGAGTGAGAGCCAGGTCGGACTACCCGATTGAAGACCATAGAAAGAAGACGGAGACATTCATGATCATCCAACGCATCCTGCTGATGGCAACGTTCACCCTCGCGCTGGTGCCCGCCGCCGTCCGCGCCGAACCGAAGACGACGCGAATCGTCGTTTCCTTCACTTCAGGAGGGCCCGTCGACTCGGTCGCACGCGTTCTCTCCGAGCAGCTCGGCAAGGAGCTGGGCCGCACGGTCATCGTCGACAACAAGCCCGGCGCCAACGGCGCGATCGGTGCGGTCGACGTCATGAAATCGGCCCCGGACGGCGGCACGCTGTGGTTCACCAGCGTCGGCGCGGCAGCGGTCAACCCTTCGCTGTACGAGAAGCTCCCCTACGACATGCAGCGCGACTTCGCGCCGGTCTCGCTGGTCGTCAACAACGTCGAGTTGCTCGTGACCCAGCAGAGCAACCCGGCCAGGGACGCGGCGGATTTCGTGGCGGCCACGAAGAAGCGCGCCGAGCCCGTGCCGATGGGCTCATCGGGCACCGGAAGCATTCCGCATCTGGCGATAGAGCAGCTGGCCGATTCGAGCGGCGCCAAGCTGCTGCACGTTCCCTACAAGGGCGCGGCGCCGGCCATCACGGACCTGATGGGCGGCCAGATCGGCGGATTCTTCGGCGACGTGCCCGGCCTGCTCGGACATCTGCAAGGCGGACGCCTCAAGGCGCTGGGCGTGGCATCGAACAAACGGCACCCGGCATTGCCCGACGTGAAGACGCTGGAGGAGCAAGGCATCCGCGGCGTCGACACCAACAACTGGTATGCGCTTTTCGCGCCGGCAAAGACGCCGCCCGAAGTCATCGAGGCACTGAGCAAGGCGGTGCGCAACACGCTGGCCAACCCTGGCGTGCGCGAGAAGCTGCTGAAGACCGGAACGGAGCCCGTCGGATCCACACCCCAGGAGCTGGCGGCCATTCAGAAGCGGGACAGCGAGAAGTGGGCGAAGCTGATCCGCGCCAAGAACATCAAGGCCGAATGATGACGAGCACCTCAATCCGCGTTCCCCTCGTGCAGCCCGGCACGCGGCCCGAGCTGGCCGAGATCGAGTCACGCATCATGGCGCAGCGCGGCCGCGTATCGCTGCTCTACCAGGTGCTCCTCAACAGCGGCCCGATCGCCTCGGGCTGGGAACGCATGCTCACCGCGGTTCGCAACCAGACCGATGTACCGGCCGACCTTCGCGAGCTGATGATCCTTCGGGTCGCCGTGCTCAACGGAGCCCGGTTCGAATACGACGCGCATGTACCGCATGCGCGGGCAGCAGGGGTCAGCGACGGGAAGATCGACGCTGTCCGGCAGGACGTGCTGTCCGAAGAGTTTGCGCCGCTGGAGCGCCTAGTGCTCGAACTCACGGACGCCATGACCCGCCAGGTGGTGGTTCCGGAAGAACTCATGAGCCGGCTCCAGCAGCACTTCGACCCCAAGGGCGTGGTGGAGGTCGTGGCGACGGTGGCGGCCTACAACATGGTGTCACGGCTGCTCGTTGCCCTGAACGTCGCGCATTGAACGAGGAGTCTCGAATGCAGGATCTGTGGCTGCTCAAGTCCGGTACATCTTCGATCGACCAAGCGTCCATGCTGGCCCGCACGCTGTCGCCTGAGGTGCAGTCATGGAAGGCGGTGGATGGCGCACTGGTCTATCTCTACGCGACGGGAATTGCGCCGCCGGTGCTCGCCTCTCCGGAGCCTGCCGCCAAGTGGCTGCGGCTCGCCTGCCTGCAGGAGGTGCAAGGCGCGTCGGCCGGCCAGGCCGCTTCGCACCGCTATGTCGTGGAGACGGACGTGCTTCCCGGGTTCGAGGACGACTTCAATGCCTGGTACACGCAGGAACACCTGCCCGGACTGGCAGCGGTGCCCGGGAACGTTCGCGCGGCCCGCTACATCGACGCGACGGGCTCGCCGCGGTACTACGCGTGCTACGACCTCGTGGGTGCCGAGACCCTGGGCAGTCCGCAGTGGCTGGCCGTGCGTGCAACACCCTGGAGTTCGCGAGTTCGGCCTGCGTTCAGGAATACGAGGCGCACCATGTTTTGTCTGGCGGGGGTGGTGGGTTGAGATTCTTTGCGGGTCGGGTCGAGGCGTGCCGCAGCCGATCTCCATAGCGGCATCGGCACTTTTCTGGCATGACACCGTCGTGGGTGGAGACACGGTGTGTGCCGGTCTGACCTGCGGAAGAAGACTTGCTTTCAGCGCGGGCGTCTTGCGGGGCAGACGCGTCATCGAAAGGCAGCGAATCTCGCTCAGATGGATAGATACGAGATTCGTGCGGATTCGCGGCCTTGAAGGAGAGGCGATGGAATTCAGCGATGCCGCTTGAGCCGCCTCTCAAGCTGAGCCCTTGAGATGCAAGGACTTCTTAACCACCGACACGCGGATTTTCAATCCGATAAACAACTCAGCATTCATGCGGGTTCAGCCACATCGGTGGGAATACTGCTCGCTTTTGAGGTCCCGCTGCATGCGGGCTTGCCGAGCGCCGTTCCCACAGAACGCAGCCGCATCTAGCTCGCTTTGATTTCTCCGACACCTCTGCCCTCTCCATCTTCGATGCGACTGCAGTGCGCCACTTGCGGGCAACCTTTCATTGGCGTGGATAGTCAAAAAGCTTGTCACTGACCTGCGGTGCTGCAGCAGCGGCCAGCACTCCCTCCTGCTAGTCTTGGCCCGAAGCCCATCGAGGGCCGACAACTCCACGCTATGCTCGCCCGCTATAACCAGGAGTGAAGGAAGAATGAGTTTTCGTTTGAAGATCTGCGCCTGTGCCATCGCATTGGTTTCGGCCTCGGGATGTGTGTATTACCCGACAGCCATCAATGCCGAGACATTCGAAACGATCGTTGAAGGACGCTACGACCCGAGCAAGCAGGCACTGCTCGCCGACTGCATGTTCGACGGCTGGGATACGGTGATGAACTACGCCGCCTTTTCGCAGGCAAGGCTCGTGAAGCGTGCATCGGGCTACCGCCTGGACGCCATATCTTTGACCAACAAGCTGCTGACGGCGGACTTGCGCGACGATGGAGTCATCACCATCGCCCGAATGAAAGCGCGCAGCATGAGCACCACGCTTGGGCCGGAGATCGCAGCTGCAATGACCTGCCTGAATCGCTACGATGTGACCTACAAGCAGGTCGGAACGCCGTAGGCGTCGCACAAGGAACTGCTGGGTCAAGGGGAAGCTCGTCGAGGTCGAGCAAGTCGACGTGCTCGAGGCCCAAGTGACGGCGAATCCGTTTCGCGGCTAGCTTTGCTTTAGCGATGTGGACTACAACGACTACTGGAAGCAAGCTTGGTGGTGTCTTCTGGTAAGCCACGAGCTATCGAACCAGCGCGAGAAGCAGTCCGAAGAGCAGCATGACGCTCGCTTCGCAGCCGTTCGGACAGTAGTCGCGCAAGTCGATGTCACTGGGCTGGCATGCGCGCTCGGCGCCTCTCGTTCGATGGAGGGCGCCAGGTTGCGACAATCCCTCTATGAGCCAAGCCGAATTCTTCCCCGCTGAACCCGCCACCCTTTACACCCCAACTTGGTACAGCGACACCGAGCGCGAGGTGCGCCTCTTGCCGCTGGCACTGGGCGACTAACAAGGTCACGCCAAGACATGGCGCCGAGCGCTGGACGGTCACGTCGCTGAAGACAAACGAGATCATCTATAGCGGTATTGGTCCAGTGGCGACGGCACCGAGGTCGCGCTGCAATGAAACCAAGCTACTTGTGCTTCTTTTCTCGATACTGCTTCATCAGAAGGCGCGCAAAATCGTCTGCGACTAGGTAGATCGCCAGTCCCGGGTTCTCTCCACACACATGATCCAAGACTCTGTTGATCACCCCGTGACTGGGCACATCCAAAAGCATCCTGTCTTCCACTCCATCGGCATTCTTACTTGACAGATAGCCTTGAACCCAGGCGAGTACGACCTGCTCAACGACAGCCTCGCTCTCCGGCCGCGGCTGCTTCCGGGCTGTCAGCCAGACATCGCATTTCGCCACGCCAATGCCGCCCATGGCCTTCTCCGCTTGAGCCGAACCAGTCGCAGCCAACACCACCGCAAGAAGAATGTATTGAATGGATTTCATGAGTCGATTGTCCGCTGACCGGCCATTGACACAGACCACTCGGAATTACCTACTGGGCGCCCTTCTCGTCCTCCCCTTAATCGCCGCAGCCGATGCCCGCACCTGACTCGCGGTGGGCATCAGCGACTGCGACACCATCACCGCGCGCTGCGGTGAACCCGGTGCCTACGAGCAGGTCAAGGTGCGCTTCAACGACATCGATGCCCCGAGAAGAAGCAGCCGTTCGGCCAGCGGGCCAAGGAAGCGATGTCCGACCTGGTCTACATGAAAGACGTCGCCCTCGACTGCCGAAAGACCGACCGCTATGGCCGCAGCGTCTGCCGTGTCCACGTCGCACCGAACTCCGCGCCCGGCGGCCCGCAGACCATCGACGCCGGCCTGACCATGATCACGCTGGGGCTGGCGTGGTGGTATCGCGACTACGCGCGCGAGCAGACGCCGCAGGAGCGCGGGCAATACGAGTTTGCAGAGAAAGAGGGTGTCAGGCTCCGGAGCGACAAGCGCGCGATGGCGCCGTAGGAGTAACGCAAAGAGCAACGCGCCCAGCGAGAACATGGCCACGCCGGGCGAGCGCTGGACAGCCACCTCCCTGAAGAACGGCACCACGGTCTACAGCGGCATCGGGCCGGTCGAGATCCGGCACGCGTCCGCCTGATAAAATCGCGCCACGCTCAGAACTCCTGAGCAGTGCCTGGCCAGGCAAGCTGAATCTCACGCCAGCACGTCGAAGTCACTACGACGAGAAAAACAATAATGACTTCATGCAAAAGAATTTGCCGTAGCGTGGACCGCGTAAGAGTTCACGACCATATTCCCAAAGCCGCCCTCGAGGCGGCTTTTTCATGGGCGACCTGAATGCAAGCTCCCCACCTGAAGCCGAAAGGACAGCCGCAATCCGTTGAAGGAGTAGCGGCGGCGCTCGGCGAGTTCGCCTGCCGGTGTAGCTGTCAGAGATTGTTTTTCTTCAACAGCTCACGGAAGACTTCATTGCCAGCGTCGTCGAGATGGTCCGAAGGGTTCTTGCGACAGTAGTCGTCGGCGATCAGGAAAATCGAGGCGTTGCTGGTTCCCTTCAGGCCATCTTTGTGAAGCGCGGAGGCCAGGCCCGAGAGGTATGCCAGCATCCAGAGCTGATTTGGCCCAGCCGCTGGATTTGCGCTCTGCCTGCTGCGAGCCCAATCGCTGCAAGAGGTTGCACCGCGGATCTCGATGGCCATAGTCGATGAGCAGCAAAGAATCAAAAGTGCCGAAGTAAGTTTTTTCATTCTTCTCTCTCCAGCCAGACTATTTGCGGCCACCGCCTCGATACTGGTCGATGAGGACGGTCGCAAAGGTATCTGCGACTATGTAGATCTTCCAATCCGGATTGTCCCCACAGATCTTGTCGATCACCCTCTTGATGGTCTCGGGGGACGGTACATCCAGGACCGAGCGGCCTTTTGCCCCGGTGGCGTTCTTGCTCGAAAGAAAGCCTTGAACCCACGCGAGCATCAATCCTTCGATGACAACCTCTCTATCCTGCTGCGGCGTCTTCCTTGCGTCGAGCCAAACGTCGCAAGTGGCTACGCCTATGCCGGCCATGGCTTGCTCCGCCTGAGCTAGACCAGTCGCCGCAAGCATCAGAGTCGAGAGAATGCATCGGATGGATTTCATGAACTCATTGTCCATGAGCCGGCAGGCCTCAAAGGCCGCTCGCAAATACCTAGCAGGTGCTCTGCTCGTCCCCTGCTCGCCGCGGCGGACGTATGCACCTGCTTGGTATGCCCGCGAGCAGACCCCTTAGGAACGCGACCAATACTAGTTCGCCGAGAAGGAGGCCGCAGCCAAGGGCGCTGGGCTCCGGGGCAATAGGAGACCTCGGGCTCCCATTGAACCTCATGCTTGCCTGCTCGGTGAAGTTTGCATCTTCCGTCGAAGAGGCGCTGCAGGTCATCGCCCGCGCCATCGCTGAGAAGTGGCAAAAGCCGGGCGCGACAATCCCCCCATGAGCCAAGCTGACATCTTCCCAAACGCCCCCCCTCTACACGCCAGCCTGGTACAGCAGCACCGCGCGCGAGGAGCGCACCCAGCCGCTGGCGCTGGGCGAGTACAAGGTCACGCCGGGCCACGGTGCCGAACGCTGGACGGTCACTTCGTTGAAGGACGGCACCACGGTCTACAGCGGTATCGGGCCGGTCGAGATCCGGCACGCGTCCGCCTGATAAAATCGCGCCACGCTCAGAACTCCTGAGCAGTGCCTGGCCAGGCAAGCTGAATCTCACGCCAGCGCGTCGAAGTCACTACGACGAGAAAAACAACAATGACTTCATGCAAAAGAATTTGCCGTAGCGTGGACCGCGTAAGAGTTCACGACCACATTCCCAAAGCCGCCCTCGAGGCGGCTTTTTCATGGGCGCTCGATGGGCCACAGGCCGGCCTTGCGCATCAGCAGCACAAAGGCTTGGTAGGTCTCAGGATCAGGCGCCTCGGCGGGAAAGAGAGCATGCCGGCTGGCGCTGCATCGCCTGCAGGCCGCGACGATGTTGCTGCGGGTGTTTCTGCCGCCGTCGGCGCGCGCCACCAGGTGCTCGGCTGTGACATGCCGCCCCATGGGCTGCAGGCAGTAGTAGCAGAGGCCGTCTTGAGCAGCAAACGCCCTGCGGCGAAGGAATTGAATCTTGAACTGGGATGCCCGCATAGGGAACTCCGAAGGTTGAACCTGGAAGTCCCCGATGCACTCAAGTGTCAGAGCGGGCGCCGGACATTGTGTTTACCGGCGGGTGCGTCGTAGCGATCGCACGGTCGGGCAAGAACCCGAGCGTGCCGATTCTATGGTCGACGGTGTGCCAAGACAATTCCCAGAAGCAACTAGACCTTCAAGGTACGATGACTTGTCAGAAGCCATATGCCGCACCTGAATCTTCCATTCGCAACCGAGACTGACCTCACGCAGGGCCACCTCGCCGCCCTAGCTCTGCGCTATTCGCTGCCCCACCTACACGAGAGCATCAGAAGCATTCAGCTTGCCTCTGATTTTCATGTCCCTCGCACTCTCCGTCGGTACCTCTTCGACGCCATCCAGACCAGTTCCTTCGAGATCGTGTCTCCACTGGACGGACGCCCCTACTCAGCCAAGTATTCCGTGGTACTCGGTGGAGACAAGACGACCTTCGTGTTCTTCGAAGGGTTCATCGTCGGTATCGGCCACCTGGCGCGCGGCTTTCCTCTGTCTGCGCTGATCCTCCCGGCGCAGCGGCTATTTCTAAAGATAGTCGATGACCATTGGGCGGTTAGACATGAGCATCTCGAGCAGCTAGCAGAGCAACTTCACCATCACCCCATCAGCGCACCGCCTGAGCCCGGGGTTGCCCTGCTTTCCGGCGACGCCAACTTCGCGCATCACGTCTGGAACCAGCTGCCGTCTCTGCAGGCAATCGTTGAGCATTGCGATCTCTCAGGAACCGTCGAGATCATCAACACGCACGAGCCGCTCGGGTCGATCACGCAGATGTTCCCCGAACTCGCACGTTTTTCGCCGCGGCACGTCCCGGATGTCTTCCTTGAGCAGGTCAATGCGACGCCCAAGTTGCGGCTGCCCGTCGGATCGATCTTCATTCCGGCCAAGCTGATTAGTCGACTCTTGGTCGCTTTCAATTCCCGCGCGCCATCGGAACAGGAGATCGCCCTGCGGCTCCGAATCGCGGCACACCGTTCAACGATCTTGTGGCTCAGCATTCGAACGAGGACACGAGCGCCGACCAACCAGGCGCAGGTCCTTGCCAGGATCGGATGCGACTACCTCTCTCGCAATCCAGACGGACTGATCGTCCTAGATGGGCATTCCGTTCCAGAGGATTTCATTGAGAACATCACTCATGACAAGCCGGCGCAGCGCAAGTTAGTCGAGGAATGTTCCGCGATCGCCGCTGAAGTAGCCTGCAAGATCATTGCGCAAACGTCTCGATCTGAATCTGTCGTGAGCGCTGTCGGGATCAGCATTGCTCAGACCATTCTTCTTGCCCAGCAAGCAACCGTCTACTTCTGTCACCACGGTACGGTACAGCATAAGGTCGGATGGTTTTCATCGGCGCCGGGCGTTGTCCATTGCAATAGGAGAACACTCCAAGTCACCGATCTTGGGAAGTACATCGCAGATCAGTCAGAGGTCGCAGAAATTCCCCTCTATCTCCCCCATGATTTGGTTGAATCTCCAACTGAATTCGAGTCAGAAGACGCAGCAAGCAGCGCTGATATAGCGGAGAACTACTACGTCAACGACATCCAGACCGCAAGCGAAGCAGTGATGCGGTTGTTCGCCACCATACGCGCCGATGCGCATGCTGTGCCACCTGCAGCGCAACCAGGCATGGCAAGAGCTACCGTGATTTTTCTGGTGCTTGTTGCCTTGGTGATTGGCTACTTGAACGCAGTCGCGAACATCTTCGCATAGCCGACCACCAAAAAGAAAAAGCCCCAGCCCAAAGGCTGGGGGAAGGCTTCGTGGAATGCGGGCCGCGTTACGGCTGGGTCAGCAACATCCGATCGTTCTTCACGGTGCCGAGCAGAAGCTGCACTTCGTTGTCTCGCCCTTCAACAACGAGTCGGCCTCTTTCAAGAAGGTCTCTACTTCGTACAGCCATGGCTGAGAGGACTGCGGATCGATCCGCGAGACGCTGGCAGGCAGCGGGGTCGCTACTGGCTTGGCCCCGATCACGGGCGATGTAGTCGGCGTACTGGTTGCGCACCCGGTCACGATCAGCAGCAACAGCACCGCGGCGCTCGTCCAGCACCTTGAGGCGAGCTTCGTAAACATTGACGTTCTCCTGTTGGGTCTTGGCGTGGTTCACGTCGCATCGAATTTCTGCACCTCACGCTGCCTCAGATCGACAGCGAGGCGAACACCATCCGCCTGATGCGTGCGAAGCAGCATGGCGGCACGAAACGCGTGGAGAGCATCACGATCACCGAAGGGATGGAGGATCTGGTGCGGCGACTGCGAGCGCTGCCGCGGCCGGAAGAGTGCCTGCACGTCTTCACGACGCGGGACGAGAATCCCTACACGGATGACGGGTTTGCTTCGACCTGGCAGAGAGCGATGGCCAAGGCTCTTGAGGGCAAGATCATCCCCCGCCGCTTCACATTCCATGACCTGCGCGCGTACTACACCACGCAGCACAAGGCCCAGTACGGCGGCCTCCCGGAACTGCACGCCGATGTGAAAACGACCGCGAAGATCTACGACCGTTCACGCGTTTCAACGCGCCGAGGATTGAAGTGAATTCCCAGCATGGGAATGAAAAGCAAAAGGCGCTACAACCTTTATAGCTGTAGCGCCTTGCGAATACTGGTGGCTGGGGCGGAATCGAATAATTCTGCGCAACCCTCGCCAGCATTTGCTTTCGCTCACTGGTCCTGTTCTCTGGGCACACCTTTGGGTACACCAGACCATTCAAGGTCGTGCGATGCAAAAGTAAAGCACTTCGTGCGACCTAACCTAGATTATCGCGCAACGGAGCAGCGAGAAGCATGCCTCAATCCCGCAATTTGATGGCGCGGTCGATATCCATGGCTTTGCGGGCCGTCATAGGGCGGGACCGACCTAATCTTACTGTGTCACACGAGTAGCTCTACGCTGACTTTCCACAGCAGGGCACTGCCCGAGACGAGCGATCAGCTGGTAGCTCAGTCGATGGCGCAGTGTCGTGATCGACGTCGCCACGTGGCGCTGCGCGCGCAGGACTGCCGCGGGGGACGTAATCCTCGGGAAGGGCAGGCACTTGGCGTTCGATGAAGTTCTTTTGCCACCGACAGGCTTTTCAGCGACGAGGCGTTCGGCCATCAGGAACCCGTAGGCCGCGATGCTCAAGGCGGCATGGTGATGGAAGCCCCGCCAACCTCGACCTCGTAATGGCCGAGGCCGAAGTCTCGCTTCAGATCCTGGTAGTCGCGCTCGATGCGCCAGCGCTGATCGGCGTGTCATCTGGCAGGGTAGACAGGAAGTACTTGCTCCGTTCGGTCTCATGAACCGGCCACTCGATGAGCAGCCATTGCTCGGGATGCAACCGGGCCTTGCCAACATTGCCGCCAGCGTGGCGCACCCGCACAGCCGCAAAGCGGTCGTTCAGTGTATCGCTGGTTCCCTCGCGCCGACTGATGTTCTGGAACGCCCGGCTTGGCAGAGACTGCGCCAATTGCGATGCAGACCGGACTGAGCCGCACGGGCGTGTTCGACATCTGCAAGCGTCATGAGGCGGCCGGAGTCAAGGCATTGCGAGACGCCCCTGGAGGCCGCAAGCTTGGCGACGGACGGCGCCTGGACGCGGCTCAGGAGGCGGCAGCGCGCAAGCTGCTCACCGACAAGACGCCCGATCAGCTGAAGATGGCCTATGCGTTGTGGACGCGCGTGGCGTTGGTGAACTCATCGAGCAACGCTTTGGCGTACGACTTCCGGTGCGCACGATGGGTCTTTACCTGGCGCGCTGGGGCTTCGCACCTCAGAAGCCCATGAAGAAAGCTTACGAGCAGTCGCCCGCGGTGATGAAGAAGTGGCTTGAGGAGGAATACCCCGTGATCGCCGCGTGCGCCAAGGTCTCGGATGCCGAGATCCACTGGGGTGACGAGACGGGGCTGCGCAGCGACGACGTTCGCGCACGCAGCTACGCACCCAAGGGTGAGACCCCCGTGATTCGGGTGAACAACAAGCGCCACGGTCTGTCGGTCATCTCCACGGTCACCAACAACTCCGACATCCTGATCGATTTCATGCGCCGCCTCATCAAGGACGCGGGCCGCCAAGATCTATCTGGTCCTGGACCACGTCGCGTGCATCACAGCAAGCCCGCGAAGGCATGGCTTGCCGAACACAAGCACGAGATCGAGGTGTTCTACCTATCGAGCTACAGCCTGGGGCTCAATCCCAACGCCGATCTCAAGCAAGCCGTCAAGAAGCGCGCCTCTGCCCGCAGGAAGTTGCAGTTGGTCAAGGCCGCCGCAAGGAACTTGAGCAGCCTGCTGCGCAAGCCCGAACGCATCAGGAGCTACTTCGAACACAAGCTAGTCCGCCATGCGGCCTGATTCAAGTTTATTCATGCCGGCTCAATAACACGAACAACGAGATCGCGGCGGAGGTGATTGGGCCGGAGCGGCGCCGACGCTGGTACAGCGAGAAGCGGATTGAGATCTCTCTTGGCTCTCTCAGCCCTTTCGAATATCAGGTGAGCCTTGAACTTGCCACATAAACCAGTCCAAGTTTTCATCCGCACCCTCAAATTAACACTCAGTTCGATCTCAGCTTCTTGCGCGGTCTGTCAAGCGCCTGAAAGAACTCAGAAGGCTGCATTTCCAGGGTTGCAATGATCTTGAGGATGTTGATGAGCGCGAGATTATGTTCGCCTCGCTCTATGCCGCCAATGTAGCTGCGGTCGATTTCACACGCGTCGCCGAATGCCTCTTGAGAATAGCCGAGTTCCTTTCTGCGCTGACGTACCGCTTCGCCAAAAAGTACGAGCTCCGGCACTTTTTTCCTGGTAGCTGAAACCCTGTTGACCATTTCGAGATGGTCAGTATTACGTGGATAAAGCACCACGGGATAAAATAACACGGGATATGATTACCATAGCGAGGTGAACTAAATGTCTTTGACATTGCTCCCGTCGCCGCTGCCGAGCGTGCGAGCAGTGCGGCTTCCCGCTTCTGCGTTACCTACGAGGCCGCAGCATCCAGCACCTGCGGCACGCAGCCTGTCACTGGCAAACAGGGGGGCGCAGGTGAGAGCGCTGCGTATGGCGGCAGGAATGTCTGCGGGGCAGCTGGCCTTGGCGGTGGGAATTTCTGCTTCGATGCTCTCGCGCATTGAGCGCGGGCTGGTCTCGCCTTCGGTGGAGACGCTGGAGCGACTCGCGCAAGGCCTGCACGTGCCGGTCTCGCGCTTCTTCAGCGATCAGGCGCGGCGCACGGATTTCTGCCATGTGCGGGCAGGACACGGTGTACTGGTCGACCGCATCGGCGCGGTGGCGGACTACCGCTACGAGCTGCTGGGCCACCTGCTGTCGGGCAACATCTTCGTCGAGCCGTATCTGGTCACGCTGCTTCCGGGCGCCGATCCCTACGTGACTTTCCAGCATCCTGGGTTGAAGTTCCTGTACTTCCTTTCCGGGGAGGTGCGCTACCGCTACAGCGCCAAGGTAGTGGAGGTGAGGGCAGGGGACGCGCTGCTGTTCGATGCGACTGCGCTGCACGGCATCGAGGCGATCGAGGTTCCTCCGGTTTCGTACCTGTCGGTGGTGTTCACGCTGCGGGAGTAGACGGCTCGCGGCGACGCCGTCGTGCCGCGAAGCGGATGCACGGTCGAGCGGATCGCTCGCGCATTTATTGCTTCATGCCGGATTGTCCCTTCCTAGGTGTTCGGCATGCCGAACACAGATGCACCACAAGCGCCTGCCAGTAATTGCGGCTTCCTCTGTTGAAAACGGTGAAGAGATCGTGGATGTGTCTCGTGCAGCGCTTCTGTGCGAGCGGGAGGTAGGTCAGCGTCAACTAGCCTCGAAGTGATGTTTGTGGCGCCACGCGGAGACTCCGGGGGGCAGAGTCCTTGTGCGGCTATGAGGGCAGGATAGACTGCCGTCAGACATTGTTAACAGCCATGGCGTTGCGATGACCAAGACCTCTCGATCGAGCGTGATTGGGGCCCGGGTGTCGGCCGAAACGCGGACACGGTTTGCTGCGCTCGCGGCACATCATCAACTGACTGAGGCCGGCTTGCTCGCCAAGCTCGTCGACGAGGTTCTGCGCACCAATGTGCCCTCGACCACGGTGTCGTCCTCCACACATACCCCGAGCGCTCCGGACATCGGCCGTCTTTCCGAAGATCGCATCACCCTGCGGCTTCTTGCGGGCGACCGCGTCCTGATTGCTGAGCGGGCCGAAGCCCGGGGCATGAAGCCAGGCAGCTATCTCGCCATGCTGATTCACAACCATGTGCACGGACCCATGGTGCTGCCACTGAAAGAACTCGCTCAGATCAAGGCGACCTGCGCTCAGCTGGCCGCGTTCGGACGGCAGTTCCGTATGTTCGGCTTGCCGAACACCGTCACGCAGCCGCAGGCCTGCGAGATCATTGATGCACTCGCGCTGGCCCGACGGGAGGTAGCACAGGCGCGCGTGGCCGCCACCGCTATCGTGCAGCGCAACCTGATCAGCTGGGGGACCCACAGCCGCGAGGTGCTCCGTGCCTAAGCAGACGCTGCGGCTGGCACGCGGCGGCCATCAATCGACCAATGGCGTACGCGACATGGCGCTGGACATCGTGAGCTACGGCCGACGCGGACCCAGTGGTACGCTGCGCTTCGGGACTGGCGAGATCGCGCAGATCCGGCGTACGGTGGGACGCACGCCCGAGGTGTTGGTGAAGGTCTCCGGCGGCGGGCGTGACACCGGTGGTGTCGAAGCGCACCTGCGCTACATCAGCCGGCATGGGAAACTGCCCCTCGAGACCGATGAAGGGCCCGCCATGCGGGGCCATGGTGCCCCCAAAGAGATCGTCACCGACTGGCAGTTGGACCTGTGCAGGAGCCAGTACAGGCCCAAGCCGGCTCCAGGCCAGAAGGACATCCGCCCGAAGCTCGCCCACAATATCGTGCTGTCGATGCCGCCGGGCACGCCGCCGGGAAAGGTGCTTGCGGCGGCGCGCGTGTTCGCGCGGGAGAACTTTGCGCTCCAGTACCGGTACGCCACGGTGCTGCACACCGACCAGCCACACCCGCATGTGCATCTCGTGGTCAAGTGCGAGCACGAGTTCGAGCCCGGCAAGCGTCTCTACATCCGCAAGGAGATGCTGCGCCAATGGCGTGAGCAGTTCGCCGCGCTGATGCGGGAGCAGGGCGTGGCGGCCAACGCGACGCCGCGGCAGGTGCGCGGGCAGATCCGCAAGCCGCTGATGGACACCATCCATCATCGCCTGCGTGCGCTTCGCGCGTTCGGGCGACTGGCGCCGGCCGAGCGGGCAGGTCGGCGGTCACCGAAGACTTCGAGTTTCATGCGGGCCAAGCTAGGGGCCGTGCTGCGGGCTCTACAGACAAAGCGAGACACCCTCGATGCCGGCAGAGATGAGATGCGGCGCACGCGGCAGGAGGTGGTGGCAGACTGGCAGGCGGCCGCTGATACGCTGAGAAGGCAGGGTCAGGTCGAGTTGGCCGAACGCGTGGAGCGCTTCATCGAGCGCATGCCGGCTGTGCAGACCGACGGGCGGCGCATGGCGGAGCGCTGGAAGGATGCGGAACGAAGTCGAACGCAGCAACGTACAGATGTCAAGTCACCTGGAGCGCACTTTCGGTGAGCGAGGAACTTACGCAGCGGCCGACGAAGCTTGACGTCGGGAAATGGTTCTGCGCGTTGGCGGGTGCTACGACTTCGCTGAGGGCGCTCTTGGGGGCCGGCGTGTGGGTCTCGCCGACCGCGACAGCAAGCATTGTTTCATTTGCCCGAATTGCTTCTCGCAGGCCGCAATGACGAAACACAATGCCCGCGCGCCATGCCGCCCGACGCTGTGCGACTTGCTCACGTTTCGACCATCGATGCCTGTCTGGCCTCGCTACATGACGGGCCGACCGTGCCGCGTCTGCCGGACACAGGCCAAGTCGGTGATGCCAATCGGTGAGCCCAGCCGCGACCTGACTGCCTGCACGTGACGCGGCGATGGCGGCGGCCTTGCCGTATGAGCGGAAATTTCCATCGGCATTTATGCACCACATGCCGCGCAACGAGGGTGGATTGGGTGTGCCTTTGAGCGCCGTCGCACTCTCATGCGGCTGGCGTTCCAGGTAAGTCGCTTGGCAAAAACGGTTCTTGTTCGAGGCGCGGTCCGCGTCTGTTTCTGGTGAGTCTTACGCAGCGCACGTATGAGTGCGAGCGGATGCGCAATAACGCTGGTCTTGCATTCGGCTGCAGCCCTGGTGCGGTGTCGTCGTCTGGGAGTGTGGCCACTGATGCCGAAAGGTAGAGGTTGTCTACTGTGAAAGTTGTTAGTTGTCAGAAGTCGTGAGTCGTCGCATGCTCAACGTGCATCCACGCGGAAGACGAGTCTTAAGAGGCCCTCGATACGGCCGCAATGCTGATCAAGTCAGGATGGGTTTGCTGCTGGTTTCGGCGCCGGTGCTGCTGCTGCCCGGATTCTTCAAGTCAGAGATTCGCCGTCGGTACTCAGCTAGCTGCTTGAAGGCTCGAACCAGCTTCAAGGAGTTGTCATGCATTTTGGACCCCATTCCAGTCACCGCCGTGTTGACCTTTCGAGCGTGGAAGGGCCCGAGTTCTTTCGCATGCACGATGTGATACGCATCACCGCGCTGAGCCGCGCGACCCTATATCGCAGGATTGCTGAGGGCAAGTTCCCAGCTCCTGTGCACTTGGGTGGACGCGCCTGCGGATGGCCTCGTGCCGCGTTGCAACGCTGGGTAGATGATCCGGAGGGGTACTCAGATGCCCACGGGCCGGCCGACCTCAATACTGGAGCCTGACACGCGCCCGCGGTCCGACGACTTCTACCGGGCAGTTAAGAATCCAGCTGCTATGACCCCTGAAGACTGAGAGCTGCCAGCGATATGCCCGGCAATGGACGACCGCTGTGATCGAAAGCGGACTGTAGATCATCGCTGGATCGCCGTTGCTAGCCTAAAACGTGGCCCAGCTTGGGCTGTCAAGGTCGTGCTCTTCCTAACGGGCAACAGCGGGGAAGCTGTCTGGTCCACTGCTTCTTGAATTTTTCGCCATAGACGCTCGATGAGCCGAGCGACAGCCAGGGTTTCGTCGGTCCGTATTGCCTATTCTTACTGTGTCAAAAGAGTAGCTTTGCGCTTGCCCTTAAGCAGCAGGGCATTGACCGAGACGAGCGAGCAGCCGGTATCTCAGTCGGGGCGCAGTGTCGTGATCGACATCGCCACGTGGCGCTGTGCGCGCAGGACTGCCGCGGGGGATGTAATCCTCGGGGAGGGCAGGCACTTGGCGTTCGATGAAGTCTTTTGCCGACAGACTTGTCGACGATCAGGCGTTCAGCCATCAAGAACCCATAGGCCGCGATGCTCGAGGCGGCATGGTGGTGGAATCCCCGCCAACCTCTGCCCTCTTAGTCGCCGAGACCCAGCCTGCTAATGCATGACGAGTGGCGTGACCTGCCGGGCAGCGAGCCCTTTCCGCCCCACTTGCCGATGACGGTGGACGCGCGCTACGCCCACGTGGGCACCAACATTGGCGCCCCTTCGATGCAGGTGGTGCACGAGGCGCCGGACGGCACGCAGGTCCGCTGGACGCTGTACGACGCCGTGATCCGGAACAACGGCTTCGAGGCCAGCATTCCCGTGCCCTATGCCTCCGAGCTCGGGGCCAGGCGCTGGAAGGTGAGGGTGGTCGCGCGCTGACCGGGTGTGTCGCTGCCCTCAGAAGGGCTCGACGGGCAGCGCGCGCTTGTGCGCGCTCTTGCGGTGTGTGGAAAGAATGATGCGGCGCGCCTCGGCCGACACCGGCTTGCCTTCGAGGAAGTCGTCGATCTGCTCGTAGGTGACGCCGAAGGCATCCTCGTCGGGCTTGCCCGGCACCAGCGACTCGAGGTCGGCGGTGGGCACCTTGTAGACCAGCGCGTCGGGTGCGCCCAGCAGCTGCGCCACTGCGCGCACGCGGCGCTTGTTGAGGCCAGTGAGCGGCGTGATGTCGGCCGCGCCGTCGCCGAACTTGGTGAAGAAGCCCATCAGCGCCTCGGCCGCGTGGTCGGTGCCGATGACGATGCCGTCGTGCGCGCCGGCCACCGCGAACTGCGCGATCATGCGCTGGCGCGCCTTGATGTTGCCCAGCACGAAGTCTTCGTGCGCGGCGTCGCGGAACGTCAGGTCGCCCGCCTTCAACGCCGCGAGCATGCCGTCGGCGGCGGGGCGGATGTCGACGGTGATGGTGCGGTCGGGCTTCATCACCTTGAGCGAGGCCTGCGCCTCGGCTTCGTCCTTCTGCACACCGTAGGGCAGGCGCATCGCGATGAAGGTGGCGTCGTAGCCCGTGGCGCGCAGCTTCTCGACCGCGCGCTGCGCGAGGCAGCCGGCGGTCAGCGAATCGACGCCGCCGCTGATGCCCAGCACCAGCGTCTTCAGGCCGGTCTGCTTCAGGTAGCCGGCGAGAAAGTCAACGCGCCGCTCCAGCTCGCGGGCTGCATCGAAGACGGGCGCGACGTGCAGCGCCGCGATGATCTCGCGCTGCATATCGTCAACTGGGGACAGGTCGACGGGAGAGAGGTCTGCACTCATGAGGTTGGTCTTCGCGTGAAAGAAATCAGAAGTCCACAAGGCTCAGGCCGATGCTGAGCACTGTGCGCTTGCGGTTGTAGTCCACCAGCGTGTCGCCATAGCCCGAGAACAGCTGCGTGTGGAAGCGCAGGTTGCTCTTGGTCGGATCGCCGATCGCCTTGAGCCATTCGAGGCGGATCGAGCCGCGGCCGCTGTCGCGCAGGTTGTTGCGCACGGTCACGGCGAGCTGGTTGTCGCGGTTGAGGTTCCAGCGGCCGGTGATCTCGGCGCGGCCGTAGTAGTCGGCGATGTCGGGGTTGTCGTCCTTCGCGGCGCTCTCGGAGATGCGCTTCCAGATGCGGCCGGTGACGGTGAAGCGGTCGTCGAGTTCGGCGCCGCCCATCAGGTACACGCGGTTCCAGCTGCGCGACAGCGGCAGGCTCTGGCCGTTCGACTGGTGCACGATGCCCAGTCCCGAATAGCGCCAGCGCCATCCGCCCGGCAGCTTGAAGTCGGTCGGGTAGACGTACATCAGCTCCGGTTCGTGGTCGGTGGTGCGGAAGGGCCGCGAGATGGCGCCGTTGAACAGCTGCCAGGTCGACTGCTGGCTGTAGGCGAACCACAGCGAGTCCTTCTTCACCGGATCGTTCTGCGTGAGCATGCCCTGCGCGAGCTTGGTGCGCACCGACAGGCCGATGCGCATCTCGTTGGCCTGGTAGGCCACCGGGTCGGCGGTGTGGCCGGCCGAGGGCGAGGTCGGCGTCTCGGGCTTCTTGGTGGCGGCCGAGGCCGACACGTTCAGCGGACGATAGCCGCGGAAGCCGAAGGTGCCGCAGTCGGTGGCGTTCTCGAGTTCCCAGAAGCGCGAGAGCGCCGAGTACTGGCGGTCGCGACAGCCTTCGGTGGTGGCCACCGATACCACGCGCGTGGCGGGAACCGTGCCGTCCACCGGCGGCTGCGTGCTCGCGAGCACGGGAGGCGCCGGCGGCACCGCCGCCGCGGGCAGCGTCTGCTGCTGCGCCCAGCGGTCGAAGCAGGCCAGGCGCGCATCGTTGTTGGCGCCAAGCGCGGCGCACTGCTGCCAGGTGAGCTGCGAGTCGGCCAGCGGGCTCGCGGGCTTGTCCACGGCCTGTGCGTGCACCGCGCCGGCCGTGCCGCCCAGGCACGCCGCCACGGCTGCGAGCGTGCCGAGCCTGAAGCGGGATCGCGGGATGGTCTTCATCTTGGTCATGGCTTCTTTCCTTCCTGTGCCACTGTCTTGCTGAGCACGAACGGATGCGTGCTCTCGTCGGCGGCATTGCGCCACGTGCCCCTGAACTCGCGCCCGCACGAGCCGGTCTGCAGCTTGCCCGACCACACGCCGCTGATGGCGCGGCCGTCCTGCGACTCGTCGATGGAAAGCGCGCCTTCGTCGTCCACGTCGCCCGCGAGCTGCGCGACCGTGGCCTTCGCGGGGTTCGCGCCGTTGCGCGTGATGGTGCCGCGCACGCCGTCGTAGTCGGGGTGCTTGCCGAGCTGCACGACGGCCACGGCGGGCAGGTTGTCGAAGCGCGCCTCCCAGTTGCCGTAGAGCGATTCCAGAGGCAGGTCGCGCGCGTCGGTGGGGCAGTCGGCGCTGCCGCCGCGCATCGAGGCGCAGCCCGAGAGAACGGCCAGGGCGGCGGCCAGCAGGGCGGTGGTCGCGGCGGTCTTCTTCATTGGCTTCGTCTTCGTCGTCGTCATCTTCATGGTGCCGAGGCTGCCGCGGCGGCCTTCGCGGCGCTGTCCTGCGCCTTGCGCGCGAACTCGGCGCGCAGCGCCTTGAGCTTCTCGCGCGGGTCTTCCTTGGTGGTGGCCTTGTCCAGGCCCATCTCGGCGATGAAGCGGCTCGGTATGCAGGGCACCATCTCGCGGCCCTGCTTGCGCTTCTTGGTCCAGCTCACGGCCAGGCTGCGCTGCGCGCGCGTGATGCCCACGTACATCAGGCGGCGCTCTTCCTGCAGGCGCTGCAGCGTGTCCTCGCTCACCTTCTGCTGGCGGCCGTTGTCGTCGTCGAGCTTGAAGGGCAGCAGGCCCTCGCTCACGCCGATGAGCATGACGTGCGGCCACTCGAGGCCCTTGGATGCGTGAAGCGTGGAGAGCGTGACCACGTCCTGGTCCTGCTCGCGCTCGCTGATGGTCGACAGCAGCGAGATGGTCTGCGCCACCTCGAGCAGGCTCTTGCGCTCGGTCTCGATGCCGCCGCTGTCGGCACCCGAGGTGTCGTCGAGCGTGCCGCCGGCGCGCTGCGACATCCAGTCGACGAATTCCAGCACGTTGGTCCAGCGCGATGCGGCGGCGGCTTCGCTGTCCTCGCCGTCGTACAGGTGCTTCTCGTAGTCGATCTCCTTCAGCCAGTCGAGCATGAAGGTGCGCGAGTCTTCCGCGCCCATGGTGCGGCGCGCGCGGTATTCGAGGTCGTTGATGTAGCGGCCGAACTCGTGGATGCCTTCCAGCGTGCGCTTGGGCATCACGCTGGGCAGCGAAGGGCTGAACAGCGCCTCGAACAGGCTCAGCTTGTACTGGCTCGCGAAGGTGCCCAGGCTCGCCAGCGTGGTGTGGCCGATGCCGCGCTTGGGCGTGGTGATGGCGCGCAGGAACGCCGGATCGTCGTCGTTGTTGACCCACAGGCGGAACCAGCCGCACAGGTCCTTGATCTCGGCGCGGTCGAAGAAGCTCTGGCCGCCCGAGACCTTGTACGGGATCTGCGCCTTGCGCAGCGCCTGCTCGAACACGCGCGCCTGGTGGTTGGCGCGGTAGAGGATGGCGAAGTCGCGGAATTCCTTGTACTGCTTGCCCTGCGTGGTGGCCTCGCCCGCGCGGATGCTGACGATGCGCGCCACCGCGCGCTCGGCTTCGTGCACCTCGCTGTCGGCGTCGACGATGCGCACCGGCTCGCCCTCGCCGAGCTCGGAGAACAGCGTCTTCGGAAAGAGCTTGGGGTTGGGCCCGATCACGTTGTTGGCCGCGCGCAGGATGGCGCTGGTGGAGCGGTAGTTCTGCTCCAGCTTGATGACCTTGAGCTTCGGATAGTCGACCGGCAGCTTGCGCAGGTTGTCCAGCGTGGCGCCGCGCCAGCCGTAGATGGACTGGTCGTCGTCGCCCACCGCGGTGAAGTGGCCGCGCTCGCCGGCCAGGGCCCTGAGCACGTCGTACTGCGTGGCGTTGGTGTCCTGGTATTCGTCGACCAGGATGTGGCCCATCATTGCCTGCCACTTGGCGCGCACTTCCGGGAATTCGTAGAGCAGCTTCAGCGGCATGCCGATGAGGTCGTCGAAGTCCACGCTCTGGTAGGCCAGCAGCCGCTCCTCGTAGCGGGCCATGATCTTCGCGGTGATGCGTTCGTTGTCGTCGGCGGCCTGGGCCTCGGCCTGCGCGGAGTTCAGCCCCATGTTCTTCCACTTGCTGATGGTCCACTGCCAGATGCGCGCGGTGGCGATGTCGGAAGTGCCGCCTGCGTCCTTCAGGATCTTCGTCACGTCGTCGGCGTCGAGGATGCTGAACGCCTTCTTCAGGCCGAGCACGCTGCCGTCCTCGCGCATCATGCGCACGCCCAGCGCGTGGAAGGTGCACACCACGACCTTGCGCGCGTCCTTGCCGATGAGGTGCTTCGCGCGCTCGCGCATCTCGGCGGCCGCCTTGTTGGTGAAGGTGATGGCCGCGATGCGCTGCGGCTCGATGCCCGACTGGATGAGCCGGCCGATCTTGTGCGTGATCACGCGCGTCTTGCCCGAGCCCGCACCGGCAAGCACCAGGCAGGGACCGCTCATGTAGTTGACCGCTTCGAGCTGTGCGGGATTGAGTCCGTGAGACATGGGAGAAAAAGAGAACCTGAAGAGGCCGTGAAGAACGCCGTTGGGAACGGCTGGCGCAAAAGCAAAGCGGCCAATGATACGGGTGCGGCCCCCGCCGGGTTTGTAGGCCGGGCACTCCGATGCGGCCCCTCGGGCGCCAAACGACAATGCACCGGTGCTGCCTGTATTCCTTGTTACTTTCCCTTTCTTCGCGTTGATCGCGGCCGGCTACGGCGCGGCCCGCGCCCGCATCCTGCCGCTGGACGCCATTCCCGGCCTCAACACCTTCGTGCTGTATTTCGCGCTGCCGTGCATGCTGCTGCGCTTCGGCGCGGGCACGCCCATCGGGCAGCTGCTCGACGGCAGCGTTGCACTGATATGGGGCATCTGCGCGCTGGCGGTGGTGGCGGGCGTGGTCGCGTTCACGCGGAATTCGCGCGTGGGCTGGAACGACGCGGCTTTCGGCGCGCTGGTGGCCGCGTTTCCGAACACCGGCTTCATGGGCGTGCCGCTGCTGGTGGCCATCCTCGGCGCGCAGGCGGCGGGGCCGATCATCATCACGATCGCGTTCGATCTCGTCGTCACTTCCTCGCTGTGCATCGCGCTGTCGCGGCTCGACGGGGCCGGAGGCGCCGGACGACACGGCGCCATGCTGGCGGCGCGCAAGGCGCTGCGCGGCATCGTGGTCAACCCGATGCCGTGGTCGATCCTGCTGGGCGTGCTGCTGTCGGCCGCGCGCTGGGCGCTGCCGGGGCCCGTCGAGCGCACCATCGCCATGCTGGCCGATGCCGCCTCGCCGGTGGCGCTCTTCACCATCGGCGCGGTACTGGCCCGCTCGGCACTGCTGGCGCGCGAGCACGACGCCAGCGCGGCGGTGGCCGAGGCCATGGGCGCCACCGGCCGCATGCCGGCGGCCAAGGCTCCGTGGGGCGACGTGCTGCCGGTGGTGGCGGTGAAGCTGCTCGCTCACCCGCTGCTGGTGTGGAGCCTGGGGCTCGGCGCCATCGCGCTGGGGCTGCCGCTGTCGCATGCGGCGCTGGTGACGATCGTGCTGGTCGCGGCACTGCCGAGCGCGAGCAACGTCTCGATGCTGGCCGAGCGCTTCGGCGCGGACAACGGGCGCATCGCGCGCATCATCCTGTGGACGACGGTGATCGCCTTCCTGAGCTTTCCGCTGGCGGTGAGCGCGCTCAGGTAAGGGTAAGAGGCTAGGGCGTCAGCACCCCGAGCTTGTACGGGTCGGCATCGGCGAGGCGCTCGCACTTCGAGAAGTCGCGGCCCTGGGTGCCGTCGCAGTAGTAGGTGTTGTAGACGCGGCCGAAGAGCGTGGGGCTCGCGGTGAAGAGCACGCCGTGGTCGGGCTGCCAGTTGTCTCTGGCGCCGTCCCTGGCGTTGTCTTTCGCGGGCGGAACGCTGGCTTCCACCGGCTTGGCCGAGGTTGGCATGAAATCGCTGAGCGTCTTGTGGGCGTCGTCGCCGCGCCAGCGCACCGCCAGTTCGGCGGCCGTGGGGCGCTGCGCCACCGGCAGCAGGACGCCGTTGACCTGCAGCCCGTAGCCGAAGCGGTGCGTCCTGCCGGCCAGGAATGCATAGGCGCAGGCCGCCATGCACTGGCCCCGCACCTCGGTCTGCACGCCGCTCGCGCGGATGGCGTCGGCGAAGGCGCCGGCCGCTTCGGCGGTGCCGCCGAACGAGTCCTCGAAGACCACGGTGCTGATTGTTCCGCTGCCCAGCTGCTCGGTGAACTCCTTGATCATGGTCCCGTCGAGCATGCCCGACACCACGAGGCGACTGCCCTGCAGTTCCAGTTCGGCCGCCGACGAAGCCGGCGGCACGGCGAAGGAAAGGGCGACCAGGCACGATGCCAGCGAGAGGGACCAACCAGAACGAGACGGCGGTTTCACGGCGACCTACCTTTGCAAGCAGTGAGCGAGGCAGTTTGGAGTGCGCGATCCACGGCGGGTTCGCGTCTTTACAGCTTGAACAGCGCCGGGGGGCGCCGTCAACTCTTTTTTCACAAATTTGCGGTAGTCCTGGGCATGTCGTAAGACATAGCTATCCGCTACTACTTCAGATGAATGCTTGGGTTTGCAATTGCGCTGCTACAGTGTTCACAAGTCAAAGATGTGAATGGGGCGCGCGATGGCAATACTGGTTCGCATCCTTCTGTGGCTGACCTGGCTCTCCGCGGTCGGCTGGTTCTGGCATGCCGGCAAGTTCGGCACCGCCACCGCGATCGCGCTCGGGGCGCTGAGCCTCGTCGTGTTCGCATGGCCCGTGAGCATCGCGCGGCGCAGGCACAACGAGCTGCGCTACGTGGACATGGGCAAGGAGCCCACCGGCTACCACTGAAACCGCGCTCTCGGGGCAGCCGCCCCGACCGCACGGACTCCGCTCAGATGCTGTGCGGGTCCACGTCGACCAGCCAGCGGATCACTCCCTTGCCCTCCGGCGCGCGCCGCAGTTCGTGCAGCAGCGGCTGCCAGCCCGAAAGCAGCCGTTGCAGCGCGGCACGCGAGGGGCTCTCGATCAGCATCTGCGCACGCTCCACATTGGCCACGCGCTGGATCGCCAGCGGCACCGCCGGATAGCGCGTGACCAGGTCCGCGCCCGGCAGCGCCTCGGCCTGGTCGGCCGCCGTGTTCAGGAAGCCCTGCGCCACCGACTGCTCGCGTGCGTCGGCCCGCAGCAGTGCCTGGAATGCGAAGGGCGGCATGCCGGCGGCGCGGCGCTCGTCGAGTTGCTGCTGCGCGAAGGCGACGTAGTCGTGCTTGCGCAGCGCCATGAAGAGCGGGTGCGGCGCGTGGTGCGTCTGCACCCACATCTCGGCCTTCGCACCTTGCGCGGCAAGGTATGCGGCGTCGCGGCCCGCGCGGCCGGCCGACTGCATCAGCAGGCTGAACAGCCGCTCCGGCGCGCGGAAGTCGCTGGAGAACAGCGCGCCGTCGGGGTTCACCGCCGCCACCAGCGTGATGCGGCGGAAGTCGTGGCCCTTGGCGATCATCTGCGTGCCGACCAGCACGTCGACCTCGCCCGCGTGCACCGCGGCGAGCTGCGATTCGAGCGAACCCTGCTTCTTGGTGCTGTCGGCGTCGATGCGGGCGATGCGCACCGCGCCGCCGTCGGGCCGCTTCACGGAAGAGAACAGCTCGGCAAGGTGCTCCTCGAGCCGCTCGGTGCCGCGGCCCACCGGCGCGATGTCGGGGTTGCCGCAGGCCGGGCAGGCGCGCGGCACGCGCTCGGTGAAGCCGCAGTGGTGGCAGCGCAGCGTGCGGTCGATCTTGTGGAACACGCGGTACGCGCTGCAGTGCGGGCACTCGCTCTTCCAGCCGCAGTCGCCGCAGGCCAGCACCGGCGCATAGCCGCGCCGGTTCAGGAAGATCATGCTCTGCTCGCCGCGCGCGATGCGCTGGCCGATGGCGTCCAGCAGCGCGCCCGAGATCACCGTCTTCGGCGGCTGCAGGTTCATGTCGACCAGCCGCACCGCGGGCAGCTCGCCCGCGCCGATGCGCGAGGGCATGGCCAGCCGCACGTAGCGCCCGCCCGGGTCTTCGCCCTCGGCGGGGCGGCTCTGGTGCCAGCTCTCGAGAGAGGGCGTGGCCGAGCCCAGGATCACCCGGGCCTTCTCGCGCTGGCCGCGCCACACGGCGAGGTCGCGCGCGGAGTAGCGCGCGCCTTCCTGCTGCTTGTAGCTCGGGTCGTGCTCCTCGTCGACCACGATGAGCTTGAGCGCCGGGATCGACGCGAACACCGCCATGCGCGTGCCCAGCACGATGCGCGCCGCGCCGCTGTGCGCCGCCAGCCAGCTCGCCAGGCGCTGCGGGTTGGTCATGCCGCTGTGCAGCGATACCACCGCTTCTTCGCCGAAGCGGGCCTTGAAGCGGGCCTCGAGCTGCGGCGTGAGGTTGATCTCGGGCACCATCACCAGCGCCTGGGCTTCGGGCTCGCGCGCGAGCAGGTCGGCCACGCAGCGCAGGTACACCTCGGTCTTGCCGCTGCCGGTGCTGCCGACCAGCAGGAAGGTGCCCGTGCCCGTTTCGTTTGAGGCCTCGATGCGCGCCAGCACGGCCGTCTGCTCGGCGCTCAGCGCGACCGGGTTCGCGGATTCGGCCGTCTCGGCCACCGGCCCGGCCGCGCTCTTGCGCTTGAGGCGACGCGCCAGCTGCGCCGTCGACAGGTCGCGCAGCTGCGGCGGCAGGGCGGCCAGCGCGATCTCGCCGATCGAGCGCTGGTAGTAGCGCGCCGCGAAGGCCACGAGGTCGCGCCAGCCTTCGCCCAGCGGCGCCAGCGCGTCGAGCGCCGCGCCCACGGGCTTGAGCGCCATGTCGGGCTCGGCGCCTTCCAGCGAGACCGGCTCGTTCCAGACCACGCCCAGCACCTCGCGCTTGCCCAGCGGCACCCGCACCAGCGTGCCGGGCGGCAGGGGCTCGGCGCCGGCGTAGCTCAGCAGGTCGCCGAGCGCGGCGTGCGCGGGCGTCTGCACGGCGATGTCGAGCCGCCAGGGCAGGGCGGGCGGGGCGCCGTCCGTCGGCTGGGGAGCCTCGTCGAGGGGCAGGCGGGCGGTGGAGATGGGCGGTCCTTCTTGGAGGGGTTTGTTAATGAGACTTGGAGCAAGAGCGCTTAAGTCGTTGATTTTTCAGCGCTTTGGAGGCCATCCAGAGTTCCTGTGGATAACTTTGTTGACAAGCATGCTGGACTCGCTGCCAAGCCTTGAAAATCAAGGCTCTGGCTGGATTGCCCGGAAAAAAAGCAAAGTTCAAATCCTATATAAATCAACAACTTAGCGTTGCTATCTCTTTGGGAGCAAAGAAGGCGGCCCGCTTCGAAATCTTGCGCAGTGCAGCACGTGTTTTGTGCATAAGTACGGAACCATATGCCGTTTTTGCGCTTGACAAACGCTGGCGTACCAACTTCCAGGGGGCGCCGCGGCCGCCCGAACCCGTTCTTGCCGATAACAGGTGTGGTGTCAGCCGCGCATCGCACGCGAGTGGGCGTGCACCGCCTGCACCAGCGCCGCGACGTGCTCCGGCGGCGTGAACTGGCTGATGCCGTGGCCCAGGTTGAAGATGTGCGTCGGGCCTTGGGTGGAGCGGTCGGCGTGGGGCTTGCCGAAGGCGTCGAGCACCTTCGCCACCTCGGCCTCGATCCGGTCGGGCGGCGCGAACAGCACGTTGGGATCGATGTTGCCCTGCAGCGCCTTGGCCTTGCCGTCCGTGCCCTCGGCGATCTGCTTTCGCGCGGCGGCTAGGTTCACGGTCCAGTCCACGCCCAGCACCTGGCAGTCGAGTTCGCGCATGGCGTCGAGCCAGAGGCCACCGCCCTTGGTGAACACGATGCGCGGCACCGGCTGTCCGTCGGCGCCGTCGCGCTTCAGGCCGGCCAGCACGCGGGCTGTGTAGGCGAGGCTGAATTCCTGGAACGCGCCGTCGGCCAGCACGCCGCCCCAGCTGTCGAAGATCATCACGGCCTGCGCGCCGGCGTCGATCTGGGCGTTGAGATACGCGGCCACCGAGTCGGCGTTCACGGCCAGCACGCGGTGCATGAGGTCGGGGCGGCCGTAGAGCATGCTCTTCACGAGGCGGTAGTCGCTGGAGCCCGCGCCTTCCACCATGTAGCAGGCCAGCGTCCACGGGCTGCCCGAGAAGCCGATCAGCGGCACGCGGCCGTTCAGCGCCTTGCGGATCGAGGCCACGGCGTCGAACACGTAGCGCAGCTTCTCCATGTCGGGCACTTCGAGCGCGGCCACAGCCGCCTCGTCGCGCACCGGGCGCGCGAAGCGCGGGCCCTCGCCGGCCTCGAAGGACAGGCCCAGGCCCATGGCGTCAGGCACGGTCAGGATGTCGGAGAACAGGATGGCCGCGTCGAGCGGATAGCGCTCCAGCGGCTGCAGCGTGACCTCGGTGGCGTAGCCGGTGTTGGTGGCCAGCCCCATGAAGCTGCCCGCCTTCGCGCGGGTGGCCACGTACTCCGGCAGGTAGCGGCCGGCCTGGCGCATCAGCCAGACGGGCGTGTGGTCGGTGGCCTGGCGCCAGCAGGCCCGCAGGAAAGTGTCGTTTTGCAATGGGGCGAAAGGCATTTCCCGATTGTCGCAGGCGCCCCCGCATTGACCGACAGCGCATTTTGAGTTGCACCAGGCCGCCCCGGTGATCCACGGCGCGCCGCAGCGCCGAGCATCCGCCCGGAACAACAAATCCGGACGAACATGGCGCAACAGGTTTTCGACTTCGTGGTGGTGGGAGCCGGCTCGGCCGGCTGCGTGCTGGCGCACAGGCTGGTGCAGGCGGGCCGCAGCGTGCTGCTGCTGGAGGCCGGCCCGCCCGACGACGACCGCTTCATCCACATGCCCGCCACCTTCGTGCGCGTGATCGGCACCGAGCGTACCTGGGCCTACGAGAGCGAGCCGCAGAGCGCCGCAGCCGGCCGCAGGATGTTCGTGCCGCAGGGCCGCACCCTGGGTGGCGGCAGCTCGGTCAACGCCATGGTCTACATCCGCGGCACGCCCGCCGACTACGACGGCTGGCAGGCGCAGGGCTGCGAAGGCTGGGGCTGGCGCGACGTGCTGCCGTGGTTCCGCAAGGCCGAGTCGAACGCGCGCTTCGCCTGCGACCTGCACGGCACCAACGGACCGCTGAAGGTGAGCGACACGCGCTTTCGCCACCCGCTGAGCCTGGCCTTCCTGCGCGCCGCGCAGCAGAGCGGCCTGGCCTACAACGACGACTTCAACGGCGCCGAACAGGCGGGCGTGGGCTTCTATCAAACGACCACCTTCGAAGGCCGGCGCGCCAGCACCGCCGCCACCTACCTTGCGGCCGTGGGCGGCAACCCGAAGCTCACCGTGGTCACCGGCGCCCACGTGACGCGCGTGCTGACGCAGGATGGCGCCGCCACCGGCGTGGCCTACCGCACGGGCGCGGGCGGCACCGGCGAGGACATCGTGGCCACGGCTCGCGAGGAAGTGATTCTTTCGGCCGGCGCGCTGGCCTCGCCCAAGCTGCTGATGCTCTCGGGCATCGGCCCCGGCGCGCAGCTGCAGTCGCTCGGCATCCCGGTGGCGCGCGACCTGCCCGGCGTGGGCGAGAACTTCCAGGACCACTTGGAGGTGTCGGTCTACGGCCGCACCCGCGAGCCGATCAGCCTGCTGGGCAACGACCGCGGCCTCACCGCGCTGAAGCACGGCCTGCAGTGGACGCTCTTCAACACCGGCCTGCTCACCTCGAACGTGGTCGAGAGCGGCGGCTTCGTCGACACCACCGGCGAGGGCCGCCCCGACCTGCAGTTCCACGTGCTGCCGGTGCTGGTGGGCGACGTCGACCGCGAGCCGCTGGCCGGCCACGGCATCTCGATCAACCCCTGCTTCCTGCGCCCGAAGTCGCGCGGCAGCGTGCGGCTGCGCAGCGCCGATCCGATGGCGCCGATCCTGTTCGACGGCGGCTACCTGCAGGCACAGGAAGACGTCGCCACGCTGGTGCGCGGCGTGAAGCTCGCGCGCCGCATCCTGCGCGCGCCGGCGCTGCGCGAGCTGGTGTCGGAAGAGCTCGCGCCCTCCGCCGCCGAAGACCTGGCCGACGACGCCATCGAGACCTACGTGCGCCAGCGCGCCAAGACCGTCTACCACCCGAGCGGCACCTGCCGCATGGGCAGCGACGGCATGGCCGTGGTCGATGCGTGCATGCGCGTGCACGGCATGAAGAAGCTGCGCGTGTGCGATGCCTCCGTGATGCCCTCGCTCGTCAGCGGCAACACCAACGCGCCCACGGTGATGCTGGCCGAGCGCTGCGCCGACTTTGCGCTGTCGGGCAACTGACTCTGCGCCTTCGGTCAATCGCAAACGCGCGCCGAATCCTAGAGTCGATCCGGACGAGAACAAGGAGACAGAGCGAATGAGTTCCACAGGAAATTCCATGGCCGGCAAGGTCGCGTTCATCACGGGCGGCGGCACCGGCATCGGCGCGGCGGTGGCCGCGCAGTTCGTCGCGGCGGGCGGCCGCGTGGTGCTGATGGGGCGGCGCGTCGCGCAGCTCGAGGCCGTTGCATCGAAGCTCGGCGGCCTCGCTGTGGCCGGCGATGCCGCCAGCACCGACGACGTGCGGCGCGCACTGGCCCAGGCACGCGAGAAGTTCGGCCGCGTCGACGTGCTCGTCGCCAATGCGGGCGGCCACGGCGTGGGAGATGCGCTCTCCACCGACGACGCATCGTGGGCGCTCTCGACGCGCCTGAACCTCGATACCGCCTTCGTCTGCGCGCGCGAGCTGCTGCCGGAGCTGATCGAGCGGCGCGGCAACATCGTCGTGCTGTCTTCGCTCGCCGGCCACTTCGCGGGGCCGGGCGTGGTCGGCTACGTGACGATGAAGCACGCGCTCATCGGCCTCGTGCGTTCGCTGGCGCGCGACTACGGCAGGCAGGGCGTGCGCGTGAACGCGGTGTGCCCCGGCTGGGTGCGCACCGAGATGGCCGACGAGCAGATGCAGGTGCTCGTCGACAAGTACCGGCTGGCCGATGCCGACGCGGCCTACGACCTCGTCACGCGCGACGTGCCCATGGGCCGCGCCGCCAGCCCCGAGGACGTCGCGAACGCCGTGATGTTCCTCGCCTCGCCGCTGGCCGCGATGGTCTCCGGCAGTTCGCTGATGGTCGATGGCGGCGCTTCCGCCGTGGACCTTCCCACCATCGCCTTCGCGCACGAAGCCTGAGAAGAAAACCATGAGCACCGACACCACCAAGCCCGCCGACTGGAAGACCTACGACCAGTTCGCGCTCGGCATCGCCACCAACCGCCTGCCGCCCACCGACGCGCTCGCAGGCCAGACGCTGGTGCTGGTATTGCCCGACTTTCGCCTCACGCTGAAGCCGCGCACGCAGCACACGATCGATTGGCAGGAGGAGGGCGCGCGCGGCGGGCAGGCGCAGGGCGACTGGTACGAGGCCATCGAGGTCGCGCCCGACACCTTCTTTCTCGACATCACCCAGGCCAGCCGCCCCACCGAGGCACTGACCGTGGTGCTCAACACGCGCACGCGCCGCGTGCTCGCCATCCGCTGCCGCATCGTCAGCGCCGGGGAGGCAGCGGGCCAGCCGCGCGTGCCGCAGGACTTCTGGCCCGGCACGCTCGAAGGCGGCGCTGCCGCATCGGGCATCGAACCGCACGCCACGCGCGACCTCATCGGCCTGCGCACCTGGCAGACCTACAGCCCCAACCACACCTACGAGCACACCTACCTGAGCTCGGAGCGCTACGCGTGGCAGTGCCTGGTCGGCGTGCAGCGCGGCCACGGCGACGTGGACCTGGCGAGCTACTGGAAGTTCGACGACGGGCAGTACGTCTTCACCTTCCGCGAGTTCCTGATCCCGGTCGCGTCGGTGTTCTTCTTCGACTTCGCGCAAGGCCGTTCGACCGGCAAGTTCCTCGGCGTCACCGGCGCCGGCGAAGTCGCCAACAACCCCGCGGGCGCCTTCATGCGCAAGGCCTCGCAAACCTTCTATCCGCCCGAGTTCGGGCCGGTCTGATCTCTTCCCTTCTTTTTTCGCTGTCACACCCAGGAGCTTCACCCCATGCGCACGCCCCACCAGATCGTCGCCGACCACTACGCCGCCTCCGACCGCCAGGACCTCGAAGCCATGTTCGCCGACATCGCCGACGACGTGCGGTGGACCGAGATGGCCGGCTTTCCGTGCGCCGGCACGCACGTCGGCCCGGCGCAGGTGATCGAGAAGGTCTTCAAGGTGCTGGGCGCCGAGTGGGAGGGCTACCGCTTCGTGCTCGAGCGGCTGGTCGACGGCGGCGACACCGTGGTCGGCATCGGCGACTACCAAGGCCGCAACCGCGCCACGGGCAAGACCATGCACGCGCGCGTCACCCACGTGTGGCAGGTGCAGGGCGGCAAGGTGCGGCGCTTCGAGCAGTTCACCGACACGCTGCTCGTGGCGCGTGCCATGCAGTGACGGCACTTCTTTCTTCCTCCTCCTCAACGCATCGCCCCGGAGCCTCTTCATGAATCTGCGAGACCTGTCGATCGAACACCTCGGCCAGGTGGGCCTGCTGGCGCAGCGCCGGCGCGGCAACCACATCGACGGCCGCGAAGCAGCGCCCGTGAGCGGCAGCTACCTCCCCGTGGTCGACCCCGCCACCGAGATGACCGTGGCCGAGGCGCCCGACAGCGACGCGGCCGACGTGAACGCGGCAGTCGCCAGCGCGCGCCGCACCTTCGAGAGCGCCGCGTGGCGCGCGCTGCGCCCGGCCGACCGCGAGCGCATGCTCTACACGCTGTCGACGCTGATCGAATCGCATGCCGACGAACTCAGCGCGCTCGAGACGCTGCAAAGCGGCAAGCTGCGCGGCATCGCGCGCATGGTCGACGTGGGCGCCGGCGCGGAGTTCGTGCGCTACATGGCGGGCTGGGCCACCAAGCTCGAGGGCCAGACGCTGGACAACTCCATCGGCATTCCGGGCCCGCAGTGGGTGACGTACACGCGGCGCGAGCCGGTGGGCGTGGTGGGCGCCATCGTGCCGTGGAACTTTCCGCTCGCCATTGCACTGTGGAAGGTCGCGCCCGCGCTCGCGGCCGGCTGCACCGTGGTGCTCAAGCCTTCGGAAGAAACACCGCTCACCGCGCTGCGGTTGGCCGAGCTGGCGATGGAGGCGGGCTTTCCGCCGGGCGCGCTCAACGTGGTGTGCGGACGCGGCGCCACGGCCGGCGCGGCGCTCGCCGCGCATCCGGACATCCGCAAGATCAGCTTCACCGGATCGACCGGCGTGGGCCGGATGATCGGCCATGCCGCCGTCGACAACATGGCGCGCTTCACGCTGGAGCTCGGCGGCAAGTCGCCGTTGATCGTGCTGGACGACGCCGACCCTGCCGCGGCGGCGCAGGGTGCGGCCAACGGCATCTTCTTCCACCAGGGGCAGGTGTGCACCGCTGGCTCGCGCGTGTACGTGCAGCGCGGCATCTTCGACAAGGTGGTGTCGCAGCTGGCTCAGGTGGCCGAGGGGCTGCACATCGGCTCGGGCTTCGATCCGCAGGCGCAGTTCGGCCCGCTGGTGTCGCGCCGCCACATGGACCGCGTGATGGCGCACATCGACGGCGCGGTGGCTGAGGGCGCGACGCTCGTGACCGGCGGCGGCCGCGCGTTCGACGGCGGCTGCTTCGTGAAGCCCACCGTCTTCGTCGACGCGAAGCCCTCGATGCGCATCGTGCGCGAGGAAGTCTTCGGCCCGGTCGCGACGGTCGTGCCCTTCGACGACGTGGAAGACGCCATCCGCATGGCCAACGACAGCGCCTACGGCCTGGCCGCCAGCGTGTGGTCGAACAGCCTCTCGGCCGTGCACCGCATCGTGCCGCGCCTGCAGGCGGGCGTGGTCTGGGTCAACGCGCACAACGTGCTCGACAACGCGCTGCCGCTGGGCGGCGTGAAGCAGTCGGGCTACGGGCGCGACCTGGGGCGCGCGGCGGTCGAGAGCTTCACCGAGCTCAAGAGCGTGTGCATGGCGGTGTAGCCGCCGGGTTCCGGTCACAAGAAAAGGAGACATCCATCATGAAGAAGATCCAGAAGAAGATTGCGCTGACCTTCGCGGTCGGCGCTGTGGGCATCGCAGGCGCGGGCGGTGCATGGGCACAGTCGGGCCCCGACTGCGGCCTCAACACCGGCAAGCCCGCCACGGGCGAGCCCATTCCCATCGGTGCGGTGGTCGGCAAGACCGGCCCCGACGACTTCAGCGCCTCGGGTCAGGCGGCGGCCGCGTACTTCAAGTGCGTGAACGCCAACGGCGGCATCAACGGCCGCCCGGTCGACTACATCGTGGTCGACGACCAGTGGAACCCCGAGACCGCCGCGCAGGTCGCCTCCAAGCTCGTGAAGGACCGCAAGGTGGTCGCGCTCGCGGGCAGCACCAGCTTCGTGGAGTGCGGCGCCAACGCCAAGATGTACGCCGACGAGGGCGTGATGGTCATCGCCGGCACCGGCGTGCCGCGCGAGTGCTTCAACGCGCGCAACTACGTGCCGGTGAACGCGGGGCCGCGCGTGTCGGCCACCATCGCCGCGATGTACGCCGCGCAGAAGTACAAGGCGAAGAAGATGGTCTGCATCATTCCGAACATCCCCAGCCTGGGCAACTGGGCCTGCGAAGGCCCGAAGGAGTGGGGCAGGAAGAACGGCGTGGAGGTCGAGACCATCGCCATCGACCCCGGCTCGGCCGACGCGACATCGACCATGCTGCAGGCTGCCGCCAAGAAGCCCGACACCATCATCATGAACGTGCCCAAGGGCATCCTGGTGCCCATGCTGGCCGCCGCCGAGCAGCAGAACATCGGCAAGAAGATCCGCTTCGTGTCGGCCGCGCCGGCCTACAACGCCGACGTGCCCAAGGCCATCGGGCCTTACTGGAAGGGCAACTTCGACGTCAACCTCGAATTCAACCCGCTCGAATCGGCCGGCCCCGACAACAGGAACTGGCTCGCGGTGATGGACAAGTACGGCGCGAAGAGCGACCCGCGCGACACCTTCTCGCAGGCCGGCTACCTGGCCGCGCGCATCGTCACGCAGGCACTGCTGAAGATGGACCCGAAGAAGATCGACCGCGCGAGCGTGACCGACGCGCTGCGCAAGGTGAGCGACTTCAAGAGCGACATCCTCTGCAAGCCCTTCTACGTGGGCAGCGGCAACCGCCACAACGCCAACAACAGCGGCCCGGTCGCCAGCCCCGACGGCAACGGCTGGCGCTTCGCGCCCGGTGGCTGCCTGACGGCGGAAGACCCGGAGCTGGTCGACATCCGCGCCGACGAGCAGAAGATGGGCCTGAAGTAGGCGCGCCCTGCCATGGAGGAATACCTGCCCTTCGTCATCTCCGGCCTGGGCCTGGGCGCGGTCTATGCGCTCTCTGGCGTGGGGCTGGTGGTGCTCTACCGCTCGTCGGGCGTGCTGAACTTCGCGTTCGGTGCCATCGGCGCGATCGGCGCCTACGTGGCCTGGTCGATGCTCGAGGCCGACTGGCCGCAGGGCCTTGCGTGGTGCGCGGCCATCGTCACGGCGATGCTGCTCTCGCTGGCCTACGGCCGCCTGCTGGCGCCGCGCCTCTCGCACCGCGACCCGACCATCCGCAGCATCGCCACGCTGGGCTTCGCGCTGGTGGTGGTCGGTTTCACCGAGTGGTACTGGGGCGAGCAGCCGCGCCGGCTGGTGCTGCCGACCGACGCGGGCGCCATCGACTTCGTGCTCGGCGAGGTCGACGTGCGGCTCACCCACACGCGCGCGCTGGGGCTCGCGCTGGCCGTGCTGATGATGGGCGGGGTCGGCCTGCTGCTGTCGAAGACGCGCGTGGGCCTGAAGATGCGCGCGCTGGCCAACGATCGCGACCTGAGCGCGCTGCTCGGCATTCGCGTGCTGGGCGTGGACACGGTGGCCTGGGTGCTCAGCGGCGCCTTCGCCGGCGTGTGCGGCCTGCTGCTCGCGAACATCGTGCGGCTGCAGGCCACGCTGCTGACCTTCCTGGTGATTCCCGCGTTCGCGGCGGCCATCATCGGGCGGCTGCATTCGCTGCCGGCCACCGTGGCGGGCGGCATCGCCATCGGCGTGCTGGAGGCGCTGGCGATCACGGTGCCGGGCTTCGCCTCGTTCCGCACGGCCACGCCGTTCCTCATCGCGCTGGCGATGATCGTGTTCTATCGCACGGGGACTCAGCAGGCATGAACAGCGCTTCTTCGACCATTGCAGTAGCGATGCCGGTGCAGGAACTGCTGCCCGCCTCGCTCGCCGAAGCCTCGCGCCGCGCGCGCATTTCGCTGGCGGTGATGGTGGGCTGCGTGCTGCTCATCGGCCTTGTCGTGCCATGGCTGGCCAATGCCTACTGGATCAAGACGCTCACGTCATCGCTCGCACTGTCGATCGCGGCAGCCGGCGTGGCACTGCTCTACGGGCAGCTCGGGTTGGTGTCGCTGTGCCAGTACGCGCTGCTCGGTGCGGGCGGCTGGATCGCGCTGCGCGCGGGCCACGGGCTGGGTTGGCCCTTCGAGCTGTCGGTGCTCGCGGGCGGGACGCTGTCGTGCGTGGTGGGCATGCTCGCGGGGCTGCCGGCGCTGCGGCTCAAGGGGCTGTACCTGGCGCTCGTCACGATGATGATGGCGGGCGGCTTTCAGGTGGTCATCAACGTCACGGGCTTTCCTGACGGCGGCGCCGGCTGGCTGGGCCGCGTGTTCGGCAGCGAGCGGCTCATGATGCCCCGGCCCGCGCTGGCGTTGTCCGACGCGGCGTACTTCCGCTACGTGGCCGTGTGGCTGGCGGCGGTGCTGGCGCTGATCGAGCTGCACCGGCGCACGCGCGCCGGGCGTTCGTGGGCGCTGATCCGTCGCGGCGAGGCGGCGGCCGTGGCGGCCGGCGTGAACATCCTGCGCTACCAGACCTGGGCTTTCGGTCTGGCCGGCTTCTGCGCCGGCGTGGCGGGTGCCTTGCTCGCGGGCGGCGTGGGCCAGCTCGATGGGCGTGCCTTCACCGCGGGCGATTCGGTGATGCTGTTCGCGCTCACGGTGGTGGGCGGTGTCTATCACTGGGCCGGCGCGCTGATTGCGGGGCTGCTGCTGCGGGCGGTGCCTGCGTTGCTGACGGACTTCGGCGTCAACGGTTATCTGGCGATGATCTTCTTCGGTGTGGCGCTGCTGCATGCGCTCATCACCGCGCCGAGCGGCATTGCAGGGCAACTGGCGGGGTTGATCGACGCGGTCCGCAAACGGCTCCCGGGTGCGGGCAAGGACGCAGCGCCATGATCCGCATCAGCGATCTCACCGTCGCCTTCGGCGGCGTCAAGGCCATCGACGCGCTCACTGCCGAACTCGACGCGCCGGTGTGCGGCCTCATCGGCCCCAACGGCGCGGGCAAGACCACGCTGGTCAACGTGCTCAGCGGCCTGGTGCTGCCGCGCAGCGGCACGGTCGCGGTGGACGGTGCCGACCTGCTGGGCCTGAAGCCCATCGAGCGCGTGCGCTTCGGCCTGCGCCGCTCGTTCCAGACCGAGCAGGTGGTGGAAGACCTGAGCGTGTGGGACAACGTGCGTGCCTTGCTCGACCATGTGCCGCATGCGCGCGGCGATGCGGTGGCGCAGGTCACGCGCGCGCTGGCGCACACCGGCCTGCTCGACGCGGCCACGGTGCTGGGCCATCGGCTCAACCTGTTCCAGCGCCGCATGCTCGAGATCGCCAAGTCGCTGGTCGGCGCGCCCAAGTTGCTGCTGCTCGACGAGCCCGGCGCGGGCCTCACCGAGCAGGAAGCCGGCGCGCTGCGCCGCGTGATCGGCTCGGTGCACGCCTTCTGCGGCGCGCAGGTGCTGCTGATCGACCACGACGTCGACCTGATCGCCTCCACCTGCACGCAGACCCTGGTGCTCGACTTCGGCCGCCGCCTCGCGCTGGGGCCCACGCGCGAGGTGCTCGACGACCCGGCCGTGCGCAAGGCCTATCTCGGAACGGAGTGACAAGCACATCATGCTCAGCGTGAACGATCTGCGCCTGCAGCGCGGCGGCAAGGCCGTGCTGCACGGCATCGACCTGCAGGTGCCTCCCGGCGAGGTGACGGCGCTGCTGGGCGCCAACGGCGCGGGCAAGTCGAGCACGGTGATGGCCATCGGCGGTGCGCTGCCGTTGACCGGCGGCCGGATCGAGGTCGAAGGAAATGCGCTGCACGGCCAGCGGCCCGAGCGCGTGCGCGCGCTCGGCGTGGCGGTGGTGCCTGAGGGGCATCGCGTGCTCGGCGATCTCTCGGTGCTCGACAACCTGCGCGCAGCCGCCACTGCGTTGCCGGCGGCACGCGTGGCCGACGCAGTGGAACAGGTGCTCGCGGTGTTTCCCGAACTGCGCGTGAAGCTCGCGCTGCCCGCGCGCTCGCTCTCGGGCGGGCAGAAGCAGATGGTCTGCATCGCGCAGGCGCTCATCGGCAAGCCGCGCTACCTGGCCATCGACGAGCTATCGCTGGGACTCGCGCCCACGGTGGTGAAGCGGCTGGTGGAGGTGGTGCAGCAGGTCGCGCGCGAAGGCGTGGGCGTGCTGCTGATCGAGCAGTTCACGACGGTGGCGCTCGCGGTGTCGAGCCGGGCCTACGTGCTGGAGCGCGGTCGCATGGCCTTCGCGGGTTCGTCGGAGGAACTGCGCAGCCGGCCGGAGATACTGCACAGCAGCTATCTCGCGGCGGCCTGAAGACTTTCCTTACTTCGGCGTGCCACCCGGCTTGGGCAGGCTGTGCGGCCTGGCTTCGCGCGCCTCGGCGCGGGCTTCGCCGGCCTTCTCCGTCTTGCTGGGTGCCGGCACGGCAGAGCCCTCGCCGCGCGCGGTGCCTCCGTCCTTGATGCGCACCGCGCCGGGTTGCTTGCTGTTCTTCTTCGCTTCGGCGGTCGCCTGCGGCTTGCTGTCGAAGTCGGCCTCGGCTTCGGCGCTGTGGGCGTGTGGCTGTTGCGCGAAGGCGGTGGAGAAGAAGGCGAGGGTGCCGAGGGCGAGCAGGGTGCGTTTCACGAAAGGTTCCTTCCTGTTGAGTTGGTGGAACCGACTCTAGGAAGTCTGCCTGCCGGAGAAGCCGACGCCGCGATTACGCTTTCGTCATGTGCGGCACCGCGTACCGCGTCGCGGTCAATGGATCAGGCCATTCCGCACGGCATAGAGGACAAGTTCGGCAGTGCTCGAAACACCCAGCTTTTCCAGCAGATGCGCGCGATGGGTGCTGACGGTCTTCACGCTGATCAGCATCTCCTCGCCGATGTGCGTCAGCGACATCCCCTTGAGCAGCATCAGCATGATCTGGTGCTCGCGCGTTGTCAGCCGCTGGTGGGGTGGGCGCATGTCGATGCCCCGGCCCTGCTGGTGAATCTGCGACGCGAGTCCGCTGCTCACGTACTGGCCGCCTCCGGCCACCAGGCGTATCGCCCCCATGAGTTCCGTCGGCTCAGAGTCCTTGGCGACATAGCCGTTCGCGCCTTCGCGGATGGCCACCAGCGCGTACTGGGTCTCCGGATACATCGACAGCACGAGCACGGGAAGCCGGGGCCACCTGATCCGCAGCGACGCGAGCAGGTCGAGACCGCTGCGGCCCTCGAGGTTGATGTCCAGCAGAACCAGGCTGAAGCGGCACTGCTGGAGCAGCTCGAGCGCCTGCGCGAAGTTGCTGGCCTGGCCGGCCACGCGGATGTCGCTTTCGTCCAGCATCAGCCGTTGCAGGCCCAAGCGGAATATCGCGTGGTCGTCAACGATCAGCAGGTCGATCATCCGGCTGCCTTCGGCTTTCAGAGCAGGGGAGCCCGCAGCTCCAGCCGCGTTCCCCGGCCGGGCGTGGAATCGATGCGCAGGGAGCCTTCGATCTCCCTCGCCCTTTCGCTCATGCCGAGCAGACCGAGCGCGGGCCTGGGCAGCGATGCGGGGTCGAAGCCCTGGCCGTCGTCCTTCATCGAGAGCACGACTTCGTCTCCGATGGAAGCCAGGTGAACCTCGATCGATCCGGCCTGGGAGTGCCGCGCCACGTTGGTCAGCGCTTCGCTGAAGACCCGGTAGACCGCAAGCGCCCGTCTCGGCGAAAGGCGCACGGACATCTCCTGCGAGTGGACCTGGTGGGCAATGCCGTGGCGCTGGGAAAACTCCTGCAGATCGCGCTGCACCGCGACCGACAGGTCCAGATGATCGAGCGCGCTCGGGCGCAGGGCCTCGGACATGCGCTTCACCGCATCGATGGTCTCCTGCGTCAGCCCCAGAATGCCTCTGACCAGCTCGCGCGTCTCTTCGCTTTCGGTGCGCTTCAGCACCCGCGAAGCATCCATCTTGATCGACGTGAGCATGCCGCCCAGCACGTCGTGCATGTCGCGGGCGATGTCCTGTCGCTGCTCCTCCAGCTTCCTGGTCGTGTGCGCGGCGAGGTCCCGCAGCTGCTCCTGCGATGCGCGAAGCTCCTGCTCGTTGCGCAGCTGCTGGGTGACGTCCACGCCGACGCCCATGACCGCGGGCCGGCCACGAAACATCATGCGCGAGCCGTGTACCTCGATGTACACCGTGTGCCCGTCGCGATGCAGGCCGCGCGTGACGAACCGGAGGCTCGGCGGAGTGCCGGCCAGCCTCAGGTGATACAGCCTCAGCACCTCGGGAAGGAAGTCGGCGGGAACCGCGCGCGACAGGTGGACGCCGATGATCTCCGCGGGCGTGTATCCGATCAATGCCGCCCAGGTGGAGTTGGCATAGGCGAAGCACTCGTCCTGCAGTATGTAGATCCCGGCGAGCGACTGCTCGACGATCGCGTGGAAGGGGATGTCCGGCAGTGGTGGGTCCTGGGCCATGGAAGTGGCAGGTCGCTACTCGGGAGAGGACGCGAGCCTACCTGGAGGTGATGTTGCCATCCAGCGTATATGCCTTGAAGAAGTCCCAGCTGATCTGCGAAGCATCGGGCCCCCTGGGGTCGCTGAAGGCCATGCCCGGCTTGCCGCCGCTCCAGGCATGGTTCATTCCTTCGATGGTGTACATCTGGACCAGGACCTTGCTGTTGTCGCTGCTCATGTAGGTCTCCTTTTTGTAGGCACGCTTCTCCGGAGTCTCGGCGATCGATTCCGTGGTGCTCGGCTTGTTGCGCTTGTATCCGTCGTCGTACGAAACCTGGCCTGCCGGATTCTGGTAGGGCACGGAGTCATTGTCCCTGGCATCGTCGGCGAGGTCGTTGGTCTGGACGAACTGCTGGGCGGCCTGCCTGCCGTTCTTCGGATTGACCACGATGTCCGTGGTGCCGTGGAAGACGAGCATCGGCACCTGGCGGCGGAGCTTGCCGCCGCATTCCCAGGCGTCCTGGCCTCGCACGTCGGGGTCGAAGATGCTGCCGAACGGCAGTACCGCGATGTCGCTGACGGGGCCGGTGGCGGCCTTGTACATCCCTCCGGAATGGATCGCCGCGGCGGCGAAGACATCCGGATAGCAGGCGGCCATGATGGCCGTCATGCCTCCTCCCGCGGAGATGCCCGCGACATACACGCGCTGGCGGTCCGCGACGCTCCTGTAGGAAGTCATCACCTCCTGCAGGATCCCGTGGATCGCGCCGGCTTCGCCCGAGTTGCGCGCCTGGTTCTCGGGGTTGTAGAAGTTCCAGCATCCCATCGGGTTGCGCACGACCGGCTCCTTGGGATAGACGACGATGAAGCCTTCCCTGTCCGCGATGTCGTTCATGCGGCTGACCTCCGCCATGTTCTCCGGGTTCGAGGTGCAGCCGTGCAGCAGCAGGAGAACGGGCATCTTCGCTCCCGAAAGAACGCTGGCGCCGTAGCCGGAAGGCAGCCACACCTTGTACGTGTAGGTGTTCAGGAGAAAGGGCCACGATGCGACGAAGATTCCGTCTTTCCATTGGCCGGCCGGGGTTCCGGCGAAGCACAGCGACGCGCACAACAAGGGAACGATCCGCAGCGCCTGGATGAGCGCGCGGGCTTTCTTGAAGAACATGGATTGCCTCCTGGGGTCTTGTGGATCGCAGGCTGCATGCAGCGCTGCGCCACGGATTTGACTGACCCGTCGGCACGGCTGCCATCGGAAGATTCTGATTGCGGCAGGGGGTTATCCCGTCCACGGAGGCGCACTTCCGCGGGGTTCAGGGGCCCGGGGAGCCCGAAGGCTCGCTCCCGGTCGCGCCCTAGTGCGTCAGCATTGCCGACGCGGCAGGCTTCTCCGCCTCGCGCCGCTGAAACTCGCGCGGCGACACGCCGTACTGCGCCTTGAACGCGCGGCAGAAATGCGCGCTGCTGTTGAAGCCCCAGGCGAAGGCGATCTCCGACACCGACGCGCGGCGGCCCGCGGCGTTGCGCAGCGCCTCGCCGCAGCGCTCCAGGCGCATCTGCCAGATGAAGCGGTCGAGCGTCTGGTCCTCGTCCTCGAACACGCGGTGCAGGTAGCGCTTGGAGCAGCGCAACTGCTGCGCGATGAGGTCCAGCGACAGGGCCGGGTCGGCGAGGTGCGTGTGCACGAACTGCTTCACGCGCGCCTTGAGCACGCCCGGCACCGGGTGGGCGCCGAACTGCTCGTCGGAGTGCGTGGCCAGCGTGGATGCAAGCAGGCCCAGCACCGTGTCGCTTACCGAGCGGCCGACCGCGTTGGGCAGCGAGGGCAGCTGGTCGGCCAGCGAGGTGAGGAAGGATCCGAGCACCGCGTAGAGCCCCTGCATCGCGGGCGTGTGCGCCTCGCAGGTGTGCAGGTCGGGAATCTTCATGCCCTTGAACTGCTGCCGCGGGATGGTGATGGCCAGCAGGCGCGAGCGCTCCGGGTTGGTGATGGCGTAGGGCACGCGCGGGTCATACAGGCTCCAGTCGCCGGGGTGCAGGTGGAACTCGCGGTCGCGCTGCGAGATGTGGCCGTGGCCCTCGAGCTGCAGCACCAGCTTGTAGTGCTCGTCGAGCGCGATCTCGCTGCGCGTGTCGGGGCGCGCCACGCGGTGCGAGGGCGCCTCGATCATGAACATGCCCAGCGGGCCGAGCTCGTAGGCGTCCATGCGCGCGTCGAAGGTGCCTGCGTCCAGGCATTGCACGCTCAGCGCGCCGAAGTAGGAAGTGTTGATCCGGCCCCAGCAGGCCTGCCGGTCGGCGGGGTGTTCGAGCAACGTGCTGAAGTGGAGTGCGTTCATGCCGTGGGTTCCCTGGAAGGCGCCCGGAAGCGCCTCCGCAGGATAGGCATGCGACGGCGCGACATCATCGGTGTTTCCACCCGGGGCGTGCGGGAGGCTGCGCTTCCGGTCAATGCGCAGTGCGCTGTGGATCAACTCAGCGCACGGGCTTGCCGCCGAACGTGTCCGCCATGAGCCCGATGAGCCACTGCAGGGCCGGATCGGCATCGCGCGCGGCCGTCCACAGCAGCGAGACCTCGTAAGCCGGTGTTTCGAAAGGCAAGGGGCTCACCGCCAGCCCGAGCGCGTCGCGCCAGGTGGCGGCAGCGAACGTGGGCACGGTGGTGATGGCGGGCATCTGCCGCACGATGAAGGGGCTGGTCGCGAAGTTGCGGCTCGAGAAGACGACCTTGCGCGAGTGCCCCCGTTCGCGCAGCAGTTCGTCGACGAGGCCGCTGAGGTCGGCGCTGAACGAGGTGAGCAGGTGCGGGTGGCGCAGGTACTCGGCGAGCGTGATTTTCTTTCCACGTACCTTCACGAGTTCGGGGTTGTAGACACAGACAAAGCTCCAGCCGAAGAGCGCGCGCTGCCGGTGCCAGGTGGCGCAGTCGATGAAGACGCCCACCGCCAGTTCGATCTCTGCCGCGTCGAGCATTGCAGGCGCGTTCGTGCGGTCGGCCTCGCGCGCGATGAGCCGCACGCCCGGGGCCTCTTCGGCAAGCCGCTGCATGAGCCGCGGCATCAGCGCCACTTCGAGCGCATCGCTCAAGCCGATGCGGAACACGCGCTCGGCCTTCGCCGGGTCGAACGCCGGCCGCGCATGCAGCGCCTGCTGCAGCGACAGCAGCAGCGGCTCGATGACGCGCGCGAGTTCGAGCGCGCGCGGCGTCGGCGTCATGCCGTGCGAGGTGCGCACGAACAGCTCGTCGCCCAGCGCGGCGCGCAGGCGCTTGAGCGCTCCGCTCAGCGCAGGCTGGCCGATGAACAGGCGCTGTGCCGCGCGCGTGACGCTGCGTTCGTGCAGCAGCGCGTGGAACACCAGCAGCAGGTTCAGGTCGAGCCGCCTGAAATCACTTTCATTGATGTATTCCATGGTTCCAAACGATTTGAATGATAGTGCCGCGCTCCCTAACCTGAGGGCTCTTTCAGCAGCATTCAAAGGAATCGACATGACCCAGAAGGAACAACAACAGACCGTGGTGGTGGTCGGCGGCTCGTCGGGCGTGGGGCTCGAGACCGTGCGGCGCATGGCGGCGACCGGCGCGCGCGTGATCGCGACGGGGCGCGACAACGCCAAGCTGCAGGAGGCGATCGGCGGGCTCGGCCCGAATGTGAGCGGCGCGGCCTTCGACGCCTGCAACCGCGGCGAGCTCGACGCCTTCTTCGAGAGCACAGGGCCCGTCGACCACCTTGTGCTCACGCTCAGCGGCGGCGAGGGCGCGGGCGAGTTCGCGCAGCTCGACCTGCAGTCGCTGCGCCGCGGCTTCGAGGCCAAGTTCTGGCCGCAGCTCGAGGCGGCGCAGGCCGGCGCGCGCGTGCTGCGCAAGGGCGGCAGCCTGACCTTCGTGACGGCGATCTCCGCGCGCAACTCGCTGCCCGGCACCGCGGGGCTGGCCGCGATCAACGGTGCGATCGAGGCGATGGTGGGCAGCCTGGCGCGCGAGCTGGCGCCGAGCCGCGTGAATGCGGTGTCGCCCGGCCTCGTCGACACGCCCTGGTGGAACCGCGTGCCCGCCGCGATGAAGGACGACCTGTTCCGCCAGCAGGTCGAGACGCTGCCCGTCGGCCGTGTGGGAAGGCCGCAGGACGTGGCGCATGCGATCCAGTTCCTGATCGAGAACGGCTACACCACGGGCACTGTCATCGAGTGCGACGGGGGGCTGCGGCTGGTGTGAACCAGCGGCGCCGGCCGTACCCGAAAGTTCCCGGAGCGGGGCATGCACGGGGCGGACATCGAAATGTTTTGTTGAAAAAACTGCGCCAGATACAGAGCGATACGCAGGGCCGGGCGAATGGCGGTTCGAGGGGCGACATTCGCACCTGTCAGCCCTTCCACCACGAACCAATCGATCAGGACAGCCCAATGACATCGTCGCTCCAACTGCCCCGCAGAACCTTCCTCGCAGCCGCCGCCCTCGGCGCCGCGGCCACCCAGCTCGCAGCGCTCACGCCGGCCTTCGCCCAGGCCGCCGGCGCGCCCCGGCGTCTCGAACCGCTCAAGAGCATCGATGCCGGCACGCTCAACATCGGCTACTACGAAGCGGGCCCGGCCAACGGCGCGCCCGTGATCCTGCTGCACGGCTGGCCCTACGACATCCACATGTTCGTCGACGTGGCACCGGCGCTCGCGGCGGCGGGCTTCCGCGTCATCGTGCCGTACCTGCGCGGCTACGGCACCACGCGCTTCCTGTCGGCCGACACGCCGCGCAACGGGCAGCAGTCGGTGGTCGCCGTCGACATCATCGCGCTGATGGATGCGCTGAAGATCCAGGTCGCCACCGTCGCCGGCTGCGACTGGGGCGCGCGCACCGCCTGCATCATGGCCGCGCTGTGGCCGCAGCGCGTGAAGGCGCTGGTCTCGGTCAGCGGCTACCTGATCGGCAGCCAGGAGGCCGGCAAGGTGCCGCTGCCGCCGCAGGCCGAGCTGCAGTGGTGGTACCAGTACTACTTCGCGACCGAGCGCGGCCGCGCGGGCTACGAGAAGAACCGCCACGACTTCGCCAAGCTCATCTGGCAGACCGCGTCGCCCAAGTGGAACTTCGACGCCGCCACCTTCGATCGCAGCGCCGTGGCGCTCGACAACCCCGACCACGTGGCCATCACGGTCCACAACTACCGCTGGCGCCTCGGCCTGGTGGAGGGCGAGGCCAAGTACCAGGCGCTCGAGGACCGGCTCGCCAAGGCTCCGGTGATCGGCGTGCCGACCATCACGCTCGAAGGCGATGCCAACGGCGCGCCGCACCCGGAACCCAGCGCCTATGCGAAGAAGTTCTCGGGTCGCTACGAGCATCGGCTGGTCAGCGGCGGCATCGGCCACAACCTGCCGCAGGAAGCGCCCGAGGCCTTCGCGAAGGCGGTGATCGACGCCGCGCGCGGCTGAGTCGACAAGGCCCTGAGCGCAGGAGCGACGACCATGTGGAACATCCAACAGGCCTACATCGACGGCGCCTTCGTGCCCGTGCAGGGCAGCGAGCGGCTGGAGATACTCAGCCCGGCCACCGGGCAGCCGATCGGCACCGTGACGCTGGCGAATCGCGACGATGCGAAGCGCGCGATCGAGGCTGCGAGCCGGGCGCAGCCGGCGCTGGCGGGCAGCACCAAGGCGCAGCGCATCGACATGCTCAGGCGCCTCGAAGCCGCCGTGCTGGCGCGCACCGAGCAGATCTGCGAAGCCACGATCGAGGAGTACGGCGGCCCGCTGGCCCGCTCGCGATGGGTCAGCAACTACGCCTCGCAATGCTTCGCCGACACGGCACGCATGCTGGAGGGCTACGACTTCGAACGGCGCATGGGCGATGCCGTCGTGCGCATGGAGCCGGTCGGCGTCGCGGGCCTCATCGCGCCCTGGAACAGCACCGCCGGCAGCATCTGCAGCAAGCTGGCCTCGGCCATCGCCGCGGGCTGCGCGTCGGTGATAAAGCCCAGCGAGTTCAGCCCGCTGCAGGCGCGGGTCGTGACCGAGGCGCTGCATGAGGCCGGCCTGCCGGCAGGCGCCGTCAACGTGCTGCTCGGGCGCGGCGGCGACGTGGGCGACGAGATCGCCACTCATCCTGCAATCGCCAGGATCTCGTTCACCGGGTCCACGGCCACCGGCAAGCTCATCGCACGCGCGGGCCTGGAAACGCTGAAGCGCGTGAGCCTCGCGCTCTCCGGCAAGTCGGCCACCGTGGTGCTGGACGACGCCGACCTGGCCACGGTGCTGCCCATGGCACTGGGCGCGGCCTTCATGAACAACGGCCAGGCCTGCGTGGCCGGTACGCGTCTGCTGATTCCGAACGCGCGCATGACGGAAGCCATCGAACGCCTGCGCGTGGCAGCGGCAGCCATGCGCGTTGGCGATCCACGCGATCCCGCCACCGCGGTCGGGCCGCTCGCGAGCAAGGCGCAGTTCGAGCGCGTGCAGCGTTTCATCCGCCGCGGGCTCGAACAGGGCGCGACGCTCGTGGCCGGAGGCGAGGGGCGCCCGGACGGCTTCGACAAGGGCTGGTTCGTGCGGCCCACCGTGTTCGCGGGAGTACGCAACGACATGGACATCGCGCGCGAGGAGATCTTCGGACCCGTGCTCTCGGTGATCGGCTACGACGGCGAGGACGAAGCGGTGGAGATCGCGAACGACTCGCCGTACGGCCTGCAGGCCTACGTCTTCTCTTCGCAGCAGCAGCGCGCGCTGGACGTGGCTTCGCGGCTGCGCGTCGGCACGGTGCTGGTCAACCGCGTCACGCCCGAGCTGAGCGCGCCTTTCGGCGGCGTGAAGCAGTCGGGCATCGGCAGGGAGTTCGGGCTCTTCGGCATGGAGGCCTTCCTGGAGCCGAAGACCGTGGCCCTCGCGCAGCCGGGCTGAAATCGAGCCAGGGCGGCGAGGGTGGGTGGGGCAGGCGCTATCCTGCCTCATGCTTTCTACAGAATCAGCTTCCGCCGCGTCGAGCGCCGGCAGGAGGCAATCGAGGGCCCGGGAGTGGCTCTGTTCCGCTCTCATCCTGCTGTGCATCGCGCTGGGCTCATGCCCGGTGTTCGCACAAACCAGGACAGCCCTGGTGCCCGTGCCGCCGATGAAGACGCGGGTGGTCGATCTCACGAACACGCTGGGCGCGAGCGATGCCGAGGCACTGCGACAGGACATCACCGCCCTCGAGAGCAGCACGCAGGCGCAGCTCGCGGTGCTGATCGTGCCGACCACGGGTCAGGAGGCGATCGAGCAGTACGCCACGCGTGTGTTCGCGAAGTGGAAGCTGGGCCGCAAGGACGAGGACGACGGCGTGCTGGTGCTCGTTGCGCTGAAGGACCGGAAGATGCGCATCGAGGTCGGCAAGGGCCTCGAAGGCACCATCACCGACATCCAGGCGGCCGCGATCATCGACCGGCAGATGGCGCCGCGCTTTCGCGGTGGCGACTATGCGGGCGGCGTGCAGGCTGCGGTGCGGGCACTGTCGCAGCTGATCGACGTGCCATCGGCGGCGCAGCCATGGCCCGACACGCTCGCGTCGGACGCAGCGTCCACGCCGCTGCCGGTGGACGAGGAAGCCGTGCGCGAGCCGACGGCATCCGGCGGAGGCATCACGCCCGAGGGGAAGGCCTTCCTTGGCGTCATGCTGTGGAGCATCGGCGTGGGAGCATGGCATGGCCTCGGCGCGGGGCCTCTCGTCGGCACGCGGCGCCGCACCTCGCGGCCTCCTTCGCGCGGCAAGCGTTCGGGCAAGCGCGGACGGCGCATCCAGCGCCCCGAGCCCTGGGCCGAGGCGCTGCATGAGATCGAACCCGAAACGCCTCGCAAGCCGCGCGACTGGCGGCTCGTGCTCGGCCTTGTCGGCGCGGGTCCGCTGGGCGGGGCCGCCATGCTGCTGAATCCGTTCATGGCGGGGTTCCTGGCCATTCCGGCGCTCTTCCTGTACGGCCTTGGCTATCTGTGCGGACGTGTGAAGGAAGTGGCCTATGTGCTCGGCGGCATCGCCGCGGTGATCGCCGCGCTGGTCTGCATTGCCTTCATGGTCGGCGGCGATGTGTTCTGGCCGGGCTTCCTCTGGGCGCTGGCCATCGGCGGCGCGAGCCTGCTGGTCGCGGTCATCGTCTTCGGCATCCGCAACACCTGGCGGGACGGCAGCGCGCTCGGCTTCGCGGTCCGGTGGATCGTCTTGCTGGGCGTGGTCGGCGCGGTGGTCGTGATCACGGAGCCAGGTCCGTTGCCTGACGAGACCTGGATTCCCACTGCGATCGCGACCGTTCTCGCGCTGCTGTTCATGTTCGTCTTCCCGATCTTCGGCTCGGGCAGCGGCGACGGCGACAGTTCCGACAGCGGCTGGAGCAGCGGCTCGTCGAGCAGTTCTTCGAGCAGCAGCAGTTCGTCGTCGGACAGCTCGTCGTCCGGCGGCGGTGGCTCCAGCAGCGGAGGCGGCGCCTCGGGCAGCTGGTAGCTGTCGCTCAGACCGCCGGCACGCGTCCCGCGTCGGCCGGATTCACATTGCGCCGGTACAGCACCAGCGTGGCGATCAGCCCGCAGACGGCGGCGGCGGTCATCCACAGGCCTGGCGCGCCTTTGTCGCCGGTCATCTCGATCAGCCCTGTCGCGATGGCCGGCGTGAAGCCGCCGAAGATCGCGGTGGCGAGGCTGTAGGCGAGCGAGAAGCCGGCGGTGCGCACGTTCACCGGCATCACCTCGGTGAGCGCGACCACCATCGCGCCGTTGTAGCTGGCATAGAGGAACGACAGCCACAGCTCCACTTCGAGCATGCGCGCGAAGCTGGGCGCGCCCACCAGCCACTTGAGGGCCGGGTAGGCGGTGAGGATGGTCAGCACCGTGAACACGATCAGCAGCGGCTTGCGGCCCACGCGGTCGGACAGCGCGCCCATGATCGGCAGCCAGATGAAGTTGGAGATGGCCACGCACAGCGTGACGATCAGCGCGTCGGTGGTGCTCAGGTGCAGCACGGCCTTGCCGAAGGTGGGCGTGTAGACGGTGATCAGGTAGAACGACACGGTGGTCATCGACACCAGCATCATCCCGGCGATCACGAGGCCCCAGTTGGCGACCATCGAGCGGAAGATCTCGCGCGCGTCGGGGCGGTGCTTGCGCGCCATGAACTCCTCGGTCTCCTGCAGCGAGCGACGGATGATGAACAGCACCGGCACGATCAGGCAGCCCACGAAGAAGGGAATGCGCCAGTAGAAGTCGCCGATCTCCTGCGGCGAGAAGGTCACGTTGAGCCAGTAGCCGATGGCCGCCGCCACGACGATGGCCACCTGCTGGCTGGCCGACTGCCAGCTCACGTAGAAGCCCTTGTGGCCCGGCGTCGCCATCTCCGACAGGTACACCGACACGCCGCCGAGCTCCACGCCGGCCGAGAAGCCCTGCAGCAGCCGGCCGATGAGCACCAGCAGCGGCGCCGCCAGGCCGATGGTCGCGTAGGCGGGCACGCAGGCGATCAGCAGCGTGCCGAGCGCCATCAGTGCGAGCGTGACGATCAGGCCCTTGCGGCGGCCGACGCGGTCGACGTACGCGCCCAGGAAGATCGCGCCCAGCGGACGCATCAGGAAGCCGGCGCCGAAGGTCATGAAGGTCAGCATCAGCGAGGCGTACTCGTTGCCGGCCGGGAAGAATGCCTTCGAGATCTGCGTGGCGTAGAAGCCGAACAGGAAGAAGTCGAACATCTCCATGAAGTTGCCGCCGGTCACGCGCAGGACGGTGGCGAACTTGGAGGAGGAGGCGGTGGTGGAGGCGCGGGCGGCAGTGCCCGGTTGCGCGGCGCTGGGCGCAGGATTCATCTTGTTGTCCCCTTGGGCTGTACTGGCGATGTGTGCGCCCCAAGGGTAGGCCGGGCTCCCCGACCGCAACCTGACTGCGCCGGTCAGGTAGCTGTCACTGTCACGCGGGGCGCTGCAGGACCAGGAAGCTCCAGCGCACGTCGGCGCGGCCCAGCATGTCCTCGCGTTCGCCGAGAAAGCGCGGCAGCAGTCCGTGTCGGGCCGCGAGTTCGATCGTTTCGGGCGCCGAGACTTCGAACATGCGCCGGCCCTCGGGCACGGGACCATGGCGCAGCGACATCGCGACCTGGCCGCCTTCGGCCACCAGCCCCGCGAGAGCTTCCATGGCGGCAGCGCGCTCGGCGGCGTCCAGGTGCATCCACACGGCGGTCAGGAGGATCAGGTCATGCCGCACGCCGAGTGCCAGCGTGCGAGCCAGCCCGGGCAGGTGGTCGTCGATCCATTCGATGGGCAGCGCGGCGTGGCGGCGCATGCCTTCGGCGCGCAACTCGGGCGTGGGCTCCACCGCCACCACCCGGTGGCCCAGCGCGGCGAGCGCCGCGGCGTCGCGCCCGGAACCGGCACCGATGTCCAGCACGCGGCCCGGCGTGCTTGGAAACAGGTGCAGCACTTCGCGGTGGACGTCCTCGAAGCGAAGGCTCTCGTACTGCTGCGCGAGCGCCCCGGCATTGGCGCCGTAGCCGGCCGTTCCTCGAACTTCGCTCATCCGGCGCGGGGCGTCCTGCGTCAGGTCTTGTACTTGATCGAGCAGCCGTAGGGCCGCGTGGCGGCGGCCGAGATCGGCTTGCCGCCGAAGGCCTCGCCCAGGGCCTGGTTCACGTAGTTGGTCGCGGTCTTGATGTCGTCCACGCGCGCCGAGGCGATGCTGTCGATGCCGCCCGCGTACACCAGCGTGCCCTTGGGGTCGATGATGAAGATGTGCGGCGTGGTGCGCGCGCCGTAGACCTGGCCGATGAGGCCGTCCTCGTCCATCAGCACGGCGGTGGGCGCGGCCTTCTGCGACTTCATCCAGGCGTCGAGCGCGTCGGGCTTGAGGTAGTCGGACGCGGCGCGCTCGGTGGAATTGATGGCGAGCCACACCACGCCCTTGTCGGTCGCGGCCTTCTGCGTGGCGGGCATGTTGCCGCTGCCGTAGTGCTTGCGCACGAAGGGGCAGCCGGGGTTGGTCCATTCGAGCACCACGAACTTGCCCGCGAAGTCGGACAGCTTGTGCTTGGCGCCGTTGGTGTCGACCGCGACGAAGTCGGGCGCCTGCTGGCCCACGGTGGGTGCGGCCGCGGCGTTGTTGCCCATCAGGAAGGTGGCGCCGAGCGCCACGGCTGCTGCGACGACGGCACGGCGGGAGGCCCGGCTCAGGGCGGCGCGGGCATTGCGCGCGGCGCGGAAGGAACGCGAGTCTGCGGTTGGCGAGAGAGACATGGCCAGCTTGAACTCCAAAACAAAATTCCAAACAACAACTGCAGCTTAGAACGGTTTCTTCAAGTGCATGTGACAACCCATGTCACGCCGGTGGTCAAAGCGCGGCAAGCGCGGCGCGGACCTCGTCCTTGCCCAGTATCTCCGTCAGCACGACCGGCGGCTTGCCCGGCGCCTGCAGCACGTACACCGGCACGCCGCTGCGTCCCAGCGCGGTGAGCGCGGCGGTGATGGCGGGGTCGCGGCGGGTCCAGTCGGCGCGCAGCGTGGCGACCTTCTTGGCGTCGAAGTCGGCCAGCACCTGCGCGTCGGACAGGGTGCTCTTCTTGTTGTACTGGCAGGTCACGCACCAGGCGGCGGTGAAGTCGATGAACACGGGACGGCCCGCGTCAGACAACTGCGCCACGCGTTCGGCGGACCATGGCTGCCAGCGCTGGCCGGCGGCGCCCGGCGCGGCCGATGCCAGCTTGGCGGGCTCCACCGCCTGCAGCACGTTGCGGCCGATGGCGGCAGTGAGCACGGCGGTGAATGCGATCAGCACGCCCGCGATCACGACCCGCGCGCGCCCGCGCAGCGTGAGCGCCCAGACGATGGCGGCCAGGCACACCAGCAGCGCCAGCAGCGTGCCCGCGCCGTCGATGCCGCTTTGCTGGCCGAGCACCCACACCAGCCACGCCACGGTGGCGAACATCGGGAAGGCGAGCAGGCGGCGCAGCGTGCCCATCCACGGTCCGGGCTTGGGCAGCAGATAGGCCACGGCGGGCACGAAGCCGGCCACGAGATACGGCAGCGCCAGCCCGAAGCCCAGCGCCGCGAACAGCAGCAGCGCCTGGGCCGCCGGCAGGCCGATGGCGAAGCCGAGCGAGGCGCCCATGAACGGCGCGGAGCAGGGCGATGCGATGACCACGGCGAGCACGCCGGAAAGAAAGTCGTTGGCCAGCGGATGCTTGGCCTGCGCGCTGCACACCGAGGAAGGCGCGGCGCGGCCGAACTCGAACACGCCCGCGAGGTTCAGCCCGATCAGCGTGAAGAGCGCCGCCAGTGCAGCCACCACGCCCGGCGACTGCAGCTGGAAGCCCCAGCCCAGCCCCGCACCCGCCGCGCGCAGCGCGAGCATGCCGCCGCCCAGCGCAAGGAAGGACAGCATCACGCCGCCCGTATAGGCCAGCCCGGCCTTGCGGTGCGCGCTGGCGTTGCCCGCCTGCCGCGCGAAGCCCAGCACCTTGATCGCGAGGATCGGGAACACGCAGGGCATCAGGTTCAGCAGCAGGCCGCCGAACAGCGCGCCCAGCAGCGCGGCCAGGAAGGTGGTGGAAGAGGGGGCGGGCAGGTCGCCGGACTTCGCGGCCGCGGCATTCGCAGCGTTGGCCGCGAGCGCCGCCTGCAGGGCCGGCGACACCTCGGCGGCACGCGGCGCGGCGGCCGTGGGCCAGGTGCCCGAGACGGGGGCCTCGGCGCGCCATGCCACCGGCTGGCCGGCCTGCCGGTCGGCCTCGGCCAGCGTCACCACCACCGGCATCGCCGTGGGGCTCGCGCTGCGCTGGTCGGCCAGCGGCATCGTGGCGGTCCAGGTGTCGCCCTGCCAGGATTGGGTCCAGTCCTTGCCGGAGACGGCCGCGGTGCGGATCACCTCGGGGGTCTCGGGGAAGAACTCCAGTGTCTTGCCCTGCGCGGCGGCCGGCAGGCCCTCGAGCCGCACCTTCAGGCTGTGGCCCTCGACCTCGATGGCGCCCGGCTTGGCCAGCGGCGCGGGCCGGGCGGCGAAGGCGGTATCGAACTCGGCCTTGTGCAGCGCGGTCGAGCCCTGCAGCGGCAGCGCCAGCGTGAAGGTGCCTTCCTCGGGAATGCATTCCTTGCGGCAGACCAGCCAGGAAGCCTTGAGCTGGATGTCCATCGCCGGGGTGCCGCCCAGCGCCACCGGCGGCTTGTAGAGCGTGGACACCTCCAGCGGTACCGGCAGCAGCACGGTGTTCTCGTAGCCGTAGTTCGCGAGGGTGCCGACCGGGATCTTCTTCGGCGCCGGCCAGGCGACCTCGCCGGTGGACACGCCGGCCGGCAGGGTCCACGTCATCTCGGTGGGCAGGCCCGAATCGCCGGCGTTCTTCCAGTAGGTGTGCCACTCGGGCTGGTGCGCGATCTGCAGGCCGACCCATACCGGGGCACCGGGCGTCACGCCGTCCGGGGCGTGGGCGATGAGTTCGGCGCGCACATGGGGGGTGGTGACCACCGCGCCCGGCTTCGATGCCAGCTCGGGAGTCGATTGCGCCGCGGCCGGCATGCTGGCTGCAGCTGTTGCTATCAGAAGCGTAGCGAATTGGATGCGCGGAAAGATCATGCCGTCAGTCGGAGCAATCGGTGGGGGCGAAGTTCCGGGCGCTTCAGGCCGCCGCGGTTGCCTGCGGGGCCCAGCCCAGCACCACGCGCCGGCTGCTGGCGCTCTTCTTTTCTATCTTGGTGACCACCACCGCGCCGATTTCCGCGGTGTTTGCAACATGCGTGCCGCCGCAGGGCTGCAGGTCGATCTGCGCGTCGTCCGGGCCGGTTCCGCCGATGCGGATGGTGCGCACCGTGCCCGAGCCGCGCGGCGGCTGCACGCTCATGCTCTTCACCAGCGCCGGGTTGGCGTCGAGCTCCTCGTCGGTGATGGCGCCCACGGTCAGCGGGTGGGCCGCCTCGACCAGCCGGGCCAGGCCGGCCGTCAGCGAGTCCTTGTCCAGCGGGTCGGTCATGTGGAAGTCGAGCCGTGCGTACTCGGGGGTGATGGAGCAGCCGTTCACAGGCTGCGGCACCAGGTGGCACAGGAGATGGGTGGCCGTGTGGAAGCGCATCAGCCGGTGGCGGCGCTCCCAGTCGAGGCGGGCGGTGACGGTGTCGCCGGGCTTCAGCGCCGCCAGCAGGTCTTCCTGGCCGGGCGCCGGCACATGGATGAACTCGTCGGTCGGGCGGCCTTCCGCGTCCTTGGCCTTGCGGGTGTCGGCGATGACGATCTCGCGTCCGCCGGCCAGGGCCAGCACGCCGCTGTCTCCGGCCTGCCCGCCGCCCTGCGGATAGAACACGGTGCGGTCGAGCACGATGCCGGCATCGTCGATGCGCGCCACGCGGGCGTCGCAGCTGCGCAGGTAGGCGTCGGCGCGGAACAGGTCGTCGGTCATCCGGCGATGGTAGCGGCGATGCGCGAATGAGGTGCGCCCACGCCAGAAAGCGCCCACGACCGACACTCCCGGGCCCGCCCGCCTTGGGATGATGCGCCGCATGCGGCAGTCGGCCGCGCGAAGGATCACGCATGAATCGACCGCAGCAAGTACCCACCCGCATGGGGCCTTCATGGCCGCGCACCGCGGTCGCGGCATTGGCCGCCGTGCTGCTCGCCGCCGGCTGCGGCGAGGCCGCCAAGCTCGCCCCCGAGCTGACGACCGGCCCTCGGCCGCAGCTGGCCGAGCCGAACAGGACGCTGATTCCCACCGTCAACGTCGCCACCGCCGTCGGCTGGACCGACACCGCCGCGCCCGTGCCCGCCGAGGGCCTGAAGGTGACGGCGCTGGCGCGCGGCCTCGACCACCCGCGCTGGGTCTACACGCTGCCCAACGGCGACATCCTGGTGGCCGAGAGCAACAAGCCGCCCAGGCCCGCCGACAGCAACGACGGCGGCAGCGGCCCCGTCGCCAAGATCCGCAACTGGGTCATGGGCAAGGTCATGGGCCGCGCCGGCGCGGGCGTGCCCAGCGCCGACCGCATCACCCTGCTGCGCGACGCCAACGGCGACGGCCTGGCCGAGGTCAGGCAGGTGTTCATGAGCAACCTGCGCTCGCCCTACGGCATGGCGCTGGTCGGCAACGAGCTCTTCATCGCCAATGCCGACGCACTGGTGAAGGTGCCCTACACCGAGGGCCAGACCTCGATCGGCGCCAGCCCGACGCTGGTGACGCAGCTGCCCGCCGGCATCAACCACCACTGGACCAAGAACGTGATCGCCAACGCCGACGGCAGCAAGCTCTACGTGACGGTGGGCTCCAACAGCAATATCGGCGAGAACGGGCTGCCGGCCGAGGCGGGCCGGGCCGCCATCTGGGAAGTCGACACGAAGTCGGGTGAGAAGCGCCTCTTCGCCAGCGGCCTGCGCAACCCCAACGGCATGGGCTGGGAGCCCGACACCCAGGTGCTGTGGACCGTGGTGAACGAGCGCGACGAGATCGGCAGCGACCTCGTGCCCGACTACCTCACCTCGGTGAAGGACGGCGCCTTCTACGGCTGGCCCTGGAGCTACTACGGCGGCGTGGTCGACGCGCGCGTCACGCCGCAGAACCCGGAGATGGTCGCCAAGGCGATCGCGCCCGACTACGCGCTGGGCTCGCACGTCGCGCCGCTCGGCCTGGCCTTCTCGCGCCCGGGCGGCATGCCCGAGCAGTTCGCCAGCGGCGTCTTCATCGGCGAGCACGGCTCGTGGAACCGCAAGCCCAAGTCGGGCTACAAGGTGGTATTCGTGCCCTTCATCGGCGGCAAGCCCAGCGGGCCGCCCGTCGACGTGCTGACCGGCTTCCTGACGGCCGACGAGAAGGCGCAGGGCCGGCCGGTGGGCGTGGCGCTGGACAAGAGCGGTGCGCTGATCGTGGCGGACGACGTGGGCAACGCCGTGTGGCGCGTGTCGAAGGCCAAGTAGCGCTCCTTCCTTTCTTCAGCCCTGCGGGCGCGCGATGCGGTAGAGCCGGTGCCGCCGCAGTGCGTGCCCCTCGGGCACCAGCGGGTGGTCGAAGGCGCCGTCCACGTCTTCCTTCATGCCGATGCGCTCCATCACCGCGCTGGAGCGGGTGTTGTTCCATGCGGTGAAGGCGACGATCTCCCGAAGCCCCAGCTGCCCGAAGCCCACCTGCAGCGCGGCGCGTGCCGCCTCGCTGGCGTAGCCATGGCCCCACCACTTGCGTGCGAAACGCCATCCGATCTCCACGCAGGGCGAGAAGGGCAGCTCGGCCGCCGGTGAATTGAGCCCGGTGAAGCCCATGAACTCGCCCGAGTCCTTGTGCTCGACCGCCCAGAAGCCCCAGCCGTTCTCGGCGATGCGCGAGCGCGTGCGCGCGACCGCCGCGTCGCTGTCGGCGCGCGTGGGCAGCGGCAGCAAAAATTCCATCACCTGCGGATCGCCCGCGAGCTCGAAGAAGGGTGCCAGGTCGCTGTCGCGCCACTGGCGCAGACGCAGGCGGGGCGTGTCGGATTCGATGATGTCGGCAGTCATGCCATCGATTGTGTCGCACGGCAAATATGTCATGACGTGATATATTCGCGGCCGTTCCGTCGACCGCACCGCCATGGCTCCCACACCCCGCAAGCTCGCCAAGAAGGACTTCGAGGCGCTCTCCCAGTTCCGCTACCAGATGCGCCGCTTCGAGCGCTTTTCCGAACGCGCCGCGCAGGGCGAGGGCCTCACGCCGCAGCAGTACCTGGTGCTGCTGCACATCAAGGGCGTGCCCGGGCGCGACTGGGCCTCGGTGGGCGAGATCGCCGAGCGCCTGCAGCTGCAGCCGCACGGCGCGGTCGCGCTGGTCACGCGCTGCGAGGCGCTCGGGCTCGTGCAGCGCCGGCCCAGCGAAACCGACCGCCGGCAGGTCGAGGTGCACCTGCTCGCCGAGGGCGAGAAGCTGCTGTCGAGGCTGGCCGAACTCCACCGCGCGGAACTGCGCTCGCTCAAGGGCGTGTTCGACGTGCCGCAGATCGATCTTCCCGACGCCCCGTGAGCACCATGACGACCAAGGCTTCCTCCCACCCGCCGCGCGGCGACTTCGCGCTCAACACGCGGCTCATGCGCATCACCGTCATGGCCGCCTTCATCGGCGCCATCAGCACCGTGGCCGCGCGCGTGCTGCTCGACCTGATCCGCTTCTTCACCAACCTGTTCTTCTTCCAGACCTTCTCTCTGGCAGAGCGCTCGCCGGCCACGCACACGCTGGGCGCATGGGTCATCGTGGTGCCGGTGATCGGCGGGCTCATCGTCGGGCTGGTGGCGCGCTACGGCTCCGACAAGATCCGCGGCCACGGCATTCCCGAGGCCATCGAGGCGATCCTGTTCGGCAAGAGCCGCATGTCGCCGAAGGTGGCGCTGCTCAAGCCGCTCTCGTCGGGCATCGTCATCGGCAGCGGCGGGCCCTTCGGCGCCGAGGGGCCGATCATCATGACCGGCGGCGCCATCGGCTCGCTGATCGCGCAGCACTTCCGTCTCACTGCCGCAGAGCGCAAGGCGCTGCTGGTGGCGGGCGCCACCGCCGGCATGACGGCCGTGTTCGGCACGCCGGTGGCTGCGGTGCTGCTGGCCGTCGAGCTGCTGCTGTTCGAGCTGCGCCCGCGCAGCCTGCTGCCGGTGGCCGTGGCCTGCGCGGTGGCGGGCTTCGCGCGGCCGCTGCTGATGGACCCGGGCCCGCTCTTCCCGCTGCAGACGGCCGTGCCCGGCCCGCTCGCCATGCTGTCGTGCGTGATCGCGGGCGTGCTGTGCGGCGCGCTGTCGGCGTCGCTCTCGATCTCGCTCTACAAGGTGGAAGACTGGTTCGGCAAGCTACCGCTGCACTGGATGTGGTGGCCCGCCATCGGCGGCCTGGCCGTGGGCATCGGCGGCTGGCTGCAGCCGCGCGCGCTGGGCGTGGGCTACGACGTGATCGGCGACCTGTTGCACAACCACCTCGCGCTCGGCGTGGTGCTCGCGCTGCTGGCGGTGAAGGCCGTCATCTGGGCCATCTCGCTGGGCTCCGGCACCTCGGGCGGCGTGCTTGCGCCGCTGCTGATGATGGGCGCCGGCCTCGGCGTGGTGCTGTCGCACGTGCTGCCCGGCAACGATCCGATGCTCTGGCCGCTGGTCTGCATGGCGGCCACGCTGGGCGGCGTGATGCGCGCGCCGCTCACCGCCACCATCTTCGCCTTCGGGCTCACGCACGACAGCAACGCGCTGCTGCCGCTGCTGGCCACATCGGCCGTGGCCTACGGCTTCACCGTGCTGACGATGCGCCGCTCGATCCTCACCGAGAAGATCGCGCGCCGCGGCTATCACATCTACCGCGAGTACGGCATCGATCCGCTGGAGCGGCATTCGGTGGAAGAAGTGATGACGCGCGAGGTGCGCAGCATCGACGCGGCCATGCCGGTGACGCAGGCGCTGTTCGAGCATTTCGGCGAAGGGCAGGCGCATCGCGCGTTCCCGGTGCTGCGCAACGGCACGGTGATCGGCGTGGCCGATCGCGCGATGCTCGCCGCGCGCGGCACGAGCGACCCGATCGCCACGGTGGGCGATGCCTGCGCCGACGCGCCGCTCTACTTCGCGCTGCCGGGCGAGAACTGCCGCGCCGTCGCCACGCGGCTGGCGCGCCACAGGCTGGAGCGGCTGCCGGTGGTGAAGGACGCGCAGTCGCTCGCTCTCGTCGGCATCGTGGCGCGCAGCGATCTCATCAAGCCATCGCTCGCGCACTTCGACGAAGAGGAAAAGCGCGAGCGCATGCGCGGACTGCCGTGGCAGTCCAGCTAGCGCGGGCGCTCAGAACCCCGCCAGCACCACCTTGCCCTGCGCCTTGCCGCTCTCGATGAGCGCGTGGGCCTTGCGCAGGTTGGCGGCGTTGATGGTGCCGAAGCTCGCGTTCGCGGTGGTGCGGATGCGGCCCGCGTCGACCAGCGCGGCCACCTCGGCCAGCAGCGCGCCTTGCTCGGCGATGTCGGGCGTCTCGAAGCGCGAGCGCGCGAACATCATTTCCCAGTGCAGCGAGATGCACTTGGTCTTCAGCGGCATCGCGTCGAGCACCTTCATGTCGTCGATCACCGCGAGCTGGCCCTGGGGCTTGAGGCTCTCGATGATCTGCGCGTAGTGCTGGTCGGTCTGCGTGAGGCTGGCGACCATGTCGACCTCATTGATACCGGCGGCCCTGAGCTCGGCCGCGAGCGGCTTCGAATGGTCGATGACCGTGTGCGCGCCCAGCTCCAGGCACCATGCGCGGGTTTCGGCGCGCGAGGCGGTGGCGACCACGCGCAGCTTGGTCAGCTGGCGCGCGAGCTGGATGAGGATGGAACCCACGCCGCCCGCGCCGCCGGTGACCAGCAGCGTCTGTCCCTCGCCGCCGCCCTTGGGCACGCGCAGGCGGTCGAACAGCAGCTCGTAGGCGGTGATGGTGGTCAGCGGCAGCGCGGCGGCCTGCGAGTCGTCGAGGCTCTTCGGCGCCAGCGCCGCGATGCGCTCGTCCACCGCGTGCAGTTCGGCGTTGCTGCCGGGGCGGATGATCGAACCTGAGTAGTACACGCGGTCGCCGGTCCTGAAGTTCTTCACGCCGGAGCCGACGGCCTCGACGGTACCGACCGCGTCCCAGCCCAGCACCTTGGCCTGGCCGGCCTCGGGCGCGGCGTTCTTGCGGACCTTGGTGTCCACCGGGTTGACCGACACCGCCTTCACGCGCACCAGCAGGTCGCGCGCGCCGGGCACGGGGGCCGGCAGCTCGATGTCCTGCAGCGATTCGGGGTTGTCGATGGGGAGGGGCTGGTAGTAGCCGACGGCTTTCATGGCGAATGCACCTTTCAGTAACGATGACTGAACTGTAGGATCGCAAGGCTGATTTGATAAGTAAGCCGAAATCAGCAACAGTTTCAAATGAAGATTGAAAATATCTCAGACCTGCAGGTGCTTGTGCACACGGCGCGCGCCGGCACGCTGACGGCGGCGGCGCATGCGCTGGGCATCACGCCGGCCGCGGCCAGCGCCACGCTCAAGCGGCTGGAGGCGCAGCTCGGCGCGCGGCTCTTCGAGCGCTCCACCCGCGCGATGCGCCTCACGCCGCAGGGGCAGACGCTGCTCGACTACGCGGTGCGCGCCTTCGAGCTGCTGGACGAGGGGGAGTCGCTGGTCACGGCGGATCGCGGGGAGCTGGTCGGCACATTGCGCGTGGCCTCGCCGTCGGACCTCACGCGCAGCACGCTGCTGCCTTGGTTCGACGAGTTCCTGGCGCTGCATCCGGGCGTGCAGTTGTCGCTGTCGGTGGGGGATCGGCCGCTGGATGTGATGCGCGACGAGGTCGACGTGGCGCTGCGGTATGGGGCGCTGGCCGATTCGCGGCTGGTGGCGAGGGCTTTTGCGCTGACCAATCCGCTGCTGACTGCTTCACCCGACTATTTGCGGCGGCATCCGGCGCCTCGGGTGCCTCAGGACCTGGTGCATCACAACTGCCTGATCTTCAATCGGTCGGGGCGGCGGCACCGGGTCTGGCGGTTTGCGCAGAACGGGCAGTGGACGGAGGTGCGGGTGAATGGGAACCGCAGCGTGGATGACGCTTCGCTGGCGCGGGAGTGGACTGTGGCGGGGTATGGGATTTCCTTGAAGTCTGCTTTGGATGTGCGCAATGACATTCGGGAAGGGAGGCTCGTGCGGTTGCTGGCGGATTGGGAGACTGAGCCTTATCCGTTGCATGCGTTGTTGCCTAGTGGAAGGTTTGTGCCGGCTCGGGTTCGGGCGTTTGTCGATTTTCTTGCTCTGAAGTTCGAGGCTTTGTTGGCTGTGGCTTGAGGTTTGGTTTCCGGGGCCGGGACTCGCCCCGGCGGGCGGCCTACTTTTCTTTGCTTCGCCAAAGAAAAGTAGGCAAAAGAAAGGCGACCCCACTGTCTGCGACCCTTCGCTTCGCTACGGGCAACCTGCGGTGCTCGCGTTTCGCGGGGTCTCGCAGAACTCGCTTCGCTCAGACAGCTGCGAGCCCTTGTCCGCGAAACGCTGCGCTCCTCGGCGCAGCCAGAGGGGAGGGGAGACGAACGGGCCTTTGCTTCGCTCGGCCTTGTTTTTCTCCCTCTCCCTCTGGGAGAGGGTTGGGGTGAGGGCTGCGGCGTTCGATGGAGCCGTGCCTTGCTTCCTCAGATCATCGGCGTCACCGCACCGTCCATCGCCACGATGGCGCCGGTCACGTAGCTCGCTTTCGGCGACGCGAGGAACAGCACTGTGTTGGCCACTTCCTCCGGGGTGGCGATGCGGCCCAGGGGCAGGCGGGCCTTGGCTCGCTCCAGCGCTTCGTCTGTGCCGATGCCTTGCAGCTTCGCGTCGGCCTTCATGCCTTCCTGCAGGCGCTCGGTGAGGGTGAGGCCGGGGTTCACTGCGTTCACGCGCACGCCCTTGGCGGCGTAGGCGGCGGCCATGCCGGCGCTCACGAGCATGAGGGCGGCGTTGGCGGCGCCGCCGGCCATGTGGACGGGGCTGGCGACCTTGCCGCCCTGGCCGATGACGTTGACGATGGCGCCGCGTCCGCGCTGGCCCATGCGCTTGACCACCGGGTCGATCATGTGGATGTAGGTGAAGTACTTGGCGTCCATCGCGTCGTGCCATGACGACGCCGTCAGCTCGTCGGGCGGTGTGCGGCGCGCGGCGCCGGCGGAGTTGACGAGCACGTCGACGGGGCCGAAGGCTTTCTCGGCGGCGTCTAGGGCGGCGACTGCGCCGGCCGGGTCCTTGAGGTCGGCTGCGTGGATGGAGACACGGCCCTCCGCCTGCGCGAACGCGGCGACCAGCGTGCTTCGGCCCCGCTCGAGGTTGGCGAGGTCGCGCGAGACGAGGCTCACGCGCGCGCCTTCGCGCAGGAAGCCCAGCGCGCAGGCCAGGCCGATGCCCTTGCTGCCGCCGGTGATGAGTACGTGCTGGTCCTGGAGCTGGAGGTCCATGAAAGAGTCCTTGCTGGTGGGATGGGAGTGGCGGCGATTGAAGCACCGCCGCCAAACCCCCTGCACGCACGCGGCTGTGCGCCGCCGTGGTATCCCGCTCCAGCGCCAGGAGCAGCCGGTTGCCGTCAGCGCCGGTCGGTGCCGCGTGGCTGCTGCTGCGGCTCGGGCTCGAGGGTGGCCGGCGTGGTGTCGATGGCGTCGCGCAGGTGGCCGTTGTTGTCGTGGTGCACCAGCAGCTGGCGCGTGCGCTGCCAGGTGGACAGCCGCGCGGGCGGCACCTCGATGTAGGTGGCCAGCGCGGACAGGGACGACTTTTCCTTCTCGGGGCGGGCCTCGCGACGGTGCTGGCGGCGGCGCCACGGCGCCATCATCAGCATCGACACCAGGATCGCGCAGATCACCAGGCCGTACAGGCTCAGCAGGTGCAGCACCTCGGGCTGCGAGCGCGCGCCCAGCACGTAGGGCCATGCGTACCAGACCGCCCAGAACCAGATCGCGATGGTGATGGCGGGGCGCAGCAGCCGCAGCCACAGGTACATGGCCAGCGCGCGCTGCGGCGAGCGGCCGCTGCCGAAGGCGCGCAGCGGAATGCGCGCGGCGTCGATGATCGGCTCGTCCACCGCGGGCTGCCCCCAGGAGCGACGGCGGCTCGGCGGCGCGGCGTCGTCGTGCGCGTCGGGCGGGTAGCTGGAGGGGAAGACGGACTCATGGGACATCGGAAACTCCTCGGTCGGGGCTTGTCCACACCGCGCGTTTGCCCCGGCGGCGTATCAGGGCTTTGGGAAAGGCGATGACGGTGGTGGCCATCGTGATGGTCCAGAAGGCGATCGGATACCAGATCGTTCCGGCGAAGTAGCGCATCAGGTCGCGGTCGTAGCGGCGGTCGATCCACAGGCTCAGCAGCATCTGCAGGATGCAGGTCATGGCCAGCAGCGTTCCCTGCCAGTGCGGCAGCAGCGCCGAGTGCCACGACGAGTCGTACGGCAGGAAGGGCCGCACCAGGCTGATGATGAGCACCAGGGCCATGGCGTAGGCCCAGAAGATGCTCGTCATGTACTCGAAGTACACGGGCCACATGCGCCAGTGGCGCGGCCGCAGGATGTGCGAGGTGCAGCGCAGCATGGTCTGGATGCCGCCGATGGCCCAGCGCAGGCGCTGCTTCCAGAGACCGCGCAAGGTCTCGGGCATCAATATCCAGCACAGCGCGCGCGGCTCGAAGCGCAGCTGCCAGCCGGCGATCTGCAGCTTCCAGCTCATGTCGATGTCCTCGGTGAGCACGTCGGGACTCCAGAAGCCCACGTCGATCACCGCGCGGCGGCGGAACATGGCGATCACGCCCGAGACCGTGAACAGCGTGCCCACCAGCTGCTGCGAGCGCTTGATGAGGCCGATGATCGAGGAGAACTCGCCCACCTGCATGCGCCCGAGCAGCGTGGTGCGGGTGCGGATGCGCGGATTGCCGGTGACCGCGCCGATGCGCTCCGAAGCCAGCATCGGCAGCAGCATCCAGGCGATGGCGTCCTCGTCGATCAGCGCGTCGCCGTCGATGCCCAGGATGTACTCGCCGCGCGCGAGCTGGCAGGCGGTGTTCAGGCCGACGGCCTTGCCCTGGTTGCTCGCGTTGTGGATCACGCGCAGGCGGCCGTACTCCTGCGTCATCTGGTCGAGCAGTTCGCCGGTGCCGTCGGTGCTGCCGTCGTTCACCGCGATGACCTCGCAGTAGGGGTAGCGCGTGCGCATGAGCTGCTCGATCACCTCGCGCAGGTGCGGCGCCTCGTTGAAGCAGGGCACCACCACCGTGACCAGCGGGCGCGAGGGCAGCAGCTCCAACGGATTGACGTCGACGTCGCGCTTGCGCTCGAACACCATCGCATGCGAGAGGCCGCCCGCCATCCACACGTAGGCCATGAAGAACGGGTAGTAGAAGACGAAGCCGAACAGCAGCGAGGGCAGCGTCTGCGCGAGGAACTGGGTGGTGGGGCTCATTGCGAACGTTCCTTCGGCGTGGTCTGCGCTGGTACCTGGGCGTTGGAGGTTGCGCGCAGAGCCCGCGGCAGCAGCGTGCGCACCGAGATCGCGCGGCGCACGGTCTCCAGCGAAGGCTGGTCGTTGAGGAAGTCGTCGGGGTAGTAGCCAAGGTGGCGCACGCCGGCGCGCTGCAGCAGCGTCCACTGCCGCGCGAGTTCGGCGTCGGGCACGGGCTTGCCGGTGCGCCAGTCGCGCGCCTGCAGCTCGAACACCGTGCCGTCGAGGCCGCGCGGCGTGTCGGCGGCGCGCCGGGCCAGGCGCGCGAGCCAGCCGTCGGCGTCGGTCTCGCGTTCCATGCGCGGCATCGCCATCAGCGCGACGTAGTCGTAGGCCGCGAGCGAGGCTGCGTAGTTCTGCGCGAACCACTGCTCGGCCTGGGGCTCGAGCACGGGCCGGGCGTAGAGGTTGCGCGCGGTCTCCAGCGCGGGCCGCCAGGCGCTGGTGCGCGCGGCGAGTTCCTGCGTGAACTCGATCAGGTGGCGCGTCTTGGCCGTGGTCCAGCGCGCCATCAAGGCCGGGTCGGCGCGGATTGCGGCCAGGTCGGGCGGCAGGCCCCATTTCGCGTAGGTGGCGAGCGCGGCGGGGCTCGCGTCCTCGTCGTCGGAGAGCATCGCGTCGTCGTGGAACAGCAGGCCCTCGAAGAAGGCGTGGCGGCCCAGGTCCTCGTAGATGTCGCCGACCAGCGTGCGCACCGCGGGGTCGAAGGGGGTGAGGCGGTGGTAGCGGTCGGCGTGCACCGCGCCGTCCTGCGCCATCACCGTGTGCGTGGCGAGCGGGTTCGACGCCGGCAGCCTGAAGGCCGTCACCGGCATCCAGGCGTAGACCTTCACGCCGGCGCGGCTGCGCAGCTGCCAGGCCGCGCGGGCGAACAGGTCGGCGCGCACCGGCAGGTGGCGGTTGGGGAAGTACAGCGCGTCGGCCACGCCGTCGCCGTCGGGGTCGGCATAGGCCTGCAGGAACACCGCGCGCGGGCGCACGGTGGCCACGCGGTCGATCAGCATCGAGAGGTTGCGCTCCTGCTGGGCCGGGTCGGGGTCGTACACGTAGTCGAGGTCCACGTGCATCACGCGGTTGACCGGACGCACCTCGCCGCCCGCGGGGCTGCGCAGCATGCGGTCGAACGAGGGCGCCTCGTTGTCGTAGGCCGCCAGCGCGCGGCGGATGCGCGAGAGCGGCACGGCGGCCGAGTTCGGGCCGTCGTCGAGCGTGAAGGTGATGGGCATGCCCGCGCGCTGCGATGCCGCGAGCGTGGCCGCGTTGTAGGCACCGTAGGGCCACACCATCGCGCGCACCTTCGCGCCGGTGCGCTTCTCGATGAGCTCGCGGCTGCGGCGCAGGTCGGCCTCGATGCGCCGCACGTAGGCCTCGTCGTCCTCGTAGCGGCCGGTCTGCGGGTCGTAGCGGTGCGTGGCCGCGGCCGGCAGCAGGTTGCCCTGCGGATTGGCGACGATGCCGGTGTGCATGGCGTCGCTGTGGCTCGCGAATTCGACGAGGCCCGAGCGCGCCATCTCGGCGGCCTCGCTCCACAGCAGGAAGTTCTCGCGCGGTGCGGGCTTGTCGCCCCAGTGCACCTGCCGGCCTTCGGGCACTTCGAGCCAGCTCGTCACCAGCGCCATCACCGCCGGGTAGTTGTAGCGCCTGAGCAGCGGAAAGACCTTGGTGTAGGCGCTGCGGTAGCCGTCGTCGAAGGTCAGCAGCACCGGCCTGGGCGGCAGCGGCTTGCCGCCCGAGCGCGCGTCGACGATCTGCTGCAGGCTCACCGGGTGGTAGTCGTTGTACTGCAGCCAGGCGAGCACGCCGGCGAAGGTGTGCTCGTCCATGGCGGTCTCGTCGGGCGAGGTCTCGAAGCTCTCGCGCACGTTGGAGCGGATGTCGTGGAACGAGATCACGCGAAAGCCCAGGCCGTCGTCGGCGTCGGCGGCCGGCAGCGGCTGCGCGAGGGCCGGCAGCGAGAAGGCCAGCAGCATCAGCCACGGCAGCGCCGCGCGCAGGAAGGCGAGGGGAGTGTTCTTCTTTGTCGTTCGCATCACTGCAGGGGGGTGGAGAGGTTCAGGAAGACGCCGCGCTGTCGCTCGCGCACGCCGTCGTAGGGATGGCCGGAGACGAACGCGCCGTAGCGCAGCGTGAGCCGCGGCCCGAAGTTCCAGCGGTGCTCGTAGCGCAGGCTCCACATCGGGCCGCTGCCGAAGCCGGCCTGCCGGTAGCTGCCGCCGGCGAGCTCGACGACCTGGAAGAACTGCCGGTCGTCGCGTTTCCAGTTGAGCCACTGCGCGCGTACGCCGAGCTGCACGCTGGAGTCGCTCGACGGATTGAAGTAGGGCGCCTCGACGGCGCGGCCGCGGCTCGCGCCGGCGCCGAGGCTGGTCTCCAGCTGGAAGGCCGGCGTGCTGATCCAGCGCTCGCGCCAGCTGGCGTCCAGGCCGTCGCGCCGATTGCCGTCGCTGAAGTCGAGCTGCTGCCACTTCAGGTCGAAGCGGCGCGACTCGTCGACCACGTAGCCCACGCTCGCGCCGAGCTCGTGCGCGCCGATGCCGGCCACGCGCGCCTTCCACGGCAGCTCCTTGCTGTCGCCGTCGTAGGTGGCCGACAGCCGCCACGCGTCGCCCGCGCGGTAGTCGAGCCGGCCGGCCACGCTGTTGCGGTAGGGCCCCGCGTTCGCGTGCTGCACGATGCCCTCGGCCAGCCAGCGCCCCTGCTGCCAGCCCAGGCCGAGGCCGCCGCGCGCCCAGTTCGCGTTGCCGATGTCGGTGCTTCCGCGGCCCAGCGACTGTTCGTAGAACACGCGCCAGCGGTCGTCGATGAGCCCGGAGCTGAGCCGGCTGTCGATGCGCCATTCGCGGCTGGCGATGGCCGCGCCGCCCGAGGAAGCCTCGGCGTCCACGTCGAGCCTCGGGCCGACGAGGGCGCGCCGCTTGCGCTCCATTTCGCGCACTTGCACCGAGTCGGGCAGGTCGGCCGCGAGCGATTCGGCGCGCCGGCGGGCCTCGGCGAACTCGTCCGCGTCGAGCAGCGCCTCGACATGGCCGATGCGCGCGCCGGTGTCGTAGGGGGAGTCGGCCGCCAGCGCCTCGTAACGCGCCAGCGCGGCCTCGGGGTGCTCGCGCAGCCGCGCGGTGAGGGCCGCGCCCTGGGCATAGCCGGCGTTGAGCGGCGCTTCCCGCGTCAGCACCGAGAAGCTGCGCTGCGCGAGGGCGGGGCGGTCGGAGTAGAGCTGGACCAGGCCGCGCAGGCCGCTGACCTCGGTGTACTCGCCGTTCGGTCGGCCCGCCTCGGGCGCGAGGCGCATCTGCGCGGGCGTGGCGGCTTCCAGCCGGGCCAGCAGCGCTTCGGCGTCGGCGAAGCGGCCCACGTCCAGGTAGGCGTAGACCAGTCCGTAGTGAACTTCGTCGGGCATCGGCATGTCGGCGCCTCCCTTGGCCATGGCGGCTTCATAGAGCGGAACGGCATCGATGGAGCGACGCTCCTGCGCGAACGCCCGGGCCGCTGCCTGCAGGCCGTAGGCGGGCAGCTCGTTGCCCGCGGCGCGCAGGGTGTCGTGGAGCGCGATGGCGTCGGCCGGCCGGCCGCGCTCGACCAGCGCCAGCAGGCGGTCGGACTGCAGCCGCACCCGCACCGTGCGCCACGCATCGGCGTCGCCGGGCTCTGCCTTCGGGGCGGCTGCGTCGAGCCGGGCCAGCGCGGCTTCCTGGTCGGCCAGCACCCGGTCGAGCGCAACCACGCGCTCCGCGCCCAGGCGCTGGTCGCGCGCGCGGATCGCCCAGCGCAGCCGCTGCGCCAGTGCCTCCTGCTGCAGGGTGGAAAGCGCCAGCGGCGAGAAGCTGCCCGGCGTGGCGCGCTCCGCGGCCTCCGCGTTCTCGAAGGCGCTCGACGCGGCGCCGCTGGCCGCGAGCAGGAAATCGGCCTCGCGCCGGAGGTCGAGGCGCCCGGGCCGCAGCGCGCCGGCCTCGGTGTAGGCGCCGAGCGCCTGCAGCAGGTCCTTGTCGGCGCGCGCCAGGGCGCCGCGCAGTTCCAGCAGCGCGACGCGATCGTCGACTCGCGTGGGCGCGGGCTGCGACAGCGCGCGGTACAGCGCCTTTGCGCCGGTGATGCCGCCGCTCTCGATGCGCCACCAGGCTTCGTGGACGCGCGGCTCGCGGGCATCGGGCTGCCGTGCGCGCCACACGCCGACGACTTCGCCCTGCAGGCCGGAATCGTGGGCGCGCCGCGCGGCCAGCGCGAGAGGAGCCAGGGCGTAGTCGGCCAGCTTCGCAGGCGTCGCCTGGCGGCCCAGCGCGACGGCCTGGGCATACCGGCCGTCGGCGGAGGCGATCGCGACCGCATCGGAGGCCACGCGACGGCGTGCGTCGTCGTCGAGCGGCGATGCGAGCCAGGCCGTCAGCTGGTTCAACGCCTCGGTCGCGTCGATGCGGCCTTCGCGGCGCGCGACGATCAGCGCGTCGTGCCGGCTTGCGTCATACGAGGACGCTGCGCTCTGCCCGATGGCCGGAGGCGGGTTGCTGGGCGCCGGCTGCGCAAGCGCCGCCGGCGCAGCGAGGGCCAGCGTGCATGCCAGTGGCAGTGGGGGAATTCTTTGCGCGTTCCGCGCGATCAGACGAAGCAACGAACAGGCAAGCGCAGGTTTGCGCGCAGCCATGACCGTGCCTCCAGTTTTCTTCTGGATGAACACCTTGCTCCCTTGGAAATCCGAAATGCGATCCCGGGCAACCCATGACGCCGCCGCAAGGACCGGGGTTGCCGAGTGACAGAACGGCAGCCTCAGAACTCAAATTCTCAAATTTGGAATTACTCTAGACATCATTGTTAACAAGGGCAAACAAAAGACTGAGGATTCGGTTGTATGTGTGAACAGATTCGCGTTTTAGGCGCCTGCGCCGATCGCTTTTGTCGGACAGATGCCCAGGAGCCCGGTGTCCGCCCGACCCGGGCCCGGCCTAAGATCGCGTGATGAACGCTCCCCAGGCCCCATCGCCTTCGCCTTCGTCGCTTCCCCGTTTCTGGTCGGGGCTGACCACGCGCGATTTCGCGTCGCTCGATCCGGCGGCTACCGTCGCGGTGCTGCCGCTGGGCGCGACCGAGCAGCACGGCCCGCACCTGCCGCTGGCCGTCGACACGGTGCTGGCCGACGGCATCGTCGCCGCCTCGCTGCCGCTGCTGCCGGCCGCGCTGCCGGTGCTGTTTTTGCCGACCCAGCAGATCGGCCTGAGCCCCGAGCACGCGCGCTTCGCGGGCACGCTCACGCTGTCGGCCGAAACGCTGATCCGCGTGTGGAGCGAGATCGGCGCCGGCGTGGCGCGCGCGGGCGTGAAGAAGCTGGTGCTCTTCAATGCGCACGGCGGCCACGTGGGCGCGATGGACATCGTGGCGCGCGAGCTGCGCGCGGCGCACGGGCTCATCGTCTACAGCGTGAGCTGGTTCAACCTGCCGCTGGGCGATGCGGGCGCGCAGTTCAGCGCGCACGAACACCGCTTCGGCGTGCACGCGGGCGAGATCGAGACTTCGATGATGCTGGCGCTGGCGCCGCAGCTGGTGCGCATGGACGAGGCGCGGAATTTCCCCTCCACCTCCGAGCAGCGCGCGGCCGGCTACGCGATCCTCGGCAACGGCAGGAGCGCCAAGCTCGGCTGGTCCATCGAGGACTACAACCCCCACGGCGCCGCCGGCAACGCGGCGGCCGCCACGGCCGGGCACGGTCAGGCGGTGATCGATGCTGCGGCGCGGCAGCTGGCGCTGCTGCTGGAAGAAGTGTCGCGGCTGCCGCTGGACACGGCCAACACCGGGCCGCTGCCCTGAGCCCGTTGCGCCGGCTCGCTTTAACGTTGAGCTAACGGTCGTGCGCTAACTTCCCGGCGCCTCAACCAAGCGAAGAACCAACGGGAGCCGGCGTGCGCGTGCTGCTTGTCGAAGACGACGAAATGATCGGGAACAGCCTGGTCCGCGGCCTCGAGAGATCGGGCTGGGCGGTGGACTGGGTTCGCGACGGCCTGCTCGCGCGCAGCGCGCTGGCCGATGGCGACTACACCTGCGTGCTGCTCGACCTGGGCCTGCCCGGGCTCGACGGCGTCGAGGTGCTGCGCCACGCGCGCGGCCTTGGCAACGACACGCCGATCCTGATCCTCACGGCGCGCGACGGCCTCGGGCAGCGGGTGGAAGGGCTCGACCTCGGCGCCGACGACTACCTGCTCAAGCCCTTCGAGCTGCCCGAACTGCTGGCGCGCATGCGCGCGGTGGTGCGCAGGCGCCATGGCGCCTCCAACTCGATCATCGGCAGCGGCAGCGTGCAACTCGACCTCACCACCCGCGAGGTGCTCTACCGCGGCATGCGCGAGACCCTCACGGCCCGCGAGTTCGCGCTGATGCACGCCATGCTCGAGCGCCCCGGCGCCATCCTGTCGCGCGAGCAGCTCGAGAACCGCATCTACGGCTGGGGCGAGGAGGTGATGAGCAACGCGGTGGACGTGATCATCCACAACATGCGGCGCAAGCTGGGTGCCGACACCATCCGCAACGTGCGCGGCCTGGGCTGGCGCGTGGTGGATTCCCCGTGAGTTCCGCGATGACCGCAGCGAAGACCGCCGCCACGACCGCCGCGCCGGGCCGCCCCTGGTATTCGCCGGGCTCGCTGCGCGCCAAGCTGCTGCTCTGGCTGGTGCTGGTGCACCTGCTGGCCGCGGTGGGCGTGGCCTGGTTCACCTACGCCAGCTACGACCGGCTCATCGTCACCTCCAAGGACGACCAGATGCAGACGCTGGCCGAGTCCTATGCCGGCAACGCGAACGTGCCCGAGCTCAGGCCGACCGACCAGCGCAGCATCTTCGAGCGCGGCGCCTTCGTCATCCAGGTCTGGAATGGGCGCGGCGAGCTCCTGGCCAGCTCCTGGCCGGAGCTGGCCATGGCGCGCCAGCCCGCGGAGGGCATGAGCACCGTGCGCATGGCCTCCGGCGACGAGGACGAGGTGTGGCGCGTGTACTCCACCGGGCCGGCGGCCGACGCCGACCGCTTCCAGGTGCAGGTGATCCAGAACGGCGGCTTCGTGCGCCGGCTGGTGACCAAGCGCGCGCTGTCGCTCACCGCGCCCATCGCGCTGCTGCTGCCGATGTCGCTGGCCGTGCTGTGGCTGGTGGTGTGGACCTCGTCGCGCAAGCTGCGCAGCGTGGCGCTCGACGTGGCCGCGCAGGACGAGCGCAGCCTGTCCGAGCTCTCCGTGTCGGGCGTGCCCGCCGAGATCGCCCCGCTGGTGGAGGCCTTCAACAGCCTGCTCGGCCGCCTGCGCCAGGCCTTCGCCGTGCAGCGCCGCTTCGTGCAGGACGCCGCGCACGAGCTGCGAACGCCGATCGCCGCCATCGGCCTGCAGCTGGACAACATGCGCGCCGAGGTGCCGGCCGAGGTCATCGACGAGCACTACGTGCACCTCAAGGGCGGCGTGACGCGCGCCCAGCACCTGATCGAGCAGCTGCTGCGCCTGTCGCGCCAGGAAAGCAGCACCGAGCCCGAGGCGCCGGTGCAGCTCGACGTGGCCTCCGTGCTGCGCGACAGCGTGGCCCAGCTGATGGTGATCGCCGACCGCCGCCGCATCGACGTCGGCTTCGAGGGCGGAACCGCCGCCACCGTGACCGCGCCGCCGACCGAGCTGCGCAGCATCTTCGACAACCTGATCGACAACGCGCTGCGCCACTCGCCCGAGGGCGGCGTGGTCGACGTGCGCCTGCACGAGGTGGAAGGGCGACCGGTGGTCGACGTGGTTGACAACGGCCCCGGCATCCCGCCCGCGCTGATCGACCGCGCGTTCGACCGCTTCTTCCGCGTGCCGGGCACCGCCGCCGAGGGCAGCGGCCTGGGCCTCGCCATCGCGCGCATGGCCGCGCAGCGCAACGGCCTGCGCATCGTGCTGGCCAACCGCCACGACTCGCAGGGCCGGCAGGCCGGGCTGCAGGCGCGCGTGCACCTGATGGGCGATCCGTCGGTGGGCGGCGCGGCGGCTTAACGCTCGGGTAACTCTCGCTTAAAGGTCGCATAAAGCGGCCTTCCTACAGTGACTCCAGCCGCGAAAGCGGCCGCGCCGAACGAAAGGCGCCAGCCAACCCAGCTTCAAAGAGGAGTTCACATGCGAAAGACCTTCGGCCTCCTGGCCATCCTTGCCCTGGCCGGTGCGGCCCATGCGGAAAGCTATGACGGCGTGCACCAGGGCCCCGGCCTGCTCGCGCGCGAAGACGTGGCGGCCCAGGCCGTGGCCGCGGCCCACGCCCCCGACCAGAACGTGACGCGCGGTTCGCGCGGCCCCGATCCCTTCACCTCGACTGTCTCGCGCGAAGCCATGCGCCAGGCCGCGGTGGAAGCGGCCCGCGCGCCCGACCAGAACGTGGTCGACGGCTCGCGCGTCAACAGCGTCGTGATCTCCACGACGCAACCGGTGCGCGCCGCCACTGGCGAGGCGCCGGCCACCCGTTTCTGACGCCTTCCTGGCGCGCCGCAGTCGCGTGATCTCCGATCGATGCCGCAGGCGCCAAAACGCTAGGAAGCGCCGCCGCCCAGCACGCCGGCGAACATGCCGGTGTCGACATTGCCGCCGCTCACGCAAACGCCCACCGTCTTGCCGCGCCAGCGTTCCTGCTGCTGGAGCGCGGCGGCCAGCGCGGCCGCGCCGGCGCCCTCGGCCACGTTGTGCGTGTCGCTGAAGAGGATGCGCATGGCCTGCGCGATCTCGTCGTCGGTGACGGTGACCACGTCGTCGGCCTCGCGCAGGATCACCTCCACCGACTCGGGCACCGGCACGCGGCAGGCCATGCCGTCGGCCAGCCGCGTGGTGACGGGCGACTCGACCGGCTTGCCGGCGCGGAAGGAATCGCGGTACGCGGTGGCATGCGCCGACACCACGCCGATGAGCTTCGTCGACACGCCGCAGTACGCGCGCGCCGCCGCCGCCGCGGCAAAGCCGGAGCCCAGGCCGATGGGCACGAACAGCACGTCGGGCGGCGTGCCGTCCTTCAGTGCGTCGAAGAACTCGACGTAGGCCGTCGACACGCCGCGCACCAGCTCGCGATGGAACGAGGGCACGCGGTGCAGGCCGTCGCGCTCGGCCAGCGCGGCTGCGTGCTCGGAGGCCGCCTGGAAGTCGTCGCCGTGCTCGACGAGCGTGACGCCGAGCGCGCGCATCGCGGCGTTCTTCTCGGTCGAATTGCCATGCGGCACGACGATGGTCGCGGCCAGCCCGTGGCGGCGCGTGGCGAAGCCGACCGACTGGCCGTGGTTGCCGCGCGTGGCGCTGATGGCGTGGCGCACGCCGGGCTGCTCGCGCGCCAGGGTCTCGAAGTAGGTCAGGCCGCCACGGATCTTGAAGGCGCCGGCCGGCGTGTGGTTCTCGTGCTTGGCCCACACGGTGGCGCCCAGGCGCTGCGACAGCAGGGGCCAGGCGTACTGCGGCGTGGGTGGCATGGCCGCGTGCACGGTGCGCTGCGCGGCTTCGATCTCTTCGCGGGTGAACTTCATCGGATGTCTCTCTCTTCTTGTCTTACTTGCGTTCGGTCAGCGCCACGCGCACGGCCAGTGCCGCGAGCACGCTGCCCATGACGTAGCGCTGCGCGCGCAGCCAACCCGCGCTCTGCGAGAGCACGGCCGTGATGCTCGCGGCCCCGACGATCATCACGGTGTTGACCACCGCGCTGGCCGTCATCTGCGCGATGCCCAGCTGCATGCTCTGCAGCAGCACCGAGCCGCGCTCGGGGTGGATGAACTGCGGGAAGAACGAGAGATAGAACATCGCCACCTTCGGGTTCAGCAGGTTCGTGAGAAAGCCCATGCGGAACAGCTTGCCCGGCGGATCGGCCGGCAGCGCGCGTGCCTCGAAGGGCGCGCTGCCGCCGGGCTTCACCGCCTGCCAGGCGAGCCACATCAGGTAGGCCGCGCCGGCGATGCGGATCGCGTCGAAGGCGATCGGCACGGCCAGCAGCAGCGCGGTGAGGCCGAGCGCCGCGGCGAGCAGGTGCACCAGGAATGCGAGCAGCACGCCGCCCAGCGAGATCAGTCCGGCGCGGCGGCCCTGGATCAGCGTGCGCGAGACGCAATAGATCATGTTCGGCCCCGGCGTGAGCGCCAGCAGCAGCGAGGCGAGGGCAAACAGGGCGATTTCGGTGAGGCTCAGCATGGTCTTCTTCCGGTTCCGGGAGTCAGAGTCCCTGGGATTCGAGCGTGACGGTGCCGCGCGGCGTGTCGAGCACGGCGACGAGGTTGGGCGGGCCCGCCTCGATCTCCATGCCGGTCATGCCGATGGCGGAGAACGCGGCGGCCAGCGCCGGCGCGCGCGGGTGCACCGCGCGCAGCGAACGCAGCACGAGGCCCGATGCGGGCATGGAGTCGGTGGGATGCACCGCGCCCCACTGGATCAGCGTGGGCAGCGTGCCGTAGAACAGCCGCTGGCCGTCGTCGCGCACCGTGATCTGCCATTCGAGCCGGCCGGCCGGCGTGTCGCGCGAGGCTTCGAGCAGCTGGCCTCGGTCGATGTGCGCGTGCTCCTCGCGTGCGAGTGCGCGGGTTGCCGCGTGCGCGTCGGGCACGCGGGCGGCGAAATGGATCAGCCTCGGGCCGTGCCTTGCGAGCCCGGCCTGCAGCGCGGCGTCGTCCAGGTCGAACCATCGGCGAGTTCTCGGGCGCGAGGGCTCCTTGCCAGGCTCGATCGCGATGATTTCGGCGTAGGCGGCAGGAAAGGCGTCGCCCGAGATGTTCAGCAGGCGGTTGTGCGTGCCCATCAGCGGATGCGAGCCGCCCGGCGCCGGGGTGACGCCGAGCGTCTTCTCGCACCAGGACACGCCCTCCGCGAGCGAGGTGGCGGCGATCACGAGATGGTCGAGCTGCGCGTGCATGGTGCGATGCCCTCCTTCAGGGTGTCAGAGCGTGACGCTGCCGTCCACGCAGGTCACGGCGTCGCCGCCGACCCAGATCCGGCCTTCGGCGTCGCGCTCGATGTAGACGCGGCCCGCGCGGCCCAGGCACTGGCCCTGCGCCGCGAGGTAGCGCTCGGGCATGTGGCCGTCGGCGATCAGCCATTCGGCCAGGCTGGCGTTGAGGCTGCCGGTGACCGGGTCTTCCTGCACGCCGATGGGCTCGGCGAAGGCGCGCACTTCCAGGTCGATGCGGGTGCCGTCCTCGTTCGGCACCGCGGGCCGGTTGCCGAAGGCGCGCGCCTCGCGGTTGGAGCGTCCGATGAGCAGCGAGGTGTCATGCGCCGCGGGCACGCCCGCCACGCCGGCCTTCACGCCCAGTTCCTTCAGCGCGCGGTGGTCGGGCTGCAGCGCCAGCACGGCGTCGGCGTCGTTCACCAGCAGGCCGAACCAGACCGGGCCGTTGTCGAGCACCTGCGCCGCGATCACCTGCTGTGCCTTCAACCCCAGTGCGCCTGCCACCTTGGCAAGCAGGGCGGGGCTGGGCGCGCTGCGCTTGAGCGGCGGCGCGGCGAAGGCCAGGCGGCTGCCGTCGCGACGCAGCGGCACGAGGCCCGCGCCGCATTGCTGCACGACCATGCCCGCGGCCTTGGGCTTGCCGCCGGCCTGCAGCCAGGCATGGCAGCTGCCGATGGTCGGGTGGCCGGCAAAGGGCAGCTCGCCGCCGGGCGTGAAGATGCGCACGCGGTAGTCGGCGGCCGGGTCGGTGGGCGGCAGCAGGAAGGTCGTTTCAGACAGGTTGGTCCACTGCGCGAAGCGCTGCATGGCGGCGTCGTCGAGGTCCTGGCCGTCGATCACCACCGCGAGCGGGTTGCCGTAGTAGGCGGTGGCGGTGAAGACGTCGACTTGCTTGAAGGGGCGGGATTTCATCGGGTTCATTCGAGAGTGAGATCGAGCACGCCGCGCGTGCCCGGGCGGGAAAGCAGTTCCGAATACCAGCGCTCCACGTTCGGCCACACCGGCCGGCGGTATTCGGCGCCGGGCAGGCCGAACCAGCGGTGCGTTTCGCATCCGATGGGAATGTCGGCCATGGTGAAGCGCTGGCCGGCCATGTAGGGCTGGCGCGCGAGGTGGGCGTCGAGCATCGCGAACAGCGCTTCGCTGGCGCGCACCGAGGCTTCGCTGAGCGCCGGCTGGCGCTCCGATGGCGGCGTGCGCACCCACTGGATGAAGGCGTCGCGGCTCGCGCGGTTGAGCGTGGTCTGCTGCCAGTCCATCCAGCGCTCGGCATCGAAGCGCGCGGGCAGCTCGGCCGGATAGAGGTTGCCGTGCGAATGCTTCGCGCAGAGGTAGCGCACGATCACGTTCGATTCCCACAGCGTCACGCGCTCGGCGCCTTCGCCGTCGTCGATGGTGGGCACCATCGCGTTCGGATTGAGCGCGAGGTATTCGGGCGTCTGCACCACGCCGAACTTGCCGCCGGCCTCGGTGCGCTGGAAGTCGAGCCCAAGCTCCTGCGCGCACCACACCACCTTGCGGACGTTGATCGAGCTGATGCGGCCCCAGATGTTGAGCATGGTTTGGTTCTTTCTTTCCTTGGTTCTTCGGCGACTCAGGCCCGCATGATGCGCGCGGTGCCCGACACGCGGATCGAGCTGCCTGGCGCGGGCGAAATGTCGGCATGCAGGCGCGACAGCATGCCCATGTCCTCGCCCTGCACCACGTCGATGGCACCGCCGTGCGGCCAGTCGATGTCGCGCAGGTAGCCGGCCAGCGCGGCCGTTGCGGCGCCGGTGGCGGGGTCTTCGTACACGCCGCCGGACGCGAAGGGGTTGCGCGTGTGCAGCCGCTGCGCGGTCTCGGCGAAGACCAGCACGATGGTCGTGAGCCCGGCGCGGGCCATCAGCGCGCGGCCGGCTTCCAGCTCGTAGTGCATCGCCGACAGCGCCGCGCGGCTCGCCAGGGCCAGCACCAGATGGTCGGCGCCCGCATGGGCGACGGCCGGCGGAATGCGCGGGTCCAGGTCCTGCGGCGAATAGCCGAACAGGGCCAGCGCTTCGGACAGCAGCTCGGGCGATGCCGCGGCGCTGCGCGTGGGTGGCGACTGCAGCGCCGCCTCGACCACGCTGCCGTTGCGCCGGCCTTCCACGGTGATCCGTGCCTGGTTGAGCACGAGCGGGAACACGCCGTCGCCTTGCTGCATTGCCAGCGCGGCACCCGGCGCGATCGTCGCGTGGCCGCAGAAGGGCACTTCGGATTGTGGCGCGAAGTAGCGCACGCGCCAGCTGCCAGCATCATCGGCGGGAGCGGCGAACGCGGTTTCCGAAAAGCCGACTTCCGCGGCAACGCTCTGCATCTGCGCCGCGGGCGGCAGCGTATCGGCGATAACGACGCCGGCGGGGTTGCCGCCCGTCTCTCCATCAGAGAAGGCTGCGATCTTCAGGACATTCATGTGGAGCCTCTTCAGCGGGGCGAGGGGCGGTCGAGGAGCAGCAGGCGCACGGCCAGCCCCAGCATCACGACCGCCAGCAGGCTGCTCTGGAAGCGCGCCGCGCCGGGGCGGCTGTGCAGCCAGCGCCCGATCTGGCCGCTGCACGCGCCCAGCAGCGTGTTGAAGGCCAGCGCCGCCATCGACAGCACCACGCCGAGTTGCACCAGCTGCAGCGGCACGCTGCCGCGCGCAGGGTCGACGAACTGCGGCAGGAACACCATGAAGAACAGCAGCGCCTTCGGATTGACGAGGTTGTTCAGCAGCGCCATGCGCACGATGCGGCCGAAGCCGGCGGGCTGGGCCTGCGCATCCATGCGAAGGCCGCCGCTACGCAGGGCCTGCACCGCGAGCCACACCAGGTACAGCGCGCCCGCGTAGCGCAGCACGTCGAACGACGGCGGCCAGGCCGCCACCAGCGCGGTGACGCCGGTGGCGGCGAACAGCGTGTGCACGAGGTCGGCCGCCGAGATGCCGATGGCCGCCGCGAAACCGCCGCGCGGACCATGGGCCACGCCGTGCGAGAGCACGAAAGCCATGTTCGGGCCCGGCGACAGGAACAGCGCCAGTACCGCGAGCAGGAAGAGCGAGAGCGTGGCGAGGCCGATCAAGGAAGGCTCCCGGTTGGTTTCAGACCTGCGCCACGGCCGGCGTCCTGTCGCCGAGCAGCGCCAGCTCTTCGCGCAGCGTCTGTGCGAGCGCTGCGATGGCGGTGTCGATCTCGTCGACGCTGGCCGTCACGAACGACAGGCGCAGCGTGCGCGGATCGCCTTCGCCGGCGTAGAAGGGCGCGCCGGGCACGAAGGCCACGTTGCGCTCCACGGCCTTGGGCAGCAGCTTCACGGTGTCCACGCCCTCGGGCAGGCGCGCCCACAGGAACATGCCGCCCTTGGGGGCGTTGAACTTCACGTCCATGCCGGCCATTTCGCGCTTGAGCGCGGCGATCATCGCGTCGCGCTGGCGCTTGTAGAGGGCGCGGATGGTGGGCACGTGGCTGTCGAGGAACTTGTCCTTCATCACGGCCGAGACCATGCGCTGCGTGAAGATCGGCGTGTGCAGGTCGACGGCCTGCTTGGCCTGCAGCAGCTTCGGGTAGATGGACTTGGGCGCCACCAGGAAGCCCAGGCGCAGGCCGGGGGCCAGCACCTTCGAGAACGAGCCGAGGTAGATCACGCCCTCGGGGTTGCGCGCGGCCAGCGGCAGCGGAGGGGCTTCGTCGAACCAGAGTTCGCCGTAGGGGTTGTCTTCCACGATGGGCAGGCCGGCGGCGGCCGCGGCGGCCGAGACGGCGGCGCGGCGCTCTTCCGTCATGGTGCGGCCGGTGGGGTTCTGGAAGTTGGGCAGCAGGTAGATGAAGCGGGCGTCCTTCGCCTTGGCCACGAGGTCGTCGACGATCACGCCCTCGTCGTCGCTGGCCACGCCCACCGGGTGCGGTTCCATCGGGCCGAAGGCCTGCAGCGCGCCGAGGTAGGTGGGCGTTTCGACCAGCACCTTGCTGCCCGGATCGATCAGCACCTTCGCCACGAGGTCGAGGCCCTGCTGCGAGCCGGTGGTGATGAGCACCTGCGAGGCATCGACGTCCCACGGCAGCATGTCGGCCACCGCCTGGCGCAGCGGCGCGTAGCCTTCGCTGGCTGCGTACTGCAGCGCGGCCTGGCCGTCGTTGTGCAGCACCTCGGCGCAGGCGTCGGCGAAGGCCTGGATCGGGAAGGTCTTGGGCGAGGGCAGGCCGCCGGCCAGGCTGATGATGCCGGGGCGCTCGGTGACCTTGAGGATTTCACGCAGCACCGAGGGATTCATCTTGGCGGCGCGGGCGGCGAGTTTCCAGTTCATGGTTTTCTTCTTTCAGGCGGTGAGGTGATGTTCGGATGAATAGAGGGTACAGGCGGGGCGGGATTCAGTCCGCCCGGATGTCGCCACGGTATGCGACATGGATTTTGTTACCGTCCGGGTCGCGCAGGTAGGCGCCGTAATAGCCATGGCCGTAGCGTGGGCGGGGGCCCGGCGGACCTTCGTCGCGGCCGCCGTGGCGCAGGGCCGCCTCGTGGGCGGCATTCACGGCAACGGCCGAGGCCGCGTTGAACGCGACCATGCTGCCGTTGCCGGCGCTGGCGGGTTCGCCGTCCAGCGGGATGTACACGTAGAAGCGCGGCAGCGCCTGCCCGGGCGCGACCCAGCAGGCGGCCTCGGGGCCGCCGTCTGGCGTGACCGGGCGGCGCTCGAGGCCCAGCGGGGCGAGCAGCGCGTCGTAGAAGGCGGCGGCGCGCGGCAGGTCGGTGCAGCCGACGGTGACGTGGCTGAACATCACCGGCTCCTTCCGGGGCCGACCGCTGCGGCCGGCAGCGGGGCCGCGGCCGGCGCGGCAGGCGGCTGCGAGAGGCGCTTGCCGATGACCACCGTGGCCACCACGGCCACGGCGAAGCCGAGCGTGACCACGTCGAGCGGCTCGCCCAGGATCGGGATCGACGCCAGGATCGACAGGAAGGGCTGCAGCAGCTGCGTCTGGCTCACGCGCAGCGCGCCGCCCAGGGCCAGGCCGCGGTACCAGGCGAAGAAGCCGATCCACATCGAGAACATGCCGACGTAGACGAAGCCCAGCCATGACGCGGTGGCCACGGGCTGCGTCGGCCACAGCGCGAGCGTGGCCGGCAGCGTGACCGGCAGCGCCATCACGCACACCCAGCAGATCACGCGCTCGGCGCCCAGCGAGGGCGTGACCTGCGCACCGTAGATGTAGCCCAGCGAAGCGGCGATGACCGCGCCCACCAGCAGCAGGTCGGCCCATTCGAAGCCGAAGCCGTGTCCGCTCTGGCTCGCGCGCAGCACCGAGAACACCACCACCAGCAGGCTGCCCGCGATTGCGCAGAGCCAGAAACCCAGTCGCGCGCGCTGGTGCAACACCCAGGCCGCGACGGCGGCCGTGACCAGCGGCAGCAGCGCAGTCACCACCGCCGCATGGCTGGCCGTGACCACGCGCAGCGCGTAGGCCAGCAGCAGCGGAAAGCCGATGGCATTGCCCAGCACGGCCATGCCCAGCGGCTTCCATTGGTGCGGAGCAGGGCGCGGCGAGCGCGTGACCAGGAGGAAGACGGCCGACAGCACGCCCGCCAGCGCCGCGCGGCCCAGGGTGACGAACCACGGCGACAGCTGCGGCGCATCCTGCGAGCCGGTGGCCAGGCGCGTCATCGGCAGCGTGACGGCGAACATCGCCACGCCGAGGACGCCCAGCCACATGCCGAGCGTTTCGTCCTTCACGTCGAGCTTCATACGCCCACCATCCACCAGGCGGTGAGCACGAGCACGAGGCCCATTGCGCGGTTGAACCACAGCAGCCGGGAGCCCTTGGCGAGCCACTCGCGCAGCAGCGCACCGACCAGCGCATAGGCGAAGTTGCTGGCGAAGGCATAGGTCAGCATCACCGGCGCCACGATCGCGAAGCGGTGCAGCGCGTCGGGCTGCCCGGCGATCCAGCCGGCCACCAGCGTGAGCGCCAGCAGCCAGGCCTTGATGTTGACGAACTGCAGCATCACGCCCTGGCCGAAGCCGACCGAGAGGCTCTTGCCGTCGGCCCTGCCGAGCGTGGCGCTGCCGCTGAGCTTGTACGCGAGCCACAGCAGGTAGCCGATGCCCAGCGCCTTGATGGCCAGCCGCAGCGACGGCACCGCCACCACCAGCGCGCCGATGCCGGCGGCGCAAAGCGCCAGCAGCAGCGTCCAGCCGACCGGCACCGCGACCACGAAGCGCATGGCGCGCGGCAGGCCGCCGTTGGCCGCCAGGGCGGTGGAGAGCGTGGTGTTGGGGCCGGGCGAGAAGCTCATCGCCGTGGCCAGCACCAGCAGCGCGGTGAATTCTTGCCAGTTCATGACACGCACTCTAAACTTGAGACCATTACAGTTCCAGTACAGATGATCGAACAATCACCCAATCTGTATTGGTCATCCCCTCGACACAGAAGCCAGGGAAACCGGCACAGCCCGGACGACGAATGCTCACTCGCACCTCCACACAGTCGCTGACCGGGCAGCTGGCCGATCGCCTGGCAGAGCGCATCCGCACCCGGCTGCTTCCGCCCGGCGCGCGCCTGCCCTCGGTACGCGAATGCGCGCGGCAGCAGGGCGTGAGCCCGTACACGGTGGTCGCCGCCTACGACCAGTTGCTGGCGCAGGGGCTGGTCGAGGCCCGGCGCCAGCGCGGCTTCTATGTGCGGGACTCGGCGCCGGTACAGGACGGCCGCCAGGGCAACGGCGCGGACGCCAACGGCGCGAGCGGCATGCCGGCGGCGATCGCGGTGCAGATGATGGCCTCGCGCGTGCCGGCGGATGCCAGCTCGCTCATCCGCAGCATGTTCCACCGCCCCAGCGACAAGCCGCAGCCGGGCATGGGCGTGTTTCCGCCCGACTGGATGGCGTCGACCTTCATGCCCACCGCCGTGCGGCGCATGACCAATACAGCCGCGCTGCAGGAGCTGTCGCTCCAGTACGGCGAGCCGGCCGGCGACATGAGCCTGCGGCGCAGCCTGTCGCAGAAGCTGGTGGGCATCAACGTGCCGGCCTCGCCGGACCAGATCGTGACCACCGTCGGCGCCACGCACGCGCTGGACATCGTGAGCCGCACGCTGCTGCGGGCGGGCGATCCGGTGATGGTCGAGGAGCCGGGCTGGGCGCTCGAGTTCGCTCGGCTGGAGGCGCTGGGCATGCGCATCCTGCCCGTGCCGCGCCGCGCCGACGGGCCCGACCTGGAGGTGATGGCGCAGTACTGCAAGCTGCACAGCCCCAAGCTCTTCGTCAGCGTGAGCGTGCTGCACAACCCCACGGGCTACAGCCTCACGCCGGGCAGCGCGCACCGCGTGCTCAAGCTGGCCAACGAGCACGACTTCCACATCGTCGAGGACGACACCTACAGCCACCTCGCGCCCGAGCACGCCACGCGGCTGAGCGCGCTCGACGGGCTGCAGCGCACCATCTACGTCAGCGGCTTCGCGAAGATCCTCGCGCCCAACTGGCGCATCGGCTTCCTGGCGGCGCCGCCCGCGCTGAAGGAGCGGCTGCTCGAGACCAAGCTGCTGGCCACGCTGACCTCGCCCACGCTGTTCGAGCGGGCCTTGTCGTGGTGCATCGACCAGGGGCAGCTGCGCCGGCACTCCGAGCGCGTACGCATCCGGCTCGACGGGGCGCGGGGGCGGGCGGTGAAGCTGGCCATGGCGCACGGCTGCACCTTCGCCTCTGAGCCGGCGGGGCTCTTCGGCTGGGTCGACACCGGCGTGGACACCGACGCGCTCACCCAGCGCATGCTCGACCAGGGCTACCTGCTGGCGCCGGGCTCGCTCTTCCACGCGCGCCGGCCGCCCAGCACGATGATGCGCATCAACTTCGCGACCTCGCAGGACGCGGCCTTCTGGAAGGTGTTCAGCAAGGTGCGAAGCGAGCTCTGACCCGGCTCGCCCCCAGGCTTTGCGTGCCTGGCGAGCGCAATGCCGGCGGCGCGGCAATGCCGGTTTCGCGATGCTCCGCGAAGGGGCAAATCCTCGTTGGGAAAAGGCGGCACGGAGGGTCAAACGCCGGAGGCTTGGAGTAAGCTGGCAGCACAAGAAAACCCATACCCAGCACCCAGGAGACCTCCCGCATGAGCAACGCCAGCAAGCCCTTCGACTTCAGCCAGTTCGTTCCCGGTTTCGACTTCCTGAAGAACCTCGCCGGCGGCGCGGCGGCGGGGAACGGGTCGATTCCCGGCATCGCGAGCTGGGTGGCTCCCACGCTGAGCGTGGAGGAGGTCGACAAGCGCATCCAGGAGCTGAAGACGGTGCAGTACTGGCTCGAGCAGAACGGGCACGCACTCAAGGCCACCATCCAGGCGCTCGAGGTGCAGAAGATGACGCTTTCGACGCTGCGCGGCATGAACGTGCGGATGGAAGACATCGCCAGCGCGTTCACCAGGCAGGCGGCCGCGATGGCGCCTGCGCCGGCACCTGCGGCGGCAGCGGCCCCTGAGCCCGAACTCGAGGAGATCGAGGAAGAGGGCGAGGCGCCTGAAGAAGAAGCCCCGGCCCCCAGCAAGCCGCGCCGCAAGCCGGCCGCGGCCAAGGCGAAGGCCGGGTCGGCCGACGGCGCAGGCGTGGTCGATCCGATGCAATGGTGGGGCTCGCTCACCGAACAGTTCCAGCAGATCGCCAGCACGGCGCTGCAGGACGCGGCCCAGCTGAAGGTGCCGGCCATGGCCCAGCCGCTGGCCGACGCGGTCGGCTCGGTCATCGGCAAGCCGGCGGCGGCCCGCAAGCCCGCCGCCGCTGCGAAGAAGGCCGCGGCACCGGCCGCGAAGAAAAGGACGTCGACCGCCGCGCGCAAGCGAACCTCCGCGCGACGCTGACGTCATACACACATCCATTTCTTGAAGAACGGGTTGGCACGCATCATGAAGTTGTTTCCCTCCGGCCATGCCACCCATCCGCAATGGCGAATGGCGGCGGGCCTCGTGCTCGCCCAGCTGCGGGCGCAGATGGCGCTGCCCGACTACGCCTCGTCGCCGACGCTGGGCCTGCTCTACATCACCGACCACTACGCGAGCGACGCGCAGGACATCCTCGACCACCTGAGCGCGGAGCTGCCCGAGGTGACCGACTGGTCGGGCACCGTCGGCATCGGCGTGTCGGCCAACAACGCCGAGTACTTCGACGAACCCGGCATGACCCTCATGCTCTGCGCCCTGCCGAGCGACCAGTACCGCGTGTTCTCCGGCGTGGCGCCGCTGGGCAATTCGGAAATGAGCGGTTTCGAGGCGCACACGGCGCTGGTGCACGCCGACCCGGCCACGCCCGATTTGGCCGAGCTCATCGGCGAGATGGCCGGCCGCACCGACACGGGCTACCTGTTCGGCGGCCTGTCTTCCGGGCGCGGCGGCGCGCTGCAGTTCGCCATCGGCGGCAACGGCAACATCCGCGGACATGGCGCGGCGGGCGGAGTGTTCTCGGGCGGCCTGTCGGGCGTGGTGTTCGGCGAGGGCGTACGGCTGGTGTCGCGCGTCACCCAGGGCTGCCAGCCGCTTCGCTCGGGCGCGGTGCGCGAACGCGAGATCACCGAGGCCGATGGCAACCTGCTGCTGAAGCTCGACGGCGAGCCGGCGCTCGACGTGCTGCTGGCCGACCTGCAGGTGTCTCTCGAACGGCCCCAGGAGGCCATCGATGCGGTGCGCAACACCCTGGTCGGCCTGGCCGATGCGGGCGCCGATGGCATCCGCCGCACCGGCGACCTGGGCGCCGACGTGCTGGTACGCCACATCATCGGACTCGACCCCACGCGGCGCGGCATCGCGATTGCCGACACGGCCGAAGCCGGCATGCGGCTCACCTTCTGCCGCCGCAACGCGCAGGCAGCGCGCGCCGACCTGATGCGCATCTGCGCGGAGATTCGCGAGGAGCTGGAGCCCGAGGAGCAGACGCTGGCCACCGCCCGCGCCGTGGCGGCGGGCGAGGCCGAGGCCGCGCCGCATCCTGCGCGGCGCATCGCAGGCGCGGTGTATGTCAGCTGCTCCGGCCGTGGCGGGCCGCACTTCGGCGCGCCGGGGGCGGAGCTGCAGATCGTGCGGCATGCGCTGGGCGATGTGCCGTTGGTTGGTTTCTTCGCCGCGGGGGAGATCGCGCGGCACCATCTGTATGGGTATACCGGGGTGTTGACGGTTTTCACCGCCAACGACTGATTCCAGACCCGACGCGAAAAAACGACGGGCGGGTTTCCAACGGAAGCATGCGTCACTAGAATCCGCCCGCTTTCTTGAATCTCTGCTGCTGCAAGAAAGAGCCAGCCGCGCATCGTCAGCGATGCGCGGGCGATCTCTTTCGCCTCCCCACGCAAAGTGCGACGAGGCAGGAAGCCGACACGGCTTCCCCAATGGAACAGCAGCCATGAGCGACCTTCGTTTCTCCAGACTTCAGCGCGCGTTTTCGCGCGCTGGCATCGCCGTCGACTACCGCGACGGTGTCTACCACCTGCACCACGAGGCCTCGCAGGCCACGGTGCTCCTGCCGCCCAGTCTTCCGCTGGAAGAAAAGGCGGTGAATCAGTTGCTGGCTTTTGCCAGCGTGCGCTCGCCCGACGGCGAGCGGGGCGTGTGCAAGGCCTGTGCGACGCCCGACTTCCATCCGGGCTCTGTCGCGCCTGTCGGCAGCGTTGTCGCGACCGATGCCGACTTTGTCATCCCCGCAGCGGTGGGCACCGACATCAACTGCGGCATGCGACTGTTGACCACCGGGCTCACGCTCGACCAGGTGGCGCCGCACAAGACGCGGCTGGTCGAGCGGCTCACGCGCAGCCTGCTCGACAACGGGCGTGACGTGCCGGTGCACACGGCGGCATTCAGGGCGCTGTTCGATGTGGGGCCGTCGGCATTCCTCGAGACAGTGCAGGACGGCGGGCTATGGTCGGCGTGCGACCGCGACCGGATGCAGGCCGAACTCGATGCCTGCATCGGCCTGGCGACGTTCGGCGGCAGCGCGCGGCATGCACCCGAGGCGTACACCGGCGTCCGCCACGAGGTGTTTCGTGACCCCTGCCTCGGCACGCCGGGCAGTGGCAATCACTTCGTGGAACTGCAAGTTGTCGACCATGTGATGGACCGTCACGAGGCCTATCGCGCCGGCCTGAAGGCAGGGGACGTGGTCGTGATGATCCACAGCGGCTCGCGCGACATCGGGTTCCATGTGGGCGGCCGCTGGATGGACCGTGCGCGCGACGAATGGCCCAAGGGCCTGCGTCATCCGAAAAGCGGCTTGTACGGCCTGGCGGGACCGCTGGCCGACGAATACCTGGAGGCCATGGGCGTGGCGGCGCGCTACGCATGGGCAAACCGGGTCGTCCTGGCCGAACTGGTACGCAAGGATTTCGCGGAATTGCTGGGTGCCACGTCGTCGAGGCTCGTCGTGGACGTGCCGCACAACGTCGTGCTGCAGGAACATGGCATGAATATCCACCGCAAGGGAGCGACGCCGGCGAACGCGGGCGATCTGGCGCTGATTCCCGGCTCCATGGGCGACTACTCGTATCTGGCGGCCGGACTGGGGCACGAAGACTGGCTCTGGTCGTGCAGCCATGGCGCCGGCCGGCGGATGCGTCGGCAGCAGGTGCGCGCGATGCGGCCGGCGCCCGTCGACGAGCAGGCAAGCTGGCAGTGCGTGACCTTGCGCGAGGAGCGCCGGATCGAGGAGGCGCCGCAGGCCTACAAGCCCATCGGCGAGGTGATCGACGCGCAGGAGCGCGCAGGCCTGATCCACTGCGCGGTGCGGCTCAGGCCCTGGATCACGTTCAAGGCGTGATTCAGGGCTTGCCGGTTCGTCAGCCCAGTACGGGTTGCGGGATGCGCGGCTTGGGCGCAGGCATCCCCGTGAACGCGAAATCGACCTCCGGCTCCAGCCCGCTCACGATCCGCGCGATCGACTTGCCCGAGCCGCAGGCGTGCGTCCAGCCCAGGGTGCCGTGGCCGGTGTTGAGGAACAGGTTCAGCAGCTTCGTCTTGCCGATCAGCGGGACGTTGCTCGGCGTGGCGGGACGCAGGCCGGTCCAGAACTGGGCTTGCGTGGTGTCGCCGGCGCCCGGGAACAGTTCTTCGACGCGGCGCACGATGGCTTCGCAGCGCACGCGGTTCAGGTCGCGGTCGTAGCCGTTGAGCTCGGCCGTGCCGGCAATGCGCAGGCGGTCGCCCGATGCCGAGGTGTAGCGCGAGAACACGAGCTTGAATTCGTCATCGGTCAGCGAGACCTGGTGCGCCTTCGAGGCGTCCTTGACGGGCAGCGTCACCGAGTAGCCCTTGGCCGGGTAGATCGGCAGCCGGATGCCCAGCGGCGCCGCGTACAGCGGGCTCAGCGAGCCCATCGCCAGCACGAAGGCGTCGCCGCGGATGCGCTGGAAGCGGCCTTCGCTGTCGGTGGCCTCGACGTGGTCGATGCTGCCGCCGGCTTCGCGCAGCGCGGTCACGGTGTGGCTCATCAGGAACTTCACGCCCGCGGCGGCGGCCAGGCCCACGAGCTCGCGGGCGAAGCGGTTGGCGTCGCCCGATTCGTCCTCGGCCGTGTAGGTGGCGCCGGCCAGCTTCGGACGGATGTGGGCGAGGGCGGGCTCGAGCTTCACGGCCTCGTCGGCCGAGATGACCAGGCGCTCGCAGCCCAGGGCGCGCATCTGTTCGGCGGGCTCGAGAGCACCGTCGAACTCCTTCTGCGTCGTGTAGAAGTGCAGGATGCCTTGCGTGCGCTGGTCGTAGTTGAGGCCGGTGTCGCGGCGCAACTGTTGCAACATCGAGCGGCTGTATGTGCCGAGACGCACGATCTGCTCGATGTTGTGACGGGTACGCGCCGGCGTGCATTCGCGCAGGAACTGCAGGCCCCAGAGCCATTGGCGCATGTCGGCGCGCATGCGGAAGAGCAGCGGGGCGTCTTCCTTGCCCAGCCATTGCAGCACCTTCAGGGGGGCGCTCGGGTTGGCCCAGGGTTCGGCGTGGCTGACGGAGATCTGCCCGCCGTTGGCGAAGCTGGTTTCGGCGGCCGGAGTGGCCTGCCGGTCGATCACGGTCACTTCGTGGCCGAGTTGCTGGAGGTAGTAAGCCGAGGTCACGCCGAGCAGGCCGGCGCCGAGAACGATCACGCGCATTTCAAGTACCTTTTGAGGTTGCAGCGCTTGAACGGCGGGCGTGATTGCTATCGAATGAATAGCAAAGCAACCGGACGACCGCAGTCCAAGTTGCCGCTCCCCCTGTCCTCGGTACCTGAGAGATTCACCCGCTGCGCCCGCAGAGGGTTTGCTCCTTCGGTGCGCCACATGGCGTGGCGGCTCTCCAGACGGCGTTTCAGTTGGTGCAGTACAGGCCCTTGTGGGGGCCGACCTGAGCGTTTATGGGAGTTTGCGCCTTCGGTAGGGCCACTAGGGTGGCCCGCTCTCCTGCAGTGGGGACGATTGTAGGCGGGGCGTGAGCGGCTGCCAACCCGCCGATTTCCACGTGTCAGCCCGATGGATAATCGCCTGTTGTTGATTTGCCGCAGGGCGATCGTTCCAAAACCATAGGGGACTTCATGATCCTGGTTACCGGCGGTGCCGGCTTCATCGGCGCCAATTTCGTACTCGACTGGATCGCGAACAGCGACGAGCCGGTCGTGAACCTCGACAAACTGACTTACGCGGGCAACCTCGAGACGCTCGCCTCGCTCAAGGGCAACCCGAAGCACATCTTCGTTCAGGGCGACATCGGCGACAGCGCCCTCGTCGACCGCCTGCTGGCCGAGCACAAGCCGCGCGCCGTGGTGAATTTCGCCGCCGAGTCGCATGTCGACCGCTCGATCCACGGCCCCGAGGACTTCGTGCAGACCAACGTGCTCGGCACCTTCCGCCTGCTCGAGTCGGTGCGCGGCTTCTGGAGCGCGCTGCCGGCCGAACAGAAATCGGTCTTCCGCTTCCTGCACGTGTCGACCGACGAGGTCTACGGCTCGCTCTCCAAGACCGACCCGGCCTTCACCGAAGAGAACAAGTACGAGCCGAACAGCCCCTATTCGGCCAGCAAGGCAGCCAGCGACCACCTCGTGCGCGCTTGGCACCACACCTACGGCCTGCCGGTGCTGACCACCAACTGCTCGAACAACTACGGTCCGTTCCACTTCCCCGAGAAGCTGATCCCCCTGATGATCGTCAACGCGCTGGCCGGCAAGAACCTGCCCGTGTACGGCGACGGCATGCAGGTGCGCGACTGGCTCTACGTGAAGGACCACTGCAGCGCCATCCGCCGCGTGCTCGAAGCCGGCAAGCTGGGCGAGACCTACAACGTGGGCGGCTGGAACGAGAAGCCCAACATCGAGATCGTCAACACCGTCTGCTCCCTGCTCGACGAACTGCGCCCGCGCGCAGACGGCAAGCCGTACAAGGAACAGATCACCTACGTCACCGACCGTCCCGGCCACGACCGCCGCTATGCCATCGATGCGCGCAAGCTCGAGGCCGAGCTCGGCTGGAAGCCCGCCGAGACCTTCGACACCGGCATCCGCAAGACCGTCGAGTGGTACCTCGCGAACAGCGAGTGGGTGCGCAACGTGCAGAGCGGCGCCTACCGCGAGTGGGTCGAGAAGCAGTACGACAGCAACGCGAAGGCTGCGGCATGAAGCTGCTGCTGCTGGGCAAGGGCGGACAGGTCGGTTGGGAGCTGCAGCGCAGCCTGGCGCCGCTCGGTGAGTTGGTCGCGCTCGATTTCGACAGCACCGATTTCCACGCCGACTTCAGCCGGCCGGAGGAGCTGGCCGACACGGTGCTGAAGGTCCGACCCGACGTGATCGTCAATGCGGCGGCGCACACCGCCGTCGACAAGGCCGAGAGCGAGCCCGAGTTCGCGCGCAAGCTCAACGCCACCTCGCCCGGAGTGGTGGCCGAAGCGGCGCAGAAGATCGGTGCGCTGATGGTTCATTACTCGACCGACTACGTTTTCGACGGCAGTGGCACGAAGCCCTGGAAGGAAGACGACGCGACCGGTCCGCTCAGCGTGTACGGCCAGACCAAGCTTGAGGGCGAGCAGTTGGTTGCGCGGAACTGCGCGAAGCACCTGATCTTTCGCACCAGCTGGGTGTATGCAGCGCGCGGCGGCAACTTCGCCAAGACGATGCTGCGGCTGGCGAAGGAGCGCGACAAGCTGACCGTCATCGACGACCAGTTCGGGGCACCTACCGGTGCGGAACTACTGGCAGACGTGACGGCGCATGCGATCCGGGCCACGTTGCAGGATTCATCGAAGGCGGGCCTGTATCACGCGATTGCTGGCGGCGAAACGACGTGGCACGGTTACGCACGCTTCGTACTCGAACTGGCGCAGCAGGCTGGCGTCGAACTCAAGGCCGGGCCGAATGCCGTCGAGGCCGTGCCGACCAGCGCTTTCCCGACGCCGGCGAAGCGCCCGCACAATTCGCGCCTCGACACCACCAAGCTGCAGACCACTTTCGGCCTGCGCCTGCCGCCCTGGCAGGAAGGCGTCTCGCGCATGCTGCGCGAGATCCTTTGAACTTCACGAGAAGAAGAACATGACCAAGACGACGCAACGCAAGGGCATCATCCTGGCCGGCGGCTCGGGCACACGCCTGCACCCCGCGACCCTGGCGATCAGCAAGCAACTGCTGCCGGTGTACGACAAGCCGATGATCTACTACCCGCTCAGCACGCTCATGCTGGGCGGCATGCGCGACATCCTGATCATCAGCACGCCGCAGGACACGCCGCGCTTCCAGCAGCTGCTGGGCGACGGTAGCCAATGGGGCATCAATCTGCAGTACGAGGTGCAGCCCAGCCCGGACGGGCTCGCGCAGGCCTTCATCATCGGTGACAAGTTCGTCGGCAACTCGCCGAGTGCGCTGGTGCTGGGCGACAACATCTTTTACGGCCACGATTTCGTGCATCTGCTGGCCGATGCGGATGCAAAGGCATCCGGCGCCACCGTGTTCGCGTATCACGTGCAGGATCCGGAGCGCTATGGCGTCGTCGCGTTCGACGAGAAGGGCAAGGCGAGCAGCATCGAAGAGAAGCCGCTGAAGCCGAAGAGCAGCTATGCGGTGACCGGCCTGTACTTCTACGACAACCAGGTGGTCGATATCGCCAAGGCGGTGAAGCCCAGTGCGCGGGGCGAGTTGGAGATCACTGCTGTCAACCAGGCGTATCTGGACCGCGATCAGTTGAACGTGCAGATCATGCAGCGGGGCTATGCGTGGCTCGATACGGGCACGCATGACAGCCTTCTGGAAGCGGGGCAGTTCATCGCGACGCTGGAGCATCGGCAGGGGTTGAAGATTGCGTGTCCGGAAGAGATTGCGTGGCGCAACGGTTTCATCACGGGCGAGCAGCTTGAAAAGTTGGCGGCGCCGTTGGCAAAGAGTGGCTATGGCAAGTACCTGAAACACTTGCTGCGCGAAGAGGTTCGCTCTTGATATCGAGGGAGCCAATGCGCAATACACCTCGGTTCAGCATCGTCCTGCCGACGCGCAACCGCCCCGAGACCCTGCGCCATTCCCTGGCGACGTGCCTCGATCAGGATTTCGACGACTATGAAATCCTGATCTGCGACAACAGCGATCCGGCGGCGGCAGCCCAGGTCGCCGAAATCGTTGCAGCAGTTGCATCTTCGCGCGTGCGATATCTGCCTGCTGAACGGCCTCTGGCGATGAGCGCAAACTGGGAGCGCGGCTTGAGCGAAGCTCGTGGCGAGTACGTCACGGTGCTCGGCGACGACGATGGGCTCATGCCTTATGCGCTGCGCGAACTGGATCGCCTTGCCTCGAGCACCGGCGCCAAGGCAATGCGCTGGCAACGTGGCATCTACACGTGGCCGACGATCGGGATCGAAGGCGAAGCGAACCTGCTCATCATCACGCTGTCGCGGACGATCACCGAGATCGAAGGGCGCTCCCAGATAGCCAAGGTCATGCGGTTCGAGGATGGAACGGACTCGTTGCCGATGATCTATTGCTCGGCCATCCACCGCGATCTGATCGCGAAACATCGGGAGGCGACAGGGCGCGTTTTCCTGAACGTCTATCCCGACATCTACTCCGGCTTCGGCTTCGCATATCTGGTCGGCAACTATCTATCGATCAGTACGCCCATGAACATCGCTGGCCTTTCGCACGCCAGCAATGGCGTTGCGACGCTCATGAAGGAGAAGAAGACCGCGATAGCGAGCGACTTCTCGCAACTGAACGAGACCTTCGGTTATCGGCGGCACCCGTTCGTGCCGGACAAGATGATCCTTGCGCCGGTCCATGTCGCCGACTCCTTTCTTCACGCGAAGGATGCGCTCTTTCCCCATGACGACACGCTGGTGCTGGACCGGAAGGCGATCACGGAGCGCTATCTGGGCGCGATACTCGAAACCGATCCCGCAGAACGAGACGAGGTGCGACAGATCATCAGGGCTTCGGTCGCGGACAGCCCCGAGTTGCTGCAATGGTTCGACCGCGAGGCGCCGCATCTGCCTCCGGCATCCGCCCATACGTTCCGTCCACGGCGATTCGGCTTCGACGGCATCACGTTGAGCCTTGATGCAGCGCCTTTCGGCGTGAAGGACGTTTCGGGTGCGGTAACACTGTCGGCGTCGCTGCTCGGCGCGGGTGGGCAAGCAATTCCCTTCGATGTGCCATCCTTGAACGACATGCGCGCGCAGGTCGAGGCGGAAAGGCAGAATGCGCAACGTGCGCACAATGAGGCCGCCGAAACACTGCGTCGCACGAATCATGATCTGAGCGCTGCTGCAGCCAACACGGCCGATCTGCTGTCGCAGGCGCAGGCATGGCGGGAAGCATGCACGCAACTGGAGCACAGCCTCGGTGAAGCCCAGCGGATGGGTTCGTTGCGTTATGTTCCGAAACGGCTGGCACGCAAGGCGGTCAGTCTGTTCAGGAAGCCTCCCCCTGTCGCATGACACTCCGGGCAAGAGCCCGGGCGCCAGTGTTTCACCGCATGCCGGCGACCATGAGGTCGCCGGGATCTTTTCTTTCTTTCTCTCGAATCGCTAGCTCAAAACGATGAAAGCAGTCATTCTGGCCGGTGGACTGGGGACTCGAATCTCGGAGGAGACGCATCTCAAGCCCAAGCCGATGATCGAGATCGGTGCCAAGCCTGTGCTCTGGCACATCATGAAGCTGTACTCGGCCTACGGCATCCATGACTTCATCATCTGCTGCGGCTACAAGGGCTACGTCATCAAGGAGTACTTCGCGAACTATTTTCTCCACATGTCGGACGTGACCTTCGACATGCGCAGCAACGAGATGCACGTACATCAGCGCAAGGCTGAACCCTGGAAAGTCACGCTGGTCGATACCGGGGACGAGACCCTTACCGGGGGGCGCCTGAAGCGGGTCGGGGAATACCTGAAAGACGAAGAGGCGTTCTGTTTCACCTATGGCGATGGCGTATCGGATCTGCGAATCGACAAGCTGATCGAGTTCCATCGCTCGCATGGCCGGCTGGCGACGGTAACTGCCGTGCAGCCTGCCGGCCGCTATGGGGCTCTCGAGCGAGACGGGGAATCAGTTCGAGGCTTCATCGAGAAACCCCGAGGGGACGGCGGCTGGATCAACGGCGGCTTTTTTGTCCTCTCGCCCAAATGCCTCGACTACATCGATGGCGACCAGTCCAGCTGGGAAGGCGAGCCGCTTGCACAGATCTCGAAGGATGGTCAGCTGATGGCGTTCGAACACGCAGGGTTCTGGCAACCGATGGACACGCTGCGCGACAAGACGCATCTCGAGCAACTCTGGGCGAGCAATGCCGCCCCCTGGAAGGTGTGGCCGTGAGTCGCTCGTTCTGGCAGGGCAAGCGAGTCCTGGTGACGGGGCACACCGGGTTCAAAGGCGGCTGGCTGTCACTGTGGCTGCACAAGTCGGGAGCCGAAGTCCACGGCTATGCATTGCCGCCACCGACGTCGACCAACCTGTTCTCGGTGGCGCGTGTCGCCAGCGTGTTGAAGAGCCACGTCACGGCCGATGTCCGCGATGCCGATGCCGTGCAGCAGGCGCTGCGAGAGGCCGACCCGGAGATCGTTTTTCACCTGGCTGCGCAGCCTCTGGTCCGCCAGTCCTACCGCGAGCCGGTGGAGACCTATGCCACCAATGTGATGGGAACGATCAACCTGCTGGAAGCCGTGCGATCTTCCAGCAATGTGCGAGCGGTCGTGAACGTCACTACCGACAAGTGTTATGACAACCGGGAGTGGGTCTGGGGCTACCGCGAGGGCGAGGCGCTGGGTGGCTCCGATCCTTATTCCAGCAGCAAGGCCTGCGCCGAGCTTGTCACGGCTGCATACCGGGCATCGTTCCTGGCACAGGCGGGTGTGGCAATCGCGACCGCACGGGCGGGGAACGTGATCGGCGGCGGTGACTGGGCCGATGATCGACTCGTGCCGGACTTCTTTCGAGCGACCCATGCTGGCCGGCCGCTCGAAGTGCGCTATGCAGGCGCAACGCGGCCTTGGCAGCATGTGCTGGAGCCTTTGTCGGGGTATCTGCTGCTTGCCGAACACCTGGCTTCTGGCGACCCGCAGTTTGCCTCCGCATGGAATTTTGGTCCGACCGACGAAGATGCAGTACCCGTGCGCCAACTGCTGGACCGACTGGTGAGCAAGGTGGAAGGAGCGCAATGGCGGGAGACCGGCGCATCGACCCTGCATGAGGCTGGATATCTCAAGCTCGATAGCAGCAAGGCGAGAGGTTTGCTTGGATGGCGTCCGCGGTGGGCGCTCGATGAAGCGCTCGACAAGACTGTGGCCTGGGACGCTGTCTGGCGATCGGGTGGCGACATGCAGGATTTCTGTCTGTCGCAGATCGAGATGTACGAAGGCATGGCTGCACATGGCTAGATTCGTCATCGAAGCAACGCCGCTGGACGGCCTGAAACTGATACAGCGGCAGAAGCTGGAGGATTCCCGAGGGTTCTTCAGCCGCTTCTTTTGTGCAGATGAGTTGGCGCACGCCGGTTTTGCCCAGCCGGTTGCCCAGATGAACCACACCTTGACGCGTCGCCGCGGTTCCGTGCGTGGCCTGCATTTCCAGTATCCGCCTCACGCTGAAGACAAGCTGGTCAGTTGTCTGCGCGGAGAGGTCTTCGACGTTGCTGTCGACATACGCAAGGATTCGCCGACCTTTCTTCGCTGGCACGCTGAGAAGCTCAGTGCCGAGAATGGCCGCAGCCTGCTGATCCCCAAGGGGTTCGCGCATGGATTCCAGACTCTTTCAGATGACGCAGAATTGTTGTACCTGCACTCGACACCCTATGTTCAAAGCTCGGAGGGCGGTTTGAATCCGGCCGATCCGATGCTCGCCATTGCATGGCCTCTGCCTTTTGCCGAGGTGTCGCAGCGCGATGCCGCGCATGCTCACCTGACTTCTGATTTCGGCGGTATCTGAGATGAAATGTCGCCATTGCCACGCGGAGCTCAGTCTGCAATTGATGGATCTGGGAGCTTCGCCTCCGTCCAATGCCTACCTGACTGCGGCGCAGCTTGTTGCGCCGGAGAGGTGGTACCCGCTGCGCGTGTTCACCTGCACCCGGTGCTGGCTGGTACAGACGGAAGACTATGCGCACTATGCAGAACTCTTCTCCAGCGACTATGCCTACTTCAGTTCGTTCTCGACGAGCTGGCTGGCCCACAGCAAACGCTATGTCGACGACATGGTGCAACGATTCGGACTGTCGCCCGTGTCGCATGTCGTCGAGGTGGCTGCCAACGACGGCTATCTTCTTCAGTACGTACAGCAGGCAGGCATTCCGTGCACGGGGATCGAGCCGACGGCCAGCACTGCCAGCGCCGCGCGGGCCAAGGGGTTGGAGATCGTCGAAGCGTTCTTCGGAGTCGAACTTGCCGAACGATTGGTTGCGCAAGGAAAGGCAGCCGACCTCATCGCAGCCAACAACGTGCTGGCGCATGTACCGGACATCAACGACTTCGTCTCCGGCTTCGCGAGACTGCTGAAGGCAAATGGCGTGGCTACTTTCGAGTTCCCGCACCTGATGCAACTCGTGGACGACTGCCAGTTCGACACCATCTACCACGAGCATTTCTCCTACCTGTCCCTCGCAGCGGTGCGTCGACTGTTCGAGGCCAACGGACTGTGCATCTTCGATGTGGAGCAGTTGCCTACGCACGGTGGCAGCCTGCGGGTCTACGCGCAGCGCAGCGACACGGGAGCACGTTCGGTCGAGTCCCGGGTGGCGGAGCTGACGCGCGTCGAAACCCAGGCCGGCATCGAAACTGCGGCGTACTACGAGGGCTTTCAGGCTCGTGCGGACGACATCCGCGATGGCGTGGTGACCTTCCTGATCGAGGCGCGCAGGGCGGGCAAGCGGGTCGCCGCCTATGGCGCCGCCGCAAAGGGAAATACGCTGCTCAACTACGCAGGCGTCCGGCCGGGCCTGCTTCCCTGGGTCGTCGATCGGAACCCTGCCAAACAGGGGCAGTACATGCCCGGAAGCCGCATCCCCATCGTCGATGAGGAGCGTCTGCAGCGCGAACGGCCCGACTATGTACTTGTGCTGCCCTGGAACCTCAAGGCAGAAGTGATGAATCAGCTTGCCTACATCCGCGAATGGGGTGGCCGGTTCGTCTGCGCGGTTCCTCGACTCGAGGTCTTCTGACGATGAAGATCGCAGTTACCGGAGCCAGCGGTTTTGTGGGGCGCCACGTGCTCAGCGCGCTGGTGGGGTGTCCTGACGTCGAGGTCGTGGCCATGTCGCGTCAGGCTCCCGGCTCGCCGATGCCATCGGGTGTCCGCCATGTGGCCATCGATATGGCTTCGGTGCCTTCCGATGCATTCGAGATGCTGGGATGTCCTGACGTGCTGATCCATCTGGCCTGGGGCGGCTTGCCGAACTACCAGTCGAGACACCATTTCGATACGCATCTGGCGGAGCAGTACCGGTTCCTCGAGCGGCTCGTAGCAGCAGGGCTTTCGAAGTTGGTGTGTGCCGGTACCTGCTTCGAGTACGGCATGCAGTCGGGAGAGTTGACCGAGTCGCTTCCCACCGATCCCCGCAACCCCTACGGTTTCGCGAAGGATGCGCTGCGGCGCCAGCTGGAGTTTCTTGCAGCGGATGCCGGGGTCAAGCTGACCTGGGCGCGGCTGTTCTACATGTATGGAGAAGGTCAGTCCGCTGGCGCGCTGTACAGCCAGTTCCTGGCCGCTCGTGGGCGGGGCGATGCCGAGTTTCCTATGTCCGGCGGAGAGCAGCTGCGCGACTATCTCCCGGTCGAAGAGGTCGCTCGCTACTTGTCGGCGCTTGCCCGGACCGCACCAGGTGGCGGCATCGTGAACGTCTGCTCGGGCCGGCCCACGTCGGTGCGATCGCTCGTGGAGGGATGGCGGGACTCGCTGGGCGTGCCGATGAAGCTTGCGCTGGGGCATTTCCCCTATCCAAGCCATGAGCCGATGGCCTTCTGGGGCAGCAACGCCAAGTTGCTGCGGCTACTGGAGCACAGCTGATGCAGAACGAACTCTTGCGCATCACAGGTCTCCCTGTATTGCAGAATCGGGTGTTCGACAGCGCCTCGTCTGGAGTGGCTTCGCCGCAAGGCAACATGGTGCTTGTCCAGGACCGGGACAGCGGCTTGGTCTTCAACCGGGAGTTCGATCCGGCCCTGCTGACCTACGATGCCGACTACCAGAACGAACAGGCATGCTCATCGGTCTTCCGGGAGCATCTGGACGCAGTCCTGTCCATCGTCAGGCGCCATTTTCAAACCTCGTCGTTGATCGAGGTCGGCTGCGGCAAGGGGTACTTCCTGAACTACCTGCGAGCCGCCGGCTACGATGCAACGGGCATCGACCCTGCCTATGAGGGAGACAGTCCGCACGTCGTCAAGGCTGCGTTTTCTCCATCGCTCGGATTGTCCGCGGATGCTCTCGTGCTGCGGCACGTGCTGGAGCACATCAGGGAACCCTTGCGCTTCCTGCAGGACATCGCCCGAGCCAACGCTGGCCAGGGCAAGATCTACATCGAGGTGCCGTGCTTCGACTGGATCTGCGCGCGTCGCGCATGGTTCGACATCTTCTACGAGCACGTGAACTACTTTCGGGCCACCGACTTCCGGCGCATGTTCGGGCGCATTCACGAGCAAGGGCACGTGTTCGGAGGACAGTATCTCTATGTCGTGGCCGACCTGGCATCGCTGCGGGAGTCCGCGGAGGCACCGCCGGACCGCATCGAATTGCCGAAGGATTTCTTCTCGGGCATCGAGCAAAGCAAGGCTCTCGCAAGGTCGACGCCGGGTCCGAAGGCAATATGGGGTGCTTCTTCCAAGGGAGTCATCTTCTCTCACCATCTGCAGGCCGCCGGCATCGAATTTGACGTGGCCGTGGACATCAATCCCGTCAAGCAGGACCGGCATATGGCGGGGACCGGGCTGAAAATCGTGTCCCCTGAGGCCGCGTTGCGGCTGCTGCCGCCGGACTCGCTCGTATTCGTGATGAATTCCAATTATTTCGACGAGATCGCGGAGCAGTCCCGCGGCAAGTTTCGTCTTGTGAAGGTAGACCAGAATGACATTTGAAGCTGAAGTTGCGGCACGCGTGGCGGCCAATGAAACCAACGAAACCTTGCGCGACGATGCAAAGGCCTTGATGAAGTCGTCCATCCAGGCCGGCTATTCCTACAACTTCTCCTGGCTGGGGCGCCCGATCATCCAGTACCCGCAGGACATCGTCGCGATGCAGGAGATCATCTGGCGCGTGCAGCCCGACCTGATCATCGAGACCGGGATCGCGCACGGCGGATCGCTCATCTTCTCCGCCGCGATGCTGGAGCTGAATGCCGCATGCGGCGGCCCTGCCGATGCGCACGTGCTCGGGATCGACATCGACATCCGCGCTCACAACCGAAAGGCTATCGAGGAGCATCCGATGGTCAAGCGGATTTCGATGATCGAAGGCTCCAGCGTTGCATCGGATGTGATCGAGAAGGTGCGCAGCATTGCTTCGGGAAAACGCAGCGTGCTGGTGTGTCTCGACAGCAACCACACCCATGCTCACGTTCTCGACGAGTTGCGCGCCTACGCACCCATGGTGACTGTGGGCAGCTATTGCGTCGTCTTCGATACCGTCGTTGAGGACCTGCCGAAAAGCATGTACCCGGATCGGCCCTGGGGGCCCGGTGACAACCCCAAGACAGCGGTTCACGAATTCCTGAAGACGAACGCGACCTCTTTCGAGGTCGACCGCGCCATGGACAACAAGCTGCTCGTGAGCGTGGCGCCTGACGGCTATCTCAAACGCGTCGCCTGATCGCCTCATCATTTTTGGACGTCAATCATGAAAGCAACACCCACATCCATTCCCGATGTCATCGTGATCGAGCCCAAGGTCTTCGGCGACGCGCGCGGCTTCTTCTTCGAGAGCTTCAACCAGAAGGCCTTTGACGAAGCGATTGGCCAGCACGTCGACTTCGTGCAAGACAACCATTCACGCTCGGCGAAAGGCGTGCTGCGTGGACTGCACTACCAGATTCAGCAGCCGCAGGGGAAACTCGTGCGAGTAGTCAGCGGCACCGTGTTCGATGTAGCGGTTGATATCCGCCGCTCGTCGTCCACCTTCGGCCAATGGGTCGGTGTCGAGCTTTCGGAAAGCAACCACAAGCAGCTGTGGGTGCCGGCAGGATTTGCCCACGGATTTCTGGTATTGAGCGAGACAGCCGACTTTCTCTACAAGACGACCGATTACTACGCGCCCGCGTACGAGCGGTGCATCCGTTGGGATGATGCCTCGATCGGCATCGAGTGGCCGGATACGGGAGGCGCCCCCGTGTTGTCCGCCAAGGATGCGGCAGGGGCGAGCTTCGACGCTGCTGAAGTATTCCAGCAATAACCGCCGAAGACGGCTATTGCGGGTTGTCGTGTACCAGGCGTGGCCAGCCGAGACTGAATCGGTAGGTCGAGGCTTTTATCTTCAGCTCACCGGAGGGCGGGTTGACCCCCTTGTCGGGCGTGAGCAGGAATTCCTTGGCCCGCACTCGCCGGTTGAAGAAGACTCGTACTCCCCAGGGCGCAGGCAGTAGCCGGAACTCCCTGACGCGGCTCAGCGGCTTTCCGTCGGCGAGCATATGGTGGTCACCGAGGTAAATTTCATTGAACCCGCCGGCCAGGCCGTAGAAATCGATGAAGTCGATACCGTCCCCGTTGGCCGAGAAGGAGATGGTGTTACCCGGACCAACCTGTTCGATGGCGATTGGCGATGCTGGCTTGACCTTGTACTGCACCGCCAGCACGGCAGCGACCGTGATCACAGCCGCCAGCAGGCGGATCGCGAGATTCTTGGCCCGCGGAGCGGCGGAACCTTCGAATACCCAGCGAACCACGAGCCAGCCGAAGAATGCAAGATAAGGGAACATCCACTTGAAGTAGTGAATGTTGTAGTAGCGATAGACACCATTCGGCAGCAAGTCGCCATAGGGCGCGTACAGGCAGAACTGCAGGCAGATCGCCGCCGCCATCATGCGAAGCAGTGCGGACCCACGTACCAGGGACGCAACCAGGCCCACGACGCTCAGTACCAGCCATGGGAAGTGCGTGACCAGTGATCCGTTGGGCTCGAGAAAGGCCGTATTCGAATCGAAGACCAGCGAGAAGATCTTCCTCGGTAGTTCCAGCGGGAAGTAACCGGACCCGACCGCCGTCGACTTGAAATAGCCGCCTAGTATGTGGCCGTGAACTTCCAGGTTGAACAGGAGGAACAGGCCTATCCCGATGAGCAGGCCCGCACCGAGTGCGATCGTTTGAGCGAATAGGAGCGCGTTGCGTCTGGGGGCTGATGTTCCACTCAGGCTCTTGTACGAAAAGTACAGGTAGGCCGGATAGAAAATGGCAGCAGCTCCTGCATCGACCGGACGAAGAATAGCCAGCAGGCTGAAGATTCCCGAAAAGACGAATGCCTTGATGCTCGCCAGTGCCATTCCGTCATTCAACTTCTCCTGCTTGGACTTCTGCAGAAGCTGATAGATGGTCACCGCGTAGATCAGCGCCGTGCCTGTGGTCGTCCACGGGATGGCGAAATTGAGGATGATGATTTCGTTGAAGTAAAGCGAAATCGCGAGCAGTACGAATGCCTCGAGCTGCGACACGTAGCGCGTTGCGAACGCCACGAAAACGTACGAAAACGCCAGCAGGCCCAGCAGGTTGAAGAAGAAGAACGGATGTACTGGCAGAACCGACAGGAAGACCGATCCGATCGCCGGGTACAGCGGCGGATAGGCGTGCTTGGCGGGAGAGAAATCACCCACCCCGATGGCCGCCGCAGCCTTGATGTACTCGCCTTGATCGAACCAGCCCCACCACCCGCGGGGGTACTCGAGGTTGTTGCCCGGCAGCGCAGGGTGGTTCAAATAGAAGTAGCAATAGACCAGCGTGCCCAGACCCAGGATCAGCCAGATCGGGACTCTCGTCTCTCTCAGGAACTTCATTTGCTTAGTGCCCGGCAGTGGTATCGGCACGGTTGGCCGGAATACCCAGGAAGGCCAGGCACTTCATTTCGTGTCGGCCTTGAGTGATGTTCTGCAGAATCAGCCCGCAGGTCAGTGCGAGCATGGCCATGAGCATGAGCGAGGCTGACAGCACCGCCGTAGGCAGTCGAGGGACATTTCCTGCCTCGAGATACTGAACGAGCAGGGGAAAGGCCAGCACCAGCGCGGCAACGCAGAACGCGGCCGCCCACGCACCGAAGAATGCGATGGGACGTTCGCTCGCGTGAAGCCGGATGATCGTCTTGAGAATGCGCCAGCCGTCGCGATAGGTGGAAAGCTTGCTGGCCGATCCTTCGGGACGCGATCCATACGGCGTCATCAGCTCCCCATAGGGCATGCGCAGTTCGAGGGCGTGTACCGTCAACTCGGTTTCGGTCTCGAAACCTCGCGACAGCGCCGGGAAGGACTTGGCGTAGCGCCGCGAGAAGACCCGGTATCCCGAGAGCATGTCGTTGAAATCGCCACCGAAGATGCCCTTGACGCTTCCGGTGAGCATCCTGTTGCCCCATTGGTGACCTCGCCGATAGGCGGCTTGAGCCTCTTCGGCGCTGGTCTCCCGGCATCCCACGACCATGTCGAGTCCCTCGTCGAGCAGCTTGTCCACCATCCGGCAGACCGAGGACGCGTCGTAGGTTCCGTCGCCATCCACCATCACGTAGACGTCCGCTTCGGTGTCCGCGAACATGCGCCGCACGACATTGCCCTTGCCGCGCAAGGTAACCGTTCTCACATGAGCGCCTTCGGCTCTCGCGAATTCAGCGGTCCTGTCGCTCGACATGTTGTCGAAGACATGGATCTCGATGCAAGGCATGGCTGCGCGAAAGCCTCTGATCACACCGGCGATGGTGGGATCCTCGTTGTAGCAGGGAACGATCAGCGCAACGCGCTGCCCTCGATAAAGAGTCGTCGACATGGACTGGCTCATGATGCTGTTATGGTTGATCGAAGCGGAAAACCGGGGATACGAGGTTCGTTGATGGGCTCTCCGCGCTGTCTTGGCAAATATGTGTCAGAGCATCCGCGCCAGGGTCTCCGAAAGCGTGGGCGGAGCGATGTTGACGCCGCAGTCACGCAGCAGGGCGTTCAGCTTGTCGGGATTGCCGCAGAGGCGATGTACCTCGTTCTTGCGGACGAAGGCCGGATTGATCTCGACATCCATTCGATGGTCGGTGACCTTTTCGAAGCAGGCGATCACCTCGCGCAGGGTATGGGGCTGGCCCGAGCACACGTTGTAGGCTTCGCCGGGACGGCCAAACTTCATGAGGCAAAGATATGCATCGCACACCAACTGCACATCGTTGAATTCGCGTTCCACGTCCAGATTGCCAAGCGATATGGAGTTCGCTCTCTCGGCGAAATGCTTGGCGAGTTTCGGGATGACGAAGTTGACGTCCTGGCCGCGGCCTGTGTAGTTGAACGGGCGCGCGATCACGAGATTCAAGCGGTCGGCAAAGGTCCTGGCCATGTATTCCATCGCCAGCTTGCTCATCGCGTAATGGTTGACCGGCGCCGGCGGCTGAGTCTCGGCCAGTGGCGACTGCTCGCTATTGCCGTAGATGTTGGCACTGCTGGCGAGCAGCACACGATGCGGCGCGGAGGGCAACCGCGTCAACGCTTCGAGCAGATTCGTCGTGCCGACAACATTGACCGCGTAGAAGGCGCTGTTGTCCGTGTGCCCGACGAAACTGATCGCGGCCAGATGAACGACAACCTCGGGTTGTACCGAAAGCACCTCCCGCTCCAGCGTTTCCCGATTCGTCAGGTCCGCCTGCATCGGGATCACGTCGTGCCCGGCAGCGGTGGCCCGGTCGGCAAAGTAGCGACCGGTGAATCCGTCCGCGCCGGTCAGGAAGATCTTCAAAACGAGAAGCCCTTCTTGTTTCGCTCGAGGTCTGCTTCGACCATCATCTGGCACAGCTGTTCCAGAGTGGTTTGCGGCTCCCAACCGAGCTTCTGCTTGGCCTTTGCCGGGTTGCCGATGAGCAGTTCGACTTCGGCCGGACGGTAGAACTTCGGGTTCACGCGCATCACCGTATTGCCGGTAGCCGTGTCCACGGCCGATTCGCTTTCGCCGCTGCCCTTGAACTCGACGGCGATGCCGGCACCCTTGAAGGCCATGCTCACGAAATCGCGAACGGTTTCCGTGCGGTTGGTCGCGAGTACATAGGTGTCCGGCTCATCGACCTGCAGCATGCGCCACATGCCCTCGACGTATTCCTTGGCGAAGCCCCAGTCGCGCTTGGCGTCGAGGTTTCCGAGTTCCAGCACGTCGAGCTTGCCAAGCTTGATCTTGGCAACGCTGTCGGTGATCTTGCGGGTCACGAACTCGCGGCCGCGCAGCGGGCTCTCGTGGTTGAACAGGATGCCGCTGCAGCCGAAGATGTCATAGCTCTCGCGGTAGTTGATCGTGATCCAGTGCGCGTAGAGCTTGGCGACGCCATAGGGGCTGCGCGGGTAGAAGGGCGTGTCCTCGACCTGCGGCACAGCCTGGACCTTGCCGAACATCTCGGAGGTCGAGGCCTGGTAGAAGCGGATCTTGGTATTCGTCAGACGGATGGCTTCGAGCAGGTTCAGCGCACCCACGCCGGTGATCTGGGCTGTGGCCGAGGGCTGGTTGAAGCTCACGCCAACGAAGCTCTGGGCCGCGAGGTTGTAGACCTCGTCCGGCGCCGTGTCGCGGATCAGGGAGAGCGAGCTGCCCAGATCAGTCAGGTCGTATTCGACCAGGTGCAGGTTGGGATTGTTCTGGATGCCGAGTTCCTCGATACGCCAGAAATTCACCGAACTCGTGCGGCGGTACGTGCCATAGACAACGTAGCCCTTGGCCAGCAGAAGCTCCGCCAGATAGGCCCCGTCTTGGCCCGTGATTCCAGTGATGACAGCTCTTTTACTCATGACTCAACTCTTCGAGGGGTTTGGATTGGATACAAGGGGCACCGGTACCAGCATCGGCGCAACGAACCAGCTTCAGCAGGTCCTGCGTGGTCTGGCGCCAGGTCAGCCATGGCATGGCGTCGGATTTCGGGTGAGACTGTTCCCTGAACAGCACGGTCCAGGATTGGATCGCATCCGCCAGCGCATTTGCCGTGATTCCATGGAAATAGTATGCATTTTGCCCTGCCACCTCCTTGAAGACTGCCAGATCCCGGGCGACGATCGGAATCTTGTGGCGTGCGGCTTCGATCAAGGGCAGCCCGAATCCCTCTCCTTCCGAAGCTGCTACCAGGCAGGTCGAGACGCTGTAGATGCGTTCCAGGTATTCGTCGCTGATGTTCTCGAGCCAGAAAAGCCGCTTGCCTGCCTCGGGATGATTGCGCAGCCGATTCACCAGTCTGTCGACGAGCCAGCCCTGCTTGCCCACGATGACCAGGTTCGCATCGAATCCGCGCGACCAGAGCAGTTCGAAGGCGTCGAGGGTCTGGGTATGTCCCTTGCGCGGTTCGACAGTGCCCACCGTCAGGAAGCTGGGGCGCGCCTGCAGCGAATGGAGCGTCTGCGTGGCATTCGCCGGCAGCCCCCTGGTCGGGTTCGAGCTTTCTATGTCTGCACCGATGTGGAACCAGCCGATGTCGAAATGCTTCGAGCGGGCTGGATGGGCCCGCTGCATGTAGCCGGAGAGGTCGTCCGCGACGGACTTCGAAATGCATAGTGCGCCGTCATAGGCCGCGATGGTGTCCAGCCATTGACCGAACCCCTGGACGGTGCCCTCGACGAAATGCTGAGGCATCTGAACGCACAGCAGGTCATACACGACGAAGAGCACCTTGACGCCGGCAAGGTGCATGGCATCCAGTGCATTCTTCTGTGCGCATACCACGTGCGGATGAAAATCCAGCCCGAGGAAGATGTCCTCGGGGTAGAAGTCGATGGCCTCGTCAGGAACGCTGTGCTGTGGGTTCTTGCCGCTGAACCTGCTCAGGAAGTTCCTCGCGGCGAAGTAGCCCTTGGTTGCCATCGTTGCGTAGACAGGCACGATCTCGAAGCCGGTCGGCGGATTCTCGAGCAGCTCCTTGAGAATGCTCCGCGTCACGCGCTGGATGCCGGTCTTGGAATCCCGGTGTACGAGCTCCGAGATATCGACAAAGATGCGTGCGCCGGCATTGTTCGGGCGAATGTTCGCCGTGATGCACTGGGCAATTGCCGCGACTTCGCCGTCGGTTCGGTCATGCAGGAATGGGCCGAGTGCGGCAACCAGCTGATTCTTGATGGCCTTGGCCGTCAGCACCGGCTCCGAAGTCGAAATGGCTGTCGAATTGACCGCCGCCATGACAAGGCCGTACACCTCGTCGACTGAAATGTCGGACAGGCAGTGCAGCTGATACCTGCAGTCGGCGCGTGTGGCAATGTGGCAGGGAGAGCAATCGGCTTCCCGATGGATGACGAAGCTGTTCGGGAACACTGGGGCCCATTCCGCTGCCGTTTCGTGGCCGCCGTAGACGCCGATCACCGTCAGGCCCAGGTAGGACGCGATATGGGCACCGCCCGAATTGTTGGCGATGCAGATGGAATTCCGGGCAACCGACTCCATCAGCGCGGGAATGCTCAGTCCCGCATGTGCGATCACTTTGGGGGAAGGCTCGAAGGCGTGTCTTTGCGCTTCGGCAGGCGAAGCAAAGAAGATATTGATCTCCTTCACCCCGTCAGAGGCGCATAGCCTGGACACGAGCGTCTGGAACTTCGCGATCTCCCATTCCTTCACGTCGTTCCCCGCATATGGGAAGAGTGCGATGGCGCCCTTTTTCCTCTCTGTGGAATCGAAGAGGCGAGGCAATGAAATGAAGTCGCTGGAATCGGCAGGAAGCGCATCGACCAGCGCGAGCATCTGGTTGCTGATCGATGTGCGATTCATCGAGGTTTCGACGAACGGCGCATCCTGGACTGCCTCCAGTGCAATGTCGAGATTCGAGTCGATCGACGGGTCGAAGGTCTGGTAGCCGACCTTCAGTTCGGCCTTGACTCCCTTCAGCACGAAGCGAGTGTCGCTTTGTCTGCGCAGGTCGATGGCGATGTCGTATGTACCGATCTGCGAAAGGAAGGAGCGTAGCTCCTCCTGCGCTATCGATGCCTGGCTCGCGGACTGCTTCTTGAAGTAGTCCAGCGTATGGATCTTGTCGAAGTAGGGGAACATCTTCGCCAGCTCGAGGTTCCAGCCGCCCACTGCGATCTCGAGTGTCGCGGCGGGGTAACGTGCCTTCAGCTTGGCGATGGCCGGCATCGCGAGGATCAGATCCCCCAGGTGATCGAGCTTGAGAACGAGGATGCGCTTGGTGCTCGGCTGGAAGATGGTCGTCTTCTCGATGCGGGAGAGACGCGTATCGCCTCTTGTCGCCTGTGGGTCGAAGCGTTCCAGGGCCTCGACTGCCTTGCGGGCGCTCTTCTCCCAGGAGAATGCGGCCGCCTGCGTTTCCGCGTTACGCAGCAACAGCGCGCGAAACGCGTCGTCCGTCAGGGCCTGGTGCATCCTGTCCCTGATGGCATCGATCGACTCCGGGTCGAACATTGCTTCGCTGGAGCCGATGACTTCGGGCAGGCTGGTGCTGTTCGCCCCGATGACCGCTGCGCCGCAGGACATGGCTTCGAGCGGCGGAATCCCGAAGCCCTCGTGAGTAGACGGAAAGACGAAGAGCTTGCACATGTTGTAGAGCGCAAGCAACTCCTCGTCGGAGATGTAGCCGGTGAAGACGAGCTCTTCGCTTCCCAGGCCTGCTTCCCTGGCCCGCTCCTGCAAGGCCGAGATTTCGCCGCTGGGCATGCGGCCGGCCATGACTAGCCGGTGAGCCGCGCGAACGTCCGCCGGCAATTTCCCGTAGGCCGCGACCAGGCGGGCAAGGTTCTTCCGCTCATCCGCGCCACCCGTATAGAGCACGAATTCCCGCAGGATGGAGAACTTCGTGCGGATGGCCTGTTGTTCTGCCTCGGTCAGCGCGATTTTCCTGAATGAGACATCGCACGCACCCGAAATGTTCGCTACGTCCTCGGGAGCGAATGAAAGCCCGCGCAGCGCCTCGCTGCGGGCGCTTTCGGAGATGGCCAGCAAGAGCTTGCTGTGCTTGAGTGATTCGATCTTCCGGGCGTAGTACTCCTGCCGGAGCGTGCTGGAACGAAAGTGAATATCGGGATTGAGCAGCGGGATCAGGTCGTACAAGATCACCGCCGTCGGCGTCTTCGCATCGAAGCGGCCGAGGCTGGCGACTGCATCGTCGCCAAGTCCTTCGAAAAGGCTCGTCACCAGCACCACGTCCGGTTCGAGCGACAGAATGAATGCTTCACGCACACGTTCCGCGATTTCCCGGCGCGTGCCGTTCGCGGGGTCGAGCTCTCGCGTCGGGCCCGGGGTATTCCAGACCCTGATGTTCTCGCGCGGCAGAATGTCTGCGAAGGCTTCCCTGATGGCGCCGATGGAGTCGGGCAGCAGCCCGTTCAACGCCAGGAAGACTTCGTGCTTCCGCGCGACGCGCGCAATGGCCAGTGCCAGCGACAGACTGTACCGCCCGATCCCGCGGAATCGGCTTTCGGTCTGGGCCCCCTGCATGTCAATGATGATTCGCATCGGATCTACGATTGATTTGGTGTGACAGGTGTAGAGACCGAGGTACGGATTTTTTCCACCAGCGGTTGTGCGAATTCGAAAAGGTTCGCTCCCTTGAAAAGATGGCCTCGAACGCCCGCACGGGAGGCGGCAACGACATCCGATTCGTTGTCGCCGATCAGCAGCGAGTGGTTTAGGTCGATGTTCATGTCCAGCGCGGCGCGAAGGATCATCCCGGCATTCGGCTTGCGATCGAAGTGATCTTCATGCCGGTAGGCCGGAAGCTTTGCCTGGTCATGGAAAGGGCAGTGATACCAGGCATCGACGTGGGCACCTTTCTCCCGGAGGCGTGCCGCCATCCAGCGGTGCAAGTCCAGCACCTGTGCCTCACTCGCGTAGCCGCGTGCGACCCCCGATTGGTTCGACACCACGACGACCTTGTAGCCCTGGGACTGGGCGAGCCGAATGGCGTCGCCGGCCCCGTCCACGAACGTGATGTCTTCGGGCTTGCTCGGGTAGCGGGTGTCGATGTTGATCACGCCGTCGCGGTCAAGGAACAGCGCGGGTGCCTTGACCGGCGCGAATGCAGGCGGACTCTGCAGGATGCGGCCGAACACGCGCTCGCACTCCATGAGCGCGAAGACGAAGTGGTAGAGGCTGCTTGCGGGCACATCCACCGAAAGCGTTTGTCCATCGGCATCGACGCGGTCTCGCCACAGGCCCGAGGGGGTGACGGAGAGAAAGCCCGTGGATAGCGCTTTCAGGGCAACCGCTGCCTTTTCCCGCCACATGCCCGCATCTTCGGGCGCCGCCTCCGCCTCGGCGGCACAGGCCTTGAGGTATTCGCAGGTGCCCCAGGAGCGCCGGCTGCCTACCGGGACCCCGCTGAGAATGCCGACCCGCTCGACCGCAAAGCCTTCGGCATCGATACCTTCTCGCTCTGCTCGCGATAGCAGGAGTCGAACGTCGTCATCGACCTTGACGCCGCTCAGCATGGAGAACCGGCGCAGCAGCCACACCCATTCGAAATGGTGGCCAGGCTCGTACCAGTTGTCGGCAATGCCTTCGGCATTCCAGGCGTCGTCATGCTGTTCGGGCAATGCGGCCTGTGACCGCCAGAGCATGTGCCTGGAGAAGTTCGCGTGAAGTTCGCGGGCACGAGCCAGATCCTGGGGGCGGCCCGCGGATTCGTAGAGCGCCAGGCAGGCCTCCAGGAGATGCATCGTCGGGTTCTGGCGCAGGAAATCGTCAGGCCGCGGCAGTGCGTCGATGACGCCGCCCTTGCTGGCTGCCAGAGGGCCTTCGAGTACCGCGAACACCTCGTCGGCCAGAGCGAGATAGGACGGATCCGGCTTCAGCCGGTGGAGCCACGCAAGGGCGAAGACCAGAAATGCGAGAGTGTACGAATCGCACTTGCTGTCATGTATCTCGCCGCGGGCATCGATGGAAAACGCCCAGCGGTGGGGCAGTTCCTTTCGGTAGAAGCAGTGCTTTACCTGCCGCCATGTGCGTTCGATCAATACACGGTTGTCGCGCATGCCACGCAAGCTCAGCTGGGCCAGTACATACAGCTGGCGGCATTGCACCATCAGGCGTCGTGGCAGCTCTTCCAGCGGGCCTCCCGAAAAATCGAGTTTTTCGTGAAAGAGGCCGAACTTGTCGTCGTAGCCACGATCGACCCATAGCGGCAGTGCGTCGACGCTCAACCAGTTGCTGGCACGTGCGCGCAGCTCTTCGAAATTTTCCACCGGGGTTACGACTTTCGCGTCTTGTTGATCTCGTCGACGATCCTGGTCGTCGAATAGCCGTCGTGGAAGTCGAGCGCGAGCACTTGTCCGCCGCGCGCCGTCACTTCGCCGTAGCCGACGATGTCGGCGACGGGGTAGTCGCCTCCCTTCACGAGAACGTCAGGCAGCACGTACTGGATGGTTTCCAGGGGGGTTGGCGCGTCGAACTCCACGATGTAGTCCACCGATGCGAGACCGGCCAGAACTTCCGCGCGATGAGCGAAATGGTTGATCGGCCGGCTCGGCCCTTTCAGCTTGCGGACCGAATCATCCGAGTTCAGTCCGAGCACCAGGACATCGCCCAATGCGCGCGCGGCCTTCAACAGCCGGACGTGGCCTGGATGCAGGATGTCGAAGCAACCATTGGTGAACACGATTTTCTTGCCGTGCAGCCTGGGGTTGACCAGGGCGATCTTGAGCTGATCCTCGGTCAGCACCTTGGGGTGTTCGTGACTGAAGTCGTTGGCTTCCGCCTCGATCTCCTGCTCGCTGACGACATAGGTGCCGGGATGCGATACCGCGATGCCGGCCGCAACGTTGGCCCGGTGAACGGCATCCGAGATGGAGCGCTTGGCCGACAGTTCCGTGGCCAGAGCCGCCAGCACCGTGTCGCCCGCACCGGACACATCGAAGACATCGCGTGCCCGTGTAGGAACGAAATCCGTGCGGCCGCCCGCGCTGACGATGACCATGCCTTTCGCGCCACGAGTGATCACGAGGTGCTGCAGCTGCAGCGCATCGATAGCGGCGCTGGCCTTGGCCACCAGTTCCTGTTCGGAGCCGTAGGGGCCGAAGAGCCCGATGAACTCGTTGTTGTTCGGTTTCAGCAGATAGGCCCCGCGATAGAACGCCGGTGTGACCCGCTTGGGGTCGACCAGCGTCGGCACGCCTTGCCTGGCTGCTGCTTCGAGGAATTCCGGCAGCCGGTCCAGCGTGCCTTTTGCATAGTCCGAGAAGACCACCAGGTCATAGCTCTTCACTTGGCGTTCGAACTCCTCGAGCAACCGTTGCTGCGTTTGGCCCGTGGGCCGCACGTCCCGGTCGACACGCGCGATCTGCTGGGAGCCGACCACCAGGCGCGTCTTCTGCGTCGTACCGCCCTGGGGGTCTTTCACGAACAACGTGTTTACGTTGTAGCGCTGCAGGCAGGAATCGAGCTCCGTCGAGGCGCTGTCCTCGCCGACCACTGCCAGCAGGGTCGCGTCGCCACCCATCGCGGATATGTTGGCCGCCACGTTGGCGGCCCCACCCGGCCGGTTCTCTTCATGCTTGGCGGCCAGCACCGGAACCGGAGCCTCCGGTGAAATGCGCGACACCTCGCCGATCACGTAGCGATCGAGCATGATGTCGCCGACGACCAGGATGCGCGGCTTTGCGGGAGAGGAAGAAGAGGGCTGCTGCATATCAGGCGAACTTGTCGGGCGTGTTGAGATAGCCTTTCACGTAGTCGGCCACGCCCTCCTCGAGGGAGTAGAAGGCTTCGTCATAGCCGGCTGCGCGAAGCTTCTGCATCGCCGCCTGCGTGAAGTACTGGTACTTGCCGCGGAGGTTTTCCGGCATGGGCACGTACTGGATGTCGGGCTTGATGCCGCTGGCCGTGCCGACCGCTTCGATGAGATCGCGGAAAGACCGGGCCGAACCGGTGCCGAGGTTGTAGATGCCGCTCTGGCGTGCGCCTGCCATGAACCACGCCATGACCTTGCAGCAGTCCTTCACGTAGACGAAGTCGCGCAGTTGCTCGCCGTCCTTGTAGTCCGGGCGATGCGACTTGAAGAGGTGGATCGGCTCTCCGGCCATCACTCGCGAGTGGTTCTTCGCGACGATGCTCATCATGTCGGCCTTGTGATATTCGTTGGGGCCATACACGTTGAAGAACTTGAAGCCGGCCCAGCGGGGCGGCGCGATACCCTTGTCCTGCTGCCCGAGCGCCCAGCGGTCGAATGCCTGCTTCGACCAGCCATAGAGGTTCAGGGGACGAAGCGGGGCGATGTCCTGCGTGTCGTCGAAGCCCTGGTCGCCGTCTCCATAGGTCGCGGCCGATGATGCGTAGAAGAACGGCACTTGTCTGGCGGCGCACCAGTTCCAGAGGTTCATCGAGAACTGGATGTTGTTGCTTACGACTTCGTCGCCATCCGTCGCAGTGGTCGACGAGATCGCGCCCAGATGAAACACGGCTTCGACTGCACCCCTGCTCTTCTCGAGGAAGGCCTGGAAGTCCTGGGGGAAGACGAACTCCACGAAGCGATGCTTGGCGATGTTCTTCCACTTCTCGCCGGTACCGAGCCAGTCGACGATGACGATGTCGGTGTGACCCAGCTGGTTCAGGTGGGCGACGAGGTTCGATCCAATGAAGCCTGTCGCTCCGGTGACGATGATCATTTGCGGTACTCCGAGCGATGCGCTCTTTCTCTGTGACGAAGGGGAAGCTGTAGCAATACGGGAATCAGCGAGCGCGGCGCTCTCATTCGCTTCCGCTGGCCGCCTTCAGTGCCTGGTACACGGCGCGTGTGGCGGGTGACATGGTGGACAAGGCTTCCGCAGATATGGCGCCACCTTGCGGCGCGGCGGGCGGGGGCGCGAGCATGGCGCTCAGTCTCCGGCGCAGGGGCGGCGCCAGGTCGAGGATGGCCAGCAGGCCGCGCTTGAGTGTCGGGCGGCGCATCACGGCAAGAGCGCAGCGGCGCAGCACAGCCTTGATCCGGCGCTTGATGCCGCTGCCCAGCCTGCCCTCCCTGAGCGCGGATAGCAAGCGGCGGCACAATGTGCCCGCCGCGCGCAGGGGAGCCGTGACCTGCCAGGACGTGCTGTTCATGACGGCATCCAGCCGATGCTGGATCGTGCCGCGTTGCAACTCGGCCGATTGGAGCGCGGCCAATGCTGCCTGCACGTCGCGCCGCGCCTGCATCTCGGTCTCGTGCTGCCTGCGCTGCGACTCGGCGTGCGCCTCGAGAGCCTCGCCGCGCAGGATGCGGATCGTTTCGCCGAGCATGCTCGTTTCGGAACCATGGGATTCAAGCAGGCCCCGGCACAGTTCGGAACTGGCCAGACCGCTGAGGCGGACGCCATCGAACACATTGGGCGGAGATGAGAAGGCGTGCCTCAACTCCGGGTGCTCGGCAGCAAGGTAGAAGCGATTGAGGCCGTCGAAGTAGACGAATTCATAGCGCGCAGCCAGAAGGATGTCTTCGGCGCCCTGGTAGCGGACCTCGGTCGACATCGGCACGGTCGCCTCGATGACGATGATCCAGGGACGCAGCGTTTCGCTGTCCCAGCCGCGCAGTACAGCCTCTTCCAGCCCCTCGACGTCGATCTTGAGCCAGTGCACCGGCTGTCCTGCCAGCGAGGCGAACGCGGTGCTCATGGGCAGCATCGGCGTCGCAACGGTGCGGTGGGCGAGGCCATGCTGTGTGCGATGGCTGTCCGCGAACTCCTTGACGCCGGTGCTCAGACCGGTGTCCTCGAACACGTTGAGTTCGAGAATGCCCGCCTGATCCGACAGTGCCAATTGCAACACTGTTTCATCGGGGCGGTCGCGGCGCAGCATGTCCGCGTAACGGGGGACCGGCTCGACGTGGATGCCGCGCCAGCCATGTTCGTAGAACGCCTTGCTGACCGAATCGACGACCGGGTCCTGGGCGCCCACATCGATGTATCTCCCGGCAGGCACGTGCCCGAGTGCGCGCCAGAGCATGACGTCTTCGAAGTTCTGCGCGTATGAGATAAACGTCATCTGGTTGCTAACGAAAGTGCAAAGGGAACTGGCCGCCACAATCGTGGCCGTTCTCTGGGAAGCATGCACTCGGAAAGGTGGATGTTTCGCATTTTACGAGGTGAGAATGCGCATTCTTGGGCATCATCTCCCAAGCGGATACCCACGATCCGGAAGAATTTACGGTTGCTAGTGAAAGTAAATAACAAATGACAGGGCTAGATTCGCTGCGCCGAAACGCGCGAAGGGTTCCCAAGGCAGCTTTTTGGCTGATGACACCGTGGCGCATGCCTGAGCGAATCCGCTTTCTGCGGGAGCGGGCCGCGATGCAGGAGCGGGCAAGGTTGCTGGATGGCCTGATCGAGAGGGAGCGCTCGCGCCTGGAGTCCCTGGCGCAGGGGAACGTGTCTGCCGCCATGCCGCTGCTGGATTTGTGCAGCGACTCCGCATTGTCCGAAGCGGCGGGTCTGCCGCTGCCATCGATTCTTGGCGCCCCGGCCGATTCCCGGGCAGTCGACGACAGGTGGGCCGCGGCACGTTTCTGCATGTCCCTGTTGCGCGGCCGTAAGGACTTGTATGCGAGGTTTCCCTATGCTTTGTCGGCAGCGGCCGACAAAAATGCCTTCCTGGCGTGGCTTCAAAGCGACGAAGGTGCGCAGAGTACCGGGCTGACACCCGCTTCGCAGGTGCATGTCGTCGGACTCTTTTCCGGCGATTTTGCCGCGCGGGCGCGGCAGGCGTTCATGGCCGATCCACGTATCAGGCAGGTCTTGCCTCACGGGCTGACCCCCGCCGGCCAGCGCGGCCTGTTCGGATGGTTCATGCAGCATGTATGGAGCGAGGCCGAGACTCACCTGCGGCGCGAGGAAGTTCTCTGGCTCTTCATGCAGGCGGCCGAGAACCCGAGGATGGAACTGGCGCGGGCCTATGAATTCACGCCCGATTGGCAGCGGAGGTTTCCCGATGCGTTGACTGTCTTCGGGTGGCCCGAATTTGCGTCGTGGTTCGTCCGCCACTATGGCGCCGATGCGCGCTGGGTCGATGTTGCCGTCGCTCCGGAGTGGCATGAGCCGGCGTTGCAGCTACGTATCGGTTACGGCGCACGAGGCGCATGGTCGACCAGGTATCCGCTGGCGCTTTCGGATGTTGGTCAGGCGCGCGCACTGATCGGTTGGCTGGGTTCCCCCGAGGGGGATGCCGGCCTGAGTGCCACGGCGCGCCAGTGGTGCCAGGCTTTGGATCTGCCGGCAGTGGCGTCGGAGTTGCTCAAGCCGGGCGTGAACATCATCGGCCATTTCTGCTATCCCTCGGGCCTTCGGGTGTCGGTCGAGTCGATCGCGGAGGCGCTGGGGCAGGCCGGCGTGGACACGTCGCTGCGCGACCTGCGGACCGATGCGAAGGACGATCCGCATCATGTCGACTTCGGCGGTTCCGAAGTGCACGACGTCACCGTCATTCATACGCAGCCCGACCCCTTCTTCCCGGAGGCCTACGCAAGGTCCGACCTCGCCGAGCGCATGCCCCGCACCTACAGGATCGCCTATTGGTATTGGGAGTTCGACTCCATCCCCGACGCGTGGGTCGATTGCGCGAAACAGGTCGACGAGGTGTGGACCGCGACGGAGTTCATCGCACGCGGCTTGCGCGAGCGGTTGCCCATCCCGGTTCGCACCTTGTTCCCCGGCGTGCGGCTGACTCCGTTCGAGGTGCGAAAGCGCAGCGATTTCGGCCTGGACGAGGATCGCTACACCTTCCTGTTCACGTTCCACATGATGAGTGTCATGGAGCGCAAGAACCCGCTGGGGCTGATCCGAGCTTTCAGGGCCGCCTTCCGCAAGGACGACAAGGTCTCGCTGGTCCTCAAGACTTCGTTCGGCGACCGGCACCCGGCGGAATTGCAGAAGCTGCGCGATGCTGCTGCCGGCTCGAACATCACGGTCATCGACCAGGTGTTCAGCCCCGACGAAGTACTTTCGCTCATGAATGCCTGCGACGCCTACGTGTCGCTGCATCGCAGCGAGGGCCTCGGCCTCACGATGGCCGAGGCCATGCTCATGGGCAAGCCCGTGATCGCCACCAACTTCTCGGGCAATGTCGACTTCATGGATGACGGCAACAGCCTGCTGGTGCCGTACGAGCTCGTGAAGCTCGGCAAGCCCATTCCTCCGTACGACGCCGACCTGGAGTGGGCGGAGCCGTCGGTGGAGCATGCCGCGCAGCTCATGCGCCGTGTGTACGACGATCAGGCGTGGGCGCGCGAGATTGGCGCTCGTGCCAAGGCAAGTGCCGAGGCCAATCTGTCCCTGGAAGCCGCGGGACGGAGGATCAGGGCTCGCCTCGAAGAGATCGAGGCGTTGCGGCGACAGGGACGCTGAGCCGGGCCGGTGTGTTGCCGGCCAAGTCAGATGATGATTACTGCTCGACGATCCGCCCGTGCTCGAGGTGGATCACCCGGTTGCACTCCTTGGCGATGAGCTCCGGCGAGTGCGATGCAAGCACCAGGATGCCGGACTTCGAAACCACGTCCCGCATTCGCTTCTCGGCCTTCTCGGTGAACTCGGCATCGCCCACCGACAGCCATTCATCCATGAGCAGGATGTCGGCCTCGACGCTCGTCGAGATCGAGAACGCGAGGCGCATCATCATGCCGGTCGAGTAGGTGCGCACCGGCATGTTCACGTATTCGCCCAGGCCGCTGAATTCGCAGATGTCGGGCGTGAGGCGGTCGATTTCCTTCTTGCTCATGCCCATCACGAGGCCGCGCAGCATGATGTTTTCCACGCCCGTGGCGTCCATTTCGATGCCCAGCGAAGGGTCGATCAGGCTGGCCACCGTGCCTTGGCGCGCGAATTCGCCCGACGACGGCTCGTAGACCCCGGCAAGCGTGCGCAGCAGGGTCGACTTGCCCGCACCGTTGTGGCCGACCAGCCCGAGCCGGTCTCCGCTCTTCAGTTCGATGTTGATGCCGCTGAGCGCCTGCACCACCGTCACGCCGGTTTCCTTGCCGAAGCGGCCACCGGTCACCGAGGCCGCGAGCGTCTTCTTGAGCGAGTTCGCGCCGGCTCCGTAGATCGGGAAGTTGACGGCTACGTTCTTGAGTGAGATGAATGCCATGTATCAGAGCCAGTAGACGACGCGGCGGCGGTACTTCGAGAACACGAAGACGGCAAGAATCAGGCACAGCGCCGTCCAGAACAGGATGCCGATCCAACTGTGTATGTGCGCGGTGCCGCCCATCAGAGGCGTGCGAAGCAGGTCCAGCATCTGCGCGAAGGGGTTCCACAGCACGTACTTGGCGCGGCCGGGGAGGTTCTCGGGCAGCCAGAAGACAGGCGTGAGGAACATCAGCATCTGCATCACGCTGGTGATGATCTGGGTGACGTCGCGGTAGCGCGTGCAGATCAACCCCAGCAGCAGACCGAGCGCATGCGCATTGAAGATCAGGACGGCGAAGGCCGGCAGGACCAGCAGCACGGACCACGACAGCGAGACGCCGGCCCAGATCGCCACGGGGATGTAGAGCACGATCTGGTGGGCGAACTGGATCAGGTTGCGCGCCAGGCTGCGCCAGACGAACAGGCTGATCGGGAAGTAGCCCTGCTTGAGGTAGTTGGACGAACCGATGAAGGCATTGCAGGCGTCGGTCACGATGCTGGAGAAGAATCCCCAGAAGATGATGCCCAGCGCGAGGTGGGGGAAGAAGCGGGACAGCTCGGTCCCGAACAGGGAGCTGTACAGCGGTCCCATGCCGGCGATCATCACGCCCATGCTGAGGGTGAGCCACATCGGCCCGAGCATGGAGCGGCGATAGCGCAAGACGATGTCGAACCAGGCGAGGGTCCACCAGATGTCTGTGCGGCGGGTGCCCTGCCACCAGTCGGAAAGGGCGCTTCGATGAAGATTGGAGTGGACTTGACTCATGTACGGCCGTAGGTGTCTGCGAGACGGACGATGTCGTCTTCGCCCAGGTAGCCACCGCACTGCACCTCGATGAGCACCAGCTCTTCGTCGCCGGTGTTGGTCAGGCGGTGTTTTTCCCCGAGGGGAATGTAGCGATATTGGCCAGGGGAGGTCTTGTGCTCGACTTCTCCGATCTGCACGATACCCTGGCCCTGCACCACGACCCAGTGCTCGGCGCGCTGATGATGGTATTGCAACGACAGCGCCTCGCCCGGACGCACCGTGATGCGCTTGACCTTGTAGCCGTCTTCTTCCTTGAGCGAGGCGTAGGTTCCCCAGGGGCGATGGACCACCGGTGGGAGATGCACCGTCTCATGCTTGCGGGCCTTGAGCACGTCCACCACTTTCTTGACCTTTTGCGCGCTGTTCTTGTGGAGTACCAGCAGCGCATCGGGCGTGTCGACGATCACGAGGTCATGGACACCGATGGTGGCAACGACCTTCGGCCCATAGCTTTCGACCTGGACGTGCGTGCCCGTCGTGTCGAGTGCGACGACGTCGTCGGGGAGGGTGTTGCCGCTGGCGTCGGGCGTCAGCGCGTTGGACACGGCGGGCCAGGAGCCCACGTCGCTCCAGCTGAACTTCGCGGGCACCACGTGGACGTTCGAAGCGTGTTCCAGAACCGCGTAGTCGATGCTGATGTCCGGCTGAAGGCCGAATGCATGCAGGTCGAAGTTGATGGAGTTGGCGGAAGCCCTGGACTTGTCCAGTGCATGCCTCGCCGCCCTGATCACGTCCGGGGCGTGCTTTTCGAGCGCCGCGATGATGGTGTCGGCCGTGAAGGCGAACATGCCGCTGTTCCAGTAGTAGCGGCCCGTGGCCAGGTACTTCTGCGCGGTCTCGAGGTCGGGCTTCTCCACGAAGCGCTTGACCTCCTGGCTTTCGCGGGAGACGTTTTCGACTTCGATGTAGCCGAAGCCGGTGTCCGGGCTGGTCGGACTCACGCCGAACACGACGAGGTTGCCTTCCTGCGCCAGGCGGAAGGCTTCCGTTGCGCTGGCCACGAAAGCGTGCACGTCAGGCACAAGGTGGTCGGCCGACAGCACCAGCATCACGGTGTCGCCACTGAATTGGCGGGCGCACTGCAGCGCAGCCAGGGCGATGGCCGGGCCGGTGTTGCGGCCCTTCGGCTCGAGCAGGAAGGTCGTCTCCGGCGGGTCGCTCATCTGCTGGAGCACGTCGCGGGTCAGGAACAGGTGGTCCTTGTTGGTCACGACCATCAGGTCGCCCGTACCGCAGGCCTGGCCTCGCTCGATGGCTTGTTGAAGCAGCGTGGAGTCGCCGATCTTCATGAATGGCTTGGGAAAGGCTTGGCGCGAAGCAGGCCAGAGCCTGGAGCCGGCGCCTCCCGAGAGCACCACTGAGAGCAGCCTCATTCTTTTCCTTTTGCTTTGTAACTCGCGAATTTTACGGGTAGCCCCGTGGCCCTGTTTCCGGGGCGAAACAGCCCGGACCGGCCGGTTCGCCGGGTGGTTGCGAAGATAATCGCCTCCCGCATGGCCGCGACGCTTTGTCCTGGTGCCGCCCGGCTCGCCGGTATTTCTCTCACACGCCGCGCCCCACGGTGCTCGATTCCTCTATGAAATCTGTCTATCGATTCATCCTCGGCCTGGCCGGACTCTGGCAAGGACCCGGAATGATGGGGCGCGTGCAGCGGGCATGGCGAATGTTCAACAAGTCGGGCTGGCCAGGCATCCGCTGGGAGCTGGGGCGGCGCTTCGGCGGCTACAACGACTACACGAAGTGGGTGCAGCGCTACGACACCCTGACGCCCGAGCTGCGCGAGAAGATCGCCCAGCGCGTCGCCGCCATGAAGGACCGGCCGCTGATTTCGGTCGTGATGCCCACCTACAACCCCAAACCGGCCTGGCTGCGCGAGGCCATCGAGTCGGTGCGCAGCCAGATCTACCCGAACTGGGAGCTCTGCATCGCGGACGACGCCTCGCCGTCGGCCGAGGTGCGCGAAATTCTCAAGTCGTACAGCGAGAGCGATCCGCGCATCAAGGTCGTATTCCGTCCGAAGAACGGCCATATCTCGGCGGCCTCCAACAGCGCGCTCGAACTCGTCTCCGGTCCTTGGGTCGCCCTCATGGACCACGACGACCTGCTGCCGGCCCATGCGCTCTTCTGGGTTGCCGACTGCATCGCGGCCCATCCTGACGTGAAGCTGATCTACTCGGACGAGGACAAGGTCGACGAAGGCGGCCACCGTTTCGGGCCCTACTTCAAGTCGGACTGGAACGTCGATCTCTTCCGCTCGCAGAACATGTTCAGCCACCTGGGCGTGCTCTCGACCGAACTGATGCGCTCCGTCGACGGCTTCCGCGTGGGCATGGAGGGCTCGCAGGACTGGGATCTCGTGCTGCGCTGCATGGAGCGTGTCGAACCGGGCCAGATTCGTCACATTCCGCGCGTCCTGTATCACTGGCGCGTGCACGTCGAAAGCACCGCCAAGTCGATGAATGCCAAGCCCTACGCCGCCATCGCGGGCGAGCGGGCGTTGAACGAGCATTTCGAGCGCACCGGCGTGCGAGCCACGGCCGAGCACCTCGATTTCGGCTACCGGGTGCATTACGCCTTGCCCGATGTCTTACCGTTGGTTTCCGTGATCATCCCGACGCGCAACGCGCTGCAGCTCACGCGGCAGTGCGTCCAGTCGATCCTGGAGAAGACCAGCTACTCGAACTACGAAATCATCATCGTCGACAACGGCTCCGACGATCCCGACACGCTGGCCTGGTTCAAGCGCATCGCCGCCGAGAAGCCCAATGTCCGCGTGCTGCGCGACGACCGCGACTTCAACTACGCGGCGCTGAACAACGGCGCGGTGAGGGTGGCCAACGGCGAGCTCGTGGCGCTGGTCAACAACGACATCGAGGTCATCACGCCCGACTGGCTGAGCGAGATGGTGAGCCTTGCGCTGCAGCCGGGCGTGGGCGCCGTGGGCGCACGGCTGTGGTTCCCGAACAGGACGCTCCAGCATGCAGGCGTGATCCTCGGCGTGGGTGGCATTGCCGCCCATTCGCACCGTCGCATGCCGATGGGCCGCGAAGGCTATGCCGGCCGCGCGGCGCTGATCCAGTCGCTCTCGGCAGTCACGGCGGCCTGTCTCGTGATCCGCAAGAGCCACTACCTCGAGGTGGGCGGTCTCGACGAGGTGCACCTGAAGGAGTCGTTCAACGACATCGACTTCTGCCTGCGGCTTCGCGAAGCGGGCCTGCGCAACGTCTGGACGCCCTATGCCGAGCTGTTCCATCACGAGTCCGCGACCCGTGCCAAGGATGTCTCGCCGCAGAAGCAGGCGCAGTTCCAGGAAGAGGCTGCCTACATGCACAAGCGCTGGGGCGACTTGATCCAGAACGATCCCGCCTACAGCCCCAACCTCATGCTGGCCCGCGAAGACTTCAGCTACGCCTGGCCGCCCCGCGTGGCGCCTGTCTGATCGGGACAGGATGGCACTCGAAGTCTCCGTCGCGCTGTGCACCCGCAACGGGGCGCGCTATCTCCCCGAGCAAATCCGGAGCATCTGCGCGCAGACGCCTTTGCCGCGGGAGATCGTGATGTCCGACGACGGCTCCACCGACGGCACGCTCGCCGTGGTGCGCGACACGCTCGCCCAGTGCGGCATGTCCGACCGCATCGCGCTGCGGGTGTTCAGCAACTCTCCGCCGCTGGGCGTCACGCGCAATTTCGAGCAGGCTGTGCGCGCCTGCAGCCACGACCTCATCGCGTTGTGCGACCAGGACGACGCCTGGCATCCGGGCCGGCTGGCGCGCATGGTGGCGCAGTTCGAGGCGCGGCCCGATCTGCTGCTGCTGCATACCGACGCGCGCCTCGTCGATGGCGACCTGAAGCCGCTGGGCTCCACGCTCTTCCACGCGCTCGAGGTGCGGCCCGCCGAGCTGGAGGCCATCGCGAGCGGCGAGGCCTTCGGCGTGCTGCTGAGGCGCAACCTCGTGACGGGCGCGACGACGATGTTCCGCAAGACATTGCTCGATGCGGCGCTGCCGTTCGCGCCCGAGTGGGTGCACGACGAGTGGCTCGCCGCGGTGGCCGCGGCCACCGGCCGCATGGATGTGCTCCCCGAACCGACCATCGACTACCGCCAGCACGGCAACAACCAGATCGGCGCGCGGCGGCTGACGTTGTCCGAGAAGGTGGCGAAGGCCTTTGTGGCGCGGGGCGACAAGCACGTGGCGCGGCTGCGCCGGGCCGAGGCACTGCTGCAGCGCCTGGAGCAGCTCGGTGGGCGGGTGCGGGCAGGTCGCCTGGATGCGCAGCGCGACAAGGTCGCGCATCAGCGGTTCCGGGCCGGATTGCCGGCGGCGCGTCCGCTGCGCCTGCTGCCGATCCTTCTGGAGGCCGCGCGCGGCCGCTATGAACGCTTTGGCCGCGGCAAGCAGGCCATCGTGCAGGACGTCTTTGAGCGCGGCTGACCGTCCCCGCTGAACGGGCTGGCTAGCGGCCTTGCAGCCGCAGGTACCGCCAGAACGAGGCAGACAGCCACACCTTCAGCAGGCTGGTCACGTGCCAGTACAGGTATTTCCTGCTCCGATGGCTCTCGCGCTGCGCGTCGTGCCGGGCGAGCAGGTTCTCGCCCACCTGCAGCTTCCAGCCCGCGAGCCGGGTGCGGGCGCAGATGTCGAAGTCCTCGCCGTACATGAAGAACTTCTCGTCGAAGCCGCCGACCTGCCGGTAGGCCTCGCTGCGAAACAGCATGAACAGGCCTGGAATCCAGGCCGGCACCGTCGGCCGCACGTAGCCGGGCTTCTTTCTTCCTACGATTTCCAGTGGCGTGAGCAGCGCTCGATGAGGCTCCGGCTCGGTCTTGCCGGGCTCCAGGATGCGCGGCGTCAGCAGGCCGGCGTCGGCCGCAGCCTGTGCGAGCAGCGGCGACAGCACGTCGTTGTCGAAGCGGATGTCCGGGTTCAGCACCAGGAACCAGTCCGTGTCGCAGCGCTCGAAGGCCTGGTTGTGATTGGCGCCGAAGCCCTTGGGGCTTGCGTTCTCGATCCGCTCCACCTCGAAACCCCAGCTGCGGCCGGCAAGCACGTCGGCCTCGGGAATGTTCAATGTAAGCAAAACCTTGTCGATGACGGCGCGGCTGTGCCTGTCCAGCTGCTCCAGCAGCGGCAGCACCAGCGCGAGCTGGCCGTGGCTCACGATCGAAATGGTGACGGGGTGGCGGGAGGAGGGGGGCGTGGGCATGGTCTAATTTCGCCCGGGAATTCTAGGGTTCCCCAACCCCCACACATGATTGCTCTGATCGTCATCAGTTTCTTCGTCGCCGCCTTCTCGGTCCAGGTGTTCATGCGACGTGCGCGGCGGCATGCCCGCCTCTACGGCGCCGACATGCCCCAGCGCTTCCACAAGGGCCACGTGCCGCGCCTGGGTGGTGCGGGCATCCTGCTGGGCATGGGGGCGGCCTGGCTGGCCGCCGGCATCACCGGCACCGATCCGTTCAATGTCTCGTGGCCGGTCACGACCTCGATGCTCACGCTGGTGTGCATCCTGCCGGCGGTGCTGGGCGGCATCGTCGAAGACGTCACCCAGCGCGTGAAGGTGCGCTACCGGCTGGGCCTGACCATCGGTTCGGCGCTGCTGGTGTGCTGGCTGCTGGGTCTGGGCGTGGCGCGCACCGGCTTCGAGACGGTCGACGGCTGGCTGGCGATGGTGCCCTATGCCACCGTGCTGTTCGCGGCGCTTGCCATCGGCGGCCTGCCGCATGCCTTCAACATCATCGACGGCTACAACGGGCTCGCGGGCACCGTGGCCGTGCTGGTCTGCCTGGCGATCTCCCACGTGGCGCTGCAGGTCGGCGACCGGCAGCTCGCGGCCATGGTGATCTGCCTGGTCGGCGCCACCTTCGGCTTCCTGGTGTGGAACTACCCGCGCGGCAAGATCTTCGCCGGCGACGGCGGCGCCTACGTCTGGGGCATGGTGATCGCCGTGGCCTGCGTGACGCTGGTGCAGCGCCACCGCGTGGTGTCGCCCTGGTTCCCGATGCTGCTGCTGATCTACCCGGTGTGGGAGACGCTGTTCTCCATCTACCGCAAGCTGGCGCGCGGCCAGTCGCCCGGTACCGCCGACGCGCTGCATTTCCACCAGCTGATCTTCCGCCGCATCGTGCGCGTGGCCTTCGCGGACGACGAGGCCCGGCAGCTGCTGGCGCGCAACAACCGCACCTCGCCGTATCTCTGGATGTTCGCGGCCCTGTCGGTGGTGCCGGCGGTGCTGTTCTGGAACAACACCATCGTGCTGATGTTCTTCTGCCTGCTGTTCGTCACCACCTACGTGGGCGCCTATCTGATGATCGTGCGCTTCAAGGTCCCTCGCTGGCTGCGGCCATGAACAGGCACACCCCCAGGCTTCGCGCACTTCGTGTCGCTGCGCCAACCCCCTTGCAGGGGGCAACACCGGTGGCCCGGCAAAGCCGGTTCCACGGTGTTTCCCGCGAAGTCAGTCAGTCGGCTGTCACCGGGATTGCGCGAGAATTTGAGCTTCACCTGATCGTCCACCGCTTTGGAGCCTGACCGCCCATGACCGACCCCGTCCTCAACATTCCCCCGCGCGACAAGGCCGAGATCCTGGCCCAGGCGCTGCCGTACATCCGCAAGTTCCACGGCAAGACCATCGTCATCAAGTACGGCGGCAACGCCATGACCGACCCCGCGCTGCAGGCCGACTTCGCCGAAGACGTGGTGCTGCTCAAGCTGGTTGGCATGAATCCGGTGGTGGTGCACGGCGGTGGTCCGCAGATCGAGGCGGCACTCAACCGCCTGGGCAAGAAGGGCAGTTTCATCCAGGGCATGCGCGTGACCGACGCCGAGACCATGGAAGTCGTCGAATGGGTGCTGGCTGGCGAGGTGCAGCAGGACATCGTGGGCCTGATCAACCAGGCCGGCGGCAAGGCCGTGGGCCTGACCGGTCGCGACGGCGGCCTGATCCGCGCTCAGAAGCTCAAGATGGCCGACCGCAACGATCCCAACCTGCACCATGACGTGGGCCAGGTCGGCGACATCGTCTCCATCGACCCCAGCGTGGTCAAGGCGCTGCAGGACGACGCCTTCATCCCGGTGGTCAGCCCGATCGGCTTCGGCGAGGAGAACGAGAGCTACAACATCAACGCCGACGTCGTCGCCGGCAAGCTCGCCACCGTGCTCAAGGCCGAGAAGCTCATGCTCCTGACCAACACGCCCGGTGTGCTCGACAAGGACGGCAAGCTGCTCACCAACCTCAGCGCCCGCGAAATCGACGACCTGTTCGCCGACGGCACCATCTCCGGCGGCATGCTGCCGAAGATCGAAGGCGCGCTCGATGCGGCCAAGAGCGGCGTGAACGCGGTGCACATCATCGACGGCCGCGTGCCGCACGCGATGCTGCTGGAAATCCTGACCGACCAGGCTTACGGGACGATGATCCGCGCCCGCTGACGGGCCGGGTGGGCGCGTGCTTACTGCGCTGTGCGAGAATCAATTGATTACATCTTTGCACGCGCTCCCATGCAGAACGAAGAGACGACAGGTGCTTCCGGCGTAGACACGCCGACGGAAACGTCCACCCCTCCGGTGCGCAAGCGCCCGAAGCCGGGAGAGCGGCGCGTGCAGATCCTGCAGGCGCTGGCCGCGATGCTCGAGCAGCCCGGTGCCGAGCGCGTGACCACTGCCGCGCTGGCGGCCCGGCTCGAGGTGAGCGAAGCCGCGCTGTATCGTCATTTCGCGAGCAAGGCCCAGATGTTCGAGGGGCTGATCGACTTCATCGAGCAGAGCGTCTTCACGCTGGTCAACCAGATCCTCGAGCGCGAGGGCGCCACCGGCGCCCAGCAGGCCGCCAAGATCCTCACGCTGCTCGTGCAGTTCGCCGAGCGCAATCCCGGCATGACCCGCGTCATGGTGGGCGATGCGCTGGTCTACGAGAACGAGCGCCTGCAGCAGCGCATGAACCAGTTCTTCGACAAGATCGAAGCCACGCTGCGCCAGGTGCTGCGCGGCGCGGCAGCGGCCGACGGCTCGGCCACGCCCAGCGTCGACGCGCAGGTTCGCGCTGCGGCGCTCACGGCCTTCGTGGTGGGGCAGCTGCAGCGCTTCGCGCGCTCGGGCTTCCGCCGTGCGCCGTCCGAGCACCTCGAAGCGACGATCGCGCTGATCGTCTGAGGGTACCCAGCACGGGGGCCGACCGGCTCGCCTCAAGCCTTCCAGCGGCGTAGCATCATCCACAGCCCTTGCCGCCGGACTCCGGTGGCGAGCCTGTGTTTGCGCAGTTTCCTCCACGGAGGGCGCATGAGCCACGGCACGGTCGGTGATCTGGTGGAGCCCCGCTTGTCGCGGGTGTCCGGGCATGCCCGGTGACGATGCACGCGACAGCCTGCGGCCGACGCTGCAGACATTCCTCCTCACGGCGCTCGCGATGCTGGCCTTCGCCGCCAATTCGCTGCTGTGCAGGCTCGCCTTGCAGCACCGGGGCATCGACGCGGCGACCTTCGGCAGCGTCCGGCTCGTGGCGGGAGCGCTCGTGCTGGGGCTCATCGTGCGGTTCAGGACGCAGCCTCCGGTCTCGCCCGCCCGCGTCGACTGGCTGGCGGCCGTCATGCTGTTCGGCTACGTCGCGTTCTTCTCCTTTGCCTACCTCAGCCTGCCGGCGGGCACGGGTGCGCTGATCCTGTTCGGCGCGGTCCAGCTGACGATGTTCGGCGTAGGCCTGCGCTCCGGCGGCGAGCGCTTCGGGGCGCTCGCGTGGTTCGGCTTCGTGCTGGCGGCCGGCGGGCTGGTCTATCTCGTGTCCCCGGGCGTTGCCGCGCCGCCGCTTCTGGGGGCCGTGCTGATGGCCGTCGCGGGCGTTGCGTGGGGCGTGTATTCCCTGCGCGGCCGTGGCGTGGCCGATCCGCTGGCCGCCACGGCGCGCAACTTCACGCGGGCCGTGCCGCTCGCCCTTGCGCTCAGCCTGGTGTTCGCGGCCAGCGCCCGCGCGGATGCGGCCGGCATCTTGCTCGCCGTGATTTCCGGCGCGCTGACCTCGGGCCTCGGCTATGCCGTCTGGTATGCGGCGCTGAGCCGCCTGAGCGCGATGCGCGCTGCCACCGTGCAGTTGTCGGTTCCTCTCCTGGCGGCGTTCGGCGGCGTGCTGTTCCTGTCGGAGGCGATCACGCCGCGGCTGGCGGCGGCCTCCGTGGCGATCCTGGGCGGCATCGCGCTCGTGCTCAGCCAGAAGTCGCGAAGCGTCGCCCGCAGGTAGCTGGTGTCAGGGCCTCAGGCGACAGCCACGCCCACCTTAGCGCCTGCCGCGACGATCTCACCCCACGTCGCATCGTCCACCCAGATCCCGTCCTTGCGCCGCGCCACGCGCGCCTTGCGCTCCGGCTCGCCCGCGATCTGCACTTCGTCGAAGCCCTGGCCGGGCGGGCTCTGCCGCAGCCAGCCGACGAATTCCCGCGCTTCCTCGTCGAAGGACTTCTGCGTGCCCAGCCGCGCCGGATCGATCAGCACCGTGAGCATGCCGTTGAGCACCGTGCGCGCCGTATCCGCCGGCCGGTGCCAGGTGCCGCCGCCGGTGAGCGCGCCGCCGAGCAGCTCGCAGGCCACCGCCATGCCGTAGCCCTTGTGCTCGCCGAAGGTCATGAGCGCGCCGAAGAGGCCGTTGCCCTGAGGCACCACGACCACGCCCGGGTCGTTGGTCGGCGCGCCGTTCTCGTCGATCAGGTAGCCGTCGGGCACGCGCTCGCCCTTGTTGTGCGCCACGCGCATCTTTCCCTGCGCCACGCGGCTGGTCGCGTAGTCGAGCACGAAGGGCTCCGCGCCCGCGAGCGGGATGCCGATGCAGCACGGGTTGGTGCCGAAGCGCCCGTCGCCGCCGCCCCAGGGCGCGACCACCGGGCGCGACAGCACGTTGACGAAGTGCATCGCCACCAGCCCCTGCGCCGTCGCCATCTCCGCGAAGTGCCCGATGCGCCCCAGGTGATGCGCATGCGCCAGCGTGAAGATGCAGCTGCCGTGCTGCTTCGCCCGCGCGATGCCCAGTTCCATTGCCTGCACGCCGACTATCTGCCCGTAGCCGTGCTGGCCGTCCAGGCCCATCAGCGTGCCGATGTCGAGGTTCACGCGCACCGCGGCGTTCGGCTTCAGCCCGCCTTCTGCCACCGCGTCGACGTACCGCGGCAGCATGCCCACGCCGTGCGAGTCGTGGCCGCTCAGGTTGGCCAGCACCAGGTTGGCCGCCACCTGTTGCGCCTCGGCGGGCGAGCTGCCGGCGGCTTCGAGGATGCGGGCGACGTTGGCCTGCAGCTCGTCTGCATTCAGTGTTCTGGACATGGATCAGGCTCCTTTCGCGTTCAGCGTAATGGCGTAGAGCGACGTGGTCGCGCAGATGAAGAGGCGGTTGCGCTTGGGGCCGCCGAAGCACACGTTGGCGACGCGCTCGGGCAGCAGGATCTTGCCCAGCAGCGTGCCGTCGGGGTGGTAGGCGTGCACGCCGTCGAGCGCGCTGGTCCAGATGCGGCCTTCGGTGTCGAGGCGGAAGCCGTCGAACAGGCCGCTGGTGCATTCGGCGAACACCTCGCCGCCGCTCAGGCTGCGGCCATCGGCGCCCACCTTGAACTTGCGGATGTGCCGCGGACCGTCCGGCGCATGGCTCGCGCCCGTGTCGGCTATGTACAGCAGCGACTCGTCGGGCGAGAAGGCCAGCCCGTTCGGCTTCACGAAGTCGTCGGCCATGAGCTCGACTTCGCCGCTTTGCGGGTCGATGCGATAGACATGGCAGGCGCCGATCTCGCTGTCCGCCTTCAGGCCTTCGTAGTCGGAGAGGATGCCGTAGCTCGGGTCGGTGAACCACACGGCGCCGTCCGAATGCACCACCACGTCGTTGGGCGAGTTGAGCCGCTTGCCCCTCCAGTGCGAGGCCAGCACGGTGATCGTGCCGTCGTGCTCGGTGCGCGTCACGCGCCGCGTGAGGTGCTCGCAGCTGACGAGCCGGCCTTCGCGATCGACCGTGTTGCCGTTCGTGTTGTTCGACGGCTCGCGGAAGGTGCCCACCGTGCCGTTGACCTCGTCGAAGCGCAGCATGCGGTTGTTCGGAATGTCCGACCACACCAGCGTGCGGTGCGCCGCGAACCACGCGGGGCCCTCGCACCAGCGCGCGCCGGTCCACAGGCGTTGCACGCGCTCGGGGCCCGGAATGCAGCCCTTGAAACGCGGGTCCAGTTGCTCGAAGCCCGTGCCTTCCAGGAAGCCGAAGGGGAGAGTCGCCATACCGTTCCTCGTCGTTGATGGGTTCGCTCAGGTCACATCACCGCGCCGACCTGCCACGGCACGAATTCGTTCTGGCCGTAGCCGTGCTGCTCGCTCTTCGAGTGCGCGCCCGAGGCGGTCGCGAGCACCAGTTCGAAGATGCGCTGGCCCATCTCCTGGATCGACGCGGTGCCGTCCACGATCTCGCCGCAGTTGATGTCCATGTCTTCCTCCTGCCGCTGCCACAGTGCCGAGTTGGTCGCGAGCTTGAGCGAGGGCGAGGGCGCGCAGCCGTAGGCCGAGCCGCGCCCGGTGGTGAAGCAGATCAGGTTGGCGCCGCCGGCCACCTGCCCGGTGGCGCTGACCGGGTCGTAGCCGGGCGTGTCCATGTAGACGAAGCCGTGCGCGGTGACGGGCTCCGCGTATTCGTACACCGCCTCGAGATTGCTGGTGCCGCCCTTGGCGACCGCGCCAAGCGACTTCTCGAGGATGGTGGTGAGCCCGCCCGCCTTGTTGCCCGGCGAGGGGTTGTTGTTCATCTCGCCCTCGTTGATGGCGGTGTAGTGCTCCCACCACTTGATGCGGTCCACCAGCTTCTGGCCGACCTCGCGTTTCACCGCGCGGCGCGTGAGCAGGTGCTCGGCGCCGTACACCTCGGGCGTTTCGCTGAGGATGGCGGTGCCGCCGTGCGCCACCAGCAGATCGACCGCCGCGCCCAGCGCCGGGTTGGCGCTGATGCCCGAGTAGCCGTCCGAGCCGCCGCACTGCAGCCCGATGGTGATGTGCGCCGCGCTGCAGGGCTCGCGCTTCACCGCGTTGGCGCGCGGCAGCATCTCGTTGATGAGCGCTACGCCCTTCTCGACCGTCTTGCGCGTGCCGCCGGTGTCCTGGATGTTGAAGGTGCGGAAGTTCTCGCCCTCAGCCAGATGGCCGGTGGCGAGCCAGGCGTTGATCTGGTTGGCCTCGCAGCCGAGCCCGACCACCAGCACGCCAGCGAAGTTCGGGTGCGTGGCGTAGCCCGTGAGCGTGCGCTCCAGGATCTGCATGCCCATGCCCTGCGTGTCCATGCCGCAGCCCGTGCCGTGCGTGAGCGCCACCACGCCGTCCACGTTCGGGAAGGCCGCCAGCGCCTGCGGATTGGTCTTGCGCGAGAAGTGATCGGCGATGGCGCGCGCGGCCGTGGCCGAGCAGTTCACGCTGGTCAGCACGCCGATGTAGTTGCGCGTGGCCACGCGGCCGTCGGCGCGCTTGATGCCCATGAAGGTGGCTTCGCGCTTCGCGGGGGCGGGCTTCACGTCGGCGCCGAAGGCGTAGTCGCGTTCGAAGTCGCCTTTGTCGGGGCCCATGTCGAGGTTCTGCGTGTGCACGTGCTCGCCGGCGGCGATGGGGCGGCTCGCGAAGCCGATGATCTGGTTGTAGCGGCGCACCGGCTCGCCCTGGGCGATGTCGCGCATCGCGATCTTGTGGCCCGGCGGGATCAGGCCGCGCACGGCCACGCCTTCGACGGCGGTGCCGCCGAGCAGTTGGGAGCGCGCGATGACGACGTCGTCGGCGGGGTGGAGTCGGATGTAGGGAGTCATCGTGGGGTTTCTTCTCGTATTCAGGAGGCCGGATTCAGGAGGCCCGACTCAGGAAGCCTTGGTGCGGCGCCAGCTCGCGCTGAACCGCTGGTGGAACTTGTCCATGTGCTCGTGCATGGCGCTGCGCGCGGCGGCCGGGTCGCGCGCGGCGATGGCGTCGAGGATCAGCTCGTGCTCGCCGATGGCCGCCTGCCACGACTCCATGGTCTCGAAGTAATCGATCATCCGGGCGAAGATCGGCCCGTGCCGCGACTCCCAGAAGCCCTGCACCGTCTCGGTCAGCACCACGTTGTCGCAGGCGTTGACGATGGCCAGGTGGAAGGCCCGGTCGCCCTCGTGGGGCACTTCGTTGCGCGCGGCCATGTCGCGCATCATGCGGATGGCGCGGCGCATGGCGTCCACGTCCTTGCGCTTGCCGTGCTGGGCCGCGGTGGCGGCGGTCTCGCCTTCCACCAGGCGGCGTGCGCGGATGATCTCCAGCGGCCCCCATTCGATGCCGGCCGCGCCGTTGGCGGGCGGGGGCGTGCGCTGCGAGCGGTCGAGCACGTACACGCCCGAGCCGGTGCGCACCTCGACCCAGCCTTCCACCTCCAGCGCGATCAGCGCCTCGCGCACCGAGGGCCGGCTCACGCCCAGTTGCCGGGCGAGGTCGCGCTCGGCGGGAATGCGCGCGCCCACCGCGAACTCGCCCTTGCCGATGAGCTCGCGCAACTGTTCGGCAATCTGGCGGTAGAGGCGCTGGGGTTCGAGGGTCTGGATCGGCACGGAGCGGAGGAGAGGGTGGGGAAAGAGAGACGAAAAAGGGGTTAAGGGTTGTCCTGAATTGGCCAAGTGGTAAGGCCAATTCAGAATACGCCATATCGCCCGCACCATCATCGGGCCTAACCCGAGGACACGGCCCCAGGACATGGCCCGAGGAGACGCCCCATGAGATCGAACGGAAAGACCGCACGGGTCGTCGCCGCCGGGCAGGGCATCGCTGCATGAACCAGCTCGACTTCAACGGCCGCCACGCGGTCGTCACCGGTGGTGCCACGGGGCTGGGCTTCGGCATCGCGCAGCGGCTCATCGCCTCTGGCGGCAGCGTCACGCTGTGGGACCGCGACGAGGAGGCCGCCGCGAAGGCCGCCGAATCGCTGGGCCCCAGGGCCTTCGCGCTGAAGGTCGACGTGTCGCAGCAGCCTTCGGTCGCCGGGGCAGTGGCGGCCACGCTGGCGCACGCGCCGCGCATCGACGCGCTGGTCAACAGCGCCGGCATCACCGGCCCCAACACGAAGCTGTGGGATTACCCCGTGGACGCCTGGCGCCAGGTGATGGAGGTCAACATCAACGGCGTGTTCCTGTGCTGCCGCGAGGTGGTGGCGCAGATGCGCACGCAGGGCGACGGCGGCGGCTATGGCCGCATCGTCAACATCGCCTCGGTGGCCGGCAAGGACGGCAACCCCAACGCCAGCGCCTACAGCGCGAGCAAGGCGGCCGTCATCGGCCTGACCAAGTCGCTCGGCAAGGAGCTGGCCGATACCGGCATCCGCGTGAACTGCGTGACGCCTGCGGCGGTGAAGACGGCCATCTTCGACCAGATGACGCCCGAGCACATCGCCTTCATGCTCTCGAAGATTCCCATGGGCCGCTTCGGCACGGTGGAAGAGGTGGCCGCGATGGTCGGCTGGCTTTGCACCGAAGACTGTTCGTTCTCCACCGGCGCGGTCTTCGACCTCTCCGGCGGGCGCTCCACGTATTGATCAATTTCAATGCACTGAAAACTGAAAGGAAAGCATGAAACTCGTCCGCTACGGCAACCCCGGCAAGGAAAAACCCGGCCTCATCGACGACAACGGCCAGCTGCGCGACCTGAGCGCCGTCGTCAAGGACATCGGCCCCGAGCAGCTCGGCGATGCCGCCCTCGCCAAGCTGCGCAAGCAGAAGATCGACAAGCTGCCGCTGGTCAAGGGCAAGCCGCGCTTCGGCAGCCCGGTGGCGAACGTGGGCAAGTTCATCGCCATCGGCCTGAACTACGCGGATCACGCGGCCGAATCCGGCCTGCCGGTGCCCAAGGAGCCCGTGGTGTTCACCAAGGCCAACAGCTGCATCCAGGGCCCGAACGACCCGGTGATGCTGCCCAAGGGCTCGGTCAAGACCGACTGGGAAGTCGAGCTCGGCGTGGTCATCGGCACTCGCGCGCGCTACGTGCCGCAGAAGAGCGCGCTCGACTACGTGGCCGGCTACTGCACCATCAACGACATCAGCGAGCGCGAATACCAGATCGAGCGCGGCGGCACCTGGGACAAGGGCAAGGGCTGCGACACCTTCGGCCCCATCGGCCCCTGGCTGGTGACGCGCGACGAAGTGCCCAACCCGCAGAAGCTCGCGATGTGGCTCGACCTGAACGGCCAGCGCGTGCAGACCGGCAGCACCAAGACCATGATCTTCACCGTGGCCAAGATCGTGAGCTACGTGAGCCAGTTCATGACGCTGATGCCGGGCGACGTCATCACCACCGGCACGCCCCCCGGCGTCGGCATGGGCATGAAGCCGCCGCTCTTCCTGAAGAAGGGCGACGTGATGACGCTGGGCATCGAAGGTCTGGGCGACCAGCGCCAGGAAGTGATTCCCTTCAAGCTCTGAGCCCGGCCGGCTCATGGCCATGGCGCGGCGCACCCACGCGTGTGCGCCGCGTCCCTCCCGAAGAATTTCAAGAACAACGGTGGTGGAGACAGACGATGAGACGGTTGGTGATGAAGGCGCTCGTGCTGGGCGCAGGGTTGATCGCGGGCGCGGCGAGCATCCAGGCCGCGCCGGTCACGCTCAAGTGGGCGCATGGCTACGAGACCAGCGAGCCGTTCCACACGCAGGCCGAGGCTATGGCGCAGAAGATCAAGGCGGCCACCGCGGGGCGCGTCGAGATCCAGATCTTTCCGGCCAGCGCGCTGGGCGGTGAGGCCGACTACAGCAAGAAACTCGCCTCCGGCGAGATCGACATGGCCTACATCGGCCTCAACGTGCTCTCGCGCGACTACGCGCCGCTGGGCGTGGTGGGCTTTCCCTTCCTGTTCACCGACCCCGACCACGTACGGCGCTTTCTCGTGAGCCCGGTGTTCGACGAGCTGCGCAAGGGCTACGAGACGCAGAGCCGCAACCACCTGATGGCGGCCATCTACTACGGCGCGCGGCACGTCACCTCGAACAAGCCGGTCAACGCGCCGAAGGACATGCAGGGCCTGAAGCTGCGCGTGCCGGACGCACCCACCTACAAGCTCTTCGCGAAGAGCATGGGCGCCACCGCCACGCCGATGCCCTTCGCCAAGGTGTACGACGCGCTCAAGAGCGGCGAGATCGACGCGCAGGAGAACCCGCTGCCGACCATCCTCGCGAAGAAGTTCTACGAGGTGCAGAAGAGCGTCACGCTCACGGGCCACATGTACGACATGCTCGGCATCGTGATCTCGCCCGGCGCGCTGCAGCGCATGAGCGAGAGCGATCGCACCATCGTGAATGACGTCATCCGCAAGGACGCCGTGTGGGCCAGCGTGCAGATCATCGCGCGCGAACTCGTGGCCGAAGGCAAGCTGGGCGAGACCGGCATCAAGGTGATCCGGCCTGACCGGTCGGGCTTCGTCGAGGCGGCGCTGAAGACCGTGTCGCCGGCGGAGCTGCAGGCGCGGCCCGGCGACTACGAGAAGATCCGCGACCTGGTGAAGCCCGGGACGCATTGAGGCTCTCCGCCGCCTGTCTGCGATCATCCGTCGCATGCAGGTGCCTCCGGTCCATCGCTGCCAGGTCTTCGGATCCCCGTGGGAGGGTGTGTACGGCACGTCCATCGACAGCGCGCTGCACTACGGCCGACACTGGCATGCGACCTACGGGCTGGGCTTGCTCGAGCAGGGCGCCCAGAGCTCGGCCAGCGGGCGCGGCAAGGTCGATGCCTATGCGGGCGACCTGATCACCACCAATCCCGGCGAGGTTCACGACGGGCAGCCGCTGGGCGGGCCCTCGAGGCGCTGGCGCATGGTGTATCTCGATCCGGGCGTGATGGCGGGCATCTGGGGCGACGCCGGTCCGGAAGTCGAGTTCACTCGGCCCGTGCTCAAGGACGACCGGCTGCGCCACACGCTGCAGCGGCTGTTCGTGCGGCTCGATGCGTGGCATGCCGACAAGGAGGGCAGTGCGGAAGGGCTGGCCTGCGAGGAGTCGCTGGTCGAAGTCTGCGGCCTGTTGCTCGAAGCGCATTCCACGAGGCCGCCACCGCCTTCATCCAAGGCCGGCGGCGACATGCGACGCTTGCGTGAGCGGCTGGCCGACGACCTGCACGAGCCGCCGAAGCTCTCGGACCTCGCCGCGATGGCTGGCCTCAGCCGCTACCAGGTGCTGCGCCGTTTCGAGAAAGCCTACGGCGTGCCGCCTCACGCATGGCTACTGCTGCAGCGCGCCGAGCGCGCACGAGGCCTGATCCGCCGCGGCACGGGCCTTGCCGACGCCGCGGCCGCCAGCGGCTTTGCCGACCAGAGCCACATGACGCGCATCTTCGCGTGCCACTTCGGCTTCACGCCCGGCGCGTGGCAGCGGGCCTGCCGCTAGGCCGCGGTCAGCGCAGCACGCGGATCAGCTCGTCGTACACCAGCCGCACGCGCGCCGGCACCGGTGCGCGCTGCGAGCGGTACACGTAGATCGGCCACGGCTCGGGCGCCTCGGTTTCCAGCACCGGAACCAGTGCGCCGGTCTTGATCTGCGGCTCGGCCAGCGAGCCGATCAGTTGCGCGAAGCCCAGGCCCGCGAGCACGGCGGCGCATTCGGAGTCGAAGTCGTCGGTGACGAAGGCCGGCGAGGTGATCGCGAGCTGCCTGTCCTTGCGGAACATCATCGGCCAGGGCCGGCCCGACTTGCGGTCGATCAGCGCGGTGAGCGGCATCGAGGCGAGCGCATCGATCTTCTTCGGCACTCCGGTACGCGCGATCAGCGAAGGTGCCGCCACCACGTGCAGCGCCATCCGGCCGACCGGTCGCGCGACGAAGCGAGCATCGCGCAGCGGCCCGACGCGCACGCCGATGTCGATCTGCTCGCCGACCACGTCGGCATGCGATTCGGAAATGCGCAGGTCGAGCACCAGCCCCGGGTGCGCCGCGAGCATCGGCGCCAGCGCCCGTGGAATGAACTGGCGTCCGAAGATGCCCGGCGCCGTGACACGCACAGTGCCCTGGTGCTGCGAGAGCGCGCGGCGGTCGGTGCGATGGAAGAGCTCGTCGACGCCGTTCAGCGCGGTGCGGGCCCGCTCCAGCAGCTGCTGGCCGAAGTCCGTGAGCTGCACGCCGCGCGTGCTGCGATGGAAGAGGGGCTCGCCCAGCTCGTCTTCCAGCTCGCGCACCGCGCGTGTCACCACCTGCGGCGACACCGACAGCCGCGCGGCCGCCTCGCGGAAGTTGGCGGCATCGGCGGCGGCGCAGAACACGCGCAGGGCTTCGAGGCGGTTGGACATGGTGTGGAGAGTTCCTCTTTCAGGAATTCTGAAGTCGCGAGAGTTTCATTTACGGGAACGTGCGGATTTTCCACACTGCATGCACTTCTTCAACACCTCGTTCAAGCCAACCGAAAGGAATTTCCCATGACATCCGTTCAAGACAACATCAAGGGCAAGGTCGCCATCGTCACCGGCGCGAGCAGCGGGCTCGGCGAGTCGACCGCGCGCCACCTGGCCGCGCGCGGCGCCAAGGTGGTGCTGGCGGCGCGCCGCACCGACCGTCTCGACAAGCTGGTCGCCGAGATCCGCGAAGCCGGCGGGGAGGCCATCGCCGTGGCCACCGACGTGTCGAAGCGCGCCGATCTCGAGAGCCTCGCCACCGCCACCGTCGAGGCCTTCGGCCGCATCGACGTGCTGGTCAACAACGCCGGCGTGATGCCGCTGTCGCCCCTCGAGAAGCTCCGGGTCGACGAGTGGGACCGCACCATCGACGTCAACATCAAGGGCGTGCTCTACGGCATCGCCGCGGTGCTGCCGCGCATGCAGGCGCAGGGCAGCGGGCACATCGTCAATGTCGCGTCCATTGCCGGGCTGAAGGTGTTCACGCCGATCGGCACCGTCTACAGCGCGACCAAGCACGCGGTGCGCGCCATCTCCGAAGGCCTGCGCGTGGAAGTGGGCAACAGCGGCGTGCGGGTGACCATCGTCTCGCCCGGCGCGGTCGAGTCGGAACTCAAGTTCGGCAGCTCCGACGCCGAGAGCGCAGCCGGCGTGAAGGCGTTCTACGAGGCCAACCAGATCCCGGCCGACTCGGTGGCGCGCGCCGTTGTCTACGCGGTGGAGCAGCCGGCCGACGTGGACATCAACGAAGTCGTGCTGCGCCCCGTGTCGCAGGAGTTCTGAACTCCGGGGCCGTACGGACCCGAAAGGAAGAGAGAACGAGATGCGGGACGGACCCGATTGCGGTCCGTCCCGCCTCCATTAACCTTCAATAACTGAAGGTTAATTCGCGGGCCGGAGTGCAAAGCCCTGCAAAATAGAACGACCGTTCGTTTTTGCATGGAAATTCCACGATGACCGCAGCAGCCGTTCCCGCCAAGCCCGCGCGCGCCGCCCAGAAGGGCCAGCAGACCAAGGCCGTCATCGTCGACGCCGCGCTGGCACTGGCCGCGCAGATCGGCCTTGAGGGGCTGTCGATCGGCGCCGTGGCCGAAATCACCAAGATGAGCAAGTCGGGCGTCTTCGCCCACTTCGGCTCGCGCGAGGAACTGCAGATCTCGGTGGTGCGCGAATACCACGCACGCTTCGAGCAGGAAGTGTTCTTCCCCGCACTGAAGGCGCCGCGCGGCCTGCCGCGGCTGCGCGCCATGTTCGCCAACTGGATGAAGCGCACCTCGACCGAGATCGACTCGGGCTGCATCTACATCAGCGGCGCCTCCGAATTCGACGACCGCCCGGGCCCGGTGCGCGACGCGCTGGTCGAGTCGGTCAGCATCTGGCAGGCCGCCGTGCTGCGCGCCATCGTGCAGTCGCAGAGCGAAGGCCATCTGCGCGCCGACGCCGACGAGCGCCAGGTGGCGTTCGAGATCCACGGCCTGATCCTCGCGCTGCACTACGAGGCGCGTTTCCTGCAGGTGCCCGGCTCCATCGGCCGCGCCAACGTCGGCTTCGACAACATCCTCGCGCGCGCCGCCACGCCCGACGCGCCCAAGCCTGAAGCGGCCGCCGCGCCGGCGGGCCGTCGCCTCAAGACCGTGCGCTGACCGAAGCGCGCGGCTCGTCCCCTTTTCGTTTTCCCTTTTCTTTTTCTATCTAGCTTCGACCAGGAGAGTTCCGGATGCCTACCTACAACCCCCCCGTACGCGACATGCAGTTCGTGCTGCACGAAGTGCTCAACGTCGCCGAGGAGCTCAAGGCGCTTCCGGCCCATGCCGAGACCGACGCCGACACCATCAACGCGGTGATCGAAGAGGCCGGCAAGTTCGCCGCCGAAGTGACCTTCCCGCTGAACATCAGCGGCGACGAGGAAGGCTGCACGCTCGACAAGAACACGCATGAAGTGAAGACCCCCAAGGGCTTCAAGGACGCCTACGCCAAGTACGTCGAAGGCGGCTGGCCCGCGCTGTCGTGCGACCCGGCCTTCGGCGGCCAGGGCCTGCCCTTCGTGGTCAACCAGTGCCTGTTCGAGATGCTCAACAGCGCCAACCAGGCCTGGACCATGTACCCCGGCCTGTCGCACGGCGCATACGAAGCGCTCGCCGCGCACGGCACCGACGAGCAGAAGAAGACCTACCTGCCCAAGCTCACCAGCGGCGAGTGGACCGGCACCATGTGCCTGACCGAGCCGCACTGCGGCACCGACCTCGGCCTGCTGCGCACCAAGGCAGAGCCGCAGCCCGACGGCACCTACCGCATCACCGGCAACAAGATCTTCATCTCGGCCGGCGAGCACGACATGACCAGCAACATCATCCACCTGGTGCTGGCACGCCTTCCCGACGCGCCCAAGGGCAGCAAGGGCATCAGCCTGTTCGTGGTGCCGAAGTTCAAGGTGAAGGCCGACGGCTCGCTGGGCGAGCGCAACCCGATCTTCTGCGCCGGCCTGGAGCACAAGATGGGCATCCACGGCAACGCCACCGCGCAGATCGTGATCGAAGGCGCCACCGGCACGCTGGTGGGCGAGCCCAACAAGGGCCTGGCCGCGATGTTCGTGATGATGAACGCCGCCCGCCTGGGCGTGGGCAACCAGTCGCTGGGCCTGACCGAAGTGGCCTACCAGAACGCGCTGGCCTACGCCAAGGACCGCATCCAGATGCGCTCGCTCTCGGGCGTGAAGGCCAAGGACAAGGAAGCCGACCCCATCATCGTGCACCCCGACGTGCGCAAGATGCTGCTCACGGCCAAGGCGTACGCCGAAGGCGGCCGCGCGCTGCAGATCTTCTGCACGCTGCTGCTCGACAAGGAACACAACCACCCCGACGAGAAGGTGCGCAAGGACTCCGGCGAACTGGTCGCGCTGCTGACCCCCATCGTCAAGGCCTTCATCACCGACAACGGCCACATCTCCACCAACGCCTGCATGCAGGTGTTCGGCGGCCACGGCTTCATCAAGGAATGGGGCATGGAGCAGTTCGTGCGCGACAACCGCATCAACATGATCTATGAAGGCACCAACACCATCCAGTCGCTGGACCTGCTGGGCCGCAAGGTGCTGGGCAACAACGGCGCGTCGCTGAAGAAGTTCGGCAAGCTCGTCGCGAAGCTGGTGGAAGAAGAGGGCGTGAACGAGAAGATGGCCGAGTTCATCAACCCGATCGCCGGCCTGGGCGACCAGCTCACCAAGTTCACGACCGAGATCGGCTTCAAGGGCTTCCAGAACCCCGACGAAGTGGGCGCCGCCGCCGTCGACTACCTGCGCGTGGCCGGTCACTTCGTGTTCGGCTACCTGTTCGCCCGCATGGCACAGGTCGCGCTGCGCGAGATCGCCGCGGGCAACACCGATCCGTTCTATGTCGCCAAGCTGCAGACCGCGCGCTTCTACTTCGCCAAGCTGTTCCCCGAAACCGCGACGCTGATGCGCACCGCGCGCGCCGGCAGCAAGGTGCTGATGGATACCGAAGCGGCTCTGGCCTGAAGCCGCGGGTCTTTCTTCAACCGACATCCAACCTGGAGCCGCTCATGAAAGCAACGCTTGCAGCCGTCCTGTTCACCGTCACCGCCGCCTCGGCCATGGCCCAGGGCGCCGGCATCACGCCGGTGGGCCTGTGGCGCAACGTCGACGACAAGACCGGCGAGGTCAAGGCCGAGATCCGCATCGCCGAAACAAACGGCGCGCTGAACGGTCGCATCGAGAAGTCGTTGAAGAAGGACACCAAGCCCGACGCGGTCTGCGACGAATGCAGCGACGACCGCAAGGGCAAGCCCATCGCGGGCCTGGAGATCATCCGCGGCGGCAAGAAGGCCGAGGGCAAGGACGTCTGGGAAGGCGGAAAGATCCTCGACCCCGAGAACGGCAAGGAATACCGCGCGAGCTTCACACCCGTCGATGGCGGCAAGAAGCTCGAAGTCCGGGGTTACCTTGGTCCCTTCTGGCGCACCCAAACCTGGAATCGTGTGCAGTAAGCGGCGCACGGCTTCCCACAACTCATACCAATCAACATGTCCCGATTTCAAGTGAAGAAGGTCGCCGTGCTCGGCGCCGGCGTGATGGGCGCGCAGATCGCGGCCCACCTCGTCAACGTGCGCGTGCCTGTGGTGCTGTTCGACCTGGCCGCCAAGGAAGGCCCGAAGAACGGCATCGTCACGCGCGCCATCGACAACCTCAAGAAGCTCAAGCCCGCGCCGCTCGGCGACGTGGCCGACGCGGGCCTGATCGAACAGGCCAACTACGAAGACGACCTGGCCAAGCTCGGCGAGTGCGACCTCGTCATCGAAGCCATTGCCGAGCGCATGGACTGGAAGCTCGATCTCTACAAGAAGATCGCGCCCCACGTCGCCAAGCACGCGATCCTGGCCTCGAACACCTCGGGCCTGTCGATCACCAAGCTCAGCGAAGCATTGCCCGAAGCGCTGAAGCCACGCTTCTGCGGCATTCACTTCTTCAACCCGCCGCGCTACATGTTCCTGGTGGAGCTGATCAACACGCCCACCACGCAGCCGCAGGTGCTCGACGACCTCGAGGCCTTCGTCACCAGCACGCTGGGCAAGGGCGTAGTGCGTGCGCACGACACGCCCAACTTCATCGCCAACCGCGTCGGCATCGCCGGCATGCTGGCCACGCTGAAGGAAGTCGAGAAGTTCGGCCTCACGCCCGACGTGGTGGACGACCTCACCGGCAAGAAGCTGGGTCGCGCGAGCTCGGGCACCTTCCGCACCGCTGACGTGGTGGGCCTGGACACCATGGCCCACGTCGTGAAGACGCTGCAGGACAACCTCAACGCCGAGACCGATCCGTTCTACGCCAACTTCGCTACGCCGCCGGTGCTAGCCAAGCTGCTCGAGTTGGGCAACCTGGGCCAGAAGACCAAGGCCGGCTTCTTCAAGAAGGCCGGCCGCGACATCCTGCGCTTCGACCTGAAGAGCGGCGAGTACGTGCCCGCCGGCGCCAAGGCCGACGAGGTGTACGGCCGCATGCTCAAGAAGCCCGCGGGCGAGCGCCTGAAGCTGCTGCGCGAGAGCGAAGGACCGCAGGGCCAGTTCCTCTGGGCCATCCTGCGCGACGGTTTCCACTACGCCGCGGTGCACCTGGGCGACATCGCCGAGAGCGCGCGCGACATCGACTTCGCCATGCGCTGGGGCTTCGGCATGAAGCAGGGCCCCTTCGAGCTCTGGCAGGAAGCCGGCTGGGCGCAGGTTGCCAAGTGGGTGCAGGAAGACATCGACGCCGGCAAGGCGCTGAGCACCGCGCCGCTGCCCAAGTGGGTGTTCGAAGGCCCGGTGGCCGAGGCCGGCGGCGTGCACACGCCCGAAGGCTCGTGGAGTGCGTCGCAGAACAAGTTCGTGCCGCAGCGCCGCCTGCCGGTGCATGACCGCCAGCTCTTCCCCGAGAGCGTGCTCGGCGCGAACGCGGCCGATGCCAACACGGCCGGCACCACCATCAGCGACGAAGGCGACGTGCGCGTCTGGACGCTCGACGGCGAAGTGCTCATCGCCAGCATCCATTCGAAGATGCACGCCATCAGCCCCGACGTGGCCGAGGCGCTGGGCGCCGCGGTCGACCTGGCCGAGGCCGAATACAAGGGCCTGGTGATCTGGTCGCCCGACGAAGTGTTCTCGGTCGGCGCCGACCTGCAGGCGATGCTGCCGGCCTTCGTGGTCGCTGGCATCGGCGCGGTCGAAGGCGCGGAAGAAGAGCTGCAGAACGTGATGCTCAAGATCCGTTATGCCAACGTGCCGGTGATCTCCGCCGTGCGCGGCATGGCGCTCGGCGGCGGCTGCGAGCTGGCCATCCACTCGGCCAAGCGCGTGGCCGCGATGGAAAGCTACATCGGCCTGGTCGAAGTGGGCGTGGGCCTGATCCCCGGCGCGGGCGGCCTGACCTACATCGCTCGCCGCGCGGCCGAGAACGCGTCGGCCTCGACGGGCACCGACCTGCTGCCCTTCCTCACCGAAGGCTTCACCGCCGCCGCGATGGCGAAGGTCGGCACCGGCGCACTCGATTCGAAGAAGCTGGGCTACCTGCTCGACAGCGACGTGATCGTGCCGAACAAGGACGAGCTGCTGTACGTGGCGCTGCAGCAAGCGAAGGCCATGGCCGACGCCGGCTACCGCCCGCCGCTGCGCCGTACCTTCCGCGTCGCGGGCCGCAGCGGCGCCGCGACCATCAAGGGCCAGCTCGTGAACATGCGCGACGGCGGCTTCATCAGCGCGCACGACTTCCACATCGCCAGCCTGATCGCCAACGTGGTCACCGGCGGCGACGTGGACGCGGGCTCGCTCGTGACCGAGGAATACCTGATGACGCTGGAACGCAAGGCGTTCTGCTCGCTCATCGTGCACCCCAAGACGCAGGAGCGGATCATGGGGATGCTGAGCACGGGGAAACCGGTGCGCAACTGATACGAGCGATGCTCCTCTTTCTCCTTCCCCCTCTGGGGGAAGGTCGGGATGGGGGCAAGCAGCCCATGCAAAACCAATCCACTCCCAACGCGCAACAGAACGCCCGCACGCTGCGGCGCGGGATGACCGACTCCGAGCGCAAGCTCTGGAGCGGCCTGCGTGGCGAGCAATTGGGAGTGAAGTTCCGCAGACAGCATCCGCTTGGCAACTACATCGCCGATTTCGCATGCCTCGGTCCGAAGTTGATCGTCGAGCTCGACGGATCGCAACACCAGGCGCAGGCGGACTACGACGCCAGACGCGACACTTTCCTGCGTGCGCAGGGGTTCGATGTGCTGCGCTTCGGATCGAACGATCCGTTTGTCAATTTTGAAGGGGTGCTGCAGGCAATTGCCAATCGACTTGGCGAATTGACGGCCGTCTGCCCCCATCCCAACCTTCCCCCAGAGGGGGAAGGAGTCAAATCCAGGAGCCTTCCATGAAGCAAGTACAAGACGCCTACATCGTCTCCGCCACCCGCACGCCCATCGGCAAGTCGCACAGGGGCTATTTCCGCAACTACCGTCCCGACGACCTGCTGGCCACCACGCTGCGCGCTGCGCTGGCCGCAGTGCCCAGCCTCGATCCGAAGGCCATCGAAGACATCATCTGCGGCTGCGCGATTCCCGAATCGCAGCAGGGCCTGAACGTCGCGCGCATCGGCGCGGTGCTGGCCGGCCTGCCGACCAGCGTCGGCGGCATCACCGTCAACCGCTTCTGCGCCTCGGGCCTGTCGGCCGTGCAGATGGCGGCCGACCGCATCCGCGTGGGCGAAGCCGACGTGATGATCGCGGCCGGTGTCGAGAGCATGAGCATGGTGCCGATGATGGGCAACTCGCCCTCGCTGTCGCCCTCGATCTTCGAGCGCGAAGGCGACGTGGGCATCGCCTACGGCATGGGCCTCACGGCCGAGAAGGTCGCGCAGCAGTGGAAGGTGAGCCGCCAGGCTCAGGACGAGTTCGCGCTCGCCTCGCACCAGAAGGCACTTGCCGCTCAGCAGGCCGGCAAGTTCGCCGACGAGATCACGCCCATCGAGGTGACCGACCGTACGCCGAACCTCGAGACCGGCGAGTCGATTGCCAAGACCCGCACCGTGAACCTCGACGAAGGCGCGCGCCCCGACACCAGCATCGAGGGCCTGGCCAAGCTGCGCACCGTGTTCGCCGCGCGCGGCACCGTGACGGCCGGCAACAGCTCGCAGACCTCGGACGGCGCCGGCGCGCTGATCCTGGCGAGCGAGAAGGCCGTGAAGCAGTTCGGCCTCACGCCGCTCGCGCGCTTCGTGAGCTTCGCCAGCAAGGGCGTGCCGCCGCACATCATGGGCATCGGCCCGATCGAGGCCATTCCCGCCGCGCTGCGCTACGCCGGCCTGAAGCACGAGGACATCGACTGGTTCGAGCTCAACGAAGCCTTCGCGGCGCAGTCGCTGGCCGTCATCAACACGCTGGGCCTCGATCCGTCGAAGGTCAACCCGATGGGCGGCGCCATTGCGCTGGGCCATCCGCTGGGCGCCACCGGCGCCATCCGCTCGGCCACCGTGGTGCACGCGCTGCGCCGCGAGAACCTGAAGTACGGCATGGTCACGATGTGCGTGGGCATGGGCCAGGGCGCCGCAGGGATCTTCGAGCGCGTCTGATCGATAGCGCGCAAGGCACCGCGACGAGTGCCGGTTCAACGAAGGAGACAGCCTCATGCAGACGCAGCAGCAGCTTCCGGTCGACGGCGGCGCACAGCAACTGGCGGTGCGCCGCTACGAACCCGCCGGCACGCCGCGCGCGAGCGTGGTGATCGGCGGCGCGATGGGCGTGCGCCAGTCCTTCTACGAACCCTTCGCGCAGTGGCTCTCGCAGCAGGGCCTGCGCGTCTGGACCTTCGACTACCGGGGCTCGGGCGACTCGCGCGGCGACGTGCCGCTGCGCGAGGTCGATGCCGACCTGTTCGACTGGGCCTGCGACTACGAAGCGGTGATCGACGCGGCCAGGGCCGCATCGCCCGACTCGCCGCTCTACCTGCTGGGTCACAGCCTCGGCGCGCAGCTGCCGGGCTTCCTGCAGCGGCCAGAGCAGGTCGACGGCCTCGTGAGCATCGCCGCGGGCAGCGGCTACTGGCGCGAGAACGCGCCGAAGCTCAAGCGCACCATCCTCTACTTCTGGTTCGTGCTGGTGCCGCTGGTCACGCGGCTGTTCGGCTACTTCCCGGGCCGCAAGCTGAAGAAGGTCGGCGACCTGCCGCGCGGCGTGATCATGCAGTGGCGGCGCTGGTGCCTCAACCCGCGCTACAGCGTCGGCGCCGAAGGCGAGCTCGCCGCGCGCAGCTACAACCGCGTGCGCTTCCCGGTGCTCGCGCTGTCGATGACCGACGACGAGCTCATGACGCTCGCCGGCACGCGCAGCCTCGTGAGCCTCTACGGCGGCGCGCCGAGCGCGGTCGAGCGCATCGCGCCGGCCGACGTGCAGGCGCGGCGCATCGGCCACTTCGGCTTCTTCCGCGAGCAGTTCAGCCAGAGTCTCTGGCCGAGCACGGTCGACAAGCTGCACAGGCTCGCATCGCTTACTGCGGTGCAGCACGCCAACGTCCCGCACACGACTGCGTGACGCGGGCCACCGGAGGCACACTGCCTGCCATGACGACGAGCACGCACCCCTTCGACAAGGCCCTGAAGATCCACCACAGCGACATCCGCGTGGGGCACTTCACCGGCATGACCAGCCCCGACTACTGGAACATGGTCGGGCCCTTCGGCGGCACCACCGCGGCGCTCGCGCTGCAGGCCGTGATGCAGCACCCCGACGTGCTCGGCACGCCGATCGCACTCACGGTCAACTACGCGGCGGCGATCGAGGCCGGCGCGTTCGACATCCAGGCCACCGCTGTGCGCACCAACCGCTCCACGCAGCACTGGACGGTGCAGATCACGCAGGCCGGCGCCAGCGGCGCGCCCAGCATGACGACCACCGCCACGGTGGTGACTGCCGCGCGCCGAGAGACCTGGGGCGAGAGCGACATGCCGATGCCCGAGTCGCCGAGACCCGAGACGGTCGATCGCATGAGCATCGGCCCGTCGGGCGTGGCGTGGATCAACCAGTACGAGATGCGTCCCTTCAGCGGCGGCATTCCGTCGAAGTGGGATGGCAGCCTGCATCACAGCGAGACCCGCATCTGGCTGCGCGATGCGCAACCGAGGCCGCTCGACTTCGCCTCGCTCGCCGCGATGAGCGACATGTTCTATCCGCGCGTGTGGCTGCGTCGCGCGAAGCACGTGCCGGCGGGCACGGTGTCGATCACCACCTACTTCCATGCCGGACCCGAGCAGCTCGCCGAGGTCGGCACCGGCTACCTGCTGGGCCGCGCGGCGGGGCAGCAGTTCTTCAACGGCTTCTTCGACCAGACGGCGCATCTGTGGAGCGAGAAGGGCGTGCTGCTGGCCACCTCGAACCAGATCGTCTACTACAAGGAATAACGATATGGCCGCACTGCAGAAAGCCGCGCTCATCGTCGGCGCCGGCGACGCCACCGGCGGCGCCATCGCCCGCCGCTTCGCGCGCGAAGGCTTCGCCACCTGCGTCACGCGGCGCAGCCTCGACAAGCTGCAGCCGCTGGTCGCGCAGATCGAGGCCGACGGCGGCCGCGCCCATGCCTTTGCATGCGACGCGCGCAAGGAAGAGGAAGTGGTGGCGCTCGTCGAGCAGATCGAGTCGACCATCGGGCCCATCGAGGTGATGGTGTTCAACATCGGCGCCAACGTGCCCGAGAGCATCCTCAACGAGACCGCGCGCAAGTACTTCAAGGTGTGGGAGATGGCCTGCTTCTCGGGCTTCCTGAATGGCCGCGAGGTGGCGAAGCGCATGGTGGCGCGCGAGATTCCGCAAGGCGGCCATCGCGGCACGATCATCTTCACCGGTGCCACGGCCTCGCTGCGCGGCGCGGCGAACTTCGGCGCCTTCTCGGGCGCGAAGATGGCGCTGCGCGCGCTGGCCCAGTCGATGGCGCGCGAACTGGGACCGCAGGGCATTCACGTTGCGCACGTGGTGGTCGACGGCGCGATCGACACCGAGTTCATCCGCAGCAACTTTCCCGAGCGCTATGCGCTGAAGGAAAGCGACGGCATCCTGAACCCCGACCACATCGCGGACACCTACTGGATGCTGCACTCGCAGCCGCGCGACGCATGGACGCACGAGATCGATCTGCGCCCGTGGTCGGAGAAGTTCTGAAGAACTACAGGAAGGAGACAACGCCAATGACCAAGTCCGTCGACTTCTATTTCGACTTCGGCAGCCCCGCCGCCTACCTGGCCGCGACGCAGTTGCCCCACGTGTGCGCCGACACCGGCGCGCAGCTGGTGTGGAAGCCCATGCTGCTCGGCGGCGTGTTCCAGGCCACGGGCAACCATTCGCCGGCCGAGATCAAGCCCAAGGGCCCCTACATGACGACGGACCTCAAGCGCTTCGCGAAGCGCTACGGCGTGCCCTTTGCGCACAACCCGCACTTTCCGATCAACACGCTGCTGCTGATGCGCGGCGCCACAGGCATCCAGGCGAAGGAGCCGGCGCGCTTCGGCGCGTATGTCGATGCGATCTTCCACGCGATGTGGGTGGAGCCGAAGAACCTGAACGACCCGGCGACCGTCGGCGCCGTCCTGCAGAATGCCGGCTTCGACGCGAGCGCGCTGCTCGCGCTGGCCGGCGCGCAGGAAACCAAGGACCGGCTCAAGGCCGTCACGCAGGAAGCCGTGGAGCGCGGCGTGTTCGGCGCGCCCACCATGTTCGTCGGCGACGAAATGTTCTGGGGCCAGGACCGGCTCGATTTCGTACGCGAAGCACTCGACGCCGCCTGACCGCGGCACCACCCGTTCTCTTCAAGGATCTTTTATGAGCGACATCCTCGTCCACACCGAAGCCGGTGTGATGACCATCACCTTCAACCGCGTCGACAAGAAGAACTCGATCACCAGCGGCATGTACGCCGAGCTGGCCGATGCGCTGGCCACCGCGGAGAGCGAAGCGGCCGTCCGCTGCGTGCTGATCCAGGGCGACCCGACGATCTTCAGCGCGGGCAACGACATCGGCGACTTCCTCAACGGCCCGCCCTCCACGCAGGAATCGCCGGTGTTCCGCTTCCTGCGCGGCATCGCGACCTTCCCCAAGCCGCTCGTCGCCGCCGTGTGCGGCCCGGCCGTGGGCATCGGCACCACCATGCTGTTCCACTGCGACCTCGTCTACGCGGGCGACAACGCCGCCTTCTCGATGCCCTTCGTGAACCTGGGCCTGTGCCCCGAGGCCGCCTCGAGCCTGCTGGTGCCGCAGATGCTGGGCTACCACCGCGCGGCCGAGGCGCTGCTGCTGGGCGAGCCCTTCATGGCCGAGGCCGCGCTCGAAGTGGGCCTGGTCAACCGCGTGGTGCCGCCGACCGAGGCGAACGCCATCGCCCAGACGCAGGCGCGCAAGCTGGCGGCCAAGCCGCTGAGCGCGCTGGTGGAAACCAAGCGCCTGCTGAAGAAGGGCCAGATGCCCGCCGTGCTGGAGCGCATGGGCGAGGAGGGCGCGAGCTTCGGGCGCATGCTGCGCGAACCGGCGGCGCGGGAGGCTTTCAGCGCGTTCATGGAGAAGCGGAAGCCCGATTTCTCCAAGGTCTGACAAGGGTCTGAGGCGTCTTCCGGGGCCTGCGCGCGTACACTGTCCGGCGTGCAAGATTCGGGGACAAGAACGCTCGCAAAGCCCGTCCAACGGGTAGATGATGCTACTGAAAAAGTAGCATTCGGCGTCTCGCGCCGGCGTACTTTAGGTTTGCTGGCGGGCTCCCTGGCAGTGCCCTCGCTGGCCCTGGCGCGCGTGCGGCCGCTGCGCATCGGCGTCATCGGTTCGTGGTCCGGTCCCTACGCGGGCGGCGGCCGGCAGTTCGATGCCGGCATGGCCGTCTGGCTCGCCGCGCACAACCAGCACATCGCAGGCCGGCCGGTCGAACTGCTGCGGCGCGACGTGCCCGGCAGCGCGCCCGAGCAGGCTCGCCGCCATGCGCAGGATCTCGTGGAGAGCGAGCGCGTGGAGCTGCTGGCAGGCCTCGATTTCAGCTCCAACGCCTATGCCGTGGGTAACGTCGCCACGCAGGCGAAGCTGCCGCTGGTGGTGATGAACGCGGCCTCCTCGGGCATCACCGCGCGCTGCCCGTTCGCGGTGCGGGTGTCCTTCACTATCGGCCAGGTCGCGCTGCCGCTTGCGCGATGGGCGCTGCAGCAAGGGCTGCGAAACGTCTGCACCGTGGTGGCCGACTACGCCTCGGGTGTCGATGCCGAGAGCGCCTTCGTCTCGGGCATCACCGCGGGCGGCGGGCAGGTCGGCGCGATGCTGCGGGTGCCGCTGTCGACGCTGGACTACTCGGCCTACATGCTGCGGCTGCGCGAGCTCAAGCCGCAGGCGGTGTTCTTCTTCCTGCCCTCGGGGCAGATGCCGGCCACCTTCCTCAAGTTCTGGCGCGACCGGGGCATGGCCGACACCGGCATCCGCCTGCTGGCCACGGGCGACGCCACCGACGACCACTACCTCGAAGGCATCGGCGAGCTGGCCGACGGCCTCGTCACCAGCCACCACTATTCCTTCGCCCACGACTCGGCGGCCAATCGGCGCTTCACGGGCATCTTCGAGAACGAATACGGCAGCCACCTGCGGCCGGGCTACTTCGCGGTCGCGGCCCACGATGCGCTCGCGGCCGTCGACGCGGCAATGAGCTCCCCGGCGGCGCGCGGCAACGCCACGGGGGAACGGCTGGTGGATGCTTTCCGGGGCCTGAAGCTCGACAGCCCGCGCGGCCCGGTGGAGATCGACGCCCACACCCGCGACATCGTGCAGACCGTGTACATCCGCCGCGTCGAGCGGCGCGAGGGGCGCTGGGTCAACCGCGAGTTCGAGCGCTTCGAGCGGGTGCGCGACCCGGGCGTCTGAGCAGGGCTGCCTGCTCCTGCTCCTTATTCTTCTTCGGCCGGCTTCTCGATCGGGCGCGGACGGCCGTTGTCGTCGATGGCCACGTAGGTGAAGGTGGCCTGCGTCACCTTGATGTATTCGCCTTGGGCCCGGAAGCGTTCTGCGAACACCTCGACCGTCACCGTGACCGAGGTGCGCCCGACGCGCATCAGCTTCGAATAGAACGACAGGATGTCGCCCAGCCGCACCGGCTGCTTGAAGATGAATTCGTTGACCGCCACCGTGGCCTGCCGGCCCTTGGCGTAGCGCGCCGGGATCACCGAGCCGGCCAGGTCGCACTGCGCCATGACCCAGCCGCCGAAGATGTCGCCGTTGACGTTGCAGTCAGCCGGCATCGGGATGACCTTGAGCACCAGCTCCATGTCGGTGGGCAGGCTCTTGAGGGTGGCTGCGGCCGTGGCGGCGGCACTGGAAGTATCTGACATGGGCACAATCTGGAACAAACAAGCAACCACGATTGTCCTCCATGCGCCGCAGCGGCGAAGCCCTTCCTTCCTCCCACGCAGCCGGCGGCCAGGCGCCGGCACCCGCAGGCGAACGCTCCGACTGGGCAACCCTGCGCAGGCTGTTCCCCTATCTCTGGCAGTACAAGTGGCGCGTGCTCGCCGCGCTGGCCTTCATGGTGGGCGCCAAGGTGGCCAACGTCGGCGTGCCGGTGTTGCTGAAGAACCTGGTCGACACGATGACGCCCAAGCCCGACATGGCGCAGGCGCTGCTCATCGTGCCCATCGGGCTGCTGCTGGCCTACGGGCTGCTGCGCTTTTCCACGTCGCTCTTCAGCGAGCTGCGCGAGCTGATCTTCGCCAAGGCCACGGAGGGCACGGCCCGGCAGATAGCGCTGGAGGTGTTCCGCCACCTGCACTCGCTGAGCCTGCGCTTCCACCTGGAGCGCCAGACCGGCGGCATGACGCGCGACATCGAGCGCGGCACGCGCGGCGTGCATTCGCTGATCTCGATGTCGCTCTACAGCATCGTGCCCACCATCATCGAGCTGGTGCTGGTGCTCACGATCCTGGGCGTGAAGTTCGACGCCTTCTTCGTCTGGATCACGGTGGCCGCGCTGGTGCTGTACATCGTCTTCACCGTCACGGTGACCGAGTGGCGCACGCAGTTCCGCAAGACCATGAACGAGCTCGACTCGGTGGCGCAGAGCCGCGCGGTCGATTCGCTCCTGAACTACGAAACCGTCAAGTACTTCAACAACGAGGACTTCGAGGCCGGCCGCTACGACGCCAGCCTCGACCGCTACCGCAGGGCCGCCATCAAGAGCCAGCGCACGCTGAGCATGCTCAACACCGGCCAGCAGGCGCTGATCGCCGTCAGCCTGGTGCTGATGCTGTGGCGCGCCACCTCGGGCGTGGTCGACGGGCGCATGACGCTGGGCGATCTGGTGATGGTCAACGCCTTCATGATCCAGCTCTACATTCCGCTGAACTTCCTGGGCGTGATCTACCGAGAGATCAAGCAGAGCCTGACCGACCTCGACAAGATGTTCGTGCTGATGGAGAAGGAGCGCGAGGTGCGCGACGCGCCCGATGCGCAGCCGCTGGCCGGCATGGATGCCACCGTACGCTTCGACGACGTGAGCTTCGCCTACGAGCCCGCGCGGCCCATCCTCAAGCACGTGAGCTTCGAGATTCCGGCCGGCAAGACGGTGGCGGTGGTCGGGCCCTCGGGTTCGGGCAAGTCGACGCTGGCGCGGCTGCTGTACCGCTTCTACGACGTGCAGCAGGGGCGCATCACCATCGGCGGAGAAGACATCCGCGAGGTGACGCAATCGAGCGTGCGCCACGCCATCGGCATCGTTCCGCAGGACACGGTGCTCTTCAACGACACGGTCGAATACAACATCGCCTACGGCCGCCCCGGCGCCACGCGCGACGAAGTGGAGGCCGCCGCGCGCGCCGCGCGCATCCACGACTTCATCGCCGCGACGCCCAAGGGCTACGAAACGACCGTGGGCGAGCGCGGCCTCAAGCTCTCGGGCGGCGAGAAGCAGCGCGTGGCCATTGCGCGCACGCTGCTGAAGAACCCGCCGATCGTGATCTTCGACGAGGCCACCTCGGCGCTCGACTCGGCCAACGAGCGCGCCATCCAGTCGGAGCTCAAGAGCGCCGCGCAGGACAAGACCACGCTGGTCATCGCGCACCGGCTGTCGACGGTGGTCGACGCGCACGAGATCCTGGTGCTGGAGTCGGGCGTGATCGTCGAGCGCGGCACGCATGCGCAGCTGCTCGCCAAGCAGGGCCGCTACGCCCAGATGTGGGCTTTGCAGAAGAGCGAAGCAGCGCCGCTGATGTAGCGCGATCATCCATTCCTTCTTCTTTTCATCGATCCCAGGAGTTCAGACGTGCCGAACAAGATCCCCCTGCTGGTGCTCAACAGCCTCTCGAGCGCTCACCAGGCCCAGATTGCCGAGGTCTACGACATGACCTACGCCTTCGGTCCCGCCGAGCGGGCGGCCGCCATCGCCGAGCACGGCAGGAAGTTCCGTGCCGTGCTGACCATCGGCGTCATCGGCATCACGCCCGAGGAAATCGCAGCCATGCCCGCGGTGGAGCTGATCTGCTGCATGGGCGCGGGCTACGAAGGCGTGCCGCTCGAGGTGACGCGCGCACGCGGCATCGCGACCGCCAACGGCGCCGGCACCAACGACGACTGCGTGGCCGACCATGCCTTCGGCCTGCTGATCGGCATCGTGCGCGAGTTCCGCAAGCTCGACCGGCTGTGCCGCGAAGGCGTGTGGCGCGAGGCCATTCCGCAGCCGCCGAACGTGTCGGGCAAGAAGCTGGGCATCCTGGGGATGGGCACGATCGGGCAGAAGATCGCGAAGCGCGCCGCGGCCTTCGACATGGAGGTCGGCTATCACAACCGCAAGCCGAAGGAAGGCGTGTCGCAGCGCTACTTCGGCGACCTGAAGTCGCTGGCCGCATGGGCCGACTTCCTCGTGCTGGCCGCACCGGGCGGTCCGGCGACGAAGCACCTGGTCAATGCCGAAGTGCTCGACGCGCTGGGGCCGCAGGGCTACCTGGTGAGCATCGGCCGCGGCAGCGTGGTCGACACCGAGGCGCTGGCGGCGGCGCTGCGCGAGAACCGCATCGCCGGTGCCGGCCTCGACGTGTACGAGAGCGAACCGAAGCGGCCCGAGCCGCTGATCGGCCTCGACAACGTGCTGCTGACGCCGCACATGGCCGGCTGGTCGCCCGAGGCGACGCAGAAGTCGGTGGACCATTTCCTCGCGAATGCCGAAGGGCACTTCGCGGGGCGCGGCGTGGTCACGCCGATCTGATGTTCTTGCTCCTTCCCCCGCTGGGGGAAGGTCGGGATGGGGGCAGGCAGGGCGCCCGCAATGAGCGCCGCTTGCCCCCACCCCAGCCCTCCCCCAGAGGGGGAGGGGGTCAAGCCAATACCGAGGGCCGGTGCGCCGCCCAGCCGCATGCCTGGTCATAGGCATGCCCCAGCCGCAGCACGTCGAGGTCCGAATGGATCGGCCCGGCAAGCTGCAGCCCCATCGGCAGGCCGCCTTCGCCGAAGCCGGCGCGCACGTTCAGCGTCGGCAGGCCGGCCAGCGTGAAGGGCGTGACGATCTCCATCCAGCGGTGGTAGGTGTCGCTTTTCACGCCCGCCACCCCGGCCGGCCAGTGCAGCTCGGCGTCGAAGGGAAAGACCTGCGCGGTAGGCGCGAGCACGAAGTCGAAGCGCTCGAAGAGCCTGAGAAAGGCGCGGTACACGTTCGATCGGTACACCGAGGCCTGGTACAGCGAGGCCGCATCGAGATGGCGGCTCTGCTCGATCTCCCATTGCGCCTCCGGCTTGAGCTGCGCGAACAGCTTCGGATCGCTCAGGTAGGCGCCCAGCTTGCCGCCCACCAGCAGCTGCCGCAGGCGCAACCAGGCGCTCCAGTTGTGCTCGCGCGGCACGTCGAGCGTGCAGGGCTCGACCTCGCAGCCGATGTCGCGGAAGGTGCCGAGCGCCTTCTCGCCAAGCTCGCGGATGCCGGGCTCCAGCGGCAGGTCGGGCCAGATGCTGCCGAGCCAGCCGATGCGCAGGCCCTTGCCGTCGCCCTCGAGCCGCAGTTCGTCGGGCGAGGGCAGGGTGTGCGGTGACGACAGCGGCACGCGGGTGTCGAAGCCCGCCTGCACTGCCAGCAGCCGCGCCGCGTCTTCCACCGTGCGCGCCATCGGGCCTTCGCAGCCGAGCTGCTGGAAGAACAGTTCCTCGTCGGGGTTGCCCGGCACGCGCCCGCGCGAGGGCCGCATGCCGATCACGTTGTTGAAGGCCGCCGGGTTGCGCAGCGAGCCCATCATGTCGCTGCCGTCGGCCACCGGCAGGATGCCCAGGGCCAGCGCCACCGCAGCGCCGCCGCTGCTGCCGCCCGCGCTGCGATCGGGTGCGTAGGCGTTGCGCGTGATGCCGAACACCGTGTTGTAGGTGTGCGAGCCGAGACCGAATTCGGGCGTGTTGGTCTTGCCGATGACGACGGCGCCGGCCGCCCTGGCGCGCGCCACGTGGAGGCTGTCGGCTCGCGCGGCCGAGCGCGGCGACAGCGGCGAGCCCATGGAGGTCGGCAGGCCGGCGGCATGGCTCAGGTCCTTCACCGCCAGCGGGAAGCCGTGCATCCAGCCGCGCCTTTCGCCGCGCGCCAGCTCTGCGTCGCGCTCGTCGGCCTCGGCCAGCGACTGCGCCGGATCGCGCAGCGACACGATGGCGTTGAAGCGCGGGTTCAGCGCCTCGATGCGGGCCAGCGAGGCCTGCATCACCTCCCGGCAGGACACCTCGCGCGCGGCGATGCGGCGGGAGAGTTCGGTGGCGCTGAGGCTCAGAAGGTCGGCTGAAGGCATGGCGGATGCGGGAAAAGGAGGGGGCGCCCAGTATGGCGCGGCGCTCGCATAATCGCCGCGTATGGAAACTAAGTGGCTCGAAGACTTCATCAGCCTTGCGGAAACGCGCAGCTTCAGCCGCTCGGCTCAATTGAGGCACGTGACGCAGCCGGCCTTCTCCCGCCGCATCCAGGCACTTGAAGGGTGGGCCGGTACCGACCTGGTGGACCGCAGCTCTTACCCGACGCGGCTCACTCCGGCAGGACAGACGCTCTACAGCCAGGCCATCGAGATGCTGCAGTCGCTGCAGAGCACCCGCGCCATGCTGCGCGGCCACTCGGCGGCGGGGCAGGACGTGATCGAGATCGCCGTGCCGCACACGCTGGCCTTCACCTTCTTCCCCTCGTGGGTGACCAGCCTCCGGGAGCATTTCGGCCCCATCAAGAGCCGCCTGATCGCGCTGAACGTGCACGACGCCGTGCTGCGGCTGGTCGAAGGCAGCTGCGACCTGCTGATCGCCTACCACCACCCCTCGCAGCCGCTGCAGCTCGACGCCAACAAGTACGAGATGGTCAGCCTCGGCGAGGAAACCGTGGCCCCCTGGGTCAAGGCCGACGCCGAAGGCGCGCCGCGCTACCGGCTGCCGGGCCGCCCGGGCCAGCCGTTGCCCTACCTGGGCTATGCGCCGGGCGCCTACCTGGGCCGCGTGGTCGACCAACTGCTCAAGGAATCGGGCACCGCCATCCACCTCGACCGCGTCTACGAGACCGACATGGCCGAGGGCCTGAAGGTCATGGCGCTCGAAGGGCACGGCATCGCCTTCCTGCCGCAGAGCGCGGTGCGCAAGGAGATCAAGGCCCGCAAGCTCGTGAGCGCACTGCCGCCCGAGATCGACAGCCTCGAGGCAACGATGGAGATCCGCGCCTACCGCGAGCGCCCCGGCGCTCCCGCGCCCGTGAAGGCCGGGGCCGGCCGCGCCGCCGTCAAGGCCGCCGACAGCCTGCAACCCAAGCGCACGGCCGATGCGCTATGGTCTTATCTCGTCGGCACCCAGCCGCAGCGCTGAGCGCCATCACCCAACTGCCACGGAGATTTGTGCACCGCACAATCTATAAATGCCGCGCATAGGGCTTCCCGCAAAAGGCATTGGCGCCTTGAATCCGGCGCCACTACAGTCGCGGCTGCTTTTTAGCCGCTGTCACAGCAACCCCCACGGCACGCGCCCTGCGCGTGCTTTTTTTTAAGCCGAGGAACCTCTCATGAGCTCCAATTTCAGGACGGAACACGACTTCCTCGGCGACAAGCAGATCCCCGCCGTCGCCTACTGGGGCGTGCATACGGCGCGCGCGGTCGAGAACTTTCCCATCTCCGGCACCCGCATCTCGGCCATGCCCGACCTGGTGCGCGCGCTGGCCTACGTGAAGAAGGCCGCCACCCGCGCCAACGCCGACCTGGGCGCCATCGACCGAGACCGTGCCGCGGCCATCATCCTGGCCTGCGACGACATCGTCGACGGCAAGCTGCTCGACGAGTTCGTGGTCGACGTCATCCAGGGCGGCGCCGGCACCTCGACCAACATGAACGCCAACGAGGTCATCTGCAACCTCGCGCTGGAAAAACTGGGCCACGAGAAAGCGCGCTACGACGTGCTCCACCCCAACGACCACGTCAACGCCTCGCAGAGCACCAACGACGTGTACCCCACGGCGGTGCGCCTGGCGCTGTGGTTCGCCATCGGCAGGCTGCTCGAATCGATGGCCTCGCTGCGCCGCGCCTTCGAGGCCAAGGCGCTCGAGTTCAAGGACATCCTCAAGATCGGCCGCACCCAGCTGCAGGACGCCGTGCCCATGACGCTGGGCCAGGAGTTCCTGACCTACGCCATCATGATCGGGGAGGACGAGGCCCGCCTTGGCGAGGCGCGCGCTCTCATCGAGGAAATCAACCTCGGCGCCACCGCCATCGGCACCGGCATCAACGCGCCGCACGGCTACGCCAACCTCGCATGCCAGTACCTCGCCGAGCAGACCGGCGTGCCGCTGAAGCAGGCGGCCAACCTCATCGAGGCCACGCAGGACACGGGCGCATTCGTGCAGCTGTCGGGCGTGCTCAAGCGCGTGGCGACCAAGCTCAGCAAGACCTGCAACGACCTGCGCCTGCTCTCCAGCGGCCCGCAGGCGGGCTTCGGCGAGATCAGGCTGCCGGCGCGGCAGGCGGGCTCGTCGATCATGCCGGGCAAGGTCAATCCGGTGATCCCGGAAGTCATGAACCAGGTGGCCTTCGAGGTCATCGGCAACGACATCACCGTGACGCTGGCGTCCGAGGCCGGCCAGCTGCAGCTCAACGCCTTCGAGCCGATCATGGGCTGGAGCCTGTTCAAGAGCATCCAGCACCTGAGCCGGGCCTGCACCACGCTGCAGCACAACTGCGTCGAGGGCATCGAGGCGAACCGCGAGTTCCTTGCGAAGAGGGTGCGCGAGTCGGTCACGCTGGTCACCGCGCTCAACCCGCTCATCGGCTACGAGAAGGCCGCGCTCATCGCCAAGACCGCGCTCGCCACCGGCGGGCCGATCGACCTGGTGGCCGAGTCGCTGGGCATCATGACCCGCGCCGAGATGGACGCGCTGCTCGTGCCCGAGAACCTCACCCAGCCGGTGCGCCTGTCGGCCGCGCCGGTTCCGCCGGCTGCCGAACCGTCGGGCCAGACTTCGGGCATAAAGGCTGCTTAGTGAAAGTCGGACAATGCCAGGAGGCAGGATCGCACCAGGCTGGCGCTGCGATGCGCATGGCCGGTGCAGCGTGTGTGTGTATGCACCGGGTTGGTCCGGGTATCACGCAAAATGCGAGTGTCTAGAATTTAGTTGTATCTGTTTCAGTCACCCTCAGGAGTTTTCCTCATGAAAAAACAAGTATTGGCATTGGCGGTTGCGGCACTGGCCGCTGGCGGCGCGATGGCGCAGGCCAACGACACGCTGGCCAAGATCAAGGCTTCCGGCGTCATCACCGAAGGCGTGCGTGAATCTTCCGGCCTGTCGTACACGCTGGGCAATGGCCAATACACCGGCTTCCACTACGACGTCTGCGCCAACATCATCAAGGACCTCGAGAAGGCCGCCGGCAAGAAGCTCGAAGTCAAGTACCAGCCAGTGACCTCGCAGAACCGCATTCCGCTCGTGCAGAACGGTACCGTCGACATCGAGTGCGGCTCCACCACCAACAACGCCACCCGCCAGAAGGACGTGTCCTTCGGCGTGACCACCTACGTCGAAGAAACCAAGATCGTCGTCAAGGCCAACTCGGGCATCAACTCGCTGGCCGACCTGAAGGACAAGACGGTCGCCACCACCACCGGCACCACGCCGCTGCAGACCGTGCGCAAGCAGAAGCGCGCCGAGAACCTGACCTTCAAGGAGGTCTACGGCAAGGACCACTCCGACAGCTTCCTGCTGCTCGAAACCGGCCGCGCCGACGCCTTCGTGATGGACGGCTCGATCCTGGCTGCCCTGGCCGCCAAGTCGAAGTCGCCCAAGGACTACAAGATCTTGCCGGACGTGCTGGCCGTCGAACCCATCGCCATCATGATCCGCAAGGACGACCCCGCCTTCAAGAAGGCCGTGGACGACAGCATCAAGGCACAGGCCAAGTCGGGCGAACTCGCCAAGCTGTACGACAAGTGGTTCCTGAAGCCGATTCCCCCGGCAGGCGTGACCATCGGCCTGCCGCTGGGTGAAGCCACCAAGAACGCGTGGGCCAACCCGAACGACAAGCCGGCCGAAGAGTACGTCACCAAGGAATAAGCGGCGCGTCGCTGCGTGATGACGCCCACCTTTCGCGGTGGGCGTTTCTTTTCAAGGGACTGGTTTTCGTAGAGACGGTGAAGAAGGAGTAAACACAAATGGGCAACTGGGATTGGCAGGTTTTCCTGCAGGACCCCGGGGGGGAATATCCGAGCTACCTGCAATGGATGCTCTCGGCGTGGGGCTGGACCGTGTCGGTCGCGCTGCTGGCGCTGGTCGTGGCACTGGTGCTGGGCTCGCTCATCGGCATCATCCGCACGCTGCCCGACAGCCCGTGGCTGGTGCGGCTGGGCAATGCCTGGGTGGAGCTCTTCCGCAACATCCCGCTGCTGGTGCAGATCTTCCTCTGGTACCACGTGATCCCGGCGCTCATTCCCGTCATGAAGGGCGTGCCGAGCTTCATCCTCGTGGTGCTGGCGCTGGGCTTCTTCACCTCCGCGCGTATCGCCGAGCAGGTGCGCTCGGGCATCCAGGCGCTGCCCAAGGGCCAGCGCTACGCGGGCATGGCCGTGGGCTTCACCACCGCGCAGTACTACCGCTACGTGATCCTGCCGATGGCCTACCGCATCATCATCCCGCCGCTCACGAGCGAGACGATGAACATCTTCAAGAACTCGTCCGTCGCCTTCGCGGTGTCGGTCGCCGAGCTCACCATGTTCGCGATGCAGGCGCAGGAAGAAACCTCGCGCGGCATCGAGGTCTACCTCGCCGTGACGGCGTGCTACGTGGTCTCGGCGCTCATCATCAACCGCCTCATGGCGTTCATCGAGAAGAAGACCCGCGTGCCGGGCTTCATCGTCTCGGCCGGCGGCGGAGGACACTGAAATGATGAATCTCGACCTTTCCTTCTACAACTGGGACGTCATCAGCAACTTCGTCGTCAAGGGCTTCTACTTCAGCGTCACGCTGACGGTGGTGGCCACGATCGGCGGCGTGATCTTCGGCACGATCCTGGCGCTCATGCGCCTGTCGGGCAAGAAGTGGCTCGATGCGCCCGCGGCCCTGTACGTCAACGGCATGCGAAGCATCCCGCTGGTGATGGTGATCCTGTGGTTCTTCCTGCTGGTGCCGGCGTCGTTCTACTCGCTGTTCGGCTCGGTGGGCTCCAACTACCGCTCCGAGATCTCGGCCGTGATCACCTTCGTCGCGTTCGAGGCCGCCTACTTCAGCGAGATCATGCGCGCGGGCATCCAGTCGATCCCGCGCGGCCAGATCAACGCCGGCCAGGCCGTGGGCATGACCTACGGCCAGAACATGCGCCTGGTGGTGCTGCCGCAGGCCTTCCGCAACATGCTGCCGGTGCTGCTCACGCAGACCATCATCCTGTTCCAGGACACGTCGCTGGTCTACGCCATCGGTGCCTACGACATGCTCAAGGGCTTCGAGACCGCCGGCAAGAACTTCGGCCGCCCGATCGAGGCCTACCTGCTCGCGGCCGTCGTGTACTTCGTCATGTGCTACGCCCTTTCTTGGCTGGTGAAACGCCTGCACAAGAAGATCGCCATCATCCGCTGACGGATTGAGTGTCCAACCGGAGAAAGAAATGTCCGAAAAAATGATCGAAATCAAGAACGTATCGAAGTGGTACGGCCCGGTGCAGGTGCTCAACGACTGCTCCGTCAACATCTCCAAGGGTGACGTGGTCGTGGTGTGCGGCCCATCGGGTTCCGGCAAGTCCACGCTCATCAAGACCGTGAACGCGCTCGAGCCCTTCCAGAAGGGCGAGATCACCGTCAACGGCATTCCGCTGCACGACCCCAAGACAAACCTGCCCAAGCTGCGCTCCAAGGTCGGCATGGTGTTCCAGCACTTCGAGCTGTTCCCGCACCTGTCGGTGACCGAGAACCTCACGATCGCGCAGATCAAGGTGCTGGGCCGCTCGCCCGACGAAGCCAAGACCCGCGGCCTGAAGATGCTCGACCGCGTGGGCCTGATGGCGCACAAGGACAAGTTCCCGGGCCAGCTCTCGGGCGGCCAGCAGCAGCGCGTGGCCATTGCCCGTGCGCTGTCGATGGACCCCATCGTCATGCTGTTCGACGAACCCACCTCGGCGCTCGACCCCGAGATGGTCGGCGAAGTGCTCGACGTGATGGTGAACCTCGCCAAGGAAGGCATGACCATGATGGTGGTCACGCACGAAATGGGCTTCGCGCGCAAGGTCGCCAGCCGCGTGATCTTCATCGACGTGGGCGGCCGCATCCTGGAAGACTGCTCGAAGGACGAATTCTTCGGCCATCCGGAAAACCGCCAGCCGCGCACCAAGGACTTCCTCAACAAGATCCTGCAGCACTGAGCGCCGCTGCCTGCCTGGAGCAAGCAAGCGACAGAAAAGGCCATGCCGGCGACGGCATGGCCTTTTCTTTTGGACTCAGGATCGAGCGCAGGGCCGGCCCGAGCAAGCGCCATTCACTGCGGGCGGGCCTCCCCGGACAGCGCCTTGTCGAAGAAGTCCTGAATCTCGCGCCCCAGCCGCGCCAGGAACACCTGGCGGTCGAAACCCGGCGGGTCGTCGGCGATGTTGCCGTCGGGCGTCTGGATGGGCATGGACGGCGTGTCCATGAACGCGAAGTGCCATGCGTTCGGGATGCGGCGCAGCTCGGCCGCGGGCATGTTGCTGGCCACCCATTCGGCGTGGAAGCGCGGCACCAGGAAGCGGTCCCGCTCGGCTTCGTAGATTCGCGTGGGCACTCGCACCTGCGCGAGGGACGAAGCCGTGAAGGGAACACCCGCGGGAGCCATCGACACTACCGCGCGCACGCGCGGGTCGCGCAACGAGGGAAGCAGCGAGGCAGGCGGCGCGTCGCCGCGGTTGACGCCGCAGAAGATCGGATCGGCGGCGCGTTCGCTCGTGCAATGCGTGGTGATACGCGACAGGTCGGCCTGGCCGCCCGCGAGCGCCAGCACCGTGTAGCCGCCGGCCGAATGGCCCAGGGCGCCGATGCGATAGCCCCGCTCGTCGCGCGCGATGCGGTCCTTCCATAGCGGATCCTGCAGCAGCGCATCGATCACCCGCGAGGCCTGCCGTGGCCGCTCGCCGAAGTAGGCGGCCGCGCCTTTCTTCAGCAGCGAACCGTCCTGCCAGTTGTCGCCCGGATGGCGCAGCGCCGCGACCAGGTAGCCGTCCCGCGCGAGCGCCTCGGCCAGACTGCTGTGGCCCAGCTCGGTGCCGCCGAGGCCGTGGCTCAGCAGGATCAGGCCTTTGACCTTGTCTTCGGGCGCTGCCTGGATGGCCGCCCGCACCGTGAACGGCCCCATGGCCGTCGCGCGTGCGGGCGCCTGCGTCGGGTAGTACAGCGCGACCACCGTGGGCGCGTCGTCGGGCGCTGCGCCTGGAATGCGGATTTGCCGCCAGCCGGCCTCGGAGGCCAGTGCCTGGAAGCACAGCAGCAGGCTGCTGGCGAGCAGCAGGGCGGGCCGGACAAGGGCTTTTCGCATCGCAGATCTCCTCGGTGAATGTGGAGCCCGGATGGTCGCGATGTCACCGCATCATTTCCATGGGATTGCGACGAAGTGCGTGAAAGGCGGTGCGAAATGACCGGATGCAGCGATATGCGCAACTCGCCTGTTGTGCGGTGAGCCGCATTCCTGACCTGAGTCATCGCAGAAATCCTGCCTGAGAATCGAGGGCCCGACTGAAGAGAATCACGCCAGTGGTGCCAGCAGACGCATGAAGATGTACATCCTTGTTCGGGACGATATTCCCCTGGGCTTCGCGATGGTCGCTGTTGCCCATGCATCCTTGGCCGGCTATCTCAAGTTCCAGAACGAGCCGGAGACGCAGCAATGGCTCTCGGGCCCCTTTTTCAAGGCTGTCTGCAAGGCAAACGCCAAAGAGTTCGAGAATGCCAAGCAGGTTGCCGATCACGTGGTGCTGACCGAGTCAGCCCTCGGCAATCAGGAGGTGGCGATCGTTTTCAAGCCTCGGGAACAATGGCCAAAGATGTTCAGGTTCCTCCGGCTCTACAAGGAGCCGCCGCCGCAGTGAACCGGCCCTGAACCGCAGTAACTTGTTCGGCCCCATTGGATGGAACCTGAAAGCAATGAGCATCACCGAGATCACGGTTTCCCCAACAGAATGGGCCCGCGCCCATCCGACGATGTTCTTTACCCGAGGTGAAGTCACGCTGGAGAGCATTGCCGAGCAGTTGGTCACTGGTGCACGGATCCTTGGTGCAACGACTGTCAAGAGACTTTCCGCCGGCCCGTGGCAGGTCGTCGCGGCCGCCGAGGATTGGTTTCTCAATGCCAGGCTGCCCATACCGGACGACTTCAGGTTCAGTCGCCTCGTCAGCTTTCCGGAGCAAGGTCAGAACTGTGTTCGTCCCGAGTTTCTTGTCGCGGCCTTCGCTGAGGATGTCATCGTCAAGGCCGCGCACTCGGAGCCAATTGTTCTTGGAGCCGTTTCTCCAACGGATGAGATCCATGCGGTGCTGGGACGCATGGAGCCTTGGCGCCGTGTCATCGCATTCCGCGGCATCAAGGTCTAGGCGGTGCCGCGGGCAAGACTCGTCCTGGATGCGGACTTCCCCTGGGTCGAATACCGCATCACTGCGGTATCTGGCTTTTCACGAGCCCGACGTACACGGGCAGCGCGATCACAGTGCCCAAGGCAAGCAGGAGCACTTCATAGGTCGCCAGTCCCAGCCAGAACCTGTAGGGCTCCTGCTGCCTGAAAACCTTGTACCTCGCGCCGAGGACCCCTGTTTTCACTACGGAATAGGGATACCACAAGGGCAGAACGAGCCAGCAGAGCAACGAGAGAGAGTAGAGGAGCAGCGACCAGAGGCCCGGCTCGACTGCCTTCGCGACCAGCGGCAGCGCAAGACCGCCCATCAACATGCCCGCTGAAATCCAGTTGAAGAACGCAGATCGATCCGTCGTGTTTGAGGTGGGCATTGCGCGATGGTAGTCGCCGCCCATGTCAGGTCGCGCCGATGCCCGTGGTGCATGGCTCAGGGTAGCCGCGAAACCCTCTGCGTCAGCAGATTGCAGAATCCCTGCACATCCCCTTCCGCCGCGGAGTACGCGAGAGAAGGCGCCAAGTGGCCGGCCGAAGTGCGGAGCTATGCTCGTGCCGTGGCAAGAGGGCGGCGCCGATAGCGCGGCCCGCACACACGGAGGAGAAAAGGATGAGAAGACCCAATCGATCCTTGCATCGCTCGGCGGCGGTATTCCGCCTCGTCGCATCGGCCAGCGCGGCGGCGACCCTGCTGGCGGCACTGCCGGCACAGTCCGCCGAGAACTGGACCGAGATCGCATCGACGCCCCGCAAGAAGGTGCTGTTGCAGCGCGATTCCATCCGCCCGCACGAAGGCATGGTGGAAGCCTGGACGCTCTACCGTTATGACGAACTGCAGACCGACGTCGGCAAGACCCCGTACCGCACCTCGCGCTACCTCTACGACTACGACTGCAAGGGCGCGCGCGAAAAGGCGCGCCGTGTAGTGAGCCACAACGGACCGCTGGAAGTGCACGACATCGACCTCAGCCGGCATACCGAGTGGAAGGCAGTCGGCGGCCCCACCACGGTGAGCGGGATCGTGTTCAAGCACGTGTGCGCGCAGGCGCGCTGATCGCAATCGCGCCCTCGCGCCTGCTGATAGGCTCGGCGGCCAGTTTCCCCGCGGAGCCCTCGTGTCCATCAACAAGTTCCAGATCGGCAAGTGCGCATTCGAGTTCGACCCCGAGACGGAGGTCGCATTCGAGGACGGCGGCATGTCCTTCCATCTCAAGGGCCGGCCGGTCGGCTACGACAGGTCACGTCACACGCCGCCCTTCGACCCGGAGGGCTTCGACAACCCCGCGGCCGGCTGGATCGCCCCTTCGTTCCGGTCTTCGACCTTCTACTTCTACGACAACCACGACACGCCGCAGCGGCGCATCAGCTATCTCCAGAACCAGCCGACGAACGGCTTCTTCGCGCTCTGGGAGAAGGGCTTCGCCTTCGGCACGCGCTTCTTCGGCGAGATCGACCTGCGCCCCGACCGCGTCGAATTGCAGGGCCTGCTGCGGCACGACTACGAGACGGACGCGCAAGGCGTGCCGGTGCATGTGGTGTGGCATTGCCCGCCGGGAGAGGTCGAGCTGCGCCCCTACACCTACGGCAGCTTCGAAGAGGCGATGGCCGCTCCGCCCGAGCGCGTGCGCCGGCTGCTCATCCGCGAATGGGATGGGCGGTGGCGCGACGAACTTCTGCGCTTCACACGGCTCGAGCACCTGTCGCTTCAGCATTCGTGGAGCACCGACACGGCGAATTCGGCCACCGCGTTCCCGGAATCCTTCTGCACGCTGACCCGGCTTCGTGAGCTGTACCTGCGCAGCCCGGTCTTTTCCCACCTCCCCGAGGGCCTGGGCGCGCTCGAATCGCTGGAAGTGCTCTCGCTTGCGCACTGCCGCATCGAGGCGTTGCCCGCCAGCATCTCGCGGCTCGAACGCCTGCAGCGCCTGCTGCTCGACGGAAACCGGCTCGCGACCTTGCCCGAGTCCGTGGGCAATCTGCCGGCCCTCACGCACCTCAGCATCAACAAGAACCCCTTCGAATCGCTGCCGGCCTCATTGAAGAACATCGAAAAGGTCGACATCGAGAGGAAGAACGAAGCCCTGTTCCGCGACATCCGTTACCGCCCCGAGGTCGAGGCCGTGGTGGATCGCGAGGCCTTCATGGCGCGCGGAAGCCCGACGCATGTGGCGTTGCTGGGTGAGGCCCTGGCGCGGCACGGCCTCCAGCGCTACGCAGACGCACTCCTGCGCCATGCGCGCCAGGCTCTGCGCCTGCGCACAGTGGAATCCGAAGATTACGCAAGCCTGGGCAACACCCGCATCGGCGGCAGGCCTGACCTGCCGCCTGGCATCGACTACCCGTCGACCGACGGAAAGCCTTGGCGCTTCTACGCACAGATCGACCTGGCGGATATTGCTTCGATGCAATCGTGGCTGCCGCGCTCAGGCCGCCTCTATTTCTTCGGCGAAGGCCAGGAGGAAGGCGACGCCGTGTGCGTGCTGCATTCCGATGCGCCGGCTGACGCGCTGCGCACGCACGCGTGGCCGGAAGACGCCGAATTCGCCGACGGCTGCAGCGTGTCCGATGCCTACGAAGGCTACAAGGCCAGCGTCGACATCACCGTGTCCTTGCCGAATCTCTACAACGCCGGCAACGGGCGCTTGTTGGGCGAGGACGCCATGCTGCTGGAGATCGACAGGGACGACACGCTGCAGGAGGCCTACTGGGCGCTCGAAGCCGAGCTGGCCGGCGACGGCGAGCGTCGGAACGCCGCACACCTGATGAACGCCCACGTCTTCACGCAGCACGAGAACCCGCAGGAACAGGCATCGCGCGAGAAGGGCGGGCTGCCCGTGGAGTGGGTCAACCTGCTGACGCTTTGCTCAGACGGCAACCCGGGCTTCTGCTTCTGGGACGCGGGCACCTTCACCTTCAGCATCCACGAGAAGGACCTGGCGCTAGGCGATTTCTCCCGCGTGCACTGGAGCCTGGAGAGCAGCTGAGGTCGTTGCTCAGACGACAGCGATCAGGATACCCACCACGACACAGCGAAGAACGGCCCAGGCTCGCCCGGCACATGGAACAGGATGTCGCCCCTGCCGCAGGTCGGCCCGCACTTCGAGCCGAGGTAGCGGACCGTGATCCGAGGCTGAGCCTTGCCGGAGAGAAGGACCGACGCGGCGCCCCGCTCCAGGAAGTCCGCGACCAGGTGCTGGGCGTCGGAATCGGCAGGGCCCTGCAGCGTCTGGCAGCCGTTGGCATCGGCAGTCGATCCTGCCCCTGTCGCCTTCAGCAGCGCGGCGGCCCTTCGTCCCTGGATGAGCGCCTGCCGTTCGGCCTCGGTGGTCCATGCGGTCGGCGCACCGGTGGCCAGCCGCTCCAGCTCGCGACGCGGAAGCAGCACCGTGGCCTGTCCGCCGGGCACGGCGATGCACGGCCGGGGAAGCTCGACCTGAAGCTCGATCAAACGCGATTCGTCGACTTCCTGACCGGCGGCGGGGCGAGCGGCTTGAGCGGGCGGGATGGAACTCATGAGTGCGAGTGTGGCAAGGGCGACAAGGTCGGGCGCGGCCAGTCTGTGCATGCTGCTCGACTCAAGGCAACCGCGAAATCCTCTGCGTCAGCAGATCGAAGAACCCCTGCGCATCCCCTTCCGCGATCCAGTTCACGTTGGCCGGCTTCTTCAGCCCGCCATACCAGTCCACCACCGTCTGCCCGAACCCGAGCCCTTCGCGGCTGTCGACTTCCACGTTCACCTTCCGGCCCCTGAAGAGCGAGGGCTGCAGCAGGTAGGCGATCACGGTGGCGTCGTGCACCGGGCCGCCGGGCAGGCCGTAGTACTGCATGTCGTGCTGCACGTAGGCGTCGAGGATGTCGGCCACGGTCTTGCCGGCCTGGTTGCCGAGGCCGCGCAGCTTGGCGATGCGCTCGGGGCTGGTCAGCACCTTGTGCGTGAGGTCCAGCGGCAGCATGGTGATCGGCACGCCGCTCTTCAGCACGATCTCGGCCGCGTGCGGATCGGCGAACACGTTGAACTCGGCGGTGGGTGTGATGTTGCCGCCGTTGAAATGCGCGCCGCCCATGAGCACCAGCTCGCGCAGGCCGCGCGTGATGTCGGGCGCCTGCGTGAGCGCCAGCGCGAGGTTGGTCTCGGGGCCGAGCATCGCGAGCGTCACGCTCTTCTCGGGCGCTGCGCGCAGCGTGTGGATCAGGTAGTCGACCGCGTTGCCTTCGGCCAGCGGCTGGCTGGGCTCGTGCACCTTCACGCCGGTGATGCCTTCGCTGCCGTGGATGTCGGCCGCGTAGATCGGCGTGCGCAGCAGCGGGCGCGGCGCGCCGGCATAGATGGCGATGTCGGGCCGCTTCGCCCATTCGCGAGCGAGGCGCGCGTTGCGCGAGGTCTTGGAAAGCGGCACGTTGCCGGCCACGGTGGTGAGCGCCTGGATCTTCAACTGCTCGGGCGAAGCCATGGCGAACAGCAGCGCGATCACGTCGTCGGCGCCCGGGTCGGTGTCGATGATGAGTGTGTGCGTCGTTGCCGGCGTGGCGTCGGCGGCGTGGGCCTTCGGGGCGATGAAGCTGGCGGTCAAGAGGGCGACGAGTCCGAGAAAAAGAATCGGGAAGAGCGCGGCGAGGCGCAATGGCAGCGCCAGTGCTGCGGGCCTGGGATGCATGGGGAAGACTCCTTGCGGACGCTGTGAAAAAAGCGTCTCTCGAATCAGTCTGCCAGAGCATCGCGCGGCACGAACACCGGATCGCGAAGGCATTTTCGATGCGCTCGCGCGTGGCCGCAACATTGCGCATACCAAGGCGTTAGCGCATCGGAAAGGCCGAAACTGAAAGTGCGCAAGGCACGGCGAAGAGGTTTCATCCGCCGTGCCCGAGGCCGCGCCCCGCGTGTTGCGAAAGCGCCGCTTGCTCAGGCCGCGCCGGAGCCGGACGGCCGCAGCCGCCGCGCGAAGAAGGCAAGTATCTCGTCGCGCGCAGCCACCGTGGGCTGCCCCGCTTCATCGATCAGGTGCGCCGTCACCACGCTGTGCGGGCTCGCCACCACCTGCGCGAAGAAGGGCGGCGTATTGGTGTTGGCCGCGCTGTCGGGCAGCACGCGCGCCACGAAGCGCTCGCCCAGCGCCTGCGAGAAGGCCGCGAAGCGCTGCGCCCTGCAGTGCCTGTCGCCCTCGAAGCGGTAGGCCATGACGGTCAGGTCCTCGCGCTCCAGCCGTTCGCGCACCGAGGCCAGCTCGTCTGGCGACATGTTCGTGGCCTCGGGCTTGTCCATCGGCAGCGAGGGCTGGCACACCACCGGCGCGAGCATCGCGGGCTCCAGCATCATCGAGAGCGCGAAGTTGCCCGTGAAGCACATGCCGATCGCACCGACACCCGGACCGCCGCACTCGGCATGCGCAAACCGCGCGAGCGAGCGCAGCCACTGCGTGACCGGGCTCGACTCGTTGGCCGCGAAGGCGCGGAACTCGGCGCTGACGCAGGCGCGCTTGAACACCGCGATGCCTTCTTCCGCGCCGGGCACCGCGCCATCACGCCCGAACAGCGAAGGCATGTAGACGGTGAAGCCCGCGTCGCGCACCCAGCGTGCGAAGCGCGCCACGTGCGGGCTGATGCCGGGCATCTCGGTCATTACGATCACGGCCGGGCCCTGGCCCATGACGTAGACCTTCTTCTCGATGTCGTCGAGCGCGATCTGGCGCGCGCTGAAGTCGTCGAGCGGATCGTCTTCGTTCATGGAGCGTTGCTGTGCCATGGGGTTTCCTTTTTGCCGTTCAGGTCGTGCGAAAGCCGTGAAGCTTGTATTGGACCTTCGGCCTCTTCAGAATGGCAGTGTCCAATTCGACTGCTTTCAGGCTTTATCGGCCAACCATCCAGATGCATGACTTCACCGTGCTGGTGCTGCCCGGCGCCTTCAATTCCAGCGTCGCGGTCACCATGGACATCCTCGGCGCCGCGGAAGCGATGGCCGCGCGCGCAGGCGTCGCGCCGCCCCGTTGGCGGGTGTGCTCGGTGAACGGCGGCCCGGTGCAGCTGCGCGCCGGCATGAGCCTGGACACCACTCGCATGCCCGTGCGCCCCCGCGAAGATCGCTCCACCTGGGTGGTGCCGGGGCTCGGCCTCAACACACCCGGCGAGATCCGCCGATGCCTCGAAAGCGACGACGCGCTCAAAGCCATCGCAGGCCTCGCACGCCACGCCAAGGCAGGTGGGCAGGTCGCGGCCTCGTGCTCGGCCGTGTTCTTGTTGAATGCCGCCGGCCTGCTCCAGGGCCGCCGCGCGACGGTTTCATGGTGGTACGCGCCTCTGCTCGCGCGCATGTCGCCCGACTGCACCGTCGATGCCGACCGCATGGTGTGCTCCGATGGCCCCGTCGTCACCGCGGGCGCCGCCTTCGCGCAGACCGACCTGATGCTGCACCTGCTGCGCGAGCGCTGCGGCAGCGCGCTCACCGATCTTGTCTCGCGCATGCTGCTGATCGACGGGCGCCAGGCGCAGGCACCGTTCATCGCGGCGGAGGTGCTGGCCAGCGGCAACGACCTGGTGGCGCGGCTCGCGGCGCGGGTCGAGTCGGCATTGCCCGAGGCGCCGGCGGTGAGCGAGCTGGCGCGCGAGTTCTGCATGTCGGAGCGCACGCTCTCGCGCCACATCCGCAAGGCCACCGGCAAGAGCACGCAGGCGCTGGTGCAGAGTGTGAGGCTGCGGCGCGCCCGCGCGCTGCTCGAGTCCAGCCGCATGACGGTCGAGCAGGTGGCGGGGGCAGTGGGGTATCAGGACGCCACTGCACTGCGGCGCCTGATGAAGAAGGTGGCCGGAGCGAACCCCAGCCGCTACCGCGCCTGAGCAGGCGCGGCGGCCGTCAGCATTACTTGGATTACTTCTTGCGCGCGGCGATCGCCTGCTCGGCCTTCGCCACCAGGTCTGCACCGATGGTCGACTTCCACTTGTCGTACACCGGCCGCGTCGCCTTCACGAACTCGGCGCGCTCGGCCGGCGTGAGGCTGGTCACAGTCACGCCCATGCCGGCGATGTCCTTGAGCACCGGCTTGTCGGCTTCCACCAGGCCCTTGCGCGCGATGACGATCTCTTCCTTGCCCGCGTCGATGGCAGCCTGGCGCACGATGGCCTGGTCGGCCGGCGTCCACGAGGCCCAGATCTCCTTGTTGACCACGAACACCAGCGGGTCGGCCACGTAGCCCCAGGTGGTCACGAACTTCTGGCCCACGGTCTGCATCTTGAGCACCGTGAACAGGAAGAGCGGGTTCTCCTGGCCATCGACAGCGCCGCTGGCCAGCGCGGGCTGCGCATCGGCCCAGCTCATCTGCGTGGGGTTGGCGCCCAGCGCGGTGAACATGTCGGAGTAGATGGGCGAGCCCACCACGCGGATCTTCATGCCCTTGATGTCGGCCGGCGACTTGATCGGCTTCTTCGAGTTGGTGATCTCGCGGAAGCCGTTCTCGCCCCAGGCCAGCGGCACCACGCCGGCCTTGTCGAGCGTCTTGAACATCTCCTTGCCGACCTCGCCTTGGGTGAGCGCGTCGATGGCCGCGTAGTCGGGCATCAGGAAGGGCATGGAGAACAGGTTGAGCTGCTTGACCTGCGGCGACCAGTTGATGGTCGAGCCCACGGCCATGTCGATCACGCCCTGGCGCAGCGCGCTGAACTCGCGCGTCTGGTCGCCCTGAATGAGCGACACGCCCGGGTACAGCTTGATGTTGATGCGGCCCTGCGTGCGCTCCTTCACCAGGTCGGCCCAGATCTTCCCGGCCTGGCCCCACGGCGTGGGCGGGCCCAGCACCAGCGACATCTTGTACTCGGGCTTGTAGGCGGCCTGCGCCATGGCGCCGGACGAGAACATGCCGAGGGCGGTGGCAACGGCTGCAAGGCCGAGCAGGGTGCGGCGGAATTTCATGATCAAGGCTCTCCTAATAATGGTTCTGCGACGGGACGGACGAAAGAATGAATCAGTAGCCGAGCTTGCGCGGCAGCCAGAGCGCGAGCTCAGGGAAGATGATGACCAGCACCATCACCACGAACATCGAGAACAGCATCCAGCCCACCCAGCGCACGGTTTCTTCCATGCGCACCTTCGCGATGCGGCACGACACCATGAGGTTGACCGCCAGCGGCGGCGTGAACTGGCCCAGCGCCACCTTCAGCGTGAGGATGACGCCGAACCACACCGGGTCCCACTTGTAGTACTGCACGATGGGCAGCAGCAGCGGCACGAAGATCAAAAAGATCGACACGCCGTCGAGGAACATGCCCACCGTGATGAGCAGCAAGATGAGCAGCGCCAGGATGCCGTACTCGCCCAGCCCCGAGTTCACGATGGCGCGCGTGACCGGGTCGATCACGCCCAGCGTCGAGAGCGAGTACGCGAAGATGCCCGCCAGCGACACCACCAGCAGGATCACAGCCGAGAGCTCGCCCGACTCGCGCAAGATCACGAACAGGTCGCGCACCTTGATGGTCCGGTGGATGCACATGCCCACGAAGAGGCCGTAGAACACCGCCACCACCGCCGCCTCGGTGGGCGTGAACCAGCCCGCGCGCATGCCGCCCAGAATGAGCACCGGCGCCGCCAGCCCCCAGGTCGCTTCTCGAAAGCTCTTCCAGAAAGGCGGGCGCGGCAGCGTGGCCTCGAGCGCGCCCATCTTGTGCTTGCGGGCGAGCCACACGGCCGGAATCATCAGCGCCAGGCCGGCCATCACGCCGGGCACCATGCCGGCCGCGAACAGCGCGGGCACCGAGGCGCCGGGCACCAGCACCGAGTAGACGATGAAGGCGACCGAAGGCGGAATGAGAATGTCGGTGGCCGCCGCCGCGCCCACCACGCTGGCCGAATAGGCAGCGGGGTAGCCCGCGCGCGACATGGCCGCGATCATCACCGCGCCCACGGCGGCCGCATTGGCCGGGCCCGAGCCCGAGATGCCGCCGAGGAACATCGCCACCGCAATCGCCACCAGCGGCAGCATGCCGGGGCCGCGCCCCACGATGGCAATGGCAAAGTTCACGAGGCGCAGCGCCACGCCCGAGCGGTCGAAGATGGAGCCGACCAGCACGAACATCGGAATGGCCAGCAGCGGATATTTGCCCAGGCCCGCGTAGAAGTTCTGCGGCACGGCCAGCAGGCCGAACCACTGGGCGTCGCTGTTGGCCAGCGCAATGCAGGCGGCACCCGCCAGGCCCAGCGCGGCGCCGATGGGCACGCCCACCAGCATCATCACGACGAAGGCGACGAAGAGCAGGGTGGCGATCACGATGCGTCGCCCTTGCTGTTGTTGTCTTCAGCGTCGCCGTGCGTCGTCGTCTCGCGTCCGCGGCGGATCATGAGGCCTATGGCCCGCAGCGCGATGGCGAAAGACACGATGGGCAGCCAGATCGAATACCACCACGAGGGCAGGCCGATGCCGGGCGTCGTCTCTTCGAAGCGGTAGTCGTCCCACACCATGCGGATGCTGAGCGCGCCGATGAGCGTGAAGAGCACGGCGATCATCAGCGCGCCGAACTGCGCCAGCCGCTTGCGCCGCGCCATCGAGCCGCTTTCGGAGAAGTACTCGATGCGGATGTGCCGGTCGCGCGCCACCGCGGCCGAGCCGGCCACCAGCGCCAGCATGATCATCAGGAACACCGAGAACTCTTCCGTCCAGGCGAAGGAAGAATCGGTGAAGTAGCGGACGATGACGTTGGCAAAAGTGATGAGCGCCAGCGCGCCCATGATGATGACCGTGAGCCAGTCCTCGATTGCGAGGGGAACCTTGGTCGGTTCGTCTGCGGCTTCGATGTCGGGGGGAATGGGGCTGGCGGCGTCCAGCGTGGGGCCGGACTCGGGTGGAGTTGTCATCGCAGGATGGTCAGTGAGGCACGCACGAACGCCATGTCACCGGGCGGACGCCGGGACGCGTTCCGTACACCTCGACAGGGAAACTGTTACCGATGCTAGGGGGTCCATGACCATTCATGTATCGGGGGTTTCCTTAGCCGGCTGGCTTGCTGGGGTGTTTTCAGGGTGTGTGTACAGGGCGCCGGGGAGTGCGGCTGTGGGGGTTGTGGTTGGAGTGCTGTGGCGGGTTGAAGATGGGCGTGTAGGGGATGCCACTGAGCTTCGTGAGAGGCGGGCAGTGGATGAGCAGAAGTCCAAAGGGCTTGTGCCGCGGCGGTCCTCATTGGTATCACTCCATTCAATGTTCGCTTCCGAGGAAGAGCAATTGCTCAGGAATGAGCGTGGCGCTCGTCAATCCGGTCAACTGGCAGGACGTCCCGCAGGGTGTCGGTCGGGTCTTCGCGTAGACCGATCTCGGTGTGTCCTGAGTGCCGAAAGCAGACGGTGGCCTCATTCGCAGCCTCGCGGTGCTGAACGTAAATGGAGCGCCCAATCTTTCAGGGACAGCGGAGGTATCCTCAGGTTTGGACTGAAGGAGAGAACGTGCCGAGCCAACCTGTCGATACGGACGCCCACCGGAGCTTGCTTGTCAAGGTTGCAACTGTTCGCTGCCGCCAACAATGCAGCGTTGCCATTCACCCATGAGCGCGGAGCAAGTTGGCCCAAACCAGGCCTCATCAAGTTCGCACCACGCCGAGGCCGGCGGCACGTCTCCGGAACTGACAGGGGGCCAAGGCTTTAGCTTTGAAGACGCCGTCTCTGCTGTTTATGCCGCTGCCTTGCTCGGCGAGTCCACAGCCGCTGGTCTACCAGGCCGCATGGTGACTCATGTCTCCGTGCAGCAAGGCTCTTTTGGGCAGCCACTAGACGACCTCATCGTGCGCGCTGCCGGTATCGACCACGTCTCAATGACCTTCAGCGCGCAAGTCAAGCGCAAGCTCGTCATCAGCGCTGCGAAGGGGAACGAAGATTTCCGTGAGACCATCGAGCGCGCGCACGAGACCGTATCGGCCGCCGGATTCCAGCAAACCTTAGATAGGGTCGGCGCGATTGTTGGTGAGATTTCAGATGCGAGCAAACGAAGCTTCGAAACGCTGTGTGAGTGGGCTCGAGCGGAGAGTTCATCGGAACACTTTCTGCGCAAGCTGGAGACAGAGGGCGCCGCAGGGAGCAAGCTGACTCAATACGAAAGCGTTCGGAACATCCTTTCCACCAAGATCGCTCCCGGAGAACTCGACGCCGCAACACACAGGTTGCTTGGCCATTTCGTCCTCATACGCTTAGACCTGCTTACCGAGGGCTCACCCGAGGAGGCTCGGACAGTCGCAGCCCTAGGGAACACCTTGGCGCCCCCAGATCGAGCTCGGGCCGATGACCTTTGGCGCCGCTTGTTGGCACTTGTGCGTGTCTCACAGGGTAGGGCCGCCAGCTTCGATCGCAAGACGCTCGTTGCTCGGCTTAACGGCACATTCCGCCTATCCGGTGCTCCAAGTTCCCAAGCAACTCTTCAAGCAATTGCGCAGGAAAGCCGCCTTGCCGCAGCGGAGATTGCCAACAGCATTGCCGGCCTAAGTGTTCCTCGTAACAAGCATATCCAGGCCACGCTGGAAGCAGTCAAGTCGCCTGGATTCGTGCAGATTGCTGGAATGCCGGGCGCCGGCAAGTCGGTGGTTCTTCGCGCAGCGGTCGAGCAACTCGCAACGGCCGGTCCTGTCCTTTTCCTCAAGGCAGACCGGCTTCGGGGCGGCACATGGGCGCAGTACGCGGCAGCAGCCGGCATCTCGCATGGCAGCCTGGAAGAGCTCTTGGTTGACATCGCCGCCGCTGGCTCGAGCGTGCTATTTGTGGACGGTATCGACCGTATCGAAGTCAAGCACCGCGGCGTGCTGCTCGACCTGCTCAATACAATTCGAACTTCCTCCCTGCTTTCCGGCTGGTGCGTTGTTGCCACGGTCCGAGACACGGGTATGGAGCCGTTGCGCACCTGGCTGCCCGGGCCCCTCTTTTCTGCCGGCGTGCGAACGCTTACCGTCGAGTCGTTCGACGATGGAGAAGCCGAGATGCTTGCCCAGGCCAAGCCAGCGCTGCGGGCCCTCCTTTTCGGCTCCGACGCTGTCCGTGCAGTGGTTCGCAGGCCGTTCTTCGCAGCGGTACTTGCCAAGGAAGTGGAGACGGCCGGCCCCCGGGCTACTTCAGAAGTCGACCTCGCAGCTCTCTGGTGGCAGCGTGGCGGCTACGCGGCCGACCCCGCTCGCGTCGGGTATCGACGCAATGCCTTGGTGCAGCTGGCCAACACCGGCGCGCACCAACTCGGCAGACGAATTCCCATTGCTGACTTCGACGCCCAGGTGCTGGCCGAGTTGGAGTCCGACGGAATCGTGCGCTCGGTTAGAGCGGGGCACACCGTTCAGTTCTCTCATGACATCTTCTTCGAGTGGGCGTTTTTGCAGCACTTGGTCAGGATGGACGAGAACTGGCCGCAGGTCATTCGCGAAGTCGGAGAGCCGCCAGCGCTGGGACGAGTTGTCGAACTGCTCTCGCAGGCAGAGCTCGCGCACGGGGAGAACTGGACCAAGTACCTCACCGTTCTGGAGGGCAATCAAGAGCTTCGTTCGCAGTGGCTCCGAGCATGGCTGGCCGGGCCATTCTCACTGGAGACCTTTGCACAATACTCTGGCGCTTTCAACCAAGCGCTACTCGATTCGGCTCACTCCAGGGTTCGCAAGCTGGTGGTGTGGTACCAGGCTGAGAAGACCCAGCCCAATACCACCATCCTTGAGCGTACAGACGTTCCGGACCTCGACTTGGCCAAGCGGATGCTCTATGCGGACATGCTCGGCTATCCGTCCGATGTTGCTGCGTGGGCACGTTTTTGCGACTGGCTGTTGAACCACGCAGCAGAGCTGCCGGCATACGTGATCCCTGACGTTGTAGCCGCGTTCGATGTTTGGCAGAACATGTTCGCCGGATTTCGCAACAAGGTGTCTGAGCGCATCGTTCAAACCTGTTTGGCTTGGCTGTACCACATTGAGCGCCAGACTCACGACCGCGACTTTTCCCTCGATCGCGGCACATGGCGAGACCTAGGGGATGAACGAGACGCCTTAGAGGAGCTTGAGTCCGCACTTCGCAGCTTGATCCTGAATGCCGCGCTCGCGGAACGCGTATTGGTCACCCAGTACTTGCGCGATTTGAGTAAGCTGAAACACGTGCCTCGAAAAGCCGTGCAAGCAGTGTTCATGCAAGCACCCTATCTCGCCAGGGTCTGCTCGGAAGAACTAGTCGACTTCACGCTCTCAGTGGTACGCCGGCGATTACCCGCGGAGGTGAAGAACGAGATGCGAGGCCGTGACTACTTGGTTCCGCATAGCTTTAGCCATTTCGAATGGGACCATCTGTCCATAGACGACCAGTTCAGTTTCTTTCCCGCTGCCCCGACCAGGGAGCCCTTCCATTCGCTTCTGGACCAAGCGCCAGACCAGGGTAGAAGGCTAGTCCGCGAGCTCGCGAACCACTCTATTCGAGCGTGGCGGCAACTCCACCGTCTGTCGTACGAGCGGGACGGCACACCTATCCCATTCGTGCTGACGTTCCCTTGGGGAAAACAGGTGTTCTGGGGGGACAGGCGTCTCTACCAAGGCGCTCGAGGAAACTTTGGTCCATCGGCGGTAAACACGGGCTGGATGGCTCTGGAGGCCTGGGCGTTCCGGCAGCTCGAAAAGGGCGTTCCGGTTGATGACGTCCTCCGTGCGGTTCTTGAAGGGCACAAGTCTATTGGCGCCTTGGCTGTCGCCGCCGCAGTCGTTTTGCAGGCGCAGCACAGTTCCGCGACGAGTCTTCCTATCGCGACGAACCAGCGACTATGGCACTGGGACATCCAACGGCATATCCAGGACATGTCTCAGATGGCCAACCTCATTGGGTTCGGAAAGCCTCACGAGAAGCCGCACGCTCTAGCTGTGAAGGCGGGTAACGAACTGCCAGTGCGTCGCTTGGATATTCGCTCGCTGGCTACCCTCATGCTGCTTAGAGGGGGAGACATAGGCGAACAAGCCGCCGCCGCCATACAGCGCTTCCCGCAAGACCTGCCCTTCGACTATGCGGAGGAACGCAATAACGAAAACATTCGGGCAGAACTCACCAGAACAGCTGAGATCTGGGCTGAACTTGGCAAGAGGGAGAACTATCGGGCTGAAGTGAGTGAAGACAAGTCCAAGGTGCTCATTTCGGTCGAGAACCCTAGAGCCACTGGCCCAGAAATCGAGGCGATGCAAGCCAAGCATGCTGAGATGACTCGGCACCTCACGCTCTTGAACTGGGCGTACTCCTACTTTCAAGAAGGCACACTGAAGGAGTCGCTGACCATTGATGCGGCGGTACAAGCAGCCAAAGAACTCTATGCGGAAGACCTGTTTGCTACTGGCTATGAGTTCACAGAGCCTGCGCACCAACAGCAAGCTGCTGTCGCGGCTGTCGCAGCTGTCGTCGTGCGAGAGAGGGCCGAAGCGCACCTGGATTGGGCTGTTGAGGTCTGTGCTCGCGCAGCCGTGATTCCTGAGGTTCCGCAACAGTTCTTCGTCCGAAGTTCCAAACTGATGCATCACCCAGTCTTGTATGCGGCTAAGGGCTTGAACGCATGCTTCGACCTTGCTGCTGAAGGCGAGGATGTAGTGTCGCTGCAAGCCGGCCTCACGGAACTCTCGGCGCATCCGTATGAAGAAGTCGCCGTTGAAGCACTCAAGGGCCTATTGAGCGCGTGGACCAAGTACCCGAATATCGCGTGGGCAGGTATTCGACTCGCAACAGAAATTGCCCTTGTCGAAGTTCGATACGGAGCCAACGACAACACGCAGGCAATTCACTTTGCGCGAGTGCAGCAGATCATTACGACAGAGCTTGAGCGCCTTGAGTCGGGGGCTTCTATGCCGGCGTTGCCGACATGGCCCGAGCCTTGGTTGCCAATTTCGGAAGGTGAAGCTGCCGCCAAGCGTAGGCACAGAGGCCGGGAGGTCGAAGTCCGGTGGAGACTCAACCCACTTCACGTCGACACGAAGTTCCTTGAGAAAGTCCTCGACATTATCCCGGTGGATGCTGTGTTGGCTGACCTGGGGCAGCGCACGCGATTCCTCGATTGGTGCGAAGGCTTGGCCAAATGGACCATTGAGCGCGTTGCGCCGTCTTGGGCTGCGGGACGTCGAGACTTTGATGATCAGTACAGACCGAGCTACTACGGATGGCAACGCCATCTGTATGAGTTTTTCGCAAGGGTTTCTTTGAGGCTGTCGGTGCAGGAGGGTACTCGGCGCTTCCTTGAGCCTGCCATGGCAACCGATGACGAGACCTTCGGCGCCCTCGCCGAGTGGTTCTCTGGTCACCTTATGGCACAAGTCGCAGACGCCCGCGAGGTCCCGCAGGTCGCCCTTCAACTGCTTTCCGTCATCGCGGGCCGAGTGCTCGCATACGATAGTTGGCACTATGCCGGCGACGGTGGGCGATCAGAGCGAGAGTTGGTAGAGATAGTCCAGCACCTGTTCTTCGCTGAAATGGGGTACGCGGGGGGGGCGGTTCGCTTCGCCAATGGCAATTGGGAAGACGTAGGTGCCGTAATCTCGGTCTTCGAGCCGGTCTTGCGCGCGCACGGCTCTGTGACGTTCGTGGCCAAATCGTGGATGAGCCTGTGCGAGAGCAGCTTCAAACACTATCCTGTCGAACATTTCGTGGCAAACCTAGAGCACCTGTTTGGAAGCGAAGGAACGCCAGCGGGATGGCGCGGCACACAACTGCCGGCGCGGCTGGCCGGATTGATTCAGCGCTTCAGCGAGCGCACGCAGCCCATGCCAGTAGGAACCGCGAAAATGCTGCTGAAAGCTCTCGACAGGCTTGTTGATATGGGCGACCGCCGGGCGGCCGCCGTTCAATTGAGTGAAGTGTTTCGCTCGGTCCGACTCACGACTGTGTAAAACGCGCGATGCTGAGTATTCCAAACCCTGAGCTGCCATACAGCACAGAGCAAGTATGTCAGTACCCCAAAGCCCAGTCCCTACCCACCAGCCTCAGGCGCTCTGCTTCGCACCTTCTCACTCATCTGAAACAACTCCCCCGCTTTGCGAGCCATTTCAGCCGCAAGCCAAAGCAGGTTGTTCAGTTGCCGAGGCCCATCGCCGCTACACCAGTCGATCTCTTCCCCGTGGCAAACCCACAGTAGAGCTTCAAGCTGAGTAAGGGTGTTCTCAAGAAGATCCGCCGGGTCTTGTTGGGCGGTTTCTGCGGAAGCTACCGGCGTAGTTGGCCGGGCTATAGTCTTGGTAGCCATTTATGTGCGCTCCTTAGAGGTGATTGCACGTTTTTGGTTAGACGGCTGGGGTGCTCGTAACACCCTGGCCGTCGCCTTTTGATACCTCGCATCTGCATCAGTGCTTTCGCACCGACAACCTGCCGCGAGGCAAGCAGCCTTCAAACATCTCGGTAGTGGCTTGGTGTGTTGCGCCTTTCTTCTCCCCTTGTTGGGGTATCGAGTGACAGGGGCATTCACTCTAGAGAAGAACCCGGCAAACTAACCGCTGCTACAGCACGAAGTCGAGAAGACTGCCAACAAATGCAGCTTCCGCAATGCGCTGCTGCACATGCGCGTCGTGAGCCGCGCTGTGCCAGTCAACAGAGCCAGGAGTGGCGCTCAACGCTCAGGCCGATGGGGGGCCTTGCGCAGCGAAATAAAGGAGGAGGCCGAAGGCCGGGGGACATTCGCGGAGCAAGGTACCCCGTCGGCCTGAGCGCCCCCGGATGCGAGTGAGCGGAGGGCTTCAGTCCATCCAGCCCCGAGCCCGGTCCAGATGCTCACGGCACTCGCGCACCATGCGTTCCAGCAGTTCCGCGCAAGTCGGAATGTCGTCGATCAGCCCGATGCACTGCCCGGCCGAGACCACGCCGTTGTGCACCTCGCCAGACTCCAGCGCCGCACGTCCGCGCGCGCCGGCCACCAGCGGGCGCACGTCCTCGAACTCGCAGCCGCCCGGCCGGTTCTCGGTGGCCACCACTTCTTCGGAGATGGCGTTGCGGAACACGCGCGCCGTGTTGTGCAGGGTGCGGAACATCAGCTTGGTGTCGCGCTCGGTCGCCTCCACCAGCGCCTGCTTGATGTTGTCGTGGATCGGCGCTTCCTTGGTCACGCAGAAGCGCGTGCCCATGTTGATGCCTTCGGCGCCCAGTGCCAGCGCTGCAGCCATGCCGCGCCCGTCGGCGATGCCGCCCGACGCGATGATCGGAATGCGCAGCTTGCGCGCCGCCACCGGCAGCAGCACCAGGCCGGGCACGTCGTCTTCGCCCGGATGGCCCGCGCACTCGAAGCCGTCCACCGACACCGCATCGACGCCGTTGCGCTCGGCCGAGAGCGCATGGCGCACCGAGGTGCACTTGTGGACGATCTTCACGCCGTGCTCCTTCAGCGCCGCGATGAAGTCCTTCGGGCTGTTGCCCGCGGTCTCGACGATCTTCACGCCGCTGTCGATGATGGCCTGCACGTACTCCGCATAGGGCGGCGGCTTCACGGCCGGCAGGATCGTGAGGTTCACGCCGAAGGGCTTGTCGGTCATCGTGCGCGTGCGCTCGATCTCGCGGCGCAGGTCGTCGGGCGTGGGCTGCGTGAGCGCGGTGACGATGCCGAGGCCCCCGGCGTTCGACACGGCCGACGCCAGCTCGGCGCGGCCCACCCATTGCATGCCGCCCTGGATGATCGGGTAGCGGATGCCCAGCAGTTCGGTGATGCGGGTCTTCATCGTCGCGGCCTTTCGCTTACAGCGCCTTCACCAGTTCCGGCACGGCCGTGAACAGGTCGGCCACGAGGCCGTAGTCGGCCACCGAGAAGATCGGAGCTTCTTCGTCCTTGTTGATCGCCACGATCACCTTGGAGTCCTTCATGCCGGCCAAGTGCTGGATCGCGCCCGAGATGCCTGCTGCGATGTACAGCTGAGGAGCGACGATCTTGCCGGTCTGACCCACTTGCCAGTCGTTCGGGGCGTAGCCCGCGTCGACGGCTGCACGGCTGGCACCGAGGCCGGCGTTGAGCTTGTCCGCCAGGGGTGCCATCACTTCGGTGAACTTCTCCGCGCTGCCCAGGGCACGGCCGCCCGAGACGATGATCTTGGCTGCCGTCAGTTCGGGGCGCTCGCTCTTGGTGACTTCACGGCCCACGAAGCTGCTCTTGCCGCTGTCGGCCACGCCTGCAGCGTTTTCCACTGCAGCGCTGCCGCCGGTGGCTGCTGCCGCGTCGAAGCCGGTCGTACGAACGGTGATCACCTTGGTCGCATCGCTGCTCTGCACGGTGGCAATCGCGTTGCCTGCGTAGATCGGACGCTCGAAGGTGTCGGCGCTCACCACGGCCGTGATGTCGCTGATCTGAGCCACGTCCAGCTTGGCGGCCACGCGCGGGGCGACGTTCTTGCCGTTGGCGGTCGAGGGGAACAGGATGTGGCTGTAGTTGCCGGCAATGGCCAGAACTTGAGCCGCGACGTTCTCGGCGAGGTTTTCAGCAAGGCTCGGGCTGTCGGCTGCGATGACCTTGGAAACGCCGGCGATCTGGGCGGCTGCCTTGGCCGCTTCGGCGGCATTGGCGCCAGCCACCAGCACGTGGACATCACCACCGCAGGCCAGCGCTGCGGTCACGGTGTTCAGGGTCGCGGGCTTGACGGTCGCGTGGTCGTGTTCGGCAATAACAAGTGCGGTCATGTTCAGATCACCTTCGCTTCGTTCTTCAGTTTGTCCACCAGCGTCGCAACGTCAGGCACCTTGATGCCGGCACCGCGCTTCGGGGGCTCAGCGACCTTCAGGGTCTTCAGGCGCGGCTTCACGTCCACGCCCAGGTCCTCGGGCTTGACCGTGTCGAGCTGCTTCTTCTTGGCCTTCATGATGTTCGGCAGCGTCACGTAGCGCGGCTCGTTCAGGCGCAGGTCGGTGGTGATGACCGCGGGCAGCGTGAGTGCAACGGTCTCCAGGCCGCCGTCGACTTCACGGGTGACGGT
>NZ_FOBJ01000016.1:0-236183 GCF_900109805.1 Variovorax sp. YR750
TCCGATCGCCATGGAAGAAGGCCTGCGCTTCGCTATCCGCGAAGGCGGCCGTACCGTGGGTTCGGGCGTCGTGGCGAAGATCCTCGACCTGTAAGAAGACGGGAGCAAAGGAATCACCATGGCTACCAAGCAAAAGATCCGCATCCGCCTGAAGGCATTCGACTACAAGCTGATCGACCAGTCGGCCGCTGAAATCGTGGACACCGCCAAGCGCACCGGCGCGATCGTCAAGGGCCCCGTGCCCCTGCCGACCCGCATGAAGCGCTTCGACATCCTGCGTTCGCCGCACGTCAACAAAACCTCGCGCGACCAGCTGGAAATCCGCACGCACCAGCGCCTGATGGACATCGTCGACCCGACCGACAAGACCGTGGACGCGCTGATGAAGCTCGACCTGCCGGCCGGCGTGGACGTCGAGATCAAGCTGCAGTAATCCATTCGGCTTCGCGCCGCGATTGCTAGAAAACCCGCCTGCAGAAATGCAGGCGGGTTTTGTGCTTTATGTCACGCGGATGTGGCATCCTCCCGTGCCGGCCGCCGTCAATCATCGAGGCGCCGGGTAGCTGAAACGAGGGCAGCACAACCATGAGACACCGTATCTCCTTTGCTTCGAGCCTTGTGGCTTGCATCGCAGCAGTGCTGCTGACCGCCTGCGGTGGCGGCGGAGGGGGAGGCGGCGGCGGGATTCCCTTGTTGCCCATAGTTCCGACGGCGCCGGTCGCGTTGAGCGGCACAGCCACCTACGAGTCGGTGCCCAATCCCAGCGGCCGCCTCGTGTATGCCAACACCACGGTCAAGCCAGTGCGCGCAGCCTTCGTCGAGGTGCTCGACGCCACCAGCGGCAGCCAGCTGGCCACCACTTCCACCGACGACAACGGCGCCTATTCGGCGAGCGTTCCGGGAAATACGAATGTCATCGTCCGCGTGCGGGCCCAGATGACCCGCACCGGGGCGTTCCCGAGCTGGGACGTCACCGTGCGCGACAACACGCAATCGAGCGCCATTTACTCCATGCAGTCGTCGGCGTTCTCCACCGGCAGCGCGGCGCTCACCCGCGACCTGCGTGCCGCCAGCGGCTGGGGTGGCTCGAGCTACACCAGCCAGCGCGTGTCCGGGCCGTTCGCCATCATGGATACGGTCTACACGGCGATGCAGAAAGTGATGTCGGCGGCGCCTGCGACGGCGTTCCCGTCGCTGAAGGTGTTCTGGAGCGTCAACAACACGAACGCCAGCGGCAGCATTGCGCAGGGGCAGATCGGCACCACGTTCTTCATCGGCAGGAGTTCGGGCGCCGAAATCTACGTGCTCGGCAAGGAAGACGTGGATACCGACGAATTCGATGCTCCGGTCATTGCGCATGAATGGGGGCACTACTACCAGGCCTCGTTCAGCCGTGACGACTCGACGGGCGGCGCGCACTCCACGAGCGAGCGCGTCGACCGCCGCCTCGCCTTCTCCGAGGGTTGGGGCAACGGCTGGTCGGGCATCGCGCTGGGGCGCAGCAACTATGTCGACTCGGGCGGACCCGGCCAGGCCAGTGGCGGAAGCCTCGACCTCACGAGAGGGCCGACGGCCACCAATCCGGGCTGGTTCAGCGAATCCTCGATCCAGTCGATCTTCTGGAATCTGAACCAGCAGGTCGGCTTCAAGCCCATTCACGACACGCTGACGAGCGCGTTGTTCCGGAGCGGAGCGCCGGTGACCTCGATTCATCCGTTCACGGCGGCATTCAATTCGGTCGCCTCGGGCAATGCGTCGGCGTTGGCAACATTGCTCGCGGGCCAGAACATCAGCGCCGCCTCCAACGATCCCTACGGTGCGCAGGAAAGCAATAACGGCGGCGCTCCGGCCGTGAGCTACGTGTTGCCGATGTACACGACGGCGGCGGTCGGAGGCTCGGTCACGCAGGCCTGCGTGACGAATGCCGCGGATCCTCAGCGCCAGGGGAACAAGCTCGGAAGCTTCGCCTACCTGCGCTTCACGGCGCCGGCCAGCCGCAACTACCTGTTCACGGTCAGCCCGCCGGCGGGCGCCAGCCCGAACTTCGTAATCTACCGGGGCGGGGTGGTGAGCCGGAACACGAATACGGTCAGCCTGTCGGCTGGCGACTATGTGCTGGTCGTCAACGATGTCAATAACGCTGCCGCAAGCACCTGCTTCAACGTTTCGATTCAATAAATAGACAGCAGCGAGGAAGGCCGCCATGAACCTCCGTTCCAGCTCGATGATCGCCGCCGCATGCCTGGCGCTTGTTGCCGCATCTGCATGTGCGGACAGCACGTCGACGCCGCGCACCGCCAAGGGCACCGCTTCTTCCAGCCAGGCTGCGCCCATGACGGCTGCCGCGCGCAAGCCCAACGATTCCGGCGTCGCGATCCAGTATCGGGTCGAGGGTACGGCCAGGGTCGGCCGGGCGATTTCGGTCGTATTGCAGTTCGACGGCGTGAGCGATCCGGCTGGCGCCACTGCGCGCCTGACGACCGACGCCGGGCTGACCCTGACGACGAGCAGCACCCTCGCGCTTCCCGCCGGCCAGAGCACGACCGCCACCGCCACGGTGACCAGCGACCGCGAAGGCCTGGCCTACCTGAACGTCTTCGTCACGCAGAACGGCGCCATGAGCATCGTCGCCATTCCTGTCCAGACCGGCTCGAGCGCGCCGGCCATGAAGGCCGCGGGCGAGCTGAAATCGTCCCCGGAAGGCGAAAAAATCATTTCGATGCCGGCCAAAGAGCCGAAATAGGCCGAAAAACGCCCCATGAAGGGGCGCCGAGGCCCGAAAGCGCCGCAATGACGGCGCTTGCGTCAAGCCCGCACCGCGGGCTATAATCGCTGGCTCTGCCCTTGTTGCGCCCGCATGGGCGCTATGCGAGCAGAGATTTATCAACCTTCTTCCGCTGTTCGGGGAAACCCGGCAAACGCTGTCGCCAATTGAAGTGGCAGCGGCGAAGGAAGCTTCCATTTTTGGAGAAAACAAATGAGTCTGAGCAACTCCCTCGGGTTGCTGGGCCGCAAGGTGGGGATGATGCGTCTCTTCACCGATGACGGGGACGCAGTTCCTGTCACGGTGGTGGATGTGTCCAACAACCGCGTGACCCAGATCAAGTCCCAAGAGACCGATGGCTACGTCGCCCTGCAGGTGACGTTCGGTTCGCGCAAGGCATCGCGCGTGACCAAGCCCGAAGCCGGCCACCTCGCCAAGGCGGGTGTCGAAGCTGGTGAAATCATCCAGGAATTCCGCGTTACCGCCGATACCGCAGGTCAGCACAAGGCTGGCGGCGTGATCCCGGTGGCAAGCGTCTTCTCCGTGGGCCAGAAGGTGGACGTGCAGGGCACTTCCATCGGCAAGGGCTACGCTGGCACGATCAAGCGTCACAACATGAGCTCGCAGCGCGCGTCGCACGGTAACAGCCGTTCGCACAACGTGCCCGGCTCGATCGGTATGGCGCAGGATCCCGGTCGCGTGTTCCCCGGCAAGCGCATGACGGGCCACCTCGGCGACGTCACCCGCACCACGCAAAACCTCGACGTGATCCGCATCGACGAAGCACGTCAACTGCTGCTCATCAAGGGCGCGATTCCGGGTTCGAAGGGTGGCTTCGTCACCGTGCGTCCCGCCATCAAGGCCAAGCCGCAGGCCCAAGGAGCGAAGTAATGGAACTCGAACTCCTGAACGAACAAGGCCAGGCCGCGTCGAAGTACGACGCACCCGAGACCGTGTTCGGCCGTGACTACAACGAAGACCTGGTCCACCAGATCGTCGTTGCTTTCCAGGCCAACGCACGCCAAGGCACTCGCGCCCAGAAGGACCGCGAGCAGGTCAAGCACTCGACCAAGAAGCCTTTCAAGCAAAAGGGAACGGGCCGCGCCCGTGCCGGTATGACTTCCTCGCCGCTGTGGCGCGGGGGCGGCCGGATCTTCCCGAACATGCCTGACGAAAACTTCTCGCAGAAGATCAACAAGAAGATGTACCGCGCCGGCATGGCGTCCATCTTCTCGCAGCTCGCTCGCGAAGGCCGTCTGGCCGTGGTCGACTCGATCAAGGTCGACTCGCCCAAGACCAAGCCGCTGGCAGCCCGTTTCAAGGCGATGAATCTCGAGTCCGTGCTCGTGATCGCCGAAGAAGTCGACGAAAACCTGTACCTTGCCTCGCGCAATCTGGTCAACGTTCTCGTGGTCGAACCCCGCTACGCCGATCCGGTGTCGCTGGTTCACTACAAGAAGGTGCTGGTCACCAAGGGTGCCGTCGACAAGCTCAAGGAGATGTTCGCATGAGCCGCGTGAACCCTACCGCCGCTGAACGTACGTTCGAAGAAGGCCGCCTGATGGCGGTGCTGGTCGCCCCGATCGTGTCCGAAAAGGCAACGATGGTCGGCGAGAAGTCGAACGCTGTCACTTTCAAGGTGCTGCAAGACGCCACCAAGCCCGAGATCAAGGCCGCTGTCGAACTGATGTTCAAGGTCGAAGTCAAGGGCGTGTCGGTGCTCAACACCAAGGGCAAGACCAAGCGCTTCGGCAAGTCCGTCGGCCGCCGCGACAACGTTCGCAAGGCCTATGTGACGCTGAAGGCCGGTCAAGAGCTCAACCTCGTCGGGGAAGGCGCTTAATCATGGCCGTCATCAAGATGAAACCCACTTCGCCGGGCCAACGCGGCGCGGTGAAGATCTCGCGTGACCACCTGTTCAAGGGTGCTCCTCACGCCCCCCTGCTGGAACCCCAGTTCCAGAAGGCCGGCCGCAACAACAACGGCCACATCACGATCCGTCATCGTGGCGGCGGTGCCAAGCACCACTATCGCGTTGTCGACTTCGTGCGCAACAAGGACGGCATCCCGGCCAAGGTCGAACGCATCGAATACGACCCGAACCGTACCGCCCACATCGCTCTGGTCTGCTACGCCGACGGCGAGCGCCGCTACATCATCGCCCCGCGCGGTTTGGAAGCTGGTGCAACGCTGCTGTCGGGCGCTGAAGCCCCGATCCGCGCCGGCAACACCCTGCCGATCCGCAACATCCCGGTGGGTTCGACGATCCACTGCATCGAACTGCAACCCGGCAAGGGCGCGCAGATCGCCCGTTCGGCCGGTACCTCGGCCACGCTGCTGGCCCGTGAAGGCGTCTACGCCCAGGTCCGCATGCGCTCGGGCGAAGTTCGCCGCATTCACATCGAATGCCGCGCGACCATCGGTGAAGTTGCCAACGAAGAGCACAGCCTGCGCCAACTCGGCAAGGCCGGTGTGAAGCGTCACATGGGTATTCGCCCGACCGTTCGCGGCGTGGTGATGAACCCGGTCGACCACCCGCACGGTGGTGGCGAAGGCAAGACTGGCGAAGGCCGCCATCCTGTCGACCCGTGGGGCAATCTGACCAAGGGCTATCGCACCCGTAACAACAAGCGCACGCAGGTCTTCATCGTGTCGCGTCGCAAGAAGTAAGGGATAGCCAATGACTCGCTCTCTCAAGAAGGGTCCGTTCGTCGACCACCACCTCGTGGCCAAGGCCGACAAGGCCGTGACGACCAAGGACAAGAAGCCGATCAAGACCTGGTCGCGTCGCTCGATGGTTCTGCCCGAGTTCATCGGCCTGACCATCGCTGTGCACAACGGCAAGCAACACGTGCCTGTGTACATCACCGACCAGATGGTCGGCCACAAGCTCGGCGAATTTGCGCTCACGCGCACGTTCAAGGGGCACCCCGCGGACAAGAAAGTCCAGAAGAAGTAAGGAACGACCATGTCTGAAACACGTGCAGTCCTCCGCGGTGTCCGCCTGTCGGTCGACAAGGGCCGTCTGGTCGCTGACCTGATCCGCGGCAAGAAGGTCGATCAAGCGCTCAACATCCTGCAATTCACGCAGAAGAAGGCCGCTGTGATCGTCAAGAAGGTGCTCGAATCGGCTATTGCCAACGCCGAGCACAACGACGGTGCCGACATCGACGAACTGAAGGTCAAGACCATCTACGTCGAGCAAGGCGCCACGCTCAAGCGCTTCACCGCGCGGGCCAAGGGTCGCGGCAATCGCATCAGCAAGCCCACGTGCCATGTGTACGTGACGGTTGGCAACTAAGAAGGCCTGGAAGAAATATGGGACAGAAAATCCACCCAACCGGGTTCCGCCTTGCGGTCACCCGTAACTGGTCCAGCCGTTGGTACGCAAGCGACCGCGATTTCGCGGGCATGCTGGCCGAAGACATCAAGGTTCGCGAATACCTGAAGAAGAAGCTGAAGAACGCTTCGGTGTCGCGCGTCATGATCGAGCGTCCCGCCAAGAACGCGCGCATCACGATCTACTCGGCACGTCCGGGCGTCGTGATCGGCAAGAAGGGCGAAGACATCGAGAACCTCAAGCGCGAACTGGGCAAGCAGCTCGGCGTGCCGGTTGCGGTCAACATCGAGGAAGTGCGCAAGCCCGAAATCGATGCGCAGCTGATCGCCGACAGCATCACGCAGCAGCTCGAGAAGCGGATCATGTTCCGCCGCGCCATGAAGCGCGCCATGCAGAACGCCATGCGTCTGGGTGCCCTGGGCATCAAGATCATGTCGGCTGGCCGCCTGAACGGCATCGAAATCGCCCGTACCGAGTGGTACCGCGAAGGCCGCGTGCCGCTGCACACCCTGCGCGCCGACATCGACTACGGCACCTCGGAAGCCAAGACCACCTACGGTGTCATCGGCGTCAAGGTCTGGGTCTACAAGGGCGACACGCTGGGTCGTAACGACCTGCCCGCCGTCGAGACGCCGCGTCCTGAAGAAGAACGTCGTCCGCGCGGTCCGCGCCGTGATGGCCGCCCCGGTGGCGACCGTCCGGGCAGCGACCGCCGTGGCCCCGGCCCCCGCGCCGGTGCCCGCGGTCCGATCGGTGGCAACACCGCTCCGGCCGATGGCAGCGACAAGCCCGCAGAAGCAACCGGCGGTGCCGGTGCAGACTCGAAACCCGCCGTTAAGCGCGTCCGCAAAGCCGCGCCCGCTGCAGCAGCGGACGGTGCCAAGACCGAGTAATCGGTCGCTCCCGGGTACGCAAGTGCCCGGGGCCCTCACGGAGTAACAAAACATGCTGCAACCTGCACGCAGAAAGTTCCGCAAGGAACAAAAGGGCCGCAACACCGGCATCGCGACCACGGGTAACTCGGTCGCGTTCGGTGACTTCGGTCTCAAATGCACCGACCGCGGCCGCCTGACGGCACGCCAGATCGAAGCCGCTCGTCGCGCGATTTCGCGTCACGTGAAGCGCGGTGGCCGTATCTGGATCCGCGTGTTCCCGGACAAGCCGATCTCGACCAAGCCCGCCGAAGTGCGGATGGGTAACGGTAAGGGCAACCCCGAGTACTACGTCGCCGAAATCCAGCCCGGCAAGATCGTGTTCGAGATCGTCGGCGTGCCCGAAGAACTCGCTCGCGAAGCGTTCCGCCTGGCCGCCGCCAAGCTGCCGCTGCGCACGACGTTCGTCGCTCGCCAGCTCGGCGCCTGAGAGGAGAACATCCATGGCAACACGTAAGAAGACCGCCGCGGCTCCGGCCAAGGTGACGAAGGCCGCAACCCTGCGCACGAAGGACGTCGCAGGCCTGCAAGCCGAGATCAAGGACCTGCAGAAGGCCCATTTCGGCCTGCGCATGCAGAAGGCCACGCAACAGCTGTCGAACACCTCGACGCTGCGCGTGACCCGCCGCGACATCGCGCGCGCCAAGACCATTCTTGCTCAGAAGCAGCAAGAAACCCAAGCCGCCAAGTAAGGAGTGAACATGACGGAAGCTAAAAAATCCCTCAAGCGCACCTTGATCGGCAAGGTGGTCAGCGACAAGCGCGCCAAGACCGTGACCGTGCTGGTCGAGCGTCGTGTGAAGCACGAGCTCTACGGCAAGATCGTGGCGAAGACGAGCAAGTACCACGCCCACGACGAAAAGGGCGAGTACAAGCTGGGCGACACCATCGAGATCACGGAAAGCCGTCCGATCTCGAAGACCAAGAACTGGGTCGTGACCCGTCTGGTCGAGAAGGCCGTCCTGGTCTGATCAATCATTGGAGCCCCTCAGGGGCATCCGATCCGGAAACGGCCCACAATGTGGGCCGTTTTTCTTTTTCAGGAGCACATTCAATGATCAAAGTCGGCGACACCATTCCCTCGGCCACCCTGCAGGAATACTCCGAAGTCGAGGGCGAAGGCTGCAGCATCGGCCCGAACCCCGTGGACGTGACCAAGGCAACGGCTGGCAAGACCATCGCGCTGTTCGCGCTGCCCGGCGCCTTCACCCCCACCTGCTCGGCCAAGCACGTGCCGGGCTACGTGCAGCACTTCGACGACTTCAAGGCAGCCGGTGTGGACGAGATCTGGTGCGTGAGCGTGAACGACGCCTTCGTGATGGGCGCCTGGGCTCGCGACCAGAAGACGGGCGCCAAGGTGCGCATGCTGGCCGACGGCAGCGCTGACTTCGCCAAGGCCACCGGCCTTACGCTCGACCTGACCGGCCGCGGCATGGGCTTGCGCAGCAACCGCTACTCGATGCTCGTGAAGGACGGCAAGGTCGCCACCCTCAACGTCGAGGCACCCGGCAAGTTCGAAGTCAGCGACGCCGGCACGTTGCTGGCGCAAGCCCGCAGCTGATCATCGAGCCGACGGCCGTTCGGCCGCTCAGAGATCCACCTTGAGGTAGTGGGCCCCGGCAACGGGGTTGTGATAGTAGGGCGGCACTTCCACGAAGCCCAGGTCTTCGTAGAGTGCCCGCGCCGACTCCATGTCGTCGAGGGTGTCGAGCAGCACGCAGCCATATCCGGCGCTGCGTGCCGCATCCAGGATCGCCTCCGCCAGCTGGCGGCCGAGCCCCAGGCCGCGGAAGCCGGGGCGTACGTACAGGCGCTTCATTTCCGCCGCGTTCGCATAGTCCGTGTTGTCGAGCGGACGCAGCGCGCAGCATCCCGCGATGTGTGCGAGCGTGCCGTTGGCGCGCTTCAGCGTCGGAGCCTGGCGCCCGGCGTCTTCCTTCACATTGGCCGGATCGACCAGCGCGAGCAGCAGCGTGCCACGCGGCTCGGCATATTCGCCGGGCAGCTGGGCCAGTTCGCCGTCGAAATCCTGGAAATCCAGGTCGATGCCCAGCGAGCCCGCGTAGTCGCGGAAGATCGTGCGCACCGCCTCGATCTCGTGCGCTTCTTCGGGCGTGAGCAGCACCACGGCGGGTACCGCCGACAGCGGCAGGGGGCGTGACACGGAGAAGCTCATACGCGCAGCGAGGAAATCCACCAGGCCACGCCCGCGCACAGCGCGAACAGGACTAGCGCCAGCCAGCGCGAAGCCGCGTCGTCGCGGCTCGGCGCCACCTGGCCGCTTTCCGAGGAAACCAGCTTGTCGCCCGTCACCATCGGCCGCACCAGGCGGTGCCGCTTGACCAGCACGTAGAACAGCACCGCCAGCACGTGCAGGCTGACGAGCGCGATCACGGCCCATTTGCCCTGCGCCTTGTGCCAGCCGGTGGCCAGGCTCACGACTTCGCCCGAGACAAAGCGGGTGAGCGGCCCCGAGGCGGAGATCTCGTCGTCGGCCATCAGCCCGGTGGAGACCTGCACCGCCAGGATGACCAGTACCGCGAACACCGACAGCGCGCCCAGCGGCGTGTGCCCGATCAAGTGGTCCGGATGCGCCCGCCCGCGCAGATAGGCCGCGAGCGAGCCCGGTCCGTAGACGAAGGCGCCGAAGCGCGACCAGCGCCCGCCGACAAAGCCCCAGAGCACGCGAAACAGCAGCAGCGCGAGCACCGTGTACCCCAGGCGGAAGTGCCATTCCATGGCCCCGTTCAGGCCGGTGCCGATCATGCCGATGACGGCGACGGCCAGCGCCCAGTGGAAAAGGCGCGTCGGCAGGTCCCAGACCCGGGTGCGGGCGCCGGGGCCGGAGGCCGCGCGAAGGGCGGCCACGGAGGAGTCGGTCATCGAGGAAGGCGCCGGGGGCGCAATGCTGCGGAAGGCGCAGATTAGCAAAGTCCGGGCCCCGGACCGCTTCGGGTTGTTGCTATGCGCCGGACACGGCCCGCCCCTACACTCGCTCGCAGCGCTGCGTTCGACGGCGTTTTTCTCCCACAACGAGGATCCACGATGACCCGAATTGCTTCGTTAGCCCTTGCAGCCGCCTGCGCTGCCATGTCCCTTCCCGCGGCGGCCCAGTTCGCCAAGCCCGAGGACTCCATCAAGTACCGCCAGAGCGCGTTGTTCGTGATGGGCCAGCATTTCAGCCGCCTCGGCGCCATGGCCAACGGCCGCGCGCCCTACGACGCAGCTGCCGCCGCGGCCAATGCCGAAGTGGTCGCCGACATGGCGAAGCTGCCCTGGGCGGGCTTCGGTCCCGGCGCCGAGGGCGGCAAGGCCAAGCCCGAGATCTGGAAGGAAGACGCCAAGTTCAAGGAACGCCAGCAGAAGCTGATCGAGGAAACCGGCAAGCTGGTGACCGCCGCCAAGGCTGGCAACCTCGACGCGCTCAAGGCCCAGTTCGGCCCGACCGCTGCGAGCTGCAAGGCCTGCCACGACAGCTTCCGCAACCAGTAAGCAGCGGATCGCAGCAGGACAAAAGCAAAAGGCGCCCTTTCGGGGCGCCTTTTCTTTTGGGGGATCGATTGGGAATCAGGCTTCGGCCAGCAGCTTCTCGATCAGCTTGTGCAGTTCGGCGAAGTCGGGCTCGCCCACATAACGCTTCACGATCTCTCCGCGCTTGTTGACCAGGTAGGTGGTCGGCGTGAGCTTCACATCGCCCCACGCCTGCGCCACGCTGCCGGTGTTGTCGATCGCCACCTTGAACGGCAGCTTGCGCGTCTCGGCGAAGTTGACGACGTAACTCGGCGGGTCGTAGCTCATTGCCACGGCCAGGGTGTCGTAGCCCTGCGCCTTGTACTTGTCGTAGGTGGCGATGACCTTGGGCATCTCGCCCACGCAGGTCACGCAGCTGGTCGCCCAGAAATTGACCAGGGTGACCTTGCCTTTCAGGTCCGCCGTGCTCTTCTGCGTGCCGTCGAGCAGCACGAAGGTGGAGGCGGGAGCGGCGGTGGCACCGGAGCCGAGGTACACGCCCACGCCGGTGGCCAATGCGACGACGACGGCGGCTGCAGCGAGGTATTTCTTCATGGCTTGGTGCAAGAGAAGGGCGGCGCGATTTTAGTTCCGCATGCCGGATCGTGCTGGCGACATCCCGCTGGCCCGGCGCCGCTCGATAATCGCTGCCCCATGCCGCCTGCTGTCGTCCTTTCTTCCCGGCTCGTGCTGGCCGCGGCTGCCCTGCTCGCAGCCTGCAGCCCCGCCTTCAACTGGCGCGAGGTGCCGATCGCCGGAGCCGGCCTGGTTGCGATGCTGCCCTGCAAGGCAGACCGCGCCACCCGCGCGTTGCCGTTGGGCTCCGAATCGGTGCAGGTCGACATGACGGGCTGCGAGGCCGGCGGCGCGACCTTCGCCATCGCACATGCCTCCGCCGGCAGTCCCGCGCAGGCCGAAGCCTGGCTTCATGCCTGGCAGGCCGCCACGCGCAGCCAGCTGGGAGCGGCCCAGGTCACGGAGTCGCGCCCCAGCGTGCAGCGCGCGACCGCCGTGCCCGCTGCGCTGCAGCTCGACGCGCTGCCACAGCCTCAACAGCAGCCGCAGGGCGCCACCATGCAGCTGCAGGTGCTCTGGTTCGCCCAGTCGCAGAAGGACGGCACCGTCGCGCTCTACCAGGCCACCGTGCTCGGCCATCCTTCCTCGGCCGAGGCGTCGAAGACCTTCTTCGAGGGCCTGAGGCTTCCATGACCGGCGGCATGTTCGCCGCGGCGGCGCTGCCTGCTATGGTTCTGATAGCTGGCTCGACTGGCGGCGTGTCCGCAACGGCCGGCCCGATTCGTGCGGCACTGTCCGTTTTTCGCGGCTGTCGCGTTATGTCGCATATCTACTTCCCCTGGACGGCCCCGCATAATCGACGCGTCGTCCTCCGTCCCGCATGAACAGCATCCTCATCATCGCCCACTCACCGTTCGCGCACGCGATGCGGCAGTGCGCGCTGCATGTGTTTCCCGATTGCGAGCAGGCCATCGTCGCGCTCGACGTGCTGCCCAACGTGTCGCCCGAAGAAACGCTGGCTGCCGCGCGCATCACGCTCGCGCAGCAGCTGCATACGCCGCGCTCGCAGGTGCTGGTGCTGGCGGACGTGTTCGGCGCCACGCCCTGCAACGTGGCGCAGAAGCTGGTGGACGGCGTGCGGTCGCGGCTGGTGGCGGGGGTCAACCTCCCGATGCTGCTGCGTGCCGTCACCTACCGGCACGAGCCCCTGGAGACGCTGGTGCAGCGCGCCCTCGCGGGCGGCACCGCGGGCGTCATGCAGGTGGCGGTGGCGGCTCCCCAGAACCAGGCGAAAAGAAAGCACAGTGATCAAGAAATCCGTGACCATCAGCAATAAGCTGGGCCTGCACGCACGCGCATCGGCCAAGCTGACCAAGCTCGCAGGCAGCTTTCCCTGCGAGGTGTGGCTCTCCCGCGGCGACCGCCGCATCAATGCCAAGAGCATCATGGGCGTGATGATGCTGGCCGCCGGCATCGGCACCACCGTCGAGCTGGAAACCAACGGCCCCCAGGAAGAAGAAGCGATGAACGCCATCGTCCAGCTCATGGACGACAAGTTCGGCGAAGGCGAATAAGGACAGCCCCATGACTTTCGCAGTCCACGGCCTCCCCGTCGCCCGTGGCATTGCCATCGGGCGCGCCGTGCTGGTGGTGTCGAGCCGCATCGACGTGGCCCACTACTTCATCAAGCCCGAAGAGATCGAGACCGAGATCGACCGCGTGCGCACCGCGCGCAACGCGGTGGCCGACGAGCTGGCGAAGCTGCAGGCCAACGTCGCGCAGATGGGCCCGAACGACGCGCCGCACGAGCTCGCGGCGCTGCTCGAGGTGCACCAGATGCTGCTGCAGGACGAAGCCCTGAGCGGCGGCGTCAAGCACTGGATCAGCGAGCGGCTCTACAACGCCGAATGGGCGCTGACCACGCAGCTCGAGATCATCGCGCGCCAGTTCGACGAGATGGAGGACCCGTACCTGCGCGAGCGCAAGGCCGACCTCGAGCAGGTGGTCGAGCGCCTGCTGCACCGCATGAAGGGCACGGCCGCCGTGCTGGCGCCGAGCCCGCCGCGCCGCAAGCGCGCCGCCTCCGCTGACGACGACAACGACGACCCCACCGCGGGCGACGGCATCGACGTGCCGCTGGTGCTGATCGCGCACGATCTCTCGCCGGCCGACATGCTGCAGTTCAAGAAGAGCGTGTTCGCCGGCTTCGTCACCGACGTGGGCGGGCGCACCTCGCACACGGCCATCGTGGCGCGCAGCATGGACATCCCGGCCGTGGTCGGCGCGCGCACCGCGAGCCAGCTGGTGCGGCAGGACGACTGGGTCATCATCGACGGCGACGCGGGCGTGGTGATCGTCGATCCGTCGCCGATCATCCTGGCCGAGTACGGCTTCAAGCAACGCCAGGGCGACCTCGAGCGCGGCCGGCTCGCGCGGCTGCGGCACAAGCCGGCGATCACGCTCGACGGGCAGCGCGTGGAGCTGCTCGCCAACATCGAGATGCCCGAAGACACCGTGGGTGCGGTCAAGGCCGGCGCGGTGGGCGTGGGCCTGTTCCGCAGCGAATTCCTCTTCATGGGCCGCGACACGGGCACGCGCCAGACCCGCCTGCCCGACGAGGAAGAGCAGTACCAGGCCTACAAGCGCGCGGTCGAGGGCATGCAGGGCATGCCGGTCACCATCCGCACCATCGACGTGGGCGCCGACAAGCCGCTGGACAGCATTTCGGCCAACAAGCAGGAGCACCTGAATCCCGCGCTCGGCCTGCGCGCCATCCGCTGGAGCCTGGCCGATCCGGCGATGTTCCTCACGCAGCTGCGTGCCATCCTGCGCGCGGCGGCGCACGGCGAGATCCACCTGCTCATTCCCATGCTCGCGCACGCGAGCGAGATCCGCCAGACGCTCTCGCTGATCGACTTCGCGCGTGCCGAGCTCGACAACCGCGGCGCGGTGTACGGCCACGTGAAGCTCGGCGCCATGATCGAGATTCCCGCCGCCGCGCTCACGCTGCGCATCTTCCTCAAGCACTTCGACTTCCTGTCGATCGGCACCAACGACCTGATCCAGTACACGCTGGCCATCGACCGTGCAGACGAATCGGTGGCGCATCTCTACGACCCTGCGCACCCGGCCGTGCTGCGCCTGGTGGCCGACACCATCGCCGAGTGCCGCCGCCAGGGCAAGGGCGTGGCCGTGTGCGGCGAGATGGCGGGCGACGTGGCCTTCACGCGCCTGCTGCTGGGGCTGGGCCTGCGCAGCTTCTCGATGCATCCCTCGCGCATCCTCGCGGTCAAGCAGGAAGTGCTGCGCGCCGACACCGGCAAGCTCGAGGCCTGGGCCAAGGGCGTGCTCGAATCCGACGATCCTGCCGCCGCAATGGCGGGCTGACACCATGAACTGAGCGTACTTTTCACTCACCCTTGCGGGTGAGTGAAAAGAAACGAAACACGCCGAAACTGCGGCGAAAGGACTTGCGGGAGCCCCGCAAGCACGATCAGGCCTTCTCTTCAACCACTGCAAGAAAGGCCTGAAATGAAGTCCGTCTCCTTCACCCAGATCGTCGCCGTCGCATCCTTCGCCATGCTCGCCGCAGCCGGCGCGAAGGCCGAGAGCTACGAGGGCGTGCAGCCCGTCGTGTCGGCCAAGAGCCGCGCCGATGTCAACGCCGAAGCCATGCGCACCGCATCGGCACCCGACCAGAACGTGGTGCGCGGCTCGCGCGGCGCCGAGACCATGGCCGTGTCTACCGAGCGCGCGCGCATCGTCGCCGAAGCAGTGCGCGCAACTGCCGCGCCCGACCAGAACGTGTCGGCCAGCTCGCGCGTGAACAGCCAGGTCATCTCGACGATGCCCAACCCCGTCGACGCGCGCGCCGCTGCGGCCAACGCCAAGAGCAGCCGCCTGTAAGCAGCAGTCCGGCTTGCCGCCACGCTTGTCGCAATAAAACGAAACACGCCGCAACCGCAGCGAGAGGACTTGGCCCGGTGCAGATCGCACCATGGAGCTTCCTCCTCAACACAACATCAGGAACACAAGGAATCACCATGAAACACTGGATCAAGCGCACTCTCTTCGGCTTCGCGGGCGCCGCCATGGTTGCCGGCAGCATCGCCGGCTGCAGCAGCTATCGCCACGGCTGGGGCGGCGACAGCGCCGAGTTCCGCGCGAAGATGGTCGAGCGCGTGGGCAGCAAGCTCGAGCTCGACGCCAACCAGAAACAGAAGCTCACGGTGCTGGCCGAGAAGCTGCAGGCGCAGCGCGAAGCCATGCGCGGTGCCGGCGGCTCGGGCGATCCGCGCTCGCAGTTCAAGGCGCTGTTCGCGGGCAACAAGCTCGACCAGGCCGGCGCTGCCCGCCTGATCGACGAGAAGACGGCCGCCGTGCGCAGCGGCAGCCCCGAGATCATTGCCGCCGCCGCCGACTTCTACGACAACCTGAACGCCGCGCAGCAGCAGAAGGTGCGCGACTTCATGGAGCGTGGCGGCCGCCGCTGGAGCCATCGTGGTTGAGCTCCCGTCGTTCCGCCTGCCGCTTCTGCGCGGGCAAGACCCGTGGGCCGGCAAGGCCGGTTCCACGGTGTCTCCGGCGGAGGCCGCGACGGCGGTCACGGGCGGGGTGCGCGCGCTGCTTCAACTCGAAGGCGCCGTGGTGCTGGGCGTGGCGCTCGCCGCCTACGCCCAGTTCGGCGCGGGCTGGGGCGTGTTCGCGCTCTGGCTGCTCGTGCCCGATCTCTCGCTGCTGGGCTACCTCGCGGGCCCCCGCACAGGGGCGGCGCTCTACAACGCGGCGCATTCGTACGTCGGTCCGGTGCTGCTGCTGGCGCTTGGCGTGTTCGCTGCCATGCCCTGGGCGGTGGCCGGCAGCCTGATCTGGCTGGCCCACATCGGCGTCGACCACGCGCTCGGCTACGGGCTCAAGTACGCGACGGGTTTCGCCGCCACGCACCTGGGCCGCATCGGCAAGGCAGATCCATGGTGAGCGACGAGTACATGAGCAGCGACGACACCGCGTCCCATGCCGTGCACGCGCCGGCCGCGCGCGCATGGATGCTGACGGAGGCGCTCACGCTGGGCATCGCGTCGATGGTGCACGGGGGGCTCCTCGTGCCCGGCTACGCGCACACGGCGGCCCGAACCGCCGAGGCGGTGATCGCCACCGTGCTCGTGCTGGCATCGGTCGAGACCTGGCTGCGGCCGCACCACGCGCGCCGCGCCGCCATCTTCGGCCAGGGCTTCGCGCTGCTGGGTACGCTGGTCGGGCTCGGCACCATCATCGCGGGCATCGGCCCGCGTACCGTGCCCGACGTGGTCTACCACGCGCTGCTGCTTTCCACCCTCGTGACGGGCCTGACCTGGGCGGTGCGATGCCGGCGGGTCTGATGGTCAGCGAAGTCATCCGCCACTTTCTCGTCCGGAGGCACAATCCCGCCATGCCGCGCATCCTGCTGATCGACGACGACGAACATCTCGCCGCGCCGCTGACCACCTACTTCGCGCGCTTCGGCTGCACGCTCGAGAGCGCCGTGCGCCCGAGCGAAGGGCTGGCCAAGCTGCGCGCGGGGGCTTACGACGCGGCCATCCTCGACGTGATGCTGCCCGAGATGGACGGCTTCGCGCTGTGCCGCGAGATCCGCAAGGAAAGCGACATTCCCATCGTGATGCTCACAGCCCGCGGCGAAGTGATGGACCGCGTGGTCGGCCTCGAGCTCGGCGCCGACGACTACGTGCCCAAGCCCTTCGAGCCGCGCGAGCTGGTGGCGCGCGTGCAGACCATCCTGCGCCGCCAGCGCAGCACGCCGCAGGCGGCAGCCAACGGCACGCAGTACCGCGTGTTCGACGGGCTTTCAATCGACCTCGACCGGCGCCAGGTGCTGCGCCACGGCGAGCGCGTGGAACTCACCGGCACCGAGTTCGAACTGCTCGCGCTGCTGGCCGCCGAACCGGGCAAGGTGTTCAGCCGCGACGACATCCTCAACCGCCTGCGCGGCCACGAAGCCGAGCTCTACACGCGCGCCGTCGACATCGTCGTGAGCCGGCTGCGCAAGAAGCTGGAGCCGCTGGACTGCATCAAGACGCTGCGCAACGCCGGCTATGCGCTGGCGGTGGCCCGTAGCGAGCCTGCATGAATTTCGGCCGAAGCAGGGAGTCCCGCAGGATGCGGTGGCGCGGCGAGGAATGCCGCGACGAGATGACGCGCGGCGACTGGCACGCCAAGTGGCACGCGCGCTGGAACGAGAAAGTGCAGGGCAAGCGCCGCTGGCGCCGCTCGCTGCGCGTGCGGCTGGTGCTGATGTTCGTGATGCTCGCGCTGGTGATGGCGGCGGTCTTCATGGGCGGCATGAAGAAGTCGTTCTCCACCGGCTGGGCCGAGGCCGCCAAGCCGATGCTGACCGACTACGCCGACCGGCTAGTCGCCGAGATCGGTGCGCCGCCCGATGTCTCGCGAGCGCAGGCGCTGGTGGCGCGATTGCCGATCACCATCCGCATCGTCGGACCCAAGGTCAACTGGGATTCCAACCCCGGCGGCGCGAACAGCCCCGGCGGCTGGATGCACGACCGCGAGGACGTGTTCGGCGGCGACAAGTGGTTCATCCGCCCCACGGCCGACGGCCACCGCGTGATCTTCGGCTGGTCGCCCAAGCTCTGGCAGCTGGCGCCGCGCGTCATCGGCTGGGCCACGCTCGGCCTGCTGCTGTCGTGCGTGCTGCTGGCGTACGCCTACGTGAGCCGGCTGCTGCGTCCGCTGATCGACATCCGCGAGGGCGCGCAGCGCTTCGGCCGCGGCGAGTTCACGCAGCCGATTCCGATCCGCCGCAACGACGACCTCGGTGACCTGGCCGAGCGCATCAACACCATGGCCGAGGACATCCAGGCCATGCTCGACGCCAAGCGCGGGCTGCTGCTGGCGCTGAGCCATGAGCTGCGCTCGCCGCTCACGCGCGCGAGGCTCAACGCCGAACTGCTGCCGACCACGCCCGAGGGGCAGGCCGAGCGCGATGCACTCCTGCGCGACCTCAACGAGATGCGCGATCTCATCAGCGACCTGCTCGAGAGCGAGCGCCTGGCGAGCCCGCACGTGGCGCTGCAGCGCGAGCCGGTCGACCTGGCGACGCTGATCCGCGAGATCGTGGCCGAGATGCCCGGCGCGCAGCACGTGCACCTCGACCTGGCCGAGGGCCTGCCGCCGCACGCGGTGGATCGCATGCGCATCCGCCTGCTGGTGCGCAACCTGCTGGACAACGCGCTGCGCTACAGCGCCGACGCGCCGCGGCCGCCGTGCGTGTCGCTGCGCGCGGTGCTCGACGGCAGCAGCCAGGGCGTGGAGATCGAGGTGCGCGACCACGGCCCCGGCGTGGACGACGAGCAGCTCGAGCGGCTGACCGAGCCCTTCTACCGCACCGACGGCGCCCGGGCGCGCGCCACCGGCGGCGTCGGCCTCGGCATGTACCTGTGCCGGTTGATCGCCGAGGCGCACGGCGGCAAGCTCACGTTGCGCAACGCTCAGCCGGGGCTGCAGATCGTCGTCAGGCTGACCTGAGGCGAGGGGCCGGCGCCGCCGCCGGCCCGCCTGTCACCTGCGCTACCAGCCCGGCCCGGGCCCGCGACTACGATGCAGGCGCCCGCGCACGAGCGCCCGTCAAGCCCCTCATTCAAGGTCAAGGAGACAGACACCATGAGCACCCCACTCACCAACCACCAGGTCCGCCTCGCCAAGCGCCCCGAGGGCACTGCCACGCGCGAGAACTGGAAGTTCACCACCGAGCCTGTCGGCGAGCCGGCCGAGGGCGGCGTGCTCGTCAAGACGCTGTCGCTGTCGCTCGACCCCGCCATGCGCGGCTGGCTCAACGACGCCAAGAGCTACATCCCTCCCGTGGGCATCGACGAAGTGATGCGCGCCGGCGGCGTCGGCCGCGTCATCGCCTCGAAGAACCCGCAGTTCGCGGTGGGCGACACCGTCTACGGCACGCTGGGCGTGCAGGAATACATCCTGATCCCCGCGGACCAGGTCAAGCGCAACGGCCTGGTGAAGATCGACCTGAATGTGGGCACCATCACCCAGTGGCTCAACGTGCTGGGCATGCCCGGCATGACCGGCTACTTCGGCCTGATGGACGTGGGCATGCCCAAGCCGGGCGAGACGGTGGTGGTTTCCGGCGCGGCCGGCGCGGTCGGCCAGACCGTGGGCCAGCTCGCCAAGATCAAGGGCTGCCGCGTGGTCGGCATCGCCGGCGGCGAGGCCAAGTGCGACTGGGTGGTGAAGGAGCTGGGCTTCGACGCCTGCATCGACTACAAGGCCGGCGCCGCAGCGGTGCGCGAGGGCCTCAAGACGCACTGCCCGAAGGGTGTGGACATCTACTTCGACAACGTCGGCGGCGAGATCCTCGACATGGTGCTGGCGCGTCTCGCGCGCAAGGCCCGCATCATCATCTGCGGCGCCATCAGCCAGTACAACAACGCCAACAGCATGCCCTCGGCCGGGCCGAAGAACTACCTGAGCCTGCTGGTGAACCGCGCCCGCATGGAAGGCATCGTGGTGTTCGACTATGCCGACCGCTATCACATCGCCATCGCCGAAATGGCCGGCTACCTGAAAGATGGGCGCATGAAGAGCAAGGAAGACGTCGTGAAGGGGCTGGACACCTTCCCCGAGTCGCTCAACAAGCTCTTCGCGGGCGAGAACTTCGGCAAGCTGGTGCTGCAGGTCGCCGAAATCTAGTGTCGAGTTGTTAACGTTCGTGTAAATTTCACAGACATCTTGAGTGCAATGTTAACTACGGTTAACTAGCGCCAACGCACCTTCTTCTTGCGTCATCGACTGCATAGACTGCGCGCCTGCCTTGCATCAGCAGGTCGCAGTTCAGTCACATCAATCCCCAGGGAACGCAAGAAATGCAGAAGTCTGTAATCACGAAGTTCGCAGCGCTGGCCATCGCCGGCGCTTTGTCGCAGGGCGCATTCGCCGCCGACGGCACCATCAATTTCACCGGTGAGATCGTCGACGCGCCCTGCTCGATCTCTCCCAACAGCCAGAACATGACCGTGCCCCTGGGCAAGGTTTCGCGCACTGCGTTCGACGGCGCCACCGCCGGCACGGCAGTGGTCGGCAAGAAGGCCACCCCCTCCAAGTTCAAGATCGACCTGCTCGGCTGCGGCGCCACCGCCAAGGGCGCGACCGTGACCTTCTCGGGCACGGCCGACCTCGACGACGCCACCAACCTGCGCATCGCCAACGCCGGCCAGGTGGGCGTGGGCTCGGCTTCGGGCGTGGCCATCGAACTCGGCGACTCGGCCGGCACCAAGATCCCGCTGGGTTCGGAATCGGGCCAGTACGTGCTGGGCCTCGGCGACAACTCGCTGAACTTCCAGGCCGCCTACGTCGCCACCAAGATGACCGTGACGGTCGGTCCGGCCAACTCGGTCGCGCAGTTCACCGTCGCCTACAAGTAAGCAGGCGCGCCCGCGGCATCCACGGCCCGCCGAAGCGCCCGCCGCTTCGGGTCGGCCGGCGATGCCGCAAATGCCCGGCGCCGCGTCCGGACTCCACGTCCCCGCCGGCGCCGGCATCCCCTTTTTCTTCCCGCTTTTTCCGACGGCGCTGCAACGCGCGCCGTCGCGCCGGGTTCGCGTGTTCCACGTCCTTCATGCGTTCGGCCCGGGCCGAGGACTTCTTCTCTTCTCTTATGTGCAGCAACAACCGCTTCCGATGGGCTCTCGCCGTCCTGCTGACGCTGGGCCTGCAGTGGCCGGCCAGCGCGGGCGTGATGCTCGGCGGCACCCGCGTGATCCTCGGCGAGAAGGACCGCGAAGCCTCCATCCCGGTGAAGAACACCGGCGTCTCGCCCTACGTGGTGCAGAGCTGGATCGACGCCGGCGAGGGCCGGAACAAGACGCCGCTGCTCGTTACGCCGCCGTTGTCGCGGCTCGACCCGGGCATGGAGAACATCCTGCGCATCATGCGCACCACGGGCGAGCTGCCGTCGGACCGCGAGTCGGTGTTCTGGCTCAACGTCAAGGAGATCCCCGAGAAGTCCAGGGACGAGAACGTGCTCCAGATCGCGGTGCGCAGCCGCATCAAGGTGTTCTACCGGCCCTCGGGACTGCAGGGCAAGTCCGACCAGTCGCGCGCCCAGCTCAGGTGGGCGGTGAGCGCAGGTGCGCAGGGGCAGGGCGCGGTGCTGAAGATCGCCAACCCCACGGGCTACCACGTGACCTTCACCGCGCTGAACGTCAACAATGGCCAGCAGCTCATCAACGCCGACATGGTGCCGCCTTTCGGCGAGGTGGCGTACCCGCTGAGCGCGGTGAAGGCGCCGCAGGCTGTGCAGGTCGGCTACACCACGCTCAACGACTACGGCGGCGAGACGCCCGAGGAGCGCGTGCAGGTGCCGGCGGGCGCGGAGCCCGTGGCGGTGACGGTCGAGACGGTCACCCCGCCGCCCGCCGACGGCGCAAAGCGCTGAGGCATCCCCCCATGCGCCGCTGCCTGTCCGCTACTCGCGCGCCGTTCCGGCTCACCCTGTGCGCGGCCCTGCTGGGCGCGCTGGGCGCGACCGGCCACGCGCAGCAGCAGCAATCGCAGCAGCAGGCCGCCTCCAGCTTCAACGAGGAATTCCTGAACATCGGCGGCGACCAGCCCCACGCCGACCTGTCGCTCTTTTCCTTCGGCAATCGCGTGCTCGCGGGCAAGTACATGGTCGACGTGTCGCTCAACGAGCGCGGCACCGGCCAGGCCGAGATCCGCTTCGTCGAGAAGGAGGGCAGGAACGACGCCGAGCCCTGCATCACGCGCGGCATGCTCGACGGCTGGGGCGTCAACGTGGCGGTGTTCGCCGCGCTGGCGAACGCGGCGGACGACGCCTGCGTCGACCTGTCCGCCATCAGCCCCGAGGCCAGGTACAGCTACGACGCCGGCAGGCAGCGCCTGTTCGTGAGCATCCCGCAGGCGGCGCTGAAGCGCTCGGCGCGCGGCGCGGTCGGCCCCGAGAAGTGGAGCAGGGGCATCACCGCCGGCATGCTGGACTACCAGCTCAACTTCGCGCGCTACAGCGGCGACAAGTACCGCAACGACGTCAATCCGTTCGCGACGCCGCAGAGCGCGTTCGACGGCAATCCCTTCGCCGACACGAACAAGGCCCTGCAGCGCAACACGCTGTTCGCGGGCCTGCGCGCCGGCTTCAACTACGAGGACTGGCGCTTCCGTCACTTCTCCACCTACAACCGCGGGATCGACGGCCAGAGCCGCTGGCAGGGCATCAACACCTACGCGCAGCGCGACATCGCCTCGATCAACGGGCAACTGCTGATCGGCGACGGCAACACGCCCGGCAACTTCTTCGACAGCGTCCCCTTCCGCGGCGCGCAGCTGGCCTCCGACGACGCGATGCTGCCCGACAGCCAGCAGGGCTACGCACCCACCGTGCGCGGCGTGGCGCAGACCAACGCGCGCGTCACGGTCCGGCAGAACGGCTACATCATCTACAGCACCTTCGTCGCGCCGGGCCCGTTCGTGATCGACGACCTCTACCCGACCGCGTCCAGCGGCGACATCGAGGTGACCATCACCGAGGCCGACGGCCGCGAGGTCAAGTACACGCAGGCCTTCTCCGCCGTGCCCACGCTGCTGCGCGAAGGCACCTGGCGCTACTCGGCCACCGTGGGCAAGTACCGCAACAACTACTTCGGCACGACGAGCGCCGGAAGCCGCCCCACGCTCACCCAGCCCGCCTTCGTGCAGGCGACGCTGGCGCGCGGCCTCGGCAACGAGTTCACGCTGTACGGCGGCCTGCTGGCGGCCAACATCTACCAGTCGGTGCTGGTGGGCGTTGGCAAGAACATGAAGGACTTCGGCGCGGTGTCGGTCGACCTCTCGGCCGCGCGCACCACCGACCGGACGCCGGTCAACGGCGCGAGGAACTTCAACGGCCAGTCGGTGCGCTTTCTCTACTCGAAGGCCGTCCTCTCGTCGGGCACCAATTTCCGCGTGGCGGGCTACCGCTACTCGACCAGCGGCTTCCGCACCTTCCAGGAAGCGGTGCAGATGCAGGACCTGCTGCCCTTCGAGTCCTTCAACAGCCGCCGCAACGAGATCCGCTTCGAGGTCTCGCAGCAGATCAAGGACTGGGGCAGCGTCTTCGCCTCGGCCCGCCAGCAGAGCTACTGGGGCACCAATGCGAAGGACAGGCTGGTGCAGGTCGGCTACTCGGGCAACTACAGGCAGTTCGGCTACAGCGTCTACTACAACTACACCACCAGCCTGAACCGGGCGCCGGTGCGCCAGCTGATGTTCACGCTGAGCATTCCGCTGGGAGACACCCGTGCGAGCGCGCAGTACGCCGTCAACCGCGACAGCACCGGCCGCCTCAACCAGCAGGCCAGCGTCTACGGCTCGGCCTTCGACGACAGCCGCCTGACCTACAACGTCACGGCCAGCAACGCGAACCAGGGCGGCGGCAGCAGCGCCAGCGCGAGCGCCAGTTATCTGTCGTCGGTGGGCCGGCTCGATCTCGGGTACTCGCAGGGCCGCGGCTACGGCCAGAGCACCGTCGGCGTGGCCGGCGGCCTGCTGTTCCACGGCGGCGGCGTCACGGCGTCGCAGCCGCTGGGCGAGACGGTGGCGCTGGTGCAGGCGCCCAAGGCGCAGGGCGTGGGCTTCGAGTCGCAGCCTGGCGTGGCGACCGACCGGGCCGGCAACGCGGTCATTCCCAACCTCACGCCGTACCGGCTGAACCGGCTGGCCGTGCGCACGAGCGACCTCGGCGACACCGTGGAAGTGAAGAACGCCGCGACCGAACTGGTGCCCACGCGCGGCGCCGTGGTGGTCGCGAAGTTCGAGACCTCGGTGGGCTTCCGCCTGCTGATGGTGCTCACCGACCGCAAGGGCCGGGCCCTGCCGCTGGGCTCGAAGATCGAGAACGAGGCGGGCCAGGAGGTCGGCATCGTCGGGCCCGACGGCCAGTCCTTCGTGACCGGCGCGGCCGACAGCGGGCGGCTGACCGTGCGATGGGGCCAGGGCCAGGCCGACCAGTGCGTCGTGCCCTACAGCCTGCCCGACGAAAAGAACCCGCCGCCGATCCGCGAGCTGAACGGCCAGTGCGCTGCCACCGGGCCGGACGCCGTGCAACCGAAGGGAGCGGAATGAGCCGCAGCAGCCATCCATCCGGCGCGATGAAGATCGCGCGCCTCGCCATTCCGACCCTCGGGGCCCTTGCTGTGCTGCTCGGCGCGCAGGCCGCGCGCGCCGCCTGCTACGTGACGCCGGGCTACATCGAGAAGACCGTCAACATGGCGATGGGCCGGGTCGTCATCCCGAACGACGCCGCGGTCGGCACCATGTTCAAGAGCCAGCTCTTCCCGCTGCCTCTGACGGGCACCACCAACAAGCCGTGGACCTGCTCGGGCGGCGGCAACGTGAAGGGTGTCATGCTGCAGGGCTCCCCCGTGGCGGGCTACGACCACGTGTACACCACCAACGTGCCCGGCGTCGGCATCCGGCTGTCGCGCTACTTCGACCAGACCGCGGTCAACTACTACCCGCACGATCGTTCGACCACCACGGATTTCGGCGACTTCAACGCGGCCTCCCGCTTCCAGGTGGAGCTGTTCAAGATCGCGACCGTGACCGGCAACGGCCCGCTGGCCCAGGGCACCTACACGCAGTACTACAGCGTGGCGGACAACAAGTCGGTGCTCACGACGAACCTGCTGGGCGAAGGCATCACCATCATCACGCCCTCGTGCTCGGTGGACCTGGGCTCGCGCAACATCACGGTGGATTTCGGCAAGGTGCCCCAGAACAACTTCAAGGGCAAGGGCACGACCACGGGCGACCGCAAGTTCGATATCAGGCTCAACTGCAAGGCCGGGCAGAACGCGCAGAACACCGTCTACCTGCGCATGGACGCCACGCCGGATCCGTCGAACGTGCAGGGGGTGCTGAAGATCACCCAGGGCGGCACGGGCACCGCAACCGGCGTGGGCATCCAGGTGGTGGACAACCAGAGCCAGCCGGTCAAGTTCGGCGACGAGGCGCTGGTCGGGCCGTCGAAGGACGGCGACTACGTGCTGCCCTACACCGCGCGCTACTACCAGACCGCCGACAAGGTGACGCCGGGACGCGCGGACGGCACCGCCACCTTCACCCTCGACTACAAGTAGCCCCGACAGCCCGGGCCGGGCCGAAGCCGGGGCCGGCGCTCAGCCCAGGTCGGGCCGCAGCGGGATGTCGCCCAGCGCGTCGTCCTCGCGCAGTCCGCGCGCGGCCTTCAGCAGCTCGATCGACAGGCCGTCGCCGTGGCCCGCGAAACCCCGGGCGATGCCCTCGAGCACCGTCGACAGGCCGGTTTCGCCGTCGTTGCGGGCATCCATGCTGATGTTGAGCACCCGGGCCGCCATCTGGCGGTAGGTGACGGCGCCCGCGCCCTCCAGCGCGGCCACCAGGTCGAGGTACAGCGCCAGGTTCAGGTCGAACACCAGCTTGGGCGTGATCTCGAAATCCCTGTTCTTGTCGTCCATGTGGGTTGGCTCCTTTTTTCCTGAGCCTCCACTCTAGCCACAAAAAATGAAGCCGCCCCGTCGGATACAGCCTGATTCAGCACGCAAGCATCACCGCGCGCGCGTGCCCATGATCGCCGCCGAGATGATCAGCCAGGCCGCGAGCACGATGGTCCAGGTCAGCGGACGCCCGGTCACGAGCAGCAGCAACGCCGTCGAGCCCAGCGGCGTGATGTAGCTCAGGATGCCGATCTGCCGCGCGTCGCCGCGCTTGAGCGCCATGTCCCAAACAAAGAAGGCCGCGCCCAGCGGGCCCAGGCCGCACAGCACGAGCAGCAGCCAGTCGCGGCCCGACAGCGCCACCGAGGGCTCCAGCACCGCGTGGCAGGCCAGCGAGAGCGCGCCCGAGACCAGCCCGAACAGGCCGATCGCCGAGGTGGGGAAGGCCGGCACGCGCTTCGTCCACAGCGAATAGCTGGCCCACACGAAGGCCGAGGCCAGCGCCGGCAGAAAGCCCCGGTAGCCCGAGAAGGACGCATTGCCGCCGCCCGCCCCGAGGATCGCCGCCGCGGCCCCCGCGAAGCCCAGCAGCCCCGCCACCAGGTGCAGCGGCCGCAGCGACACGCCCGGCAGCAGCACCGGCGCCAGCACCACCATCAGCAGCGGCCACAGGTAGTTGACCAGGTTGGCCTCGACCGGCGGCGCGTAGCGCAGCGCGATGAACAGCAGGAAGTGATAGCCGAAGAGCCCGTAGATCCCCAGCGCCAGCGTGCGCGGCGGCACCTTCCAGGCGGCGCGGTCGCGCAGCACCAGCGGCCAGCTCGGCACGCTGCCGATGATGAGCGCCAGGCCCGTCAGCAGGAAGGGCGGCAGATGGGACAGGGCCGTGCCCAGCGATGCGAGCGTGGTCCACAGGGCGATGGCGATCAGGGCGTAGGCGGTCGATGGCATGGACGGCGAGGCTACGCGATGCGGTCGTCGCGCAACGATGGTTCGTCGTCGCGAAACGACGGTTTGGGCTTTGCTCCTTCCCCCGCTGGGGGAAGGTTGGGATGGGGGCAGGCCGTTGATCGCGCCCCGTGTTTTTTCGTCGCCGTCGTGCCCCCACCCCGGCCCTCCCCCAGCGGGGGAGGGAGAAAGTCAGCGCCTCAGCGTCGGAGCGCCGCCGTGAGCGCCGACGGCGAGCGGTAGCCCGTGCGGCGCGCCGTCTCCGCCACGCTCAAGCCGCCCAGCCGCAGCTCGCGCGCATGCGCCAGCCGCAGCGAGCGCAGCCACTGCATCGCGCCCATGCCCTGCTCGTCGCGGCAGCGCTGCGCGAACTGGCTGGGGCTCAGGCAGGCGACCTCCGCCAGGTCGGCCACGGCCAGCGGCTGGTGCCAGCGGGCGCGGGCCCAGTCGGCGAGCAGGGGCCAGTCGATGCGGCGGCGGCGCGAATCCGATGAGGATGCCGGTGCCGGATTCCATGCCTCCAGCAGCAGCGCGGGGCCGTGCTGCAGGGCCAGCGCCGAGGCCTGCGGCTGCTTCATGCATTGCGCCAGGTAGCGCGCCAGCGTGTGCAGCTGAGGCGAATCGGGAGATGCGCGTGCGGCGCAGCGGGCCCAACCCGCATGGGTGGTGTCGAGCACCAGGCACACGGCACCATGCCTTTGCGCGCTGAAGTCGTGCCGGTCGCCCGGCGCGACCACCTGCGCCTCGCCGGCCGCGATGCCGGCGCCACGGCCTTCCACCTCGATTTCGAGCACGCCGTCCAGGCCGATCAGCACCTGGAAATGCTCGTGCGCGTGGCTGCCGTGCGAGTGGCCGTAGTCGCGCAGGGCCAGGGTGTGCGTGGCGGGCGTGTGCATGGAAAGGAGCGGGGAAGGGAGGACGCGATTGTCCGACTCCGGCCCGCCGCTGTCATCCCAGCCGCAGCAGCAGTGCCGAGGCCGCGCACACCAGCAGGAAGGGAATGCTGATGCGGTGGAACTCGCGCAGCCCGTTCGGCAGCTTGGCGAGCCGCAGCGCGATCAGGTTGGCCAGCGAGCCCAGCACGCAGCCGAAGCCGCCCACGCTCACGCCGGCCGCCAGCGCCGGCAGGTCGCGCACATGGCCGTCCAGCAGGATCGCGGCCGGCACATTGCTGATGAACTGCGAGGTGACGATGGCCGCGAGGTACGCGCGCCAGCCCTCGGTGATCGGCCAGTGGCCCAGCAGCGCCACCACGGCGGGCAGTTCCGCGAGCTGCCGCAGGTCCACGAACATCAGCGCGATGATCGCGAGCAGCGCCCAGTCGATGCCGCGCAGCACGCGCGGATACGCCACCAGGAACACGCCGAACACCACGCCCAGCCCCGCCAGCAGCCAGTGCCGGTCGAGCGCGACCACGAAGCCAACGAAAAGCAGTGCCGACAGCGCCAGCATGCGCGGCTGCACCGGCGCGGCTTCGGCCTCGGGTTTCAGCTCGATGGGCGTGCGCGGCACCAGCAGCCAGACCGCGACGAAGACCCAGAACAGCATCACCGCCACCGTCGGCCCCATCATCCCCATGAAGGCGACGAAGCCCTCGCCCGAGCGATGCCACAGGTACAGGTTCTGCGGATTGCCGATGGGCGTGAGGGCCGAGCCCGCGTTCACCGCCAGCGCCTGCAGCACCACCAGCCGCGCGAGCGGCAGATGCGCCTGCGTGGCGAGCACGCGCGTGAGCGGCACCAGCAGGAAGAGGCTCACGTCGTTGGTGACCAGCGCCGAGAGAAATGCCGCGCTGGCCGTCAGCAGCAGCGCCAGGCTGCGCTGGTTGTGCGTGCGCGCCAGCAGGCGCTGCGCGGCGGACTGCAGCATCCCGCTGCGCTCCACGCCCTGCGTGATGGCCAGCAGCCCGGCGAGCGCGCCCACCGTCTGCCAGTCGACCAGCCGCAGCCAGTCCATCGGCGCGCGCGGGCGAAGGAAGGCGAACAGCACCGCGACCGCGACCAGCACCCACAGCAGGCCGTTGCCGCCGCCGCCGTGGTCGGGCGCCGCCGCCGCGCCGGTGTCAGCGGCCGACGAGTTCACGCAACTCGCGCTTGAGCACCTTGCCGATCGCGCTGCGCGGCAGCTCGTCGATGAAGGCCAGCCGCGCCAGGCGCTGGGTCTTGCCGAGCTGGGCGTTGGTCCACTGCAGCAGCTCGTCTTCGCTCGTGGCGTCGCCCTCGCGGCGCACCACGAAGGCGGCCGGCGTCTCGCCCCATTGCTCCGAGGGCACGCCCACCACCGCCACGTCGGCCACCGCCGCATGGCCGCGCAGCACGGCTTCCAGGTCGCTCGGGTAGATGTTGAAGCCGCCGCTGATGATCATGTCCTTCTTGCGGTCGAACAGCGTGAGGAAGCCGTCGGCGTCGAAGCGGCCCACGTCGCCGGTGCGTATGAAGCGCTTGCCGGTGGCGTCGAACCACTCGGCCTCGCGCGTCTTCGCGGGCTGGCGGTGGTAGCCGGTCATCATGCCGGCCGAGTGGCCAACCACCTCGCCGGCCACCTCGGTGTTGCCGCTGGGCAGCTCGTTGCCCTCCTCGTCGATCAGGCGGATGTCGCTGCCCTCGGCCGGGCGACCGACGGTGTGCAGCTTGGTGGGGTTCAGGTGCGCTTCCAGGATGCAGGTGCCGCCGCCCTCGGTCATGCCGTAGAACTCGACCAGCCCGCCGGGCCAGCGCTTGAGCACGTCGGCCTTCAGTGCCGCGCCGAAGGGCGCGCTGGTGCTGAACTTGTGCCTGTACGAGGACAGGTCGTGCTCGTCGAAGCGCGGATGCGCCATCAGCCGCTGGTACTGCACCGGCACGAGCATGGTGTGCGTCACGCGGCGCTGCTGCGCCAGCTGCAGGTAGCCTAGCGCGTCGAACTTGGGCATCAGCACCACGCAGCCGCCGAAGGCCAGCGTGGGAAAGAACACCACCAGCGTGGTGTTGGAGTACAGCGGCGTCGACAGCAGCGTGACCGTGTCGGGGCCGTACTCGTACTTGGCGCCGCGCTGCACGTGGGCCCAGCGCATGCCGTGGCCCTGCACGATGCCCTTGGGCTCGCCCGTGGTGCCCGACGAATAGATGATGTTGAAGGCCCAGCCGGGCTGCACTTCCACGGCCTCGGGCCGTGCGCCCGCCGGCGCGAGCCATTCGTCGATGCCGCGGCCGACCTGCGAGCCGTCGAGCGCCACGCGCGGGATGCCGCCTTCCTTCGCGGGGCCGATCACTTCCGCGGCCGATGCGTCGCTGAACAGGATGCGCGCGTCGGCGTCCTCGATCATGCGGGCCAGGCTGGCGGGCGTGGAGCCGGGTGCCAGCGGTGCCACGGCCACGCCGGCGCGCAGCGCGCCCAGGAACACGGCCGCGTAGTTCACCGACGACGAGGCGCAGATGGCGATGGCGTCGCCGGCCTTGAGTCCGTCGCGCTGCAGGCTGGCCGCGATGCGGTCCATCAGCGCGTCGAGCGCGCGGTAGTCCAGCGTGCGGGTGGCGTCCGCCAGCGCTGCGTGGTCGGGCGTGTGTTGCGCGTGGAGGCGAATCAGATCGGCAATGGCGCCGAAACTGCGTTCCATGGCGGCTTGGATGGCAGGGTGCGTTTGCAAAGTCATCTTCCTTCTTCTTGGCCAGCCGGCAGGATAGCGAAATGCTCCCGCTTTCGGCCAGCGCCTTGGCGACCGCCCGGGTGCAGGACGGCACGCCGTCAGTTGCCGCTCAGGAAGGCGGGGCGACGATCCCCGGGCGCCTTTCGCAACAAAGCGGCGGCGCTTGTTGTCACCAAGGACAGGGAGTTTCCGTGCACATCATCTGGACGATTCTGATCGGCTTCATCGCCGGGCTCCTGGCCCGCGCCGTGCTGCCGGGTAACAACTCGATGGGGTTCATCCTCACCGCGGTGCTCGGCATTGCCGGCTCGCTGGTCGCGACCTATGCCGGGCAGGCCATGGGCTGGTATGCCGCGGGGGCCGGTGCCGGCTTCATCGCCTCGGTGGTCGGCGCGGCGGTGCTGCTCGGGGTCTGGCACCTCGTGACCCGCTGAAGCCGACCGATCCGATCACCAAGGAGCTCGCCATGGGTTTACTCGACATCCTCCAGCAAGCCATCGGCAACAACAATGCCGAAGCCCACCTCGACCAGGTCGCGCAGCACGCCTCGCCCGGCGAGTTGGGCGCGGGGCTCGCCGCGGCGATGCGCTCGGACCAGACGCCGCCCTTCGGCGACACGGTCGGCCAGCTGTTCGGCCAGTCTTCTCCGGCGCAGCAGGCCGGCGTGCTCAACCAGATCCTGGCCACGCTCGGCCCGGCCGCCGCCTCTGCGCTGGCCGGCGGCGTGCTCGGGCGCATGCTGCAGCCGGGGCAGACGCAGGTCACGCCCGACCAGGCCTCGCAACTCTCGCCCGCGCAGGTGACCGAGATCGCCACGCATGCCGAGCAGCAGCACGCGGGCGTGATCGACGAAGTCAGCCAGTTCTACGCGCAGCACTCCGGGCTCATCAAGACGCTGGGCGGCGCGGCCATCGCCATCGCGCTGGCGAAGATGAAGGAAAACGCGACGCGCGGCTGAGCAGCTTCAGCCGGTCGAAGCCGGCTGCGCCGTGCCGCCCCCGCCCATCACCTTGTAGAGCGTGATGCGGTTGCTCTGCTCCGACAGGCGCAGCGTGATCAGCGTCTGCTGCGCCGTGTACAGCGAGCGTTGCGCGTCCAGCACTTCGAGATAGCTGTAGCTGCCGTTGCGGTAGAGCGCTTCCGACAGCGTGAAGCTCTTCTGCGTGGCATCGACCAGCGACTGCTGCGCCGCCAGCTTCTCGCCCAGCGAGCCGCGCACGGCCAGCGCGTCGGCCACTTCCTTGAACGCGGTCTGCACCGTCTTCTCGTAGGTGGCGAGGTCGATTTCGCGCTGCGCCTTCGCCGAATCGAGGCTGGCGCGGTTGCTGCCGGCGTTGAAGATCGGCAGGCTGATCGAGGGCGCGAAGCTCCATGTGCTGTTGCCGCCCTTGAACAGGCCCGACAGTGCCGTGCTCGACGAGCCCGAGCTCGCGGTCAGCGAGATGGTCGGGAAGAAGGCCGCGCGCGCCGCGCCGATGTCGGCGTTCGAGCCCTGCAGCGTGTGCTCGGCGGCCAGCACGTCGGGCCGCTGCTGCAGCAGCGTCGAGGGCAGCCCCGCGGGCACTTCGACCAGCGCGCTGGCGGTGGTCATGCCGGCGGCCGGCAGCAGTTCGTCCGGCACCGTGGCGCCGGCCAGCAGGTCGAGCGCGTTGCGGTCCTGCGCCACCTGCGCGGTGTAGCCGGCCACGTCCACGCGCGCCGAGTCCACCGTGGTCTGCGCCTGGGCCAGCGCCAGCGCGGTGCTGGCGCCGAGCGCCTTCATGCGGCTGGTCAGTTCGTAGGAGCGCTGCTGGCTCGCGAGCGTGTCCTGCGCGAGCTTCAGCCGCTCGTTGTCGGCGGCCAGCGTGAGCCAGGCCGAGGCGACCTCGGCCACCAGGCTGATCTGCGTGCTGCGGGTCGTGGCCTCGGTCGAGAGGTAGCTCTGCAGGGCCGCCTCGTTGAGGTTGCGCACGCGGCCGAACAGGTCGAGCTCGTAGTTGCTGAAGCCCAGCGAGGCGGTGTAGGTGTTGCCGATGGACGATTCGCCGCTGCTGCTCGTGGCCGCCGAGGTGCGCTGGCGCGTGCCGCCGGCCGTGGCCGAGACGCTGGGGAACAGCTCGGCGCGCTGCACGCCGTATTGCGCGCGCGCCTTCTCGATGTTCTGCACGGCCACGCGCAGGTCGCGGTTGTTCGCCAGTGCGAGCGTGATGGTGCGCCGCAGCCGGTCGTCGGTGATGAAGCTCTGCCAGCCGGTGGTGGCGGAGACGGCGCCGTCCTTGGCGTCCCTGGTGTCCTTTGTGTCCTTCGCGTCCGTGGAGGCCGGCCAGGCCTTGGGCACGGGCGCCTCGGGCCGCGAGTACACGGGAGCAAGGTTGACGCAGCCGGCCAGCGTCGCGGCGGCGAGGAGCGCGCAAAGCGCGCGGAGTCTGAAGCGAGGATGTGTCATGGCTTTCATGCCTCGGGCAATGCGGGCAGCGAGGCCGGCGTGGTCGGAGTCGTGGGCTTTTTCCGTTGCGCGAAGAAGCGCCGGATAGCGACGAAGAAAAGCGGCACGAAGAAGATGCCCAGCGCGGTGGCGGTGGCGATGCCGCCCAGCACACCCACGCCGATGGCGCGGCGGCTGCCCGAGCCCGCGCCGGTGCTCAGCGCCAGCGGCAGCACGCCGAACATGAAGGCCAGCGAGGTCATCAGGATGGGCCGCAGCCGCAGGCGCACTGCCTGCAGCGTGGCCTCGACCAGCGCCATGCCCTCGTCCTGCAGCTGCTTGGCGAACTCCACGATGAGAATCGCGTTCTTCGCCGACAGCCCCACCGTGGCCAGCAGCCCCACCTGGAAGTACACGTCGTTCGACAGCCCCGCCAGCTTGGTCGCCAGCACAGCGCCCAGCACGCCCAGCGGCACCACCAGCATCACCGAGAACGGCACCGACCAGCTCTCGTACAGGGCAGCCAGGCACAGGAACACGAACAGGATCGACACCGCGTACAGCAGCGGCGCCTGCGAGCCCGAAAGGCGCTCCTGGTAGGAGCTGCCCGCCCATTCGTAGCCGATGCCCTGCGGCAGCTGCTTCATGATGCGTTCCACCGCGTCCATCGCCGTGCCCGAGCTCACGCCCGCGGCCGGGTCGCCGATCAGCTCGAACGACGACATGCCGTTGTAGCGCGACAGCTGCGGCGAGCCGTAGGTCCAGCGGCTGCTGGCGAAGGCCGAGAAGGGCACCATCTCGCTGTTGCCGTTGCGCACGTGCCAGCGGTCCACGCTGTCGGGCTGCATGCGGAAGGGCGCGTCGGCCTGCACGTAGACCTTCTTCACGCGGCCGTTGTTGATGAAGTCGTTCACGTAGCTGCCGCCCATCGCGCTCGAGAGCGTGTCGTTGATGTCCGAGGTCGACAGGTTCAGCGCGGCGGCCTTGCGGTCGTCGATGTCGATGGCGAACTGCGGCGTGTCGTCCAGGTTGTTGCTGCGCACCTGGCTCAGCGCCGGGTCTTTTCGGGCCAGCGCCAGGAACTGCTCGCGCGCCTGCACCAGCGCCTCGTGGCCGATGCCGCCCAGGTCCTGCAGCTGCACGTCGAAGCCGGCGTTGGAGCCCAGGCCGCGCACGGCCGGCGGAAGCATCACGAACACGTTGGCGTTGCTGGTGCGCGCGGCCATGTCCATCGTGAAGCGGCGCGACAGCGATGCGGCGTCCTGCGCCTTGCCGCCGCGCTCGCTCCAGTCCTTCAGCGTGATGAAGGCATTGCCCGTGGCCTGGTCGCCGCTCAGGCCGGTCAGCGTGATGAAGTGGGCGACCTCCTTCTGCGAGGAGAGGTACTGCTCGAAGCTCTTCATGGTCTGCTGCAGCTGCTCGTCGGTGGCGCTGGCGGGCAGCTTCACCTGCGCCATCAGCGTGCCCTGGTCTTCGTCGGGCAGGAACGAGGTGGGCAGGCGCATGAAGGTCACGCCCAGCACGCCCAGCAGCAGCACGTAGACCAGCATGCTGCGCTTGCCCCGGTGCAGCAGGCCGCCCACGCCCGAGCGGTAGCGCTCGGCGTTGCGCTCGAAGTTGCGGTTGAACCAGCCGAAGAAGCCGCGCTTTTCCTGGTGGTGGCCGGCCTCCACGGGCTTGAGCAGCGTGGCGCACAGCGCAGGCGAGAGCGTCAGCGCCACCAGCACCGACAGCAGCATGGCCGCGACGATGGTCACCGAGAACTGGCGGTAGATCACGCCCGTCGAGCCGCCGAAGAAGGCCATCGGAATGAACACCGCCGACAGCACCAGCGCGATGCCCACCAGCGCGCCGGTGATCTCGCCCATCGATTTGCGCGTGGCTTCCTTCGGCGAGAGCCTTTCCTCCGTCATGAGTCGCTCGACGTTCTCCACCACCACGATGGCGTCGTCCACCAGCAGCCCGATGGCCAGCACCATGCCGAACATCGTGAGCGTGTTGATCGAGTAGCCCAGCAGCGCCAGCACGCCGAAGGTGCCCAGCAGCACCACCGGCACCGCGATGGCGGGCACCAGCGTGGCGCGCAGGTTCTGCAGGAAGAGGTACATGATCAGCACGACCAGCACCATCGCCTCGGCCAGCGTCTTGGCCACTTCCTCGATGGAGATGCGCACGAAGGGCGTGGTGTCGTAGCCGACCACCGCCTTCATCTGGTTGGGGAAGAAGGGCGAAAGCTCGTCGAGCTTGGCCTTCACCGCGTTCGACACCGTGAGCGCGTTGGCGCCGGTGGCCAGCTTCACGCCCATGGCGGCCGCGGGCTTGCCGTCGAAGCGCGAGCTGATGGTGTAGCTCTCGCTTCCGAGCTCGATGCGCGCGACGTCGCCCAGCCGCACGATCGCGCCGCTGCTGCTGTCCGACTTGACGATCACCTCGCGGAACTGGTCGGCGGTGCGCAGCTTGCTGCGCGCCGTGATGGTCGCGGTCAGGCGCTGGCCGGCGGCCGCCGGCAGCGCGCCGAGCTGGCCGGCCGAGACCTCGGTGTTCTGGCTGGTGAGCGCGGTGGTCACGTCCGAGGGCATCAGCGAATACTTCTGCAGCTTCGCGGGGTCGAGCCAGATGCGCATGGCGTAGCCCGAGCCCAGCGTCTGCACGTCGCCCACGCCGTCGATGCGGCTGACCACGTCGAGCAGGCTGCTGGAGATGTAGTCGCCGATGTCGGTGGCCGAGGCGCTGCCGTCCTGCGAGATCAGCGAGACGATCATCAGGAAGTCGGTGCCCGACTTGGTGACCGTCACGCCCTGGTTCTGCACCGACTGCGGCAGCTGCGACTCGGCCTGCTGCAGCTTGTTCTGCACCTGCATCTGCGCCACGTCGGCGTTGGTGCCGGCTTCGAAGGTGAGCTCGATGCGCGCGGTGCCCGAGGAGGTGCTGCTCGAGGACATCGACACGAGCCGGTCGAGGCCCTTCATCTTCTGCTCGATCACCTGCGTGACCGAGTCCTCGATGGTCTTGGCCGAGGCGCCCGTGTAGGTCGCGTTGATGGTGACCTTGGTGGGCGCGATGTCGGGATACTGCTCCAGCGGCAGCGTGCTGATCGACAGCGCCCCGGCCAGCATGATGACGATGGCGATGACCCACGCGAAGATGGGCCGGTCTATGAAGAAGCGTGCCATGTGCGTGGGCTCCTCAGCGCGCGGTGGGCGCGACTGCGGCCCCCGCGCTGGCAACCGTGGCGTCGGAAGCCGCCACGGTCTTCACCGTGTCGCCCGCCTTCACCTTCAGCGAGCCCTCGACGATCACGCGCTCGCCGGCCTTCAGGCCCTCGGTGACCTGCCAGCGGTTGCCGACCGTGCGCGACACCTTCAGCGCGCGCTTCTCGACCTTGCCGTCGGCAGTGACCACCAGCGCCGACGCGTCGCCGCTGGCCGTGCGCGTCACGCCCTGCTGCGGTACCAGCAGCGCGCCCTCGGCCACGCCTTCTTCCAGCACTGCGCGCACGTACATGCCGGGCAGCAGCGTGCGATCGGGGTTCGGCACCAGGATGCGCAGCGTGACCGCGCCGGTGCCTTCGTTCACCGTGACGCTGGAGAACTGCAGGCGCCCGGCGTGGCCGTAGGTGCTGCCGTCCTCCAGCAGCAGCTTCACCGAGGCTTCGCTCTTGTCGCTGCTGCCCTTGAGCGTGCCGGCCGCCAGTTCGCGCTGCAGCCGCAGCAGCTCGGTGGTCGATTGCGTCACGTCGACGTAGATCGGATCGAGCTGCTGCACCGTGGTGAGCGCCGTGGTCTGGCTGGCCGTGACCAGCGCGCCCGGCGTGACCGTGGAGGCTTCGATGCGCCCCGCAATGGGCGCCGTGATGCGCGTGAAGCCGAGGTTGATGCGCGCCGTGTCGAGCGCGGCGCGGGCCACGCCCAGCTCGGCCTCGGCCTGCTGCAGCGTGGCCTGGCTGTCTTCGCTGGTCTGCTTGCTGACGGCCTCGATCTTCGCGAGCTCCGCATTGCGGCGCGCCGTGACCTTCGCGGCGTTGACCGTCGCTTCCGACTTCGCGACGGTGGCCTGCGCGCTTGCGTAGGCGGCCTTGTAGCTGGCGGGGTCGAGCTGGTAGAGCACCTGCCCGGCCTTCACCAGCGCGCCTTCCTCGAAGAGGCGCTGCTGCACGATGCCGCCCACCTGCGGGCGGATCTCGGCGCTCAGGCGGGAGCGGGTGCGCCCCGAGAGTTCGGTGGTGACGGGCTGGTTTTCGGGCTGCACCGTGACCACGCTGACCTGTGTGGCGGAAGCGCCTTGGGGTCCTGCGGCGAGGCCGGGAGGGCCGGAAGGAGAAGAAGGGCCGGGCGAAGTGGAGGAAGAGCCGGAGCATCCCGCGACAGCGCCCAGCAGGCCGATGGCCAGGGCGCACGCGAGGCCGGTGCGGTTGAAGCGGGAAGACATCATGTTCGGAGTTCCAATCAGGTTGGAACCCATGGTCTTCAGGGAATGTGGAGCGAATGTGGAGGTCCCCGCGACCCGCACGGCCATGGGGCGGCGATGCACCGCGCGGGCCCCATCTGGCTTATCTTGTGGCCCTTCATGAAGATCAGCATCACCACCAAGCTCTTTCTCGCCGTGCTGGCCACCGCCGTGCTGGCCGTGGTCGCCATGGGTGCCGCCTCGCGCTGGAACTTCGAGCGCGGCTTCGTCGGCTATCTCAACGAACAGGGCGTGGAGCGGCTCGACGCCGTGGTGCCGAACGCCGCCGCGGCCTACCGGCTGAACGGCAGCTGGGACTTCCTGCGCGACAACCCGCGCCCCTGGTTCGAGATCATGCGGCCCGCGCCCTCCGCGTCGGGCGAGCACTTCGAGCCGGGCCGTTCGCCGGCGCTGGTGTCCGACCTGACCGGGGCCGTGCTGCGCATCTCGCTGCTCGATGTCGACAGGCGAGTGATCATCGGCTTCAGGGACGTGCGCAAGGGCGCCGTCGAGCGCGCCGTGGTGGTCGACGGAAAGACCGTGGGCTGGGTCGTCATGATGCCCTTCCAGAGCGTGAGCGAGGCCGGCGACCAGCGCTTCCAGAAGAACCAGCTGCGCGCGAGCTGGGTCATCGGCAGCCTCTGCGTGCTGCTGGCCGCGGGCATCGCATGGTGGATCGCGCGGGTGCTGCTCGCGCCCGTCAAGCGCGTGGCGACGGCCACCCACCGGCTGGCGGCGGGCGATTACGCGAGCCGCGTGGCCGTGGCCTCGCACGACGAGGTGGGGCAGCTGGCGCGCGACTTCAATTCGCTCGCCAACACGCTGCAGCGCAACGAGCAGATGCGCCGCGAATTCATGGCCGACGTGTCGCACGAGCTGCGCACGCCGCTGGGCGTGCTGCACGGCGAACTCGAAGCCATGGAAGACGGCGTGCGCCGTCTCGACGCGCAGGCCGTGCGCTCGCTGCAGCACGAGGTCGGCATGCTCAACCAGCTGGTGACCGACCTCTACGACCTGTCGTTGGCCGACGTGGGCGCGCTCGCCTACCGCAAGGCCGACGTGGACGTGCGCGACCTGCTGGAGCCGAGCCTCGATGCCTTCCGCGAGCGGCTGGCCTTGGCCGGCCTGCGGCTGGAGCTGGCGCTGCCCGCGCAGCCGCTCGTGGTGTTCGCCGACGAGCGGCGCATGCAGCAGCTCTTCAGCAACCTCGTGCTCAACACCTGCCGCTACACCGACGCCGGCGGCGTGCTGCGCATCGAGGCGCGGGAGGACGGCGACCGCATCGCCATCGACCTCATGGACTCCGCGCCGGGCATCGACGAGGCCTTGCTGCCGCGCCTCTTCGAGCGCTTCTTCCGCGGCGAGGGCTCGCGCAACCGTGCCAGCGGCGGCGCGGGGCTCGGGCTGGCCATCTGCCGCAGCATCGTGGAGGCGCACGACGGAACCATCGAGGCCAAGGCCTCGCCGCTGGGCGGCGTGTGGATCGCGATCCGCCTGCCGAGGGCATGAGGAGGAGGGCAGGACGATGACGACAGCAACGACGAACGACACGCCGGCGGCGACGGCCCACATCCTGATCGTCGAGGACGAGCCGCGCATGGCCGCGCTGCTCGCCGACTACCTGCGGGCGTCGGGCTACACCTCGCAATGGATCGCGAACGGGCTGGAGGCGGTGCCTTCCGTGAAGGCCGGCCGGCCCGACCTGGTGCTGCTCGACGTCATGCTGCCCGGGCAGGACGGCATGAGCGTGTGCCGCGAGCTGCGGCAGTTCAGCGAGGTGCCGGTGATCATGCTCACGGCGCGCGTCGAGGAGGCCGACCGACTGATGGGGCTCGAGATCGGCGCGGACGACTACATCTGCAAGACGCCCTTCAGCCCGCGCGAGGTGGTGGCGCGCGTGAAGGCGCTGCTGCGGCGCAGCGGCTATGCGGCGCGCGAGGCGTCGCCGCTGCAGATCGACGCGCAGGCCTACAAGGCCGCCTGGCAGGGCACGCCGCTGGATCTCACGCCGGTCGAGTTCCGCCTGCTGAAGGCGCTGGCCGACGCGCGCGGCCGCGTGCTCTCGCGCGACAGGCTGCTCGACCATGTGCATGCCGACCAGCGCGCCGTGACCGATCGCGCGGTCGACAGCCACGTCAAGAACCTGCGCCGCAAGCTCGATGCGGCGAGCGGAGGGCAGGAGCTGATCCGGTCGATCTACGGGGTCGGCTACAGGCTCGACTTACCGTGAAACTCCCCCAGGCTTCGCGCACTTCGTGTCGCTGCGCCAACCCCCTCGCCGGGGGCGACGCCTGCGGCCCGGCGAAGCCGGTTCCGCGGTGTCTCGCGAAGGGGCTGCGCCTGATTCTCTAGCCGTCGGCGTCGCGCGCGAGGCTGCGCTGGTTCCATGCATGCATCGATGCTGCACGCTGCGGCGTGTATTGCGTGGGGAAGTGCACGAAGTGGCTCTCGCCGGTGGCGTAGATCACGGGGGCGTCGAGCGACAGGGCATCGACCACCTGGGCCTGCGTGATGAGGCCACGTGCCCTGAACGCGTTCGCGAAGTAGGTCTGGTCGCCGCCGTTGGCGTGGATCGACGAGCGGTCGGGCGCGTTCTCGATCTGCTGGCAGACGTCCTCGACCAGCGCATGCATCGCGGGCGTGTTGCGCACGCCGACCACGCTGGAATTCATGTTCCACGCCGTGTGGTCGTTGCCCACCAGGGCATCCCGTCCCTCGACCAGCGGCTCCATGCGCAGCGACTGGTTCATCGCGATGATGTCCGCGTCGACCCACAGCAGGAACTCGTGCTCGGCGAGGTGGCGCCGCATCACGTGCGGCTTGGCCCACGAGCCCGTCAGCCCGTTCGCGAACTCCGGCACCTTCCGGTAGAGGTGGTAGCCGTAGCCATGCCGCAGGCAGTAGCGCGCGAAGCTCTCTTCGTGGATGCGGCCATAGCTCGCGATGTGGTGCGTGTAGATGCTCACGAAGGCGATGCGCGCGCCGGGGTTCAGGTGCAGCTCGTCGCCGTCCGGCTGCGCGGCCTCGGCGAGCACGAGGCAGGGCGGGCGTTCGCCGGCGGCCAGCGCGGCGGCTTCGTCGACCAGGTTCTGCACGCCGCGGAAGTCGTAGTCCAGCGTCGGCGTCCACCGGTTGCCGGGCCCTGTGCGGCGCCAGGTGGGCGCGTCGCTGGCCACCAGCGGCCGCACGCCGCGGATGGAGTCGTGATAGCCGCCGCCGGGCCAGCTGGCCTGCACGTTGGTATAGACGCCGTTGGGCAGCGCCAGGCCGCAGGGGCGGGGCGGAAAGACGTGCGCGACCAGCGAGTTCTCCGGCTGCTCGTCGTCTTCCAGGATGCGCACCGCCCAGTGGGAGACATGGTCGACCAGCTGGCGAAGCTTCTCGCGCACCTCGGCCGTGTTGCGCAGCAGGAGCATGCTGGTGTTGCAGAGCGCGTCGTCGTCGGGCTGCGCGCTGACCAGCGCGTCGACGCCCGCGAAAGTCTCTTCCAGCGCACGGGGCTCGTAGACCACCGCGAACTGGTCGAGCACCAGCAGCAGGCTGCCTTCGCCGATCTGCGCCAGGTGGTGGTAGATCGCGTGGTAGCGGAAGTAGACCGGCTGGCGTGGGCCCCACACATGGGTGCTGTCGACGACGCGGTGCGCGTAGCCGTGCCGCCGCGCATAGGCCGCGTGGTTCTCGACCAGGCCCGGGACGGGGCGGGTCGACAGCGTGGTCAGGACGGTGGCTGGCATGTCGTCGGGTGCGGGTCGCCCGGGGCTCGGGCTGCTTGCCGTACGGCATCGATGATGTACCCGATTTCCTCGTCGTCGAGCATCGGGTACAGCGGCAATGCGAGCGAACAGCCGGCCAGCCTTTCACTGTGCGGCAGGGCACCGCGGTCGCCGTGCCAGGGCCGTAGCGCCTCATGCAGGTGAAGCGGCTGCTCGTAGTAGACGCGGGTGGCGATGCCGGACGCTGCCAGCCGGGCCGCGAAGTTCTCGCGCTCGAGCGGACCGGGCAGCCGGACGACGAAGTAGTTCCAGGCGTGGCCGGCCGAGTCTTTCGGCAGGCGCATCGGCAGGTCCGACCAGGCCGCGAGGTAGCGCGCGGCGATGGCGCGACGCCGCGCGAGGTTCGCGGGGAAGTCGTCGAGCGCGGCGTGGAGCAGGCAGGCCTGCAGCTCGTCCATGCGGCTGTTGTGCCCGAGGCAGCGATGAAGGCCGTCGCGGTAGCCGTGGTTGCGCAGCAGCCGGGCCTTGTCCGCGTGGCGCGGGTCCTTGAAGGCCAGGGCACCGGCGTCGCCGGCGGTGCCCAGGGTCTTGGTCGGATAGAAGCTCATCGCCGCGGCATCGCCCCAGGTGCCGGCGGCGTGACCTGCCGTGGCGCCGTCGCCGGCCCGGGCTCCCAGGCACTGCGCCACGTCCTCGACCAGCAGCAGCCCTTCGTCGCGGCACCAGTCGGCCAGCTCGGGCAGGCCGCTCGCATCGCCGAACAGGCCCACCGCGAGGATCGCGCGCGTACGAGGCGTGCGGGCCTTGCGGAAATCCTCGGGCATGGGGATGAAGTCGTCCGGCGCGCTGTCGACGAAGACCGGCCGCGCGCCGGCTGCGAGCACCGCTTCCGCGCATGCGACGAAGGTGTAGGCCGGCACCAGGACTTCGTCCAGCGCATCGCCGCCGCCCGCATTGCCGATGCCGAGGCTCTTGAAGGCCAGCAGCAGCGCCTCGGAGCCCGACCCTGCGGCCACCGTCTCGCGGCCTTGCAGCAATGCCGACAGCCGCGTCTCCAGGGATTGGACCTGCGGACCGAGGATGTAGGTGCCGCTGCGCAGCACGCCGGCGAGGGACTGGGCCAGGCGCGCCGCCGTCGGTTCGGCGGAAGCCGCCGGCCGGAACAGCGGGATCTTCATGCGTGCAGTATCTGGCAGGCGCGGGTGACGGCCGCCAGGCCATCCGCGCCGGACGCGATGCGGCTGGGCTCGCCCAGCACCGCGCGCCGGAAGCCCTGGTACTGGCGCGCCAGGGCATCGTCGCCGCCGGCCGCCGTTGTCGACGCCGCGCCGCGCAGGTCCAGCCATTGCTCGCGATGGCCGTCGCACAGCTGCAGCCGGGCCGCGGGCAGGCTGCCGTAGCCGCTCTCGAACTCGGCGACAAGCGCATCCAGCCGCACGCGGGCGCGCACGCCATGCGCATCGACATGCAGCGCGAGCAGCTCGAGTGGCGCCTCGGCGGGAATTGCGCACAGCCATGCGAACAGGTCGAGGTCGTGCACCATCAGGTCCAGCACGCTGTCCCTGGCGGTCGCGATGCGGGTCGAGCAGCGCCGGAAGCGCATGAACGGACGGGCGCTCCGGCTCTGGCGATGGTTCGTGGCCGCATTGCGCAGCCGGCCCAGGAGCGACTCGTCGAACACCGGATTGAAGCGCTCGATGTGTCCGGTGCCGAGGGTGACGCCGCATTGCCGCGCCGTGCGGATCATCAGGGCGCCTTCGTGCCGGTCGATGCACAGCGGCTTTTCCACCAGTACATGACAGCCGCGTCGCATCAAAGCCATCGCGACCTCGGCATGCGCGTCGTCGCAGGTGGCGACGGTAGCCGAGGCGATGTCCCGCGGCATGTCGTCCAGGCTGGACAGCAACGGCAGCGCGGCAAGCTCGCTTGCGACGCGGGCCGACGGCGAGCAATCGACCAGCGCGCGCAGGTGGAAGCCTTGCAGGGAGAGGAGCTTGCGGGCGTGCACGCAGCCGAAGCGGCCGATGCCCACGACAGCATGGGACAGCGCGGTGTCGGTGGCAAGCGGGGCCGGTACGGTGACGACGGGATCGGCGACGGTGGCCGTGCTGTCGTCGTCGCTGGCGGGCGTCGTGAAGATCATCGCGGCGTCGTCGCTGGCTGATGCGTCAGGTCAACGGCGAATGGCGCCGCGCAGCCGCTCGGCCACGGCCTGCAGGTGGGAGCCGCGGATCACGTGCTTGTAGACGCCGGCGGCGACGCGTTCTTCGCCGAAGACTTCGAAGGCGGGCTTGCCCGCGGGCGGCTGGGCCAGTTCGTAGCGCGTGGGCTGTGCGGCGAAGAGGCATTCGCGGCCGTAGGCCTGGGCGCCGAACTCGGCGATGAAGCCCGCCAGCTCCTGCTCCAGCTGGCCGCCGAAATGGCGCGCGTAGCCGTGCATGTCGTCCAGCTTGGCTTGCAGTTCGCCCGCATCGAGTTCGACCACGACGTGGCGTTCGGAGGCCAGCCGCGCCGGCGGGCTGGGGTGGCCCACGGTGGGATAGCCGAGCGAGACGACCTCGCGGCCGCGCGCCACGACCTGCGCCGCGACCTGGTTGGCCATCAGGCGGCACATGTCGTGCGAAGGGTTGTAGTCCTCGGCTTCGTCGGCGACGATGCAGTCGATGCCCTGCTCGACGACGTGATCGGCCAGCGCATCGACCCATCGCGTGAAGAGGCTCGTGTCGCCTTCGAGAAGGGCGCGGTAGATGTCGGCGTCGGCGACCGGCTGCACCACCTCCGGGATCCAGCGGGCACCGGCGCGCGAGAGGTTGTCGACCGTCGGTTCGAGCCGCGGCACGCCGGTCGATCCGGCGCCGTTGGTCAGCACCACGAAGTCGGGCCGCTCGTTGCGCAGCCACTTCCAAAGCAGCAGCTCATGCCCCGAATGGGCGGCGATCACCAGCGCCTTCATGCCTGCGGTTCGCCTGGACGAACCAGGGTCGAGATGCGGCGCAGCGGCCCGGTCACGCGCCACGAGCGGCTGGCGTAGACCTCGCGCAGCTGCGCCTGGAGCAGGGCGAGTTCGGTGCGTGCCTGCTGCGCCTGCCGCTCGGCTTCGGCCAGCCGCTCGTTGCAGTGGGCATTCGACTGCGCCGCGTGCTCCGCCTGGCGCTGCGCCTCGGCCTGTACCGCCTCGATCCGGCTCTGGTACATGTGCTGGTGGTCGTTGAAGGACTGCTGCAGCCCCGCAACATGCTGGTGCAGCGATGCGATGGTCAGCTGCGCGGCCGAAGGATTGCCGCGCCGGATCCAGTCCTGCATGTAGCGGGACATCTCGTCCGCCCGTTGACCGGCGGGAATCTCGATCACCGTGTGTTGCCGGACCATGCGCAGCACGGAGCCTTCGAGCGCGCCTAGCGTGGCGTCGAGACTGCCGTGCGTGCGCATCCACTCGCCGGAGCTGGCGGCATCTTCGGCGTCGTAGCGGTCGAGTTCGGCGCCCACGCTTTCCCGCGTGATCGGACGGATCAGCAGCGCCCGGCCGAAATTCCAGCGCCGCGCGTGGGCGATCGTGGAAGCCGTCACCATCTCGCCCATGCCCCAGACCGGGTCGAGAACCACCACCGCGTTACCGGTGCACAGCGCCTCGGTGGCGCAGCGGCCCTTGCCGAAGACGATGTCGTAGCGGCCCAGCGCCTCGGCCGGGTCGGGCAGGTGGTTGCCGGTGCCGCTGCCGATCACGTCCAGCGACAGCCCGCGCTGCACGCAGGCGGCGCGGATTTCCTCGAGCTGCTCGTTGTGCGAGGCGTAGTTGCTGAAGACGAGCGCCGTGCGGGCCCGCTGCGGCAGTGCGCCGCGCCGAGGAAAGCGAGAGAGGTCGACGCCGTTCTGGATCAGCTCGATGCGCTCGCGTTCGATGCCGAACTCGTGCACCAGCCGCTGCGCGCAGTTCTCGTCGACCGCCACATGGCGCACGACCTGCGCGAACTGAGCGGGCCGCCCATGGTCGTCGCTGCGGTCGTGGCAGATCGTGATGACCGGCACGTCGTGGAAATGCAGCAGGGCTCGAACCGTCTCGTGGTGCGTGTTGCCGACGATGATGTCCGGTCGCGCCGCCATGTCGGCCAGGTCGGTGACGCAGGCGATGGAGGCGAAGCGCAGTTCGTTCGCCATGTCGCCGAAGGCCGTCGCGAAGATGGTGACGGCGTGCCCGCGGCGTCGCAGCCACATCGCCAGGTCGCGCGTGAACATCTCGGCGCCCGTGCGATGCAGCAGGTAGCACATCGCCAGGAGGATGTGCAGGGGCTTGCCGGACTGCGCGGAGTCCGGGGCGGAGGCGGCCTCCGGGAGCGTCAATCGAGCGCCGGCGCGCCTGACAGCACCCAGAAGTTGATGAGAAAAAACGGGCTCCGTCATCTAGAAAAATCAGAAGTCAGTGAGAAAAATTCAAAAGTGAATGAGAAAAATCAAGTCGCCTTTGAGTTTTTCTGAGAGAAACCTAGCTTTCGAGATAGATGTGCTGTTCTGCCATAGCTGGCGGTAGTTTACGTCCTCTCATCGCTGAGCCGGCCCGATGAACATCGCCCAGAAGTACTCTGCGGCCCCCTCTTGCGAGAGCTTCTTGCCACCGTTGCCGTTGAAGTTCATTCCCAAGGCCGTCATGAACAACGATTGCTCGTCGGCCTCGACTCTCAGCAGTTCATTGAAAGAGCCCTGGCTCGCCGACGCGTTATGTGAGAACGCAATGCCGTTGTTCCATCGGCTGATCCCTTCAAGGTGGACGGAGCACTCCGCCAGCTTCTGGCCATTGCGATAGAGGACTGCAGCGAAGCGGCGGGAGTCAATGCGCTCGAAGTGGCCTTTGACTTCAGGATTTCTTTCGCCGATCGCTCCCACCGAACCCTCGAAGAACTTGGCCACGAATTCGAATGTTGAGCGCAGGTGGTCATCTTGGTCCTGCTCGGAGAACTCCTGTTTGAGCCTCAAATTGCTCGAGCGCGGAAGTCCAGGGCTTGGTCGCGGTGAATCCGTCGAGGCGGAAGGAGGCGCTGACCAGCTTGCACGTGATGAGCGCGGTGCTTGCTGAGGGGCCCTGGGTGCCGGGGTGGCTTCAACAGCCCGGCGAACCTGCTTCGCCACATCGGCCAATGCTTCGTCGCGATCCGGCCAAGAAGCGATGGGTTTGCCGTCTTTCGGCGCGGCCATCAACTTGCCAAATGGCGCACTATGCCACTCGCAGTGGCGAAGAATGACTGGGATGACTCGCGCCTCGCCAGCTTCGTGGCGCTCCATCGCCCGCTTCATCTCTCTGGAAAAGCAATATGGCGAACTGATGAAGTCCGAACTGATCAGCAACAGGATGATGTCGGCGGTCTCGAGCTTGCTGAAGATCGCATCGTCAACCTCGTCTCCGGCAATGATGCGGCGGTCGTGCCACCCGTCGATGAGTCCCTGATTCTTGAGCAGTGCCAAGTGCGCTTCCAACTGGTTGCGCAGCTCTTCATCCTTGTGGCTGTATGAGAAAAATACACTGGCCATTGTTTGCTTGCCTCGGCTTTGGGAGAGGTTTCCTCGGGGCGACGGATCTTGGAAGGGTCTCCAGCTTAAACCGAATGGGTTCCGCTGCACTCGGAAAGTGACGTCCCTTCTTGCGCGCACACGAAGTGCCTCACTCTCGTCGAGAAGGCCTCACACCCTGAGAACGTGCGCGACGAGTTCAAGATACCTTTAGGCGATGGTGAAGAAGCAACCCCACGACTCCTCGGAGCTGCAGGGCGGTTAAAAATAAACCGGAGCTCTTCAACGGCTCGGAAGCGTGAGCCACTATGCCGACTGGCTGCCTTCCGACCTCAGAGCTGCTGCCTTGAGCTGGTCTTCGGCAGCAACCATGCTTTCGCAGACCTCATCTGTGTGCCGATGGCTGAACATGTACTCGAGGGAGTTTCTCCATAGCAGCAGGTTCTCAGCGGCACCGCTTCCATTCAGAGGATAGTACTGATTGTCAGGCTCGCTCATTCGATGGTCCATACAAAGCAAGCGTGTCGGACTTATCGGAAAAAGAATACTCGTCTCAGGGTTGTTGATACCGTGAAACGCTAACGAAGGATGAATGAATGTTACTGGTGCATCGGTCGTTATGAATGCAGGCTCTTCGGCACAAAGGACCGACCAGCGCATCTTCATCAACATGCTGGCGTAGTGCGCCGAACCGTTCATCTCCTTGATCCAGTTGCGCTTCAGATCATCTTCAGTTGCATCCCTGAAAGCCGGCCAACTGGCGGGATCAATATCGTAGGTCTTGTCCCTGTGTTCGAAAGCGGAAGGCACCTCACCGCGAGCGCTGACCTCTTCGCAGAGCCACCGATGCCAACGCTTGTAAAAGCCGAAGTGCCTCGGGTTTCTCAGCATCATCGTCGCAACCAGCAGGCTCACCATCTTTCGAATCGGCTCCCAACCGAGATTGACCATATCGGTTTGAAGCATCTTCCAGACTGGATCACCAAACCAGCTTTCGAGTCCGCTCAGCTTCTGCTCGAAACTATCGTTGCGATGGCCCGTATCTGGGTCGACCGGCACGTAGAGGTAGAAACTGACCGCGACCTTGTCGATCGGCTTCAGCTCGGGTTCGCCCGCTTCTTTACTGAAACGCCAAATCTTTCGGCCCTGCTCATCCGCGGCAAAGGCTCGGAGATAGGCTTGGGGTACCCAATGACACCGTTTGGTCACTTGCACTTTGCGCTGATTGTTCACCTTCATCATCAGTGTTTAGCTGAATCTTTATCAAGATAAGAGGCGAGACGGGGTCCCGCCTCTCGCGTAAGATGCCCGCTCGGACGCAACCCGAGCGGGGCTACCCTAATGTGATGTGCTTGCGCAGCCGAAGCATTGAAAGCCTCCTTTCTCCGAAGTCCCTCTCTAGGACCAGTTGCACAAGAAACCCGCTTCGGTGTTCCAGCACCTGGCGGGTTTCGCCTTTTCACTTGCCGCCGACGACTACCGTCAGCGGTCGTTTGCGGGTGATCGCGGCGGTCTTCTCCGCCTGCGCCTTGGCGCGCTCGTTGAGCTTCTCTTTGGCGAAGGGCGTGATCTTCTCGATCAGTCCTGAAAGGTCGTATTCGTTGGGAAGGTTGTCGCCTACGCCGGCCTTGCGGTAAATGCGCTTGACGTATCCCCATCTCTCCATCTCCTCGATGCGTTTCTGGATGGTCCGCGGGTGCACGCCGATGGCCAGAGCCAACGTCTTCTTGGAGCGAAACGGATTGCTGCCAGCGTTCCACCAATTGCCTGCGAGGTGTAGCAGGATGTTGATGTCCAGCGGAGAGAGCCGCAGCGCTTGCTGCCGCTCGAAGATGACGTTGGGGAACGACGTCCAACCCGACTCGGCGACGGTCTTGGACCACTTCGCTGCAACCCGGCGGTCGGTGGTCGCGTCCGCTGCGGCTTTCTTGGGAATAGCTGCCATTTTCTGCACCCGGTCATTGAATCGATGTGCGCAGTATCCCCAGCGTCCTGCGGCCAAGCAAGCCAACTGAGGTCTGTCGGGAGGGCGCCTATGCCTCCCCCCGATGGATCTACTGCGTCTTGCTCCATGACGTCTATCTCCACGACGTCTGCTTCGCCACCACGTCTGCTTAGGAGGGCGTGTGGGGCGTCCCGGGGGGTGTTCCAATAACCGCCCCGGGGAGGCCCAAAAGCCGTAAGGTAGCGCCTCAGGCACCGCCCCCTCAGTCCGCGAAAGCGCATGTATGAATGCAGGAATCAGGAGATTCCGTCGCGCCGGAAAGTGCATTCCAGGCAAGAAATGGAGATCGACTGCAACCGGCGTCGACCTGTGCCATATCCGCGCGCACTCAGAAGAGTATGAGAATATCCGGCATCTCTCGGGGGAGAAGATATGCCGGTACGAAGGATTCCCAGGAACTACCTGGGGGTGACGGGGCGCGTGCACACGCGCCATTCGGAGGAGCTTCAGGAGTTCGAGTCGCTGCAGGAGAAGGACTATGTCCTCCTGTTGGGCCCCGACGATGACGTCCTGAGTATTGAGGTCCAGCCGGTGCGAATTCCAGTGAAAGGTGTGCGCAACGGGTACGTGCCCGATGTGCTCGTTCACTATCGCAAGGAACTGGGACGTCCTTCGGAGCTAACCGAGGTCAAGACCCGGGCAGATTTCGAAACCAACAAGCAGAAGTACGAGCCCAAGTTCAGGGCTGCCGAGGCGTATTGCGCGGAGCGGGGCTGGATCTTCATCAAGAAAAGCCAGGAAGACTTCCCGCATCAGCGGCTCAAGAACATCAAGTATCTGCGCGGCTTCCTGAGGCATCCGCCAGATACCGCGGCATCGAGTCGGCTCCTTGCCTGGCTTGCCGAGCAAGGCGAAAGCTCCACCGTCGGTGAGTTGCGGGAAGCTCATGAAAACGGAAGCGGGGAAATGCTCCATCACTTCTGGACCTGCGTCGCGCACCGCAGGATCCTGCTGGATCTGGACGCCCCCATGGAAAACGATGCGTGGATCATCCCGGGCACGGCGCCATGACCGATCCTCGCCATAGAGCCGCTCCCCTGCTGAAGCCGCGTGAAGGCATGGTCGTCAAGACCGATGACGGCAAGGAGTACGTCATCCTGCGGTTCGTCGGCCTGATGAAGGTGATGGCGAAGGAACTGGGGACGGAAGAGCTGGCGACGCTGGATCTGGATGAACTCGGTTTTCGGGAGGTTTTCAGGCGAGGAAAGAAGATCAAGGTGGCCGAGCAGGTCAACCTGGACGGCGTGGATTCGCATGACTGGGAGATTGCCGAGCACCGGCGCAAGATCCTGACGCAGCTGCTGGCCATGAAGACGGTCTCGAAGGAGGCTCGGGAGCAAGCCTGCGCCGAGCTTGAGATTTCGCAGGCAACCCTCTACCGGCTGATGCACGATCTGTACGAGACGCAGTTGCTCTCGAGCCTGCTTCCTTACCGCCCGAGCGGCGGGCGAGGAAAGAACCGTCTTTCAGACGAGTTGGAGCACGTGATCCAGGACGGCATCAGGAACTACTTCCTCACTGGTCAGAAGATCAGCAAGAAAGCCCTGGTCGAAAAAATCGAGGCAGACTGCGCGATCGCAGGCATCAAGCCGCCGGCGCCCAACACGATTCGCTCGCGCATCGACGAAATCGAAGAGAAGAAGCGAGCCAAGAAGCGCAAGGGCGAGGCCGAGGCGAGGAAGTTCGAAGCGAACAAGACGCCAGGCAGAGGCAACAAGCTGCCGGATGCTGACTACCCGCTTGCCATCGCGCAGATGGACCACACGTTGCTGGACATCATCGTTGTCGACGACAAGTACCGAAAGGCGATCCGGCGCGCGTGGATCACGGTTCTCATCGATTGCTACAGCCGTGTCATCCTGGGGTTCTATGTGTCCCTTGATCCGCCGTCGAGCTTGTCCGCGGGGCTGTGCATCACGAACGCCATCCTGACCAAGCGCCGGCGCCTGGAGCAACTTGGTCTGACGAACCAGGTCAACTGGCCGTACTACGGCGTCATGGACGTCGTGCACATGGACAACGCCAAGGAGTTCCGGGGTAAGTTGATCGAGTTCGGGTGCAAGGAGCACCATATCGACGCGCATTTCCGTCCGGTCAAGAATCCCAAGTACGGCGCCATCATCGAGCGTTTCATGGGTACGCTGGCCTCCAAGATCAAGGCGCTGCCGGGCGCTACTTTCTCAAACCCCAAGGAAAGGGGTGAGTACGACTCGGCGAAGACGGCGACCATGACCCTCATGGAGCTGGAGGCATGGCTGTATCTAACCATCGAGAAGTACCACCAAGAGAAGCACTCGACGCTCGGTATGCCGCCGGCTCAAAAGTGGAAGGAAGGCATCCTGGGCACAAAGACCAAACCAGGACGAGGCCGGCCGGCCCTGGTTCAGGACGAGGAAAAGCTGCGCATCGATCTGCTTCCATTCCAGGAGCGGGTCATTCATCCTGAAGGCGTGGTGATCGATCGGATCGTCTATTTCCACGACTGCCTGAGGCCGTACGTGAACATCAAGGATCCGAAGACCAAGACCAGCGTCTATCACCGCTTCGGCCGGGATCCTCGCGACATCAGCGTGCTCTATTTCCGGGACCCGATCCAGAAGAAGCACGTGTCGATTCCCTATGCGGATCCGAGCCTGCCGCCTGGCATCAGCCAATGGGAGTATGACGCGGCACAGCGTATCCAGGAGGATGGTGGCGGGAGGCTTGAAGACACACGCGCCGTGATGGCCATCGTGTTGGAGCAGCGTAGGCGCGAGCAGGAGAGCGCGGAGACGACCAAGAAGGCCCGTCAAAACATGCAGCGGCGTGCCGAGCATGCGAAGGCGCGTGAACGCGGGCCTGTCGAGCTGCCGCGCGCCTCACAGGTGGTGCCTACTTCGCCGCCGGACGCGATTGCGGGATACAACCCTGACGAAATCTTCCCGATCGAAGAGGAATAGGTACTGCATGCCCAAGAAGTCGAATTCGCCAACGGTGAAGTCGTCAACGACAAACTCGTCAACACCGAGCCCGTCGAAACCGAACTCGTCGTACCCTCACCTCGGCAAGGAAGCGCTCAAGATGATCGACGCGCCCGATGCCGAGCGACAGAACGCGATCCTGATGGGCTCATGGATGTCGCTGGGGCCTTCCGTGAAGGCGTTGGAGTTCATGGAGTTCCTCCTTCGTCATCCACCTTCCACGCGCCCGCCGAATCTTCTGCTCATCGGTGACTCGCACAGCGGGAAGTCGACGGTGCTCGAGCACTTCCTGTCCCTTCACGGTCCGGTTGTTTCTCCGGAGGCTGAGACCTCTGTGGTTGACGTGGTCGTCATTACCTGTCCTCCAGAGCCCAAAATCAAAGCGCTCTATATGAGTATCCTGGATGCGCTGTTGGTTCCGTACAAGCCGAATGCGGAAGAAGGGGCGATGTATTCGCAGATCAAGCTCATGTTTCGCAAGGTCAGTGTCAAGGTTCTGCTCATCGATGAGATCAACAACACCCTGCAAGGACCGCCACTAAGGCAGCGCCAGTTCCGCAACGCGCTGAAGAATCTGGCGCACGACACAAAGGTCCGCATGGTGACCGCGGGCACCTACGACGCGTTGAACGCACTGACGATTGACGAACAACTGGGCAGCCGGTTCGAGACGATGTACATGCCTCGATGGAAAAGCGACAAGGAGGTGGGTACGTTATTGGCCACCATGGAGAAGCGGATTCCATTGAAGAAGCCCTCCGATCTGAAGTCGGTGGCGATGCTTCGACTGGTTCAAGACCGCGCCGAAGACTCCCTGGGCGATATCTGTTCGCTCGTGCGTAATGCGGCCGTCAAGGCGATCGATACCGGGGACGAGCAGATCACAGAAGCGCTGATCAACGACCTGGTCTGGACTCCACCGTCCAAGCGCAGGCGCAGCGTTCAACCAGGTGTGCAGCCGGCGATCTGAAGCCATGCACGGACTGACACCATCGCTCTGGCCAGTCCGCTACAAGCCCTTTCCCGATGAGCTCACCTCCAGTTGGCTGGTGCGGCTGGCTCATGGCATGGGCCTGAAGGTCCAGACCTTCTGCAACCTGATCTTCGGCAACCGCCTGCAGGTCTGGAATCGGGACATCGACCGGCTGGCGCCTAGCTGGCTGCTGGATGAGTTGATCCAGCGTACGGCAACTCCGAAGGAGATCGCTTACGCCACTTCCCTAAGGGCCTATGAAGGGGCGTTCTTCAACCATTTCAAGGCCTCCGGCGTGCTGCCCTGGGTCCTGAACCTGAAGATGTACCACCGCACACGCCGGGCCTACGGACAGCAGTTCTGTGCGGAATGCCTCGCCGCGGACGAGCAGCCGTATTTCCGCAGGCGCTGGAGATTGGCGTTCTGTACGTTCTGCTCGATTCATCAACGCCTGCTGGATGACCGCTGCCATCGATGCGGAGAGGCCGTGGCCTACTTCCGGATGGATTTCGGGCGGGATGAGGCTTCCGGCGAAGTGCCGATGCGAAGTTGCCATGCCTGCGGTGCGCGCTATGACGAGGCGCCTCCAGTGCTGGGCGATGGCTATAGCCGCGAGGGTATGGAGTGGTTGGTGTACCGGCAGGAGCTGCTGGACCTACAGCAAGGGTTTGAACTTCCGGGTCTGGACTGGTCGGAGCTCGCTGTCTTGCGGCAGACGCTGAAGCTGTTGGGCAGCACCTACCGGAACGTGAATCTGCACGAGCACCTATTGGTTGAACTGGGTGTGGATGACCCTGGCCTTGCGCCAGGGCGTCTGCTCTTCGAGGTCAGGCCAACGCAGGAGCGTTTTCATCTGCTCCAGCTTGGAGCATGGATGATGTCCGATGTGGAGGAGGCGTTCCGGCGCGCCTGGAGCGCGCGCGCATTTCGCTACAACCACCTTCTCAAGGACTTTCGCAACGCGCCCGAGTGGTTTGTCGGCATTGCCGAAGGCATGCGCGACTGGCGATCCAGAACGAGGTGACTGTTTCGGCATTTGTGGAGCAGACAAGTCGGTCCGTGCCTGCTCTTCGGACGTGCCATCGAACTGGATGCCTTGTTCTCCCATGCACGTCAAGCACTCTGTCCCGGGGGCGACGCTCCAGGAAGTCCAGATATCTAGATCCGAGGCAGATTCTCGAGATTGTCCCGCTCGGAGCTGTCCTTCTTGGTCTTCAGGTAGTTGGTGGTCACGGGGAAGATCTCGAGCTTCGCTCCTTCCTTCCAGCTCTTGTCGACCTTCTGGAAGATGGTGCAGAACGTTTTCTTTTTCCCGATCAGCTCCACGATCTGAGGCCGTGTCATCAACTCGCCGGCAAGGGAGAATTTCCCGTCAGCTTTAATCGGATGCACTCGCAGCTTCGCAATATGGGTCTCGTCGCTGTTGTAGTCGACAGCAGAAACGTAGTAATCGTATTGGGGCATCTTCTCTCCTGATTTCTCTGGTTGGTTTTCAAGTACTTCCACCTGAGTGGAATATATGGTCGAGAGACACGATGCCGCCTACCCTGTTCTGGTGATGGGCCTCACGCCCTTTCTCATCTAGAGGGGTGCTTGCTGGCCTTTGAATGGCGCTGCACCTCGCTGGCCAGCCTCAAGTAACACCCGACTTCAACTACTACATGGTTTTCGGGGTGTCGCCGTTCTCGGGGGCCGTGGTCAAGCCCTGAAATACGCCGCTGCCTGGTGCGGTGCGTCGGCCAGTGCTCTCGTTGGGCTGTATGGCAGCCCGCTCGATAAGTGTCATGCGGATTTCGAGATGTTCCCAGTACAACTTCGATGCAGAACCGGGACTGAACTCGCTCATGTCCGCAGCCACGGTGTCTGTCCTGGTGCTTCCGAACTCTTCGGTGAAGCGAGAAAAAATGCGTGCCAGCGAGTCGGCTGCAACTGTCAGCGGTGCATTCTCTCCCCGCGATTCTTCAAGCAGTTCGGTGATGCGGGCAATATTTCGTATGCAACGTTGACTTAGTTTCTTAAAGAATTCCAACTCGATGGCGTTCAATCCATCCGCATGGGCTGATGCGATGGCAGACATCGAGCCAATTGCTACGAACGTGTCGTCATAGAGTTGGAGGCCTTCGTCGTGAATCGACGGATAAGGTAGAGCATCTTCCCATTCCTTCGCGAAGAACGGATCGGGCATCACTGAAAGGATGTAGACAGCTCCCATGGGAGCGACATGTCCTGCGATCACAGCGCCGTAGTAGATCGTTACTTTGAGATCCAACTCTGCGGCGACGGCACCAAATGAATCGACTGTCGTGAGCCAGTCGATCACCTGGTTCACGGGCAGCAATGCAGCGTATTCGACATCGGGCCATCTCATGCCGTCGCTCTTCTTTGCCTGACGAGTATGAACTTCGACGGTAAGGCCGTGAGCAAGCATCGCTCGCTGGATCTGTGCGCTCTGCTTGAGTACAGCCTCGTCGGCCCGCAGTCGTGCCTGCTGGACAGCGCGCGGCAGGACGTTATGACGTCTGCTCACCGTTGTGAAGCCGAGAGCGGCGTGTCGCCTTGACGAGTCATCCGTCATCGCCGCGTCTCCTGTAATGATTCGGATGCCTTGCAAGGTATCCTGGATATCCGCAAGGGCCTGAAGCGGCGGGCTGTTGGTCATGCGCCAAAGAGCCGGGTCCAGGAGTTTCCCAGCTTTAGATGCGAGATCTGCAGCGTTCATGGCCGCGAGCCTGTGGTCGATGGTGCCTGTGCTTGTGAGGTCGCGCATGAGCCGCTGCAGACTCGATACGAAGGTGTGAACGACGTCATCGCCCGCATAGGCTCCCTTGTCGAGCGGGCCGGAGAAATTTTCCTGCAAGCCTGGGGGGGCGACCATCGAGGTGAGCAGGCCTTGCAGGCGCAGGAAAAGTTGAAGCTGGGGGCTGGCCGGCCGTGCGCGGCAGTACAAGTCTCCGGCTTCCTTCAATCGATCGCCAAGCTCTTTGACGGCATCGGCCAAGGCAGTCACGCGCTGCGTCTCGTTGGGCGACGAAACCAGACGATGTACTGCTCGGATCAGTGCTCGATTCCATGCAACGCGTGCTGGTGCGGGCAGTGCCTGCCGGAACCTTGTCGTGGTGTGCGGGGAGAATTCCCCCATCTTGAATGGCTTGCCGTTGGGAAGCAGGACATCAGAAATCAGAAGCTCCGCCTCCGGAACCGCTGCCGCCATCGCCTCGCAAAGACTTGTCACGGCTGCCCCAAGGTCGGGGTGGATCTCGTCATGGACGAATCGGACGAACCCGGTGACGCATTTCATGCCCTCGGCTTCACCGATCTCGGGCTTGGTCACCCAGGCCCGCTCTTGACGGATGCGTTCCAGCAATGCTTGCGAACCACCGGCCACCCTCACGAAGTCCTGCGCGTGAGCAAGGCCGATCTCGCGCAGTGTGATGGCGAAGCTGAGCAGCGGTTCCAGGCTCTCCTGCGAAAGGTCACCCCGGAGATCGAGCGGCAGATTCGGCACTCCACAGCTTCCCATCAAGGGCAAGAGGGCGGCAGCCAGCTCATGTGCTTGCACGAGATCCATTGGAGGAACGGGAAGTCCTGTAGCAATTTGCTCATGCAGTTGCTGCCGCAGGTCAGCGACGTTCACCTGGGCGAAATCAGTTTTCGCGGTCGCCAGGCCCGGGATGAAGGAAAGGCCCTCGGGATCGGTGTTGGCAAGCACCATCATGAGCACGAATCCGCTGAATCGGTCTTCGACCGCGGCGGCTCTGGCGATGGGGACCCATTGCTCGGCGATGCGATCCACGGTCGCAAGTCCCAGTCCATGGAAGATTGGCGCCCAGGAGTCGGCATCGCCCGTGCCCAGACGACTTGCCAATGCACTCAGGATGGTCGACTCCTGCTGTGGAAGGCTTCTGAAAACGCGGACGATGAAGGCCCGGAACGACTCGGACCGTAGCGCAGATATGGTCTGAGCCATTGCCGAGCCGGGAGGTTCGCCAAGCAGATCCTGGATCGCCGTGACCAGATAAGACGAGCGGATCTCATGTAGACCCGTGAGGGCTCCTTCCGCGCTCTCGCGCACGGCGTGCTCGTCGATCAGGCGACGCAGCGCTCTTGCGAACGGAAAGGTGTTCAATCCCGAAATGGTGCGAAGCCGGTCGCTTTCGACAGCCGCACCGTGCGCCGATGCGAATGAAATGATCTGCAGCAGAGCCAACTCGTCATCGCGACCTTCGGCGAGCCGACGACGCACCTGCTCGCGTAGGGTTTGCTCCAGTCGCTTTCCGGCGGTGAGCAGGTGGATGTATTCCAGCAGCAGGCCCTGACTGAGCTCCAGCGGCTCGGTCCAATGGCTGAAGCGAACGAGCCCGGAGTGTTCCAGTGCCTGCCAGATCCGCATGGCCAGACCTTCATCCAAGTGCGGACGCACTGTTGGGGTACGCGCCGCAGTGGTGAGAACGAACACATCTTCTTCTCTGGCCGTAGCGACGGCGAGCAACCCGGGATTTGCCTCGACCTCACTCACGAGCAGGTCCCATCCCATCGTCTCCACCCTCCCGACATCGTCGACCACGAAGCCAACGGGGCGCTCTGCACTGGCCTGCAGGAACTCGCCAAGCATTGCGAGCTTTGCCACATCTTCAGTGCGCAACCCACGCAGGCGATACCAACGCACAGCATGGCGCGTGTGGTGGGCGCAAAGCCATGCAAGCGCCGACTTACCTGCGCCTGAAGGACCAACGATCAGTCCATAGCGTTTCGAGCGCAATGCGTCGACAACCTGCGCGATGGCTTCTGGTCGGGCGAACACCAAGCCTGCACCGACATGACCCGGCATCACATCCACGCCTTCGTAGAAGCCCGCCTCAGGTAAGGACGCCGAGAAGTCGGCGCGTTCGGCCAGGCCCGCGGTCAGCCGCAATTCGCCGTCAGGATCGATTACTGTCCTCGTGCGATCGATCAGTCCCTGGACATCGCTCCGATCCAAGGTCGCTGCATCGACAGCCTGTGCCGCGTAATTGGAATCGGCGGCGAAACCTGCGCTCTCGCGCAGCTGCTGCATGACAAGGCGGACGCCGGCGGGCGGAAGCATCGATGAATCCATCGCCGCGTAGCCTTGGTCCATCGGATCGGGTTCGACCACCAAGTGTGTGCGAGCCATCAGCAAGATGGCGCGTTGGACGTCGTCAAAGCCCAGCGCTGCTGCCAGAAGGTTGGCGAACGCATCCAGAGGCTGTTCGCTCTGCGAGAGCGTAGCGTGCCAGCCGGTCGCGGCGATGCCTTCTACTGGCCGCTCGAGCACAACGGCCAATCGAAGGCCCGCTCTCGTCTCCCAGTCGGGGGGGAGGTTGCCGGCGCTCTTCCCGAGATAGCTGGCCACCTCGGCTTGGGTGAATGCGCTCTGCGGATCGTGCCTCGACTTCAGCTGCGTACGTATCTCGAGGCCGGGCGAATGCAGCGTGATGTCATCAACCCCCTCGGGCACCAGCGCATGCCAGGGAACAGATCCTTGCCAAGCCAGGGCGGCGAGCCAAGCAGCTGCAGCGTCCTGATAGCGGAAGCCTCGCCCGGCTCGGGCGCCAGCCCTAGTGCTTCCCCACAGATACGGATCGATCGAGACTTGCGCCGGTTCCATTCGTCCTCCCTAAGCTATTCCATTGCTATGCGGTGCCCTACCTCCTGCGAGCGATCCGCCCGGCCGCAATCGCTGTCGCCAGCGTTTCTCCGCAGTTGCGGTCAAATGCATCTTGGCTGTCTGCAACTATATTTCGTGCGCCGATGAATGTGGATCTTCGCGGCGAAACTATCAAAATCAGGAGGAAAGAGTGGAACTCCACAAGCAGTTCAAGCAAGCGAGCACTTCGTCTCAGGCTTACTTCATCGCCGGTCTGGCGGGCGTTCTTGGACTTGTTCTTAGCTCGGGTGCATTTTCGATGGAGAGAGGCTACGACACTGCCGCCTATCTCCTATCGATGGCCTGCTTTGCATTCGGCTTCGTGGTGTGGAGCATGCCTTGGTTACGCCGCGCCTGGGATCACTGGTTCGGGCGCAGTGTCATCCTTGTGCTTCATGTATTCGTGCTTCTTCTATCGGCAGTACTGTCGCGCAACATCGTGGCTGAGGCGATTGGCCTTCCTCCCCAGGACTTCGATCTGAGCGTAGGCTTTGTCGCCTTGGCCATGTACCCGTTGGCTTGGTGTTTCGTGATCATGATTCCTCTTGGATTGCTCGCCGTGCTTTTTCAGCTTGGAGCGTTCGTCATGAGCACGTGGCGCAGAAGTCCCGACTGGGATGTGCTGCGGCAGGTCGGTCATTGTGTTGGTGCGTTTGCCGTGCTGGGGGGCATTGCTTTTATCTCGGATGGATATTCAACTTTGCAAAAGCACGCGCATCCTGCCATCAGGTGGATTGCCTTCTTTTCTGACTATCAGACTGCCGCGAGTTATCCGGGCATGTCTCCCAATGAGCGCATTCGACTGCACGAGAACGGGGTGATCTCATTCCCTATCATCGAAAACGGAGTCCTCCGGATCAGGACACGAAAGTACGAAGGCTCTTGACACCTGTGTGGCGCGTCGCATGATTATCGATAGCTTCTTGCCGGATTATGAAGTGGCGCATGAAATAAAAAAAGGCCGACATTGCTGTCGGCCTTTTTTGATTCCGAGTGTTCCTTAAGAAGCCTGCGTATCCGGTTCGATAAGTGCATAGTGACGACTCATGATCCTGTGAAAGCTTCCCCACAAGTCAGCCTTCAGTGAGTCATTCACTTTGTATTGATCTCGTGTCACATCGCTTGACCGCAAGTTTCGGATGGCTATGTGCACATATTCATTAGCACGGCGCTCAAACTCATCCATCGTCATTGTGGGCACTCCCCCATCCGCATTGCTCAGGTTCACAAGGTTATCCATGGCTATTCCTTCAAGGGTGAGTGTGGGACTTGGAGCCGTTTTTTGCGACTATATACCGACCAAGCATTTCGGCGTAATTTCCATAGAAATCCGGACGGATATGACGATGCTTCTTCATTGCGGTGTGAAAACGTGCATTGTGCTCAATTCTTACCTTCAGTGCATCAAGAATGTCTTCGGAGGACGGCGTCACGATGCCCACATTTTTCAGTTCCTCCCATGACTTTGACTCAAGAAGGTCAAACATGAGGTGATGGTCGTCGTAGAGCTTGAGAAGTCCAAGACGGTGAAGGCTGTCACGTTCGGTAGGAAGAAGTCGCCTCATTTTTTTGTTCAGTCCATTTTGAAGGCAAGGATGGCCGAGAAGATGACAACTGCAGCGAGGCAACTGACCACGATCCACGCCTGCCAGGGCGCAGTGATCTCGTAGCAAGTGAAGCCGGCAAGTCCGGTGAGCACCACAAGCACACCTGCCAGCACCCGTGCGAACCATCGAAGGAGATTCACGATTGGAGGCGGAGTGGGGCTCGCGAACATGGCCGTCGCATAGACGCTGTAAACGAATCCGAAAACCGCGAGGTCGAGCGACCCGATGACAAAGCACCAGTCCAAGATCGCCTTGGCATCAATGGCTGCAGCCGGAACTGTTGACACCGTGGCAGCTACAGCCGCCGTGATAGTAGGACTGAGTGTTGCGGTCAAGGGGCGCGAGAGATTGTTGAAGTATCTGCAAATAGGACGGTAAGCCCTACTAGTCCGGGTTTACTGCTTTCATAGGCGAGAAGCGCTCTTCCTTCCGTGTGATCAATGGGAGCGTTCGGCTCGCCGTCAGCCAAGATATTCCGAAGGCGATCAACCCCACTGCTTCTCCATAGAACACTAGTCGTGGTACCGCGCGGGAAAATGCGCCGCCGAGAAAATGATCCAAAGCAAGCACAGCGATCGAGAGTGCAATCGTGAGGCCGCATATGGCATAGATGGCAGCCCGGACATCTGCTTGCGGATAATGCTTGTCTCGTGCTCGCCCATAGAACGCGTAACAGAAATACGTCAGGATCAGGAACATCACCGAGGCAGACAAACCGTGCACATAAGGCACGAGCGCCGCGTGTGGCTTGCACTCACAAGGAAAGAGAGCGACGCCGAGCGCCGCAATCGCGGCTACCTTGCTGAGCACCATCTCCGATGGAGTGAGCCCGTTGTACGACAGCAGAAATGCTGCGATGGCAAATAGAAAGCCGATGAATACGGCCTGAGACCATCCACCCTGGTAGTACGACGCACTGATTGAATCGATAGCGTCTTTGGCGAATGCGCTGGTCAGGCCCGCAAGGCTGAGCGCCACGACTCCGACGATGAGCTTGGTCGTGCGATGGTCAATCTCGGCACGCTTTGGCACGGTTGACATGACAAAACCTCCTCGACTAAAAGCATTGGGCAAACCGGAGCCATCTACGCAGAATCACCCAAAGTGATCCAGAAGATGGCGCATGGTAGGCTACCTGTGAACTATCGCCATCCCATAAACGATGGAGGGCTGGTGGTCGTATCTGCGCGCAAACTCTGCGTGTTCCCTGGAGAACGCAACGGTGAGCCTGCACTAGGAATCCAATTTCGGGCGGAAGCCTGTCAATGTGCCCACGCCGACCGTCACCGAAGTAGAAATTCTCCAAAGACGAACGAACAAGGAGTTCGCATTGTGGGTCCGTATCAGTTAGCGAGGCGCTCCGCGACCTCACGCGCGCCGAGGCCTCGTACTCCCGCAAGGCTTTCGAGTTGCGCCGCCCGCGGACGAGCCTTGCCTTGCTCCCAGTGATAGATCGTCTGCCCAGAGACGCCAACCAATTGGCCATAGCTCGCTGCAGATAGGCCGAGCTTTGAGCGGTGCGCGGCAAGCCTGGCTGCGCTGAACCTGCGCTTCGTATTGGTTTCGTCACCCTCCGAATCAGTGGCTGCGGCCGAGCGCGGCACACCCTTGGCGGCACGCCGAAGTTCTTTCTCCAGAGTGCTCACCTGGCGGCGTAGCTCGGCGATTGAGGCACGATAGGCAGCCGAGGCCTTCTTGAGTGTCTCAATTTCTGCTCGCACTTCCTTGCGAGCAACGCGGGAGATTTCGGTTTTGAGGATCGAGGCGATATTTGGCATGGGCGCATTCTGTCGTTCTATTCTCACTCCGCCAGTAGGATAAATTCCTTAGAGCGAGGCTCTTGTACGAACTCCGGCCTTCTGTTGGAGGGCCAGGGCTCTAGGGCTACGCTGAAAAAGGTCCACCGCCATCCCGGCTGATTCGTTGACCAGAGCATGAAGCAACAGACCTTGGCGATGGCCGCAGACAAAGGCTTTGAGCATTCCGCCGCCCGACGAAGCGGGACGTGTTCCTCAACATGATGGACAAGATCCTGCCCTGGCAGGAGCTTTGCGCGGTGGTGCGGCCGCACTACCCCAAGGGCGAAGGTGGGCGCCCGCCGGTCGGGCTGGAGCGGATGCTGCGCATGTTGTTCGTGCAGCACTGGTTCAACCTCGCCGATGAGGCGTGCGAAGAGGCGCTGTATGACAGCGCCAGCCTGCGCAGTTTCGTGGGCATCGACCTGGGCCGCGAGCGCGTTCCAGATGCGACGACGCTGCTGAAGTTTCGCCGGCTGCTCGAGAAGCACCATCTTGGGCAAGCGCTGTTCGCCAAGGTGGGTGAAGTGCTGCAAGGCCATGGCCTGAAGGTGGGCACCGGCACGATTGTGGATGCCACGATCATCAGTGCGCCCAGTTCCACAAAGAACGCCGACAAGAAGCGAGATCCAGAGATGCACCAGGTGGCCAAGGGCAAGAACTGGTTCTTCGGCATGAAGCTGCACATCGGCGTAGACAGCCGCACGGGGCTGGCCCACAGCGCAGTGGTCACGGCGGCCAATGTGCACGACAAGCACCCACTGCCCGAACTGCTGCACGGCGAAGAGTTGAAGGTCTACGGAGATTGCGCCTACGCGGGCCAGCAGGAGTTGATCGCCAGCAAAGCGCCTGCGGCGCTGGACTGTACCAACGAGCGCGTGCGCAAGGTCGATGGGGTGCCCGATGAGGGCCAGCGGCTGCGCAACCGCAACAAGTCCCAGGTGCGCGCGCAGGTCGAGCACGTGTTCGGGGTGGTCAAGAGACTGTGGGGCTTCAGCAAAGTGCGATACCGTGGACTTCACAAGAACGCGACCAGGGCATTCACGGCCCTTGCGCTGGCCAACATTTACATGAGCCGAGGGTTGCTGCTGGTGCGCGTGCGCCCGTAAAACACAGAAGGCCGCCGAAAGCGGCGCGCCGATGCACAGACACGGGCAAAAACTGTCATCACTGAGTGCCGATCAGCGCAATCCAAAGCGTGCAGCACGCTCGACCCCGAAAAGGGTGGCTACTTCAGCGTAGCCCTAGTTTGGCGCGGACCAGCATCATTCACGCAGCGTGAAAACCACCGAGAGGTATGAGACTGGCTGGGAATGAATCGCCTCGATCCCATGCAGCGCTGTCGCCTCGAACAGTAGCGAATCTCCTGCCCTCACATCGACCGCCTTGGCGCCATACCGGTAGGTGACCTCTCCGGACAGGAAGTACAGAAACTTGAGGCCTGGATGCTGGAAGGTCACGTAGGGCTCTGCATCAGGCAGCAGCGTGACCAGGTAAGGCTCGGCAAAAAGATTGCCTGACAACAGGTGCCCTAGCAGCTCATACCGGTAGTCCGCCACCGCTCCGATGCGGTCGACCACCAAGCCATGGCCAGCTCGCACGTGGCAGAAATCGGTGCGACGCGCCTGATCGCCAAAGAATCGGGAGATCGGCACGTGCAAGCCCTGAGCGATGCGCTCAAGTGTTTCCACCGAAGGCGAAACCAAGCCTCGTTCGATGCGCGAAAGCATCGAGGCGGAAATCCCGGACGTTCGGGCCAACTCACCAGCGGAGGCGTCGGCCGCCATGCGAAGGGCTTTTATCTGTGCGCCGATGCGTGACGCCGACAAACTGCGTACGGGCGCTGTTTGCTGTGGCCGAGCACGGGTCAAAGATGCGGGGAGTCGCTGGGGGCGCGATGTTGGGAACGGGGAAGGAGCCTGGGCTTTTCTCATGGTGTCACCACTCGCACTCGACGATGACATTTATTTTGCCTTGACAAGGCTGCCGCTGGACTCCAAGTTGTCGACGACGCGGGCCCGCACTAAGCGCTCATGGGCTGCAGATCGTGAGGGGATGTGTGAGTGTCTGATGACACTCGGTGCTCAGCGGTTACAACTGCGTGGATGATGCGCAGGGCCCTGAAACCCATAAACTGGGCAGCAAAGACCGCCGATCCCTTATCGGAGTATCAGTATGTACCCGCACATCATTCTGCCCGACCCTTCTCGCGGTAAAAACAAGACGCATGTCTACTTGCAGCTCTGTCGGCCGAGTAAAGAAGTGCCTACTGTCGATCGGGCGATGCGCTATCTCAGAGGCCTTCCGAGACCGATCAAGTTTCAGTCATTGACTTCCAAGGGCTCTGACTTGACAGTGCGAATCGAGCTCTGCGCAACGCTGGGAATCATTGCAGGCTATACAGCTCATCAGCTCCAGAAGGGAGAGCCTGAGCTATTGGAGACCTTGCGCGTGCTCGAGGCGAACGGCTTGGAAGTTACCAGTTGAGAGCCTGCACAAGGTCGATTCGAAGGAGCGAGTTCTATCAAAGCCAGGGCACGTTCTTGGTCGTCACGCCGATGCTTGCGCATGGAATGCCTGGGCTATTGCTCTGGTCTTTCAGTCCTGTCCGGTCCATTCCGGCACTGGCTTTCCGGTCAGGGCTGTGACCTGCGCGTTGAACCCGTCGCGCTCCAGGATCTTGTTGCGGATGAATTCCACGGCCTCCTCGGGACGAAGGACCTGCAGGCCCAACTCCTCGCTCAACCTTTTGCTGTTGCCGAGGATGCCTCCGGGTTGTGAGTTTGAGCCGCCATCATTGGTAATCAGGATTGCGTGCCATTTGATCGCCTCGCATACAACCTCGACATCGTTTGCTTGGTTATCGTTTGTTGCCTTGCCCCACAGGATGGCTTCAACCTTCGAATAAGCGTCGTCTTCCTCCGCCTCGCCGGCTTCATTGATGGTGAAGATGTGTGAAGCTGCCTTTTTTCTACGGGCTTCGGCGCCGGTACCTCCGCCTGCTTGAGCTTCCGTATGTGCTATGCCGGACATGACCAGGCAGATGACGCCATTGTCACGCCAAGTCTCGAGCTGATTGACCGCTTCCAGTTTTTGCTTTGCATTGATGAGGTTCGCATCGAGTTGAAAGACCGGCGTGGAGAGTAGGCGTGGCCGCACGTACTTGTGGAATTCCATGGTCGATGCTTGTGGCGATGCGGGCGCCTCGTCCTCGAGATTGAACAGCTTGAAGGCGCGGCGTTCTATCTCGCCGGCTGCCTTGACCGCAGTATCGAGGTCGGCGCCTTCTCCCAGTTGCAGATTCAGATCAGACCAGTTGCAGCCGTCATGCTGCCCGGGATCACGAAGCCTGTACTTCCACGTCAGCTTGCACTCGTGACAGCCGTCGATCTTGCGGATCTCGGAAGTCAACCAGGCATTCAGTTCCGCGGAGGAGAGGATCTTGCGTTCGAGCATGGGACTCGCTCCAGAGTGAAGATGGACACTGCAGGTGGAGAAGACCGCTGCGCCGCGCAAGCGCGGGCGGAAGTCTCCGTAGCTGCCGACGCATCTGCATTTTCGCCGCAAGCGCTTCGAGTTGTGTGGAATCCGGGCGCGCCTTGGCTCCTGTACGGCAGGTCCTTGCCCGCCCAAGGCGTTATGCGCCTCCTCCAGGGTTTATCGCCCTCGCGGAGGTTTTCCCCTTGTTCGAGACCTCGTCGATGCGTTTACGGATGGTGACTCGCCCAGTTCGAGGCTCTGAATCAAGTGTGCCAGTGCGGTGCGCGTGCCCATCATGTGCGGGCCCCGAAGGCGGTCGCGCACCAGGATCAGGAGCGCATCCAGCGTAACGTTTGCAGAAAATGATGCATCCAGAATATTCACACATTGCATAAGAAGTTTCGCCGGAGGCTCGACGATGCCTGCCTCGTAGCGCGAGATCAACGACTGTGTCGTGCCCATTCTTTGCGCGAATTGGGTCTGCGTGTCGCCAGAGATTCGCCGGGCGCTCTTCACCACGCCTCTGGGCTCCCGGACGGGCGATTCGACAGAACTGTTTGGCACGAGATCAGGGGCAATGCATAATATTCACAAGGTGGATATTTTGTACCATCATTACCCTTTGTCAAAAGCACTCGCACCGCATGTTGAGCCGTGCGTTTGCGATAAGATCCGCGCCGGGTCGTCGAGGCCTCCAGCGAGGGTGAGCCGCGCCTGCAGTCCAGACGGCCATGGGTCTTCTGAGGGTGGCGTTGCTGGTGAGCTCGGGAGGCTGTTGTTCGCGGACGTGATGCATCGCGGCAGCTCGCGTTTGCGCGCATCGGCGTTCCCTCTCGCAATCACTTCTCGACCAGTCGCACGCTGAAAGAACGCAATGGGCACGACCGTTTCAGCCGAACTGCTCAATGAGCTGGAGGCACTGGGCGCTCCTCGTTCATCCGTCCATGAACTGGATCGTGCGTCCGCGAAGAATGTCTCCTACCTGGATTTGACGCGTGGCGTGAGCGTGTCGTGGAGTAGCAGTCGGCGCGTTCAACCCACGGCTGTCGTCGAGTACGAGCGCAAACCGATTCTCTATGTCGTTGACTCGAGCTCGCTGGCCGGCGGGCCCGAAGGGCATGCTCATGAAGTTGAGGCGCTTCGTACCAGGCTTGCCTGCCGGGGCGATGTTGCCTGGCTGGCCGTTCGCAAGCCCGGTGTGCTCACCATCTATTCGCTCGGCTTGGGCTCTCTTCCCGAAGGGGTCACAGTCGAGCCGGCGAAGGTCGGTCGGCCCACGTTCATACAGGACCTGGCGATCAAGGGCTGGGGGGCATTGGATGCCCGTGCATCGCAACAGGCTGCGATAGGCCAAGTCTTCCACGACGTACTCCTGAAGCTGGTCACCAATGCAAGTACCCAATTGCTGGCGTCACCTGCGTTGGTCGGGCGCGTGGATGACGTACTGTCGCTGGTGGGGCGCGCGCTTTTCGCTCGATTCCTGGTCGATCGCGGGATCATGAACCGAACCACGTTTCCCGACTTCCCGGGCGACCATGTCACGTGCTTCGATAACGCAAAGAATGCCGCGCAAACCTGCCGATGGCTTGACCACACTTTCAATGGCGAGTTGCTGGAGTTGTCGAGCGACAACTACGCTGCATTCTTTTCTGAAATCGAACGTGTGGATGACCGGGCTTTCGAACCGCTCGCCCGGATCCTCTTTCATGCTCCCGACGGCCAACTGCTCATCAGGGAGACGTGGGGCGATATTGACTTCGCGCACGTGCCGGCCGGTTTGCTCAGCGAGGTCTACGAGCAATTCGCGCATGCCCATGGGCCTGTTGCGCAGGACAAGGACAAAACCAAGCTGGCCAAGGCCGAGAGCATTCACTACACCCCTCGGTCCGTGGCAGGGTTCATTCTCGACCAGGCATTTGATGCCATTCGAACTAGGGCGAAGAACGAAGCGCGGATCCTCGATCCCGCAGCGGGCGGGGGCGTTTTCCTCGTCCTGGCATTGCGGCGGCTGGTCGCGGCAGAGTGGGAGGCCAATGGCCGGCCAACGCGCAAGCGGTTGCGCGAAATCCTCTACGGTCAGCTCCGCGGCTTTGATATCAACAACTCGGCGCTCAAGCTTGCCGCGTTGAGCCTGTATCTGACCGCGCTGGAGCTCGATCCGGATACGGATGACCTGCAAGACATCGCTTTCGATCCGATGATCGGGCATGTCCTCTTGCTGACGCGGGGGCCTGAGGAGGCGCATCCCAATTCGTTTGTTCTCGGAAGCCTCGGGCCTACGGTCACGTCGGAGCATGACCAGAAATACGACCTGACGATATCGAATCCGCCGTGGACATCCTGGAAGGGAGACGCCGCAAAACGGTTGAATCTGGCGGTCAAGGAAATTGTCAAACGAGTGGCTGCGGCACGCTCGGCAGCACCGTCGGAGGAGCCGACGCTGCTCGATAGGCTCAGTCGTTTCAAGAACGCTGACGCACGGCCGGACCTCGCGTTTGTATGGCGCGCCATGGAGTGGACCGTCGACAACGGGGTCATCGCGTTCGCCCTTCACGCTCGCCTGCTCTTCAATCGCGAGGGAACTGGGGCGGATGCTCGCAATGCGCTGTTCAGCGCGTTGCGGGTGACCGGCATCCTCAACGGCACGGCCCTGCGCAACACAGCCGTCTGGCCCAACGTGACGGCCCAGTGGTGCCTGTTGTTCGCGCATAACCGGGTGCCCCGCGCCAACGACGCGTTTCACTTTCTCAGTCCTCAGATCGAGTCCGGCTTGAATGAGTCCGGCACCATGCGCGTCGACTACGCCAGTGCCACGCCAGTCGAGTTCGCAAGGCTGTCCTCGCAACCAGACCTGCTGAAGATTCTCTTCCGCGGTACTTCCCTGGATGCGGACCTTTTGGCGAAGCTTCGTCGGCGCAACCTTCCTACGCTCAAAGCATATTGGCAAGGCGAAGGCTTGATGGCTGGAGAGGGCTATAAGGTTGCTGGCGACAACCCCAAGCCTGCACCGGAGATGCAGGGATGGCCGGATCTGCGCAAGTCCAGGAAGGAACGGGTCAACCTGGGTTTCTCCGTAGACGTCGCCAAACTGGATGGGTTTGATCACGATGAGGTGGAGCGGGCTCGAGATCCCGGGATCTACGATCCACCGTTGCTGGTGCTCCCCGTTTCCATTCAGTACCAGCGGGACAATGGCGTGGGCTTCATCTTTCGGGAGCGTGTCGCGTATTCCGAATCCTTTTTTGGATATTCGGCAGCGCAATTGCGTGAAGGGGCGTCCCACGATCTTGTGCGCTATCTTCATGTGCTGACAGCGAGCGCATTGTTCATCTACAACGCCTTGATGACGAGCTCGCAATTCGGAATCGAGCGGGAAACGCTGCAGAAGGAAGACGTCGATTCGTTTCCTGTGATGCCCTTGAGTGCACTCACAAAACAGCAGCTGAAGTGGGTGCGATTGACCTCTCTTGCGATCGAGATGGGGAAATGTCCGTGGGATGTCGTGGATGAATGTGTGGCCGACATCTACGGGCTTAGTAAAGCCGATCAGCAAGTCATCAAGGATACGTTGTCGGTGTCCTTGACATACTCGGATCGACGGGACGCCGCCGAGCGGCCGCCGACGGCGGTTGAAATCAGGAGCTTCGTTGCCGAACTGGGCGAGCGACTGCAGGCGCATTTCAGCATCGTCAATGCACCTGTCAGGATCACGTTCGACGAGATGCCAAATGGCGCATGGTGCTTCCTGAATGTGACCTGCGGCAACCAGGCTGTTGAGCCTTGGCTCCACCGCTGGCTGATCGAGTTGGGTCGGCAGTCAGGCTCCACGCAGATCTTTGCCGAAGCGGGGCCGGGTCATCTCGGCATCGCGATGCTCGCCCAGTACAGATACTGGACGCTTTCGCGAGCCCGGCTTTGCGCGCGAACCGTCATCAGCCAGCACAGCGACCATCTGCTGCGCAACCTTGAGGCGGTTGTAAAGCATGGCTAACTCGATGATGGACGAAGGCGCACTGGAGCCTCGAGTTACGAGATTCTCCAGCCTGGAGATCTACACCATCGAGCAGGCTCTGCGTGAAGTCTGGGCGCGCCTGAACAGCGATCCTGCCTGGCTAGCCAAGGCGACTACGGTTTTTGTAGAGGATGATTTTTCTCAAGCGATCGTTCAGAAGATCAACCAGTTGATTGGCGATGTGGCCCTCTGGAACGGATGCCCGATCCTTCATCTCCTGAGCGAAACCGTGGATCCTTTCCCCTCCTACAATACAAAGAACACGTCACACCAGAAGATTCAGCACGGCCAGTCGGCTTTCGACACGATTCCTGATTTCTTCTTTCGGCGCAGGACCGAGCCCGGCAGAAGTCCCATGAGCGATGGTTTCTTCATAGAGGCGAAGGTTATTGACCCAGGCAAGACGATGGCCAACTACTGTGGCAAAGGCCTGAAGCGCTATGTCGATGGCCTTTATGCATGGGATATGTCGCAAGCAATGATGCTCGGTTACGTGCGCAAGACAACCCAGACCCTGCCGACGGCCCTCAAGAATCATCTCAGCGGGAACGGCAAGAAGGAGGAATACCAACTCCAAAGCGGGCCGACAAAAACTGACCTGTCGCAAATGGAGATCTGGATGCACGACACCGTGCATGGGCGCCCCAATCCTCATCCCGAAACCGGCGCCGCGAACTGCGCCATCACTGTTTTCCACCTTTGGTTGAGGACTCCGTGTTGATCTCCATCCAGAAGTGACCCACACTGTCGGCTTCGTTCTACCAGAACGGGCGGCCTGGCCAGGGCCTGAACTCGACGCCGACACGAGAGCGGCTGGTAGGGGTCACGCTGAACCTGCCGATCTTCGAGGGCTTCGCGCGAACGTACAAGGTTCGAGGTGCTGACGCGTTGGTCGAACAACGTGCAGCGGAACTGCTGGACGTGGAGCATCGCGTGGCCATGGAGGTGGTTCAGGCCTACTCGGACGCTGCCGCCGCGCTCAGAAATCTGGAAGCCTCGGATACCTTGCTGCGTACCGCGCAGTCTTCGTTGGCAAGTTCGCGACGCAGGTATGAGAAGGAGCCGCCGATGTGCTTGAGATTCTCAGCATCCAGAAAGCTCTGGCTGATGCGCAACAAGAGCGTATTCGCTGCGTGTCGGAGTGGCGCTCGGCGAGCTTGCGAGTGGTTTCTGCGGCGGGCCAGCTCGGAGTGATGAGAGTCAGAGGCGCGAGCCGGAACTAGATGGCCAACGACTCAGTCGGTGATCGCGTCCTGGCGTTGCTCCCAGGGGCTATGCAGCAATTCTGCGTGCCAGGCTTTGCCGAGAACGATCTCTGCGGACTGAATGGCATCTCCATTCTCTTCGCCAAGGATGTGTCGCCGAGCTCATTGATCCACACCCATCCATCGCAGAGCGCTATCGGACGCGGACGGAGCGCTGACAATGAGTACGGCCATGATCGGCTCGACCATCGTGCGCCCCGGGTGATCCAGCCTCTGAGCGAGGCTGAAACGACGGCGGCTCAATCCTCTCAGGTGAACCGGCGCATTGTGTGACGCCAAGCCCAATATCGGGCCGGATGTCAATGACATGAACGCGGGAGTTGCCGCAAGCGATGTGGGAATAAATTGGTCTGCGCAGCTACAAAAGGAGTGAGATATGCCGCAGTACTGTGTTAACAAGACCGAGCAAGCGAATGGAGACCATGAAGTGCACGCGGAGGGCTGCCAGTATTGGCCTCATCCGTCAAATGTTCAGCCCTTGGGCTGGCATGCCAGCTGTCAGCCTGCGGTGCAAGCGGCTCGGGCCTTTTATCGCCAAGTGAATGGCTGTCGATTCTGCTCGCTTCCCTGTCACACTCAATGAACTGAGTTTGTCACTATCCAATGAGGCGCGACCTAACGCGCGGGCCCGTGCGTTCCCATGGCTTGCATTGCCTCGGTGAGGTCTCAGTTGCGAACAATCGGCCGAGGGCTTCAAGATATCCCTTCGCAGGAAGCGTAGAGGTCTCCAAGAAACGGATGAACATGTCGCTCATTCGTGAATGCTCATCAGGAATGCCGCGAGTAAAGAGGGTGGAGCTGGTCGCTATCGCATTGGGAAAGCAGCTACTACTTGATCGGAGGGGACGATGCTGTGTAGAGCGAATCTCACGACTCTCGGGGCCTTCACTCTGAAGAGGGTGCTTACGCTTCTGCTCGTCGGCGTCGGGAGCGCACAGGCGCAGCAGGTCGGTGCGCAAAAGCAGCTTCAATTCCTTCCGCTGGAAAAAGTCGCTGGACTGGAGGTGATCCGGGATGTATCTAGGCAAGATGCCGCTCGGATTGCGGACGGTTGGACCGCGGCGCTCTCATCAGAAGACCCCAATCTTGCTGTGGGCCTGGTCGAGCTGCTGGAAAATGCACCCACTGAGGTTGTCGATGAGATTGTGGTGCGACTCGCCAAGGACAACGCACTAGCTCGTGCGCTGGAGGCGTCCGCAAGCAGTGCGGCAAAGGACCGCTTGCGTAATTCGAATGTCCTAAATCTTCGGAAGCTTCGTGATTTCGTTCCCATGGACTTCGAACAGCAGCTTCGTGACGCTGTCGAATCCAAGAGCGGTTCATCCGAAAAGGTTGTTGCGTTGGCCGCCTATTCGCCCGGTTTCCGCAGGCTGCCTCAAGGCGTCGTTACCGTAACAATGGACGCGTTGGATGCAGGAAACCTGAATGAGGATGCGAGGCGTGAGCTGGCCGATTTGCTGGCATCCCATTCACTAGATCTGCGTGAAGTCGTCGACCGACTGATGGTGTGGCGCGACTCTTCGGCCACCGACGGGCTCGCCGTGCAGAGGAGGAGCCTTGCCCTCACCGTCCTGCTCCTCCTTGACAAAGATGTGACGGAGCCCCTCCTTAGGCAGGCGTTCGCCTCGCAGGACGTGGCCGCTACCCGGGCTGCGCTCGTCGCGCTCGGCCGAGACGGCACTCCCTGGTCCAAGGGAATCGCCGAGCTCGGAGTCGAACAGCTCAAGGGCGCAGGTCACCTAGATGACTGGAACAGCGCCTACCGAATCCTTGCGCAGCGCGATCCGGGTGTGCTGGAGGCCCAGTACGAGCGGATTGACGCAACGGAGGCGGCCCGGATCTGGTCTCCGGAGATGACTGCGGCCTGGGTGCGTCACGCGCCGCCATCGGCGAGCAGGTCTGTGGCCAACTATCCATTGGATCTATACGCTGCTCAAACGAACGACACCGGAGCCTGTGCAAAGCTTGAGTACGAATTGGCGGTCTTGGGGGCGCAGGCTCGGATAGGCATTCCGACGCTCGCTAAGTTTTGGCAACGGGCTGTTCGCGCGCCTCATGGGTGTTCTCGCGATATGGGTGAATCCATCGATGCCTACCTCAGCAAAGTCGGGCAGAGCGAGGATATGAATGCCGCGCTGGGCACATTGGTGACACAAGGCCTAGGAAGCCTCGTCGGATGGAATCACGGGTCCGATGCGTTGAGCGCTGCTTTGGGGCCGGCGGCCGCGGCACGAATAGCTACGAAGGACGCGGCCTCTGCTAAGGAATTCACCCTGGCCCAGATTGCCCCCCAGCCTGGCGCACTCTCGAAGTTGAAATATTGGGAAAAGCCGGTCCCCAAAGATCTCTCGCAGCTTGGCTGGCACCTGCGCGTTCTGCAAGCCGATCGCAGCGCCCCCGATACGGCATTCATGACGGCGGCGTCCATTGCCAGTTCCCGGCAAACGCCTCCTGTTCCTCGTGCGCAAGCCTTGTTGGCGATAGCGGCAGGAGGGCGGCTTGCTCAGTATCAGAACGCCTTCAGCGATGCCTTGGTGAGCGATGACAAAACCGTGTCGGAGATCGCGGCAAGGTTATGGGCTCGCGAGATTCTGCGTGGGGCCCTGAGTGCAAATACGCTGAAAGAACCTTCGGACGAAGCATTGCACGTCTTCGTGATGCGACAAGACATCACGCTCAACACCAGGCTTCTTTTCCTTTCGAGCTTGGTAAAGGTCAATCTCAGGCACGCCCTCCTCTATTCAGAGCTGCAGAATTGGGCGGAGGCTCCGGGGGAAGGCTGCTTCGTCTTGGCAACAGCAAAGGAGACGCCGCTATCTGTGGCGGGGAACATCTTCGGCGCCGCAGCTTCAAAGCCGGACTCGTCCGATGAACTGAGAGCATGTGCCGTGCTGCTGTTCAAGCCGGCAACGCCGGTCGCGTTCCTAGCGCGGAACTGGGCGGGCCTGAGACCATCTGAGAGCGCAAATGCGCTTCCGACGCTCAGGACGCTTTGGGAAGCGCCCGAGTTTGGCTCCGCGACCTCTGCTACAAAGAGTCAGATGGCAACCCTGGTGTCTAACGCCGCGCCCGCTGAGCCCTATACGCCCGCAGGGCAGGCGATGCTGGGTTGGTGGAGCCAAGCACTCAAGGCGATCGACGCGCCGCAAGCGGGTCAAGTGTTGGCAGAGCACCGAATGCGCAGATTCGTCCTGGCTCTACTGGCCATTCCGGGGGTAATTGCTCTGCATCTCACACTCTGGGGCGTTCTCCTCCTCTGGTACCCGCGGTCAAAGCGACTGCAGTCCATCGTCTTCTGGAACCCCGTCGTGCGCAAGTTGCTCGGGTTGGGCTACATGGATCTTGTTCTGCTCTACGTGCCCTTTGCCAGGAAGCGGCTCTTCAGCCCCTTCAAGGAGCTCTTTCTCAAAGGTCTCGTCGGTGGCGGCACCGAAGCCTTAGACACGAAGGCATATTTCGCGGAAAGCTTGGTCAAGCACAAGGCGGCCGGCGTCGGCATAGCCGTCGGGACGGATGCCAACGCAGTGCCTATCGTTGATGCGCTGAAGACACATCGCGGGAGGGTGCTTCTGCAGGGAAAGTCAGGGCTGGGGAAATCCAGTTACTTGCGCAATTGGCTCTCGCGTCGAGTGGCTGACGGGGAAGGGGCTATCGTCTATCTGCGAGCCGACGAGTGCAAGAAGGGTGTGGAAGCGGAAATCCAGGCACGAATGTTCGATGTCGGAGGCGACCAGAAGTTGCTGCGTTCGGTCATCTACGCTGGCAGGATGTCCGTCTACATCGATGGATATAACGAGGTGGACCTCGCGACCCAGGAGGCAATTACATCATTCCTGGCGTCGTATCCGGACGCGAACATCATGGTGACAAGCCAGATCCCGTTGCGCGGGCTCAGCAGCATCGAAACCTACGAACTGCTTCCTCTGGATCGAAGCCAGATCACCCAGTTTCTGCTTTCTCGCGAGGACGTCCTGAGCTCCGATGCACCGATCAGAGGAGACCGGTTCCGCAGTGTCGCGAAGGCCTTCCTTGAGGACACCTGGGCCAAACCCAACTCGGAAGACGAAACCAAGGCACTGGCCGAAATCCTGGCAAATCCCATGGATCTCACTTCGGTTGCATTATTGTTGTCCAGAGGGGGCGTGCCGGAACTCTTTTCCTTGGAGCAGCAGCAATTCAATGGTGTGCGGCAACAGATGGCCGCGCAATCCGAGTTTCGGATCGCGGGGTTTTCCAAGGCGCTACTTGAACAACGCCTGAAGGACCAGGAAGACCTTTCCCTGCTGCCATTCAAGCCCGAAGTGGCCGGACTCATCTATGCAAAGCTTGCAAACGTCAGGACATTCACCGATCCCTCGGGAAAAGCGAACGCTCAGGAAGTTCGCTTCCGTCACGACCGGATACGCGATTTCTTCACCCATTTCGCATTGCTTGAATTCTCGCCCGCCGAGCAAGCGACCTATGCGACTGACACCCGTCTCGCCGGCGTGTTCCCATATCTGGCGCGTTCAATGCCCCAACAGGCGGCAGAGGATCTAAGGGAAAGACTTCTGTCTGTTGCCGCCGACGTGGAGGACCACCGTGTAAGTGACAGCTTCGTGAGGGAGTACAGCTGGCGACAGCGGCTTTCGTCGGCGGACCCAGCGTGGATGCTGTCGTTCGACCTAAGGTCTGCGAGGGAGGCCGATGCGAAGCTTGGCGAAATACAGGGGCAAAGAGCGGAGTTGGCGTCTAGCGCCGTTACTCTTCAGCAAGACATTGCGAAGTCGAGGCACTTCACCCGTCTGTTGACCGAGTCTGACCACGCCGCGATGGTTCGACTTGCGGCAGAGACGCTCGTCGCGCTGGGCGCGAGCGATTCGTCAAAACCGATAGCGCTTGGCCCGATTCTGAGTTCTCCCCATACACTCGAGTTCGTGGTCGTTGCACTCGTGCAAGCAGAAGCCATCTGTAAATTCCATATCGACCTGCTGTTGGCACGGCTTGATGGGGTGCAATGCAATGTACTCGTCGTGGCGAACTGGGAAGTGAAGCAATCTCCTGATGCACGACCGCCATCGGATCTGCAGGCCTCGCTGCATACACGCAGCTCCCGAATTGCCGTCGTGACAAGTTGTCTCCTGTACGAAGAATATCGTCGCCACGTCGATGAGCACCTTGAGGCGCAACTTTGGCAAGCCCTGGCGAACCGGTGGGGGGCGAGTCAGGCGCCTGTGGTCGACATGCCTGAAAGGATCGCATGATGTGGAGCCGCATGCTCTACATGATGGTCTGTGCCGCCTGCATGATGGCGACGATGACATCCTATGGTTCGGAGCGATTCGAAAACAGCTACATTGCGTTCTATCTGCCAGACGGATGGAGCTGCAAGCAGGAGGGGACCGAGTTTGTGTGCTCGCCACCCGGGGGGCGGCGCAACAGACCGGCCATCATCATCATGACGGCCAAGTTCGCAGGGCCGGATGACAGTCTCTCAAAATACGTCGAGCACCTCAACGCGAAGACAAAAACCCCGGGCGTTTCCATGACCCATGCGCCCAGACAGCGAAAGATTCGAGACAGCGTGTGGGTCGATGCCACGCTTTTCAACTCTGAAATTTCGAACTACTACACGCGGTACATGGCAACCATCAAAGGCGGCATTGCCATCCTCTACACCTTCGCGGTACACAAGTCGAAATACGATGAGTTCATCGGAAGTTCCGAACTCGCGGTCGACAATCTCGAAGTCAAAAATATTTCTGGACCCAAGAAGTAGACAGCGCGGGTTTCATCTGGATGATTCTGGAGAAAGCTTCCTCTCGCTCGTTTTTATGGGAGAAAGAGGTGGACAAGGTTTCGCTTGGCAAGTTGCGAGAAGAGTTGAAGAAGCTCGACGTCGCCGTTGACATGATGTCGCTTGCAGATAGAGCACATGGAGCAGAGGCGATACGCGACCACTTTTCCCGACATCATCGAGCTTTGACTGCGCAAGATGAGAAGGTACTTGCTGCGTTTGCAGAAGACAAGGTGGGGTTGTCCGAGTTTGCGGAGCAGTTCGAAGGAAGAATCTAGGCGCAGCTGGTCGTCCGCGAGGAAGATGCCAGAGAGCGCCACTTTGACGCCGACATCCAATTCGGTAGCGCATGACATGGATCCATGGTCCAGAAGCCCCCGCGAGCTGTGTCGATAGCGGGAGTCCTTCAAGAATCTCTAGTCGCTATCTTGCAAGAGCTCGATGATCAGGCCAGGATCGAACGCCTTGTTCTCGATCCGACCGCTCCAATTTACATAGCCGCGGGGATTGCACACCACCCGGCAATTGCGCACGCGATAGTCGCACCGCTGGTGGGTATGACCGTGGAACCACAACACGGGCACATCGAAGAAGGTTTCTGGAAGCTCGCTGACGAAGGCGCCCGAGGACCAGTCGCTGGCGTAGCGCTGCGCGAGCGAGCCACGATGGGGCGCGTGGTGCGTCACCACCACTGTCGGTCCGGCGAAAGGTGCTGCCAGCCTCTCGCACAGCCAGGCACGCTGCACCTGATGAATCCGAAGCGTGTCGGCCGCTTGCAGCTTTCTTCCCTGCTTGTGACGCCAGGTGTCGGGTTCCGCCGACTCGTCGGGTGCCCGGATCAGTGTGTAGTCGTTCAACAGGTTGGTCGCCATCTTCATGGCGCGTGCTGCGTCGCTGATGAGTCCTTCGGGCGTCTCGATGGCGAGCGCGAAGTCGGTCCATAGTGTCGCGCCGAGGAACCGCACGCCATCGATCACTACCTCGTCACCATCGAGCAGATGGACATTGGTTCCTTCCGCTTCGCGGCGCGCCTCGGCCAGGGTCGTGTCCAGGCGGCCGTCGTAGTATTCGTGGTTGCCGAGCAGGTACACCACGGGCTTGCCGCGGAAGCGATCCATCGCCCATTGGACAGCGCGCTTGGCTGGCGAGTGGATGTCGCCGGCGAGGATGACGACATCGAATTCGAGATTGGGCTCCGGCTCGAATGGCGCGAACTCGAGGTGAAGATCGGAAAGGATCAGGAGTTTCATCGGGAGATCCCTTCAAAGCGAGCGCGAAGCTCAGTACTGACCTTGTTGTCGAAGCCGGTGAACGAGCCGCACGTCACCAAGTGGTCTTTGCAGTAGTTGAACTGCCAGTACGCGTCGTCGAGCGCGACCCAAGGCTCATCAACCGCATCGTGGATCTGGAGCCAGGCGAGGATTTCTCCTTCGCGCTGCCCGTACGGTGGAGGGAAGCCGAAGCCTGAATGAGGTGTCGCGCCGAGGATCCGGGCCCGGATGTCGCTGGAGAACGGCTTCAGCAGAGTCTTGTAGAGAAGCTGCTCGCGCCAGGACGAACTGATCACGATCTTCACGTGCGGGAATTCGCGCAGCAGCGTTTCCAGGCGCGGCAGGAAGCAGAAGTCGACACCGCCGTTGAGGATGTGATCTTCTCCTTCCGGATGCAGAACGCCATCGAAGTCGAGGAACAGGATCATGCCGGGCCTCGCGGTCTGCTCGTGTCGGTCCTCATACGACACCGCCGTGTTGGATGGCGATGAGCATTCGTCGCACCTTTTCCGAATCGCCTTTGGCGGCGAACGCAGCAGGCGTCTGGCCGTCCAGCAACTCGTGCGGTCTGTTCAGCCAGGCTTGAGCGGCTTCGCCGAACGCCTGGGCCGCGAGGTCGAGCAAGTCCTGAGGAAGGCTCTCTGACCCTGCCCCTTCTGAAGGAACTAGAGGCCACGCCAGGTGGGAGCCCATGTCGACCCCGAAGGCACGGAATGGCGCCGCTGCGGTCATCAAGCCTTCCGCGACGTAGTCGATGTCCTGGTGGTGGTGACCGTGGATGACCAATTGGACGCCAAGCGTTTCGGCCAGCTTGTCGATCGCCTGCCAGCCATGCGGATGCGCCGCCGGCGCTTCGTGCGTCACCAGGATGTCCGCGGGTCCGCTGCGCAGCAGTTGCTGATAGGCGTGCGGAAAGATGGAGGAACGGTGCTTGCGGGAAATCCCGTCGCGCCACCGCTCCTCACGCTTCATGGTTCGGCGCATGGCATCGCTCGACAGGAACGCCGCCTCTTCGATTGGCTGTCGCGGATCCCAGATCTTGCTGCGGAAGATGCCGCCCAGCCCTGCGATCTTGTAGCCGGCGATCTCGACGATGCGCCCGTGGAGGTTGTGATTCGCGAGCTCCGATCCCCATAGGTTGTCGTGGTCGGCGTTTGAATCGGTATCGTGGTTCCCGGGAATGAACCAGACCTCGGTCAGGTTTAGGACCGGCTCCAGTTCGATATGCAGGGGCTGACGCGCCTGGATGTCACCCAGCAGTACGATCGCCTCGGGGCGAAGGAGCTCGACTGCGGCGATTACTGGCTCGAGACCGCCATGCGGGTCTCCAAAGAACATCAGCTTGGGTCTCGGTTGTCCGTGCCCGGATTGCACGTGGAGATCTGATGAGATGCCTGGTTTCATTTCATTTACCGGACGGCACTTCATCAGTCATTCGTGAAGCGCAGGAAATGCGAACGTAGTTCCTGGAAGCTGTCTTGACCGAACGCGAGCTTCGGATCGGTGAGCACGAGCCGTTCGAAGCCCGCTTCGAAGCTGCCGGGCCAATCGTCGAGTGCGACCCACTCTGTGTCACTGCGGCCGTTGCCGTCAAGCCAGACCTGAATCTCCAACTGGCGTCGGTAGTCGACGATCGCATCGGGGTCGATCTGCGGCGTGGCGCCAATGATCCGGTGCCGGATGTCATCGCTGAAGTACCGCTGCAGCCGCTCGATGCCTTCGACGAGTCGCCACTCCGATGAAATGACGACGTTGACCGACTGGAACTCCCGAAGCAGTTCCTCCAGCAGTGGCAAATGGCTGAAGAACCTGCTGCTGAACGAGTAGTCCGTCCCGACGGGATGCAGTACGCCGTCGATATCCAGGAACAGCAGGTCGCTGGAGTCACCAGTGTGAGTGGTGCGCGGGGATGTCATCCAACGAACCCGGCCTGGATGGACTCCAGGAGATTGAGCACATCGGCGGCCCGCCCTTCGGCTACCAGCGCTTCAGCCGTCTTGTAGTTGAACGGCGCGAGTGGTTCGTTCCTGTAGCGGAGGATGACGCCCTGGAGATCGTCTCCCGAGACCGCTGCCACGGCGGCCAGAACTTGCAAGTTGGCGCGAATATGCGACTGGATGCTCTGCGCCGCGGGAGCGTGAATGACTGTGCTTCGGTGGACGTGCGCCTCTCTGGCGAACGAAGCGATATCCAGGCCCATCATCTCGATGAACTTCGCCAGCGACAGAACCTGGTGGCCGCCCGTCCTGTCGCTCAGGAAAGCGATGAGTTCGACCGTCTGGACCGCCGCGGTCAAGGCCTCGTTCCTGTCAGGCGCATTGAGGTGGGGCATTGAGGCCTCTCATAGATTGACCACCAACCCCGGGTTGAATCGCTTGTTCTCTACATCACGACCATGTCGCATGTAGCCTCTGGGGTTACACACGACCCGGCAGTTGCCCACTTGGTAGTCGTAGCTCTCGTGGAGGTGACCGTGAATCCAAAGCGAGGGCACTTCGAAGAAGGAGTCTGGAAGCTCGCTCACGAAGGCTGGGGACAGCCAGTCGGATTGATAGTGCGGTGCGAGCGAGTTCCGGTGCGGCGCATGATGGGTCACAACCACCGTTGGACCGTCGAACGGTTCCGCCAGCTTCCGGGCCAGCCAGGCACGATCACCCCGGTGGAGCGCGCGCGTGTCTTCCGGTGTCAGGCGCCGCTTCTTTGGCTTGGTCGTCGTCGATGCATCGGAAGGCTCAGGCATCTCTGCCCACCGGATTGACGAGTAGTCGTTGAGATGGAGTTTGGCCGCTTTCATGGCCCGCTCGGCATCGACCAGAGGCCCAACCTTGACCTGGATTGGCAGTTCAAAGTCGGTCCACAGCGTGCAGCCCAAGAACCGGACGCCAGCGATCTCAGCCTCGCCAGGCGCCAGAAGATGCACATCGCACGCCTTCGCGGTGAGCGCCATCTCCTTGAGCGAAGTCTGCAGGACGCCTTGATAGAACTCGTGATTGCCGGGCACGAACAGGATGGGGACCGTCTCTCCGAAGTTCTCGCTCCGGCGAGCCCAGCGCATGGCCTTGGAGCCGGGCACGGAGATGTCCCCGGCAAGGATCACGACGTCGCAGTCGGCCTTCGGAACGAGAAAGGTACCGAACTCGAGATGCAGGTCCGAAAGGATGAGCAGCTTCACATCGGTTGCCCCTTCAATCTCACAAAGCTCAGGACATCAGGATCGAAAGTTTGGAGTTCCACGCCTCGCCATAGGGGATGGAAGGCACGGCCACGCGGATCGTCGGGCGATCGAAGTCGCTGGTTTCGAAGAGGAAATGCACGTGCTGAAAGCGCCAAATCGCCGGTTGCCTGAAGTCCTCGGTCCACAGGAGCTGCCAGGTCCGGAAGTATTCGAAGTCGACCGTCAACGCTGACTTCCCACGAAAGACGATGCAGGCTTTGCGGGCGTCCGGGTCGAACAGGATGCTGGTTCCATCCCAGTCGCCCAGCATCCGCCGGGGATCGACCGGGAAGAAGGTTGCACCGGCTGCCTGGCCTTGTTCCCGGAGGAGCTGTTCGCGCCCAGTCTGGATTGACCGCGGCGATGCGATCCAGGCCCAGTAGAAGAGAGCCAGTGCGACTGCGAGCATCGCCAGCAGCGGGAGTGTCATGGTCGGATATTCCTGTAGTGGACGTCCCCGCACCCGTCGCGATGAATCCAGCGGCGAGCAGGCGCGGAAAACTGGTCGCAAAAATCATATCAAAAAGATACGGATAGTCCGCGAACTGAAAGTCCGCGTACTTATTGACCGTAGTGCTTTAGACCGCGTACTCTGAACATCGCGGCATGAGTACGAAGACGCGCGCGGTCGCACAGAATCCCCTGGAGGTCTTTGGTGCCGGGGTGCGTGCCGAACGCAAGGCCCGGGGCTATTCGCAGGAAGCCTTCGCCGACCACATCGGCATTGACCGCAGTTACATGGGCGGCGTCGAACGAGGTGAGCGAAATTTGTCGCTGACGAACATCATGCGGATCGTGACTGGACTGGAAATGAAGCCGTCCGAGTTCTTCAGATATCTGGACGTCGGGGGACGCGCAAAGTAGCGAGCGTTTGGCTGATCGGCTCCCAGCCAATGCTGAGCTCGCCTCGGCGCACTCTTGCTCGGGTCAGGCTGAGCGCTTTCTTGTTCATGCCCTGAGGCCTTGCCCGCTTATGGGCGCGACACGAAGAGCGATGCAGAGGACGTTGTGCTTCGCCAGACGGTGTCGCTACGTCGTTGGGCCGCTGACTGGATCATGAATGGCCGGATACGCCGTGGGGCGGGGATAAGAGGACCGTTGACATAAGTTATCGTTGGCTGCCATACTCGGGTCATCCAAAAGGGGTTCGCGAGACGACCACCTTGCGCAGAGGCGCGTACGGAGATGCTTTCAAGTACGTTTGGATTATTGAGTCGAATCCTGTGGTCGACTCCTCTCTTGGAAGCGTTCCTCGGCCAAGAGCGATGCTAGGGGATAGCTCACAAGCTTAATGACAAAGCACCGGTATTTTTCCGGTTGAGCGACAGGAGGTCGTTACCCCTCCCGTGACGAAAAACTATTCGGCTTTCGTCACGCTGCCACTGTTAGCCGATAAAACACCATCACCTCTAGCGTTTGCGCTATGAGGTGATTTTCATTGTGGCGTCCCCTTATGCAAATATTGCGACTCGAACCTTCCGAGATTGACAAAATCCGGTCCGAATTGCAGGTCAGATGGCTGAAATCCGGTCCCCGGCTACTCGGCTCTCAGCTTGGGCTACTGGTTGCTCAATCGATTCGGCCGAAATCCCTGCGCGACGTTGGCTCATTGCGAAACCTTGTCGCAGGGCAATTGAGCCATCTTCTGAGAGAAGATGGCTCGACGGACATGGACGTTACTTATGCCATTCATCCGGCGTCCACAATATTGACGCCACTGAGCCTTGTTTCCAGTGAGGAACTCTCTGGCTCGAAGCTATGGCAGTTTTTCTCCAACCCCTCCGTGAAGTCTGGCATATGGGTGAATGCCGAGGGGCGAATAAGATCCGCTGCTCTTGGTGTTTCCCTAGAAGAAGGATTCAAAGAGCTTCCACGCCTGACCACGGAAGATTACAGGAGTCTCGCACACCAATTCCTGAGCGAAATTCCAAACCAAGCTGTCCGGCCCCAGCTTGAAGCAATTCTGGGCCTGGAAGATTTTTATAGCGCTTGGGTCAATGAACTAAGGATTTTGCCGTCCGGAGATGAAGAAATTCATCGGAAATGGGACAGCGTCCGATTTGAGCACATCGCAAAACGTCTGGGTGATGCCCTCATCGAGGCCGGCGTTGGCGAGGCAAAGGCGGCTGAAATCGTTGCCAGAGCGCGAATGCGTAAATCCACGCGCCCCGTCGCTCCGGGACCCGCTGGCCAGGCAGAACATGCAAGCGCGCCAACCCCGATGGATGACGCGGCCAAGCTTCGCCAGCTTGTCCATGCTGCAGTTGATTTGATGAGTATTGCTGAACTCAGGGAGCTGAAAATACCTGCAGGGGCTTTGCTCGACGCGAAACTGAACTAGGGCGCCAGGAAATGCGGCGTCTCGTGGTTGTTTGCGAGGAAAAGGATGCTGCGGCGATTCGGCAGAACATCGCATCGCAGGTACATCCCTCTTATCTGGAGCGATTCGTCGAGATCCTGACCGTCAATCTGGAGAGTGATGAGCATACAGATGTGCTTTATCGCGTGATTGACAAGACGGCGCCTGCAAAAACACCACCAACGGCTTCCACACGCGAACCCATTCTTTGTGTCGCCAGAGAGGTCGGGGCCAAATACTTCCTGGGCTCGACACTCAAGAAGTTTCCGCTGACCTACATGGAGCATGCCCGCGCAATATTGCTCCGATCCAGCGATAAAAAGGGGCAACCGAGCAAGGCTGAACAACTTGTACGTGATTGCGGGCTGACGCTTCGGGCAGGAGCCACCGAGTCGCTGCGACTGTGGTCTCATGGTGCGATCGATGCCCAATACATCGACCGCTGGCTTCAGCAGTTCACCAAGCTCGGCGTGCCATGGCTCGGCAGTTCGATCCTTGCGCGGGTCCATCTGTATGAGCAACCGAATCTCGGTGAATGGCTCCTGACTGCCGACATCCCCAAGACTGCGGCGCTTTGCGTCAATCGCGATCCTCGAAGCCACGGCAAGAGTGGCGAGGTCGTTGCAAACATCATCAACAAAGGCAGTTCTGGGCGGAAGGTATTTGATGCGCCGGCGAATGCGGTGGACGAAGGCCATACAGAGATCGCGTTGTTCGAAGATGGTCTTTGGACGGCAACGGAAACTGTGGGTGTTCTGGAAAGCATGCTGGGTCTGCGCGACGAAAATCGCCAGAAGACCAAGCCCTTGGCCGATCCGGGGAAATTCAAAGACCTCAAGCTGTCTTTGGTCTACGGCATCGCAACCGACTATGGCAGAGCCTTGGTTGAACGCTTTCTGGCAGATAAGGGACTCAGCAACGTCGAGATCAAGTCCGGCATTGAGTTGAAGGTGGTGTCTGAAGATCTGCTTGAGGGTATGCGCACAGGCAAGCACGCCAGCGCCGACCTGTGGGCGAACGGCCCACCAATGGAGCATGTTTCTCCGTACTTTTTCCAGCAGCATGGGATTGGCCATGCCGGTAAGGCGGAACAAGCTCGGGATTTCTGTGCCAATGTCGGTCGCCAGCTCTTCGTCAACTACATCGAAGTGATGAAGCAGCGCAGACCAGACTACAAAGACTGGGCCGAAGCAAAACTGAACAAATGCGGCCTGGGCATGTGGAGCCTGGGCCTCACATTGGCATTTGTCCACTCGGTCCCCAAGGCGTCCCTTCCCCTTTTGTGGGCCTCGGGGCCCGTGGAGTACAAGAGCCGTCGTCTTGACGAGTGGCTACCTCTGTTTCCAAAGGCAATGTGACCGAGAGTTGAGTGGCATCCTTTCGATCCACAGGCTCAAAGCGCATCTGATGGATGCGATCGGAAGTGGGGTCACTGCCGGGGAGCGAACTCTCCGTTCAGCCATCGCCGAAGATCCGTTGGGGATCCGCGATCGGCAGGCTGCCCGTGGCCATGACTCCGATGGCGACGAAAGTCAGGATAGGAGGCTCTCCATGATCCTCTTCCCAACTGTGATCACAAGATCGAAGGTCATGTCGATGCTCTTGGCCTTGAATGTCTCCTGGATCTTGGCCCACACGGTGTCGTTGCGGATGGTATCCAACAGGTCATGGCCGCTGTTGGTCAGACCTCTTGCTATGGCGGCTGCAATCCGTCCGTCTCCTGACTTGGATTCCAGAATATCCGCCTTGATGTAGCCGGCTTCACTGAGCAGCCTCATGTTGTAAGCAACCTCCTGTTCTGGATACTCTGGAAGTTGATGGGCGTTCAGTGCGGTGTTGGCAGTGCTTGCGGCTTCGAGACGCAAGAGGATCGCCCGGATGATTGACCAGTTCTTGATCATGCTTCTATTTCCTCGTGTTGCAATCTTGTCAGAGCATCAAGTCTGCTGTGGCTTGGGCGAGCGTTGAGGCAGCCTGCGTCAACGCCGGGGTTGCGCGCGCAAGGTTCGCCTCGGCTTCCACACGCATGCGGGCCAGGCGCTCCAGCCCGCTCTGAAGGCCGGACTCGAGCTTCTGGCGCTGCGCAGCGACTTCGTTTTTCGCGCGCGCAATATCCGTCTGCAGCGCTTGAGGTGAAGGATCGAATCTGAAGCGTGCCTCGCACTGGCTTCTCCATCCCAGCATCGTCGTGGTCAGCTTCGGTCCAAAGCCCTTGACTGCGCGGACGCCGGCTCTCGTGACATCCGCAGCCGTTTCGATACCCCAGGAGCGCAGGGCTGCTTTCTTTGTAGTTCCCAAGCCGGCGATGTCGGCGTCTTCGATGAAGAAGCGGTCAAGATGGTCGTGCAGTTGGCGCGCCTGGGCTTTCGCCTTGGCCGACTCAATCATGTTCTTCTCCACGGAAGCCAGATTCTCATGCGCTTGCCGCAACGGTGCGAGCGCCTGCTTTTCCTGTGCGAATCTGGTTCCTGCGGTGATCTGCGTGACATTGGAGATCAACTGGTCGTAGGCGCTTTGGGCCGCGTCTCGCCGCGACTGGCGCTGCGCCATCTCCTTCTTGTAGTCCTCGCTTGCCCCACTGGAGACCGTGAGCCATATCCCGAAGCAGAGCAGTCCTCCCAGAATTCCGAGCGCGGGCGCAATGTAGGTGAAGAAGGCTGCTGCAACGACTATGACGACGAAGGATGGCAAGCGGTTCTTCCCCTTCTTCAATCCTTGCGGAAGCGGGGTCGGCTCGACCTTGATCTGGGAGGGCTGTGCCAGCGCTGATGCCTTTGGCGGATGAACGCTTTCAATGGCCGCCCAGACCCGGGCGAGCACGAACCCCGTGCCGGTGTTCGTGATGAAGGTCCCGAGGTCGATGAAGAAGTGCGCCCCCTGGTTTTCCAAGGCACACCAGGGGCATGCCGAGGAGTGATTCGGATAGACGTGCATCTTCGACTTGCCGCATGTCTTGAGCGTGCCACGCATCTGATCGAGCGCTGCGATCCATTGGCTGGCGGTGGGGCGTCCTGCAGCCATGGCGCCAGCTTCGGTGAAAGCACGCTGGAACATCGACTGCACGGCAGGTGGAACCAGGGACAAGGGGATCGAGCGTGGCGGTGGGGCAAAGCCGCGCTGGCCCGCGTCAGGCCCATAGGCAAAACGAAACGCCTTGATGTCGGGCTCCAGCCCGTTGCCGACGTCTTCGCGAAGCGGACGCCCCGCAAAGGGATGTCTTCCGGCAAACAGCAGATGAAAAATGAGAAGCGCCAGGCCGAATGCGTCGTGATTTGCACTGCGCGCGAGCGTGCTGAATGATGAGATCCCTTGCAGTTCGGGCGGGGTGAAGTGCGAGACGCCTACCTCGCACAGATGAACCTTGCCACCGGCAGCAATCTGCATCGAATCGCTGTCGATGAGCAGAACCTTGGTGTCATGGCCCACCATGACGTTGCCCTGATTGACGTCACCGAGCACATGGCCGTGCCGATGGACGGCTTCAAAGGCCGTGGCGGTATTGCGCGCGGCGTAGAGCAGGAAATCCCAGGCTGCCTTTGGATAATCCTGCTTGCGATGCGCGACGCTGTAGAGCATGTGAACCGGCTGCTTCTGCGAGACGCGCTCCATCAGGAAGCCAACGACCGGGCCGCCGCGTGATTGATGCAAGGTCTCCGTGGGCCAGGCCAGGTATTCCAGCAGGTCCTTGTGGCCATGCGTGGCCATGAAGCGCAGCTTGTCCTGCTTCTGGGCGTTGGGTGCGGCGTGATACAGCTTGGCGACCAGCTTGGGTTGGGCTGGGACGTCGAACACGCTGCCTTCGCCCCCTTTGCCGAGTTGCTTGCCGAGGGCGATCGATGCTCCGCCGCCAGTCCAAAGGTTGTTCATCACCGGGCTCACAAGGAAAGGACTTGGGGTGGCTGTGCCGTTCAGGCGACAGCCCTATTCGCAGCGCACAGCCAGCGCGAGGCTCTTGTCGTCGTCGGTGCGCTCGTTGACGGGAGCGCTATCCAGGAATGCGGCCAACTGAGTCTGGAGCAAGTCTTCCTGCTCGGCGGTGGCCTTGGCCAGAACCGTGAAGAAGGGTTCAAAAAACGGCTCATGAGGCGTCCCCTGCGACATGTTCAGGGCCAGCCGCTGGAGGCCATCACTGAAGGCAGCGAGCTTCAGAGCACTGCCGGCGTAGAGCTTGTGCACCATCACCTCGAGGCAGTCGTCCTGCGTGACGAAATGCGTCATGTTGGCGTACTCGCCAGTCATCGGGGCGGTGAACAGTTCCAGCCCATTGCCTGTGTCGAGCACGATGGCGCCGTCACCGATCTGGAAGACGAGCGTTGCCTGCGAAGTCGATATGGCCCCGAGAAAGGTGCACGCGAAATCGCGTGCTCCGAGGCTCTTCTTGTCTGCTTCATTGACGGCATCGAGCTCGCCTGCAGCGCCTGCATCGCGCCTGGTGCTGGCCACTTCAAGGATCGCCGAGCGCACGGCCTGAACGCAATCGCGTGCCAGTGCTGGCGCCCGTTCGGTCGTCAGCACCGGCGCCTCTGAAGCGAATGCTTCTGCTACGAAGCGAGCGGCCGATTGAACCGCAGTGGTCGCACCATCGCGACCATGGCGTGCCGAGCCAGCGCCGTCCGCGACGAAGATGGTAAGAACACGCTCGTCGCCCAACTGCTCGACCATCGCCCAGCAGTCATCCTGGCAATCCGAGCCATTGGTGCGGTGCGAAGTACCGATGGCCGCCGCGGACACCACGCGCCAGTTCATGCCGCGAGCCTTCCTCGTGCGGTCATACCGATGCCCAGCCGGTGGGTGCATCCAGCTTGACCTCGGTTCCAGGCGTGGACTGCGACACGGACTTGAGTGAAGAGGACAACCAACTGAAGAGCTCCCGGAACTTCAATCCGTCCAGGGTCAAGGGCGTGCGCACACTGATCTGGCTGAGCACTTCGAGGTTGGCTCCCTTGACGCCGATGGCAAAGAACGCGAAAGCCTTGGAGGCTTCGCCTTCCTTGACCGCCGCTGCCGCGCTCTGCCACTCGTCGGTGGGGCCGCCGTCTGTGATCAGGAACACCCAGGGGCGATAGTACGGAATGCCGTTGGCGCGGTACTCCTCCTTGCGCTCCCGCACAAGCTGCAGCCCTTGGCGGATCGCTTCTCCCATCGGCGTGGCTCCCTGCGGGGACAGGGTGGGTGGATAGAAGGACTCTGCGCCTGTGAAAGGTGTGTGCACCTGCGTCGGTCCGAATGTCACGATGGCGATCTCCACGCGCTTCATGGCCAAGGCGTCCGCCGCAAGTTCATCCTTGAGCGTGACGAGCCCGTCGTTGAGATGCTGGATGGGCGCGCCGGACATCGAGCCGGATACGTCGAGCAACAGCACGCAGGGGCAGCGTGGTTCGGCGTTGTCTGCGAAGTTGGAGGTACCGAAGCCGATCTGTTCTGTCATGGAGAAGTCCCTGTAGGTTGATGAAGGTGTTGCCAGCGGGCGTAAGCGGCGATCTCGACTCAGGGGCCGTCGCCTTGAGGGCCAAGGCGCTCCGAAGGAGCTTCGTATCGCGGGGCGGTATATCTCTGAAGAGACTGGCGCTGAGGAACCACGACGCCGCGCTCCACAGGGACACGCTCTGCCTGCAAGCGCCCGCTCTGTGGACGTTCAATCGGCGCGTAGGCGTTGCCTCGGTCGTTTGGTTCCGCGTTCGCCACGTCCGGCGAGCGTTGCTGTGCCGGCGGGGTGTATGGGAACCGCTGATTGAACGAAGCACCTGGTGCGACGTTGAGTCCGCGTCCGCCTGGGATGCCTCTCATGGGGCCGAGGGCTCGAAGATCACGTGGACCGTGATCTTCCGTGTCGGCATCTTCATCCTCAGTATCCCGCTCTCGCTGAATGGGCGGCCTCGTGCCGGCAGGCACGCGTGCTGCGGAGGCCTCCAAGGACCTGCTGGTCACCGGGTCCGCCGGGCCCAAGGCAGGGACGGAGCGCTGAACTTCGACAGGCGTAACTACTGGAGGCGACGTGCGGCGGGTGCTTTCCAGGACTTCCTCGGCCGGTTCGGACCGCTGCGGGGATGCGACACGCGCGTTGCTCGCAGCCGCGGGCCGCGTCGCGGAAGCATTTGTTGGAACATTCGCTGGGCGCGAGATCGTGGGGATGCTCGCAACCGGCGGTGTCGAAGCGCTGAAGGTCTCCAGTCCAATCATCAGGGCTGTCGCATATGCGGCGAAGCCACCGGCGGCGCCACAGAGAGACCAACGCGCTGCAGTGAATGCCGAGTTGCGAGGCGTGCTTCCTTGGAACCGAGCCCAAAGCTTTGGGTACTGCGTCCAGGCGATCCATGCCGCGCCAATGCAAGCCGCCAAGGTTGCGAGCCCTGCGAGAACGGCTGCATTCGCCAGGCACAAGCCTCCAATGGTCCAGAGAATCGCCGTCCATTTGAGGCGCGGACCGGCGGCCATCTGTGTCGGGACCTGGTTGTTCTTATAGCCCGTTCTGAAACGCCGATCCCGCTGCCCCAAGTTGACATGGAGCAGGACACCCGCGCCCGCGAGCAGCGCAAGGACACCCACGATTTCCCTCACCCTAAGCCCTCCGGCTGTCCTGAAAAATAGTAATGAATAAGTTGCAAAAAACGGAGTCCACTCACCCCTCCCGTCCTTGCGATGGCGAAGTGTTGAAAGTAGCCTCACTTGGCGGATTTCTCTCATCCCCAGAATTCGGTATTGCGTCCCCTGAACCTGTCGATAGTCTGCGTTTCACTACAACAGGAGGTGGACCATGTCGGGATCTGGCGGCGGCGGTGGAGGTGGCGGCTCTTCGGATTGGGACCTGAGTTGTGAGACGCTGGTGATCGAGACACAGCTGAGCTCGCCGGACGCTGCCGTCATCGCTAGCATCCAGGTGAACGATGTTCTACCGGTCGAGACCCGGAAGATGAACGGGACAACCGCTGTGGCGGTTGTGCATCAGGGGCAAGTTGCCGGAGGACTGGCGACGCCGGAACTGCTGCGTCTGCGGGAGTGCCTGAAGGCCGGCACTCAATACAACGCGAAAGTTCTTTCCAAGTCCAATGGACAGGTTCGTGTGGTCGTGCGACCCGTGCAGCTTTGACGTCGCAAGCCATGGAGGCCTCAGACGCGCCGCCTGCCGATTCCATTGCGGTCGTGGGCGGCGTCTATCACGAGCGATGCATGCGTCCTCGTTGGCGCGAGATCTTCGGCTCAGCCGGCCGGGCTGCTTCGGCGATCGCGGCAATGCAAGGAGCCGTGGAGTTGCACGGCTATGTCGATGCCCATGGCGCCGAAGTTGTGACCCAGCGAGCGGTGTTTTCCACGACTCCGATGGCGATCCGTACGAAGGAGGCGTCGACTGCGGTGGCGTTCGATTATCACCATGGGCTGGAAACGCCACGCATCTACGGCGTCGCGCAGCCGCTGCCTGAAATCGAAGTCAGTGCCCGGCACATCGTGCGCTTCGGGATGCTGGAGGGGGATGCACGGGTTCATGGTGATCGGGTCGTTTACGACCCGCAGAATGCGCAGAACCCGCGGCCGTTCCACGAGAACGGATCCACCGCCAGGGAACTCGCGCTCGTTCTGAACCAGCACGAAGCCTCGTTGATGACGGGCAAGACGGACGTACCCGTCGAAGAGATGGCCAGAGAGCTACTGCAAACGCACAAGGCCAGCGTTGTTGTCATCAAGCGTGGACCGCGGGGGGCGCTTGTCTTTGACGGCACGAACGTGCACGCTGTGCCGGCCTATCGGTCGCAGGAAGTATGGAAGATCGGCTCGGGCGACAACTTCGTCGCCCACTTCGCGCACCAGTGGATGCAGCGTGGTCGCACGCCTGCCGAGAGCGCAGATCTGGCATCGAGGGCGACGGCGTTCTATTGTGAAACGCGCTCCTTTGCGGCGCCTGAATCCCTGGCCGCGTTCAATCCACCTGCGATCACTGTGTCTGAGCGCTATGCGAAGGGCTGGCGGCCGACGGTGTACCTGGCGGGGCCTTTCTTCACGCTGGCCCAACTGTGGCTGGTTGAACAGGCGCGAGGCAATCTGCGCAGCATGGGATTGACAGTGTTTTCGCCGTATCACGACGTAGGCCTGGGTTCGGCTGACGACGTCGTCTCGAAAGACCTGGATGGGATCAGGAGAGCCGATTTCGTGTTTGCAATCGGCGACGGTCTTGATTCCGGGACGATCTACGAGATCGGATTTGCCCGGGCCTTGAACAAGCCGGTCATCGTCTACTGCGAGAACGAAAGTGAAGAGAACAAGAAAATGATCGAAGGCTCAGGCTGTACTCTCACCAAAGACTACGTGGGCGCGGTCTATCAGGCGGTCTGGCTGGCCGCGGGGCTATGAAGACAGCGCTGCTGCTGTCGGGCGGGATGGATTCCCTCAGCATCGCCTGGTGGAAACGTCCGGATATCGCGATCACCATCGACTACGGGCAACTGGCGGCTGAAGCGGAACTGCGGGCATCGAAGGCCGTCTGTGCAGTCCTCGATATCGAGCATCACATCCTGCGGGTCGACTGCCGGATGCTGGGTTCGGGCGACATGGCTGGTGGCGAGGCAGACCCCCATGCGCCCGCGAGCGATTGGTGGCCCTATCGCAACCAACTGCTGGCAACACTCGCAGCGATGAAGGCAATCTCGCTCGGTGTCACCCAGCTTTGGTTGGGGACTGTGAAATCCGATGGCAGCCATCGCGATGGGACGCAGGAGTTCGTCGGTGCACTGGATCGGCTGCTGAGCCTGCAAGAGGGATGCATGCGGGTTGAAGCGCCGGCGATCGAGCTTTCCACGGCCGAACTGGTGAAGCTGTCGGGAGCGCCTCTTGACCAGCTGGCTTGGGCGCACAGCTGTCACAAGGCCAATGTGGCATGCGCCCAATGCCGCGGGTGCAACAAGTACTTCGAAGTCCTCAAAGAGCTGCAGCGTGACGTGGCTTGATCTGGGAAACCCGCGGCCGCGCACCGAGGTGCAGCACTATGTGCCTGTGCGCTGGCCAGAAAGCGGGCGCATCCCCCTGCAGCCACTGGCGCTGCTCCCGTCGGATGATTCCACTTTCGAATGGTCCTTCATGGACCTCGCAACCCGCCGACGCTCGGCGCGCGAGTTTGCACCGTTGCCGCTGGACCGGCTGGGGTGGCTGCTTGCGCTCACCAGCCAGCAGTTGGCGTGCGGTCCACAGCATCTTGGGTTTCCTCTGACGCTGCGGCCGTCGCCTTCCGCCGGCGCTATTCATCCCGTGCACTTGGTCGTCCAGAGCCCTGTGCTCGGTGGCTGGAACAGATATGACCCTGCAGGCCATGAGCTGGTGTCAGTGCCTGGTGGTCCCGATGTGCAGGTCGTCCGAAGGGAGATGGATGAACTGATCGCGGCACCTGTGGCCACATTGTTGCTTCTCGTCGCGGAGCCAGGAAAGACGGCTGCGAAGTACTTCAATTCCGAAAGTCTCGTCTGGCGTGACGCCGGCGTCCTGCTGGGGTATCTGAGCTTGGCAGCCGAAGCGCTGGGTCTCGCTTTCGTGCCGCTGGGAATCACGGGAGATCCCTGGGCTGGAAAACTAGTCGACGAGTCGGGCCTGGCGGGTGTCGGCGCGGCGCTGGTGGGCAGGCGCACGTGATTTGATCTGCCGCTGGTTCCGCGTCTGTTGCTTCGCTGCGGGTGCTGGTAGACGTTCCCGCAAGAGTTCGTGGACAGTTGTTTGAGACGAGGCCATTTCGAGCCACATGAGTGCGTCGAGTTCGGAGGCGCGCACCCCGAGTCCACGCGCAAACGCCAGGAACTGCTGTTCGAGCTTCAGGTAGTCGCGCTCCACAGTGAGCCCTTGGTCGAAGAAGCCTCCCAGCATTCCAGCGCGAAGGATGTGAATGTCCAGGATCGCCACGTCGTCCGCGTCCAGCCAGTTGCGTGCGATCCATGATGCTGTCTTGGGACCGATCCCCTGGACCGGAAGCAACCAGTCCCGCAATTGCCGGCCTGTGCCGGTCGGTGCGGGCTCCTGGACCAGTCTGTTGAAGGCGGCATTCAGGTAGCGCGCCTTCTGCTTCGCGAATCGGTAGAGCACAGACCTGCCTTCCAGCTCCATGGGGGTCGACAGCTTTGCCAGCAAATCGGCCTCTGTAGGCGCGCCACGCTCCAGGGAAAGAAGCCCGTGCTGCTTGAGATGTCGGAATGCGGCGAGGCCGATGCTCGCCGAGATCCCATGGCCACCGAGCAGACAGGCTGCGACCTCCTCGGCGAGGGTGTTGCCGATCCTGTAGCGCACGCTCGTGCCGTTGACTCGCCGAGCCATGACCTGGAACGCCCAGTAGGCAGGAGTTGGAAAGGCGTCGATTGCCCCCCAGGGAACGCCTGCGACCACCTCGTTCGCCGCGGATGGCAGTTCCAGGTGGACTGCGGTGTGCCCGAGAAATATCGCTGCGTGCTGGGTCATGACGACTTACCCCACGTGGAAGAGACTGCTGAAGCGCGGGCAGCGGCCCGCACGAGATTCGCAAGCGCCAGTGCATGACGCTCGGTGCCGTCCCATGCGTCCAGCACTGCCCGGTGCAGCGCCTGTGCCCCCGCGCCGTCCAGATCCTCGGTTAACGATATTCCAAGATATTTGCATATCTTGCGATGGGTCGGAGTGACCTTGACCGCCTGGGAGAACGATCGACTGAGGGTCGGCTGAGGGATGCCTGTCCCTCTGGAAATATCGACCTGCTTGAGGTTTTTCTCCGCCATGGCTTGGCGGATTCTTTGCAGTACAACATTGACGTTCATGCATTTATTATTGCATAGTTGCATATATGACGTACATCCGACACCCCTTTTTCAGGCTTCCACTGGATGAGAGCGCTGTGGCGCATGACGTGCAGCTGCGCACGCTGCTCAAGAGTGCGGGTGCGTGGCAGGCCGAGGAACTCGTTCTCGAAGAGCTCTGTCTTCCGGTGAGAAGCCAGGCGGTGCGAGCCGATATCGTCGTGACGGGCGCCTCGCTGACCGGCTTTGAGATTAAGGCCGGCAAGGACCGGGTGACGCGCCTGCCCGTCCAGGCGGAGGCCTACGGTGCTGTCTGCGGCTTCGCGAACGTGGCCACGGTGCCCATGCACGTGAACGATGTCACGGCCACGGTGCCTGAGTGGTGGGGTGTATGGATCGCTTGTGGGTTGGGTGGTGAGCTGGCCATGCGTTGCGTGAGGGCTGCTCGCCCGAACCCCTCACGTGATCCTGTGCGGCTTGCGGAGATGCTTTGGCGGGACGAAGCAATCGCCAAGCTGACCGAGCTTGGGCTGGGCAAAGGGACGGCCAGCAAGAGCCGTGCAGCCTTGGCGCAGAAGCTGGCGCAGGCCTTGAGCATTGATGAGATCGACATTCATGTGCAGGCCTGCCTGCGGCAACGCCCACAGAGGCAGCCCCTCGTGGTGGCCAAGCCTCGGGTTATCGTGGTGCCGAAGTACGAAATGCGTCCTCGCAGCTGGTTGGAGCCGCAGGGCTTGCGGCCACCATTCATCAACGACGTGCCAGTTGTCAAAGCTCTTTCGCGGACTGCTGCCCGGCTGGCAACGATGTGACCCCGGATCGGGATGGATGACTTCAGTCGGGGGCGGCAAAAAGGTTTGCGGCCCAGGCGCTGATGATCTGAGCCGCCCCAGGATCATCGGCTTTCACCCGAAAGCCGTGGGCCTTCATGTCGCTTGGCTGAGTCCCCGAGTTTTCCACTTCAAGGAAGTCCGCTGCGCAGCGGCGTAGCGCCACTTCGAGCGCAACATCGGAGTCGGCAATATCCGCCGCTTCATCGGCCAGTGGATACACCAGCGGGAAGATGGTCGACGCCTCGATGACGATGCACAGCGCTCCGCGATCGCTTTCGGGCGCTCTGAGGGCGAAGGCCAGGGCGAGCCGGGCGCGATGCCTGAATCCGGACCGGACCAGCAGCGCATCGTCGATGACGCCGTCCTCGTCGGCCAGCAGCTCGAGTGGCACAGCGTTCGAGCCGTCGCGTGTGGTCGTCAGCAATTCCACGTTGACGGCGTTCTGCAGGGCCAAGGCCTCCAATGTCACCCGGACAAAGGGTTGCGGTGCTACCTGTCGCACGTGGCTTTCTGCTGCCTCGGTCAGCGTCACGGCGCGCACTCGCTCCGCGGAGCTCGGCTCTCCAACTGCATGGTCCTCTATCGAGGGATGAGGCTTTCCCGCAGCCTGCTGGGCGGCCAGTTGCTTGGTGATCGAAGTTCCCCAGACGCGCTTGTTCTCCAAGTCGGTGAACTTGCGAGTGGCGCGCCGCCGAAATACTTGCGGCGTGATTGACTTCGACGCATCCGTTTCGACCAAGCCCGGATCTTTGGGGGGCCTTGTTCCCCCGCCGCTTTTGCCATCCACGCCCGTGGCTGCTTGTGCAGCCCGATGTTCGGGACCTGGCTTGTACCTGGGCTTTTGTAGCGAGCTGAGCTGGTACTTGAGTGCCTTGAATGGAAAGGGATGGCTGCAGGATTCGATCCGGTAGACCAAAAAGGTACCTGAGCCTGGTTTGCCTATCCACCTGCCGGCGACTTTCAGATCGGTCTTGCCCTCGAAGGGAAATCTCGCCATCGGGTAGGCCTCCTGGCCAAGGGCGCTCGCCTGCTGACACGAGTTGCCGATCAACTGCGCGGCATGGAGAGCCACTTTGCTCGTCGCTATCCGGGCAATGTCCTCAGCGCTGTCGGCTGGAAGAAAGTCCGCCAGCATCACCACGAGCTTGCCGCGCTCGTCGTAGCCGTAGTCGGTGTACAGCATGTCGGTGGTGAGTGGTGGGGTGAAGATCCTGGACAGGAGCGTGCTGGAAGAGCCGAAGTAGAAGCGAACGAGCTCCATGCACGGGATCAACAGCAGATTGCCCGAGGGCAGCTCCACCTGCGCGCAGTAGGAGTGCGTGTTGTTCATGTGCCATGGGTGATCGGGTAGCGGCAGCAGGAAGCTGCCATCCGCTGTGCCTGAGCCTGCCTTGACGATGGAAAGCGTGGATCGGTCGACGACGAGGCTGGAGAACGTATGGTTCGTATGCGGCGGCTCAAAGTACGGCCGCTGGTTCTTCCATATGTCGCCGATCCTCAGCAACATCGCGGTGCCGACGGACACCCAGAGCTTGCGTTGTTGGTTGTAGTGCCCGAGGCCTTCGTATGTCTGCGTCTGTGGCTCAACCTGCGAAATGAAGACCAGGACCGATGGCTGACTATTGCGTTCGTAGCGGTTCGGGAAGGCGATCGGGCCGAACCAGTCGATGCGCCAGAGGTTGGAATCTTTGGGAAAGGCTCGAACGGTGAGGGCGGAGTCGATGGGCTCCAGCTTCGGCGGCTTGGGAAAAGAGAGGCCAGTTCCCAACGCGTTTCCCTCTGGAGATTCTCAAATACTTCTGAAAATTCTCACCGACTTCTGGTGTTTCTCACTCACTTCTGGTTGCTGTCAGCGCCGGCCAGAACGTGTCCTGCCTGCTGGTCTGCGTGGTAGCTCGACCGCACCATCGCGCCCACGGCGGCGTGGCTGAAGCCCATCTTGTAGGCCTCTTCCTCGAACATCTTGAAGGTGTCGGGGTGCACGTAGCGGCGCACCGGCAGGTGCGAGCCCGACGGCGACAGGTACTGGCCGATGGTCAGCATGTCGATGTCGTGGGCGCGCATGTCGCGCATGACCTGCAGGATCTCTTCGTCGGTCTCGCCGAGGCCGACCATGATGCCGCTCTTGGTGGGCACGTTGGGGTGCAGCGCCTTGAACTTCTTCAGCAGGTTCAGGCTGAACTGGTAGTCGCTGCCGGGACGCGCTTCCTTGTAGAGGCGCGGCGCGGTTTCCAGGTTGTGGTTCATCACGTCCGGCGGCGCGGCCTTGAGGATCTCGAGGGCGCGGTCGTCGCGGCCGCGGAAGTCGGGCACGAGGATCTCGATCTGCGTGGTGGGCGAGAGCTCGCGGATATTCCTGATGCAGTCGACGAAGTGCTGGCTGCCGCCGTCGCGCAGGTCGTCGCGGTCGACGCTGGTGATCACCACGTACTTCAGGCGCAGCTTGGCGATGGTCTTCGCGAGGTTGAGCGGCTCGTCCTTGTCGAGCGGATCGGGGCGGCCGTGGCCCACGTCGCAGAACGGGCAGCGGCGCGTGCACTTGTCGCCCATGATCATGAAGGTGGCCGTGCCCTTGCCGAAGCATTCGCCGATGTTCGGGCAGGAAGCCTCTTCGCAGACGGTGTGCAGGTTGCTCTCGCGCAGGATCTGCTTGATCTCGTAGAAGCGCGTGGTGGGGCTGCCGGCCTTGACGCGGATCCAGTCGGGCTTCTTGAGCACTTCGCCGCTCTGCACCACCTTGACGGGAATGCGCGAGAGCTTGGCCGCCGCTTTCTGCTTGGCCAGGGGGTTGTAGGTTTCGGCGCTTTGGGCGTCGCGGACGACTTCTGTGGTGCTCATCGGTATGTCAAGGCGCCAGGAAGGTGGAGAGCTTCTGGCTCAGCACCGCGGCGGCTTCTTCCCATGTGGTTTGGATGCCGATTGTAGAAAGGTCGACCGTTTGCAGGCCGGCATAGCCGCAAGGGTTGATCCGCGAGAAGGGTTCGAGGTCCATCCGCACGTTGAGCGCAACGCCGTGGTAGGTGGCGTGGCGGCTCACCTTGATGCCCAGCGCGGCGATCTTGCCGAGGCCGCGGAACGGGTCGGCGGCGGGCATCGGGCCTGTCAGCGCCGCGTGGGAGAACGGGTCGTCCAGCCGCACGTAGATGCCCGGGGCGCCCGCCACGCGGTGGCCCGTGACGCCGAAATGGGCCAGCGTGCGAAGCACCGATTCCTCGATGCGAAACACGTATTCCTTGACGAAGTAGCCCGCGCGCCGCAGGTCGATCAGCGGGTAGGCCACCACCTGGCCGGGGCCGTGGAAGGTGACCTGCCCGCCCCGGTCGGTCTGCACGATGGGGATGGCGCCGGGGTTCAGGATGTGGTCCTGCTTGCCCGCGATGCCTTGCGTGAAGACCGGGGCATGCTCGCAAATCCATAGCGCATCGGGCGTGTCGGGCGTGCGCTCGAGCGTGAACTGCTTCATCGCCGCGAAGGTGTCGGCGTAGTCGACGCGACCCAGCGCGAGCAGTTCGATGGCAGGAACGGCGATGGCGACTGTGTCTGTCATTGCATGGCCTGCCGTGCGAACGGCTTGCAGGTCAAAGCACGACCTTGACCATCGGGTGCGAGGACAGCGCGCGATACAGGTCGTCGAGCTGTTCCCGGCTGGTGGCCGTGACTGTGATGGTCACGCCGAGGTAGTTGCCGGCCTTGCTGTCGCGCAGCTCGACGGTGGTGGCGTCGAACGTGGGGTCGAAGCGTTCGGCGATCTGCGTGATGGCGTGCACGAAGCCGTCGGCCTTGGCACCCATCACCTTGATCGGGAACTGCGAGGGGTACTCGATCAGCGATTCCTTGCGCGGATCGGGGATCGAGGTGGTTTCGGTGGTGGTCGTGTTGTCGGTCATGCCGGGACTCCGTGCTTCTGCTGCTTCTGCGTTTGTGCGTTGCGTACCTTGGCCTCCTGGTAGGCCTCGTACAAGCTCTCGTAGATGGGGCCGGGGCGGCCGTTGCCAATAGGCTTGCCGTCGAGCGTGACGACCGGCAGCAGTTCCTTGCTGGCCGAGGAGATCAGCACTTCGTCGGCGGCGAACACTTCCTCGCGCGAGATGGGGCGCAGCGCGAAGGGAATGCCGAGTGTCTTGCTGAGACGCTCGAACAGGCCGTAGCGGATGCCGGTCAGCACGAGGTTGTTCTTGGGCGGGCCCATCAGCTTGCCGTCCTTCACGATCCACACGTTGCTCGACGAGGCCTCGCTGAGCCAGTCGTCGCGGAACATGATGGTCTCGGCCGCGCCGGCCTCCACGCTGATCTGGCGCGCGAGCACCGCGCCCAGCAGGCTGGTGCTCTTGATGTGCGCCTTCTGCCAGCGGAAGTCGGCCGCGGTGACGCAGGCCACGCCCTTGGCACGCACAGCCTCGGAGATGGGCGGCAGCGGGTTCACCATCACGAACACGGTGGGGCGGATGCCGCGCACCATCGCATGGTCGCGCGGGGCCACGCCGCGCGTTACCTGAAAGTACACTGACTGGGGTTCATCCCCGCCGGGCGCGACGAGGCGCATCACGATCTCCCGCCATTGCTCGAGCGAGAGCGGGTTCTCGATCTGCAGCTCGGCGAGAGAGCGATCGAGGCGCGCCATGTGCTCCTCGAAGCAGAAGGGCTGGCCGAAGTAGACGGGGACGTATTCGTAGATGCCGTCGCCGAAGATGAAGCCGCGATCGAGGACGCTGATCTTTGCGTCGCGCAGGGCGGTGTACTCGCCATCGAGGTAACAAAGCGTGGCGGGCAGGGCGTCGGTGATAGGGTGCATGGAGGAATTATGGTTGTGCACGCCGCGTCGGGTTCGCGTCAGGGAATGCAGTGCCGATTTGCGTGTGCGACAGCGCGGGTGGCGGGACAGGCTGGGTTTTTACTTATAATCAATGGCTTTGTAGAAATTCTGGGTCGTCATCCGGGCTTCATTCGAAATGAAAACAATCGCCCGCCAGGACTCGGAGGTCGCTGAAGACCTCGACGCAGAATTCAAGCCGTTGACCGCCGATGAGGCGCGTGAACTGCGAGCAAAGAACCCATCGATCTCCCCGTGGCGGGTGATCGCGGGTCAGTTGGTTGTCGGTCTGGTGGTGGCTTTGGCTGCCTGGGGACTGACGGGGAGGCAAAATCTGGGCTGGTCCGCCGCATATGGCGCGATCGCGGTGGTTGTTCCATCGGCGGTCTTCGCACGCGGGCTGACCGGCCGGTTTTCCTCCCTGAATCCGGGCACTGCGGTGTTCGGATTCTTCCTGTGGGAAATGGTCAAGATGGCCTTGTCGGTGGCGATGCTGATCGCTGCGCCAAGGCTGATTACGGCGCTGAGCTGGCCAGCAATGCTGGTCGGCCTGGTGGTGACAATGAAGGCGGCCTGGTTGGCGGTGATGTTCTCGCCCCGGCGCCGGAAACTGAGAGACGAGTAACGGAATGGCTGCTGAAAACGCTGCGGAACATGGTCAGACCGCTGGTGAATACATCGTTCACCACTTGACGCACCTGCAAAGCTCCAAGCCCGGAGGTGTGGCCGACTTCTCGGTTTTCAACTTCGACTCTCTCTTTTTCTCGATCACGCTCGGTATCCTGGGTTGCTGGTTGCTCTGGCTGGCTGCCCGCAAGGCCACTTCGGGTGTTCCCGGCCGTTTTCAAGCGGCTGTCGAACTGCTCGTCGAAATGGTCGACCAGCAGGCCAAGGGCATCGTCCACAACGCCACGAGCCGCAAGTTCGTCGCTCCGCTGGCCCTGACCATCTTCGTCTGGATCTTCCTGCTGAACGCAATGGACCTGTTCCCGGTCGATTTGTTCCCGGCGATCTGGGCCAAGATCTTCCACATCGCCGGCGAAGACCCGCACCACGCCTATCTGCGTGTCGTGCCCACCGCCGACCTGTCGGTGACCATGGGCATGTCGGTGGCTGTCCTGCTGATCTGCATCTACTACAACATCAAGATCAAGGGTGCCGGCGGCTGGGTCCACGAGCTGTTCACCGCGCCCTTCGGCAATCACTGGGCCCTGTACCCCTTCAACTTCGCCATGCAGATGATCGAGTTCGTCGCCAAGACGGTCTCGCACGGCATGCGGTTGTTCGGCAACATGTACGCCGGCGAACTGATCTTCCTGCTGATCGCCCTGATGGGTGGTGCCTGGTCCATGTCGGCCACCGGCATCGGCCTGGCCATCGGCCACATCATCGCGGGCACGGCCTGGGCCATCTTCCACATCCTGATCATCACGCTGCAAGCCTTCGTGTTCATGATGCTGACGCTGGTCTACATCGGCCAGGCCCACGATCACCACTGATCATCAGTTTTCGTTCTTGTTTTTGTTTTTCTCTTCAACCAAAGTCCTCTAGGAGTCATCATGGAAGTTATTAGCTTTGTTGCACTGGCCGCCGGCCTGATCATCGGTCTGGGCGCTGTGGGCGCATGTATCGGCATCGGCATCATGGGCAGCAAGTACCTCGAGTCGGCCGCACGTCAGCCCGAACTCATGGGTGAACTCCAAACCAAGATGTTCCTGCTGGCTGGTCTGATCGACGCCGCTTTCATTATCGGCACCGGTATCGCCCTGTGGTTCGCAACGGCCAACCCGTTCCTGTCGCAAATCGCCAACCTGCCGAAGTAAGTCTTTCTCGTCGGACCTGCGTCGTCGTTCTCTGGCCCTGCTAGCGAATGGCTTCGATTCAATCCCATAGAGAGGGTGAAAAGTGAGCATTACCGGTACCCTGATCGTTCAGATGATCGTGTTCCTGATCCTGGTCGGGTTCACGATGAAGTACGTGTGGCCGCCGATCGCGAAGGCGTTGGACGACCGCGCCGCGAAGATCGCCGAAGGCCTCGCTGCAGCCGACAAGGCCAAGTCCGAGCTGTCCGCCGCCAACAAGCGCGTGGAAGCCGAACTGGGTCAGGCGCGCAACGAGTCCGCGCAACGTCTTGCCGACGCCGAACGTCGCGCCCAGGCCATCGTTGAAGAGGCCAAGGCCCGCGCGACCGAGGAAGGCAACAAGATCGTCGCCGCCGCACGCGCCGAAGCCGAACAGCAGGCACTGAAGGCCCGCGAAGCCCTGCGCGAGCAGGTCGCCGCACTGGCCGTCAAGGGCGCAGAGCAGATTCTGCGCAAGGAAGTGAATGCGGGCGTTCACGCCGACCTGCTCGCCCGTCTGCAGACCGAACTCTGATAGAAGCCATGGCAGAACTCGCCACCATTGCACGCCCCTACGCCGAGGCGCTCTTCAAGGCTTCGTCGTCCGACGTCGCCGGAACCAGCGCCTGGCTCGAAAAGATTGCCGCCATCGCGGCCAATCCGGAGCTCCAGCAGTTCGCCGACAACCCGAAGGCCACGGCCGAACAGGTGGTCGGCGTGGTCGCCGGTGCATTCGGTGCACCGCTGGCTCCCGCTGCCCAGAACTTCCTGTCCGCGCTCCTCGAGAACGGGCGTTTTTCGGTGCTGCCGGAAATTGCGAAGCAGTTCCGGGCACTGGCCAACGCGAAGAGCGGTTCGTCCGACGCCGTTGTCTACAGCGCCTTCCCGATCGAAGCCGCGGCCCTGGCCAACGTTTCGGCCGCGCTCGAAAAGCGCTTCGGTCGCAAGCTCCAGGTCACGGTTCGGCAAGAGCCCGAACTGATCGGCGGCATCCGTGTGGTGGTCGGCGACGAGGTGCTCGACACCTCCGTCAAAGCGCGCCTTGAACAAATGAAAGTTGCGCTGGTGGCCTGACGGCTCCCGGCCCCTTACAAAGAAAGAAGGAAAGAGTCATGCAACTCAATCCCGCAGAAATTTCCGAACTGATCAAGAGCCGCATCGAGGGCCTCGGGGTCAGCGCCAACATCCGCAACGAAGGCACCGTGGTGTCGGTGACCGACGGTATCGTGCGCATCCACGGCCTGTCCGACGCGATGCAGGGCGAAATGCTGGAGTTCCCGCCCACGGCTGACGGCACGCCGTCGTTCGGCCTCGCGCTGAACCTCGAGCGCGACTCGGTCGGCGCCGTGATTCTGGGCGAGTACGAGCACATCTCCGAAGGCGACACCGTCAAGTGCACGGGCCGCATCCTGGAAGTGCCCGTGGGCCCCGAGCTCATCGGCCGCGTGGTGAACGCCCTGGGCCAGCCGATCGACGGCAAGGGTCCGGTCAACGCCAAGATGACCGACGTGATCGAGAAGGTCGCACCGGGCGTGATCGCCCGCAAGTCGGTCGACCAGCCGATGCAGTCCGGCCTGAAGTCCATCGACTCGATGGTGCCCGTCGGCCGCGGTCAGCGCGAGCTGATCATCGGCGACCGCCAGACCGGCAAGACGGCCGTGGCCATCGACGCGATCATCAACCAGAAGGGTCAGAACATGACCTGCGTCTACGTTGCGATCGGCCAGAAGGCTTCGTCGATCAAGAACGTGGTGCGCGCACTGGAACAAGCCGGTGCCATGGACTACACGATCGTGGTTGCTGCTTCCGCTTCGGAATCGGCCGCCATGCAGTACGTGTCGGCCTACTCGGGCTGCACGATGGGCGAATACTTCCGCGACCGCGGCGAAGACGCGCTGATCGTCTATGACGACCTGTCCAAGCAGGCCGTTGCCTACCGTCAAGTGTCGCTGCTGCTGCGCCGCCCGCCGGGCCGCGAAGCCTACCCCGGCGACGTGTTCTATCTCCACAGCCGTCTGCTCGAGCGCGCGGCCCGCGTGAACGCCGACTACGTCGAAGCCTTCACCAAGGGCGCGGTCAAGGGCAAGACCGGTTCGCTGACCGCACTGCCGATCATCGAAACGCAAGCCGGCGACGTGTCCGCGTTCGTTCCGACCAACGTGATCTCGATCACCGACGGCCAGATCTTCCTGGAAACCAACCTGTTCAACGCAGGTATCCGCCCCGCCATCAACGCCGGTATCTCGGTGTCGCGCGTGGGTTCGTCGGCCCAGACGAAGATCATCAAGGGCCTGTCCGGCGGTATCCGTACCGACTTGGCCCAGTACCGGGAACTGGCTGCGTTCGCGCAGTTCGCTTCCGACCTCGACGAAGCCACCCGCAAGCAGCTCGACCGCGGTGCCCGCGTGACCGAACTGCTGAAGCAGCCGCAATACAGCCCGCTGCCGATCTCGCTGATGGGCGCGTCGCTGTTCGCAGTGAACAAGGGCTTCATGGACGACCTCGAGATCAAGCAGGTGCTGCCGTTCGAACATGGCCTGCACCAGTTCCTGAAGTCCAGCCACGCCGCGCTGCTCGACAAGATCGAGAAGGCAAAGGCTCTCGACAAGGAATCGGAAGCCGAACTGCTGGCCGCCGTGACCTCGTTCAAGAAGTCGTTCGCCTGATCGACCCTTGATCGACGCAAGAAGGAGCTCTCATGGCAGCTGGTAAGGAAATCCGCGGCAAGATCAAATCGGTGGAAAACACCAAGAAGATCACCAAGGCCATGGAAATGGTCTCGGTTTCCAAGATGCGCAAGGCGCAGGAACGCATGCGCGCCGCTCGCCCCTACAGCGAAAAGATCCGCAACATCGCGGCCAACCTCGGCAAGGCGAACCCGGAGTACACCCACGCGTTCATGAAGACGAACGACGCCAAGGGCGTCGGCTTCATCATCGTGACCAGCGACAAGGGCCTGTGCGGCGGCTTGAACACCAACCTGCTGCGTGCCGTCACGGGCAAGCTGCGCGAAGCGCAGTCCGCGGGCAGCGTGGTCGAGTCGGTCGCCATCGGCAACAAGGGTCTGGGTTTCCTGAACCGCATCGGCGCCCGCGTGGTGGCCCATGTGACGCAGCTGGGCGACACGCCGCATCTGGACAAGCTCATCGGGCCGGTCAAGACGCTGCTGGACGCCTACGCCGAAGGCAAGCTGTCGGCCGTGTACCTGTGCTACACGAAGTTCATCAACACCATCAAGCAGGAGCCGATGGTGGAGCAGCTGCTGCCGCTGAAGGCCGAGACGCTGCAGACCGAGTCGGGACATCACTCGTGGGACTACATCTACGAGCCCGACGCGCAAAGCGTGATCGACGAGCTGCTGGTGCGCTACGTGGAATCCCTGGTCTACCAGGCAGTGGCCGAGAACATGGCGTCCGAGCACTCGGCGCGCATGGTGGCCATGAAGGCCGCGACCGACAACGCAGGCAACGTGATCAACGAGCTGAAGCTGGTCTACAACAAGACCCGTCAGGCCGGCATCACGAAGGAACTGTCGGAAATCGTGTCCGGCGCGGCCGCGGCTGCAGGCGTTTGATTGAGGCAATGCAACAGGCCGCGTTGCTGATCGGGTGCGCTCCGCGCGCCCGGTAACCCAAGGCCTTTTTTAGGGGACTCTGCGCAAAATGAAGAAGATGCTTGCTCTGGTGGCTGTTGCTGCCGCTCTGACCGCCTGCTCCAAGAAGGAAGAGGCGCCCGCACCTGCACCGGCTGCTCCCGCCGCTGCACCTGCTGCGCCCGCTCCGGCTCCCGCGCCTGCTCCGGCAGCAGCGCCGGCGGCAGCTCCCGCCGCAGCACCGACGGCTTCCGCCGCCGACCTGCCGCAGGAATGCAACGACTACCTGGCCAAGGTGCAGACCTGCGTCGCTGCGCAAAGCGGTGCTGCTGCCGACGCCATGAAGGCAAGCCTCGACCAGACGAAGGCCACCTGGGCTTCGATGGGCGCGGACAAGGCCGCGCTGGGCCAGGCCTGCAAGGCTGCTTCCGACGCCTTCGCCGCCCAGGCGACGGCCATGAAGTGCTGATGGGAAACTGACAGCAGGACATTCAAGGGTGCCGGCCCCGCCGGCATTCTTGCAAAAGCGGCCCGTTTTGGCACCAGGACGCTTCTGCAAGAACCTGTCGCAAATTTATTGAGATCCATCCAGAAGGAAACGCCATGGCTGAAGGAAAAATTGTCCAATGTATCGGCGCCGTGGTCGACGTGGAGTTCCCGCGTGACCAGATGCCCAAGGTGTACGACGCCTTGAAATTCGAAGGCGGCGGGCTGACCCTCGAAGTTCAGCAGCAGCTCGGCGACGGCGTGGTGCGCACCATTGCACTGGGCTCGTCCGACGGCCTGCGTCGCGGCCTGGTCGTGACCAACACCGGCGCTCCCATCACCGTGCCGGTCGGCAAGGCCACCCTCGGCCGCATCATGGACGTGCTCGGCCGTCCGATCGACGAGCGCGGCGACGTGGGCCAGGAGCTCACCGCTTCCATCCACCGCAAGGCTCCCGCGTACGACGAACTGTCGCCCTCGCAAGACCTGCTGGAAACCGGCATCAAGGTTATCGACCTGGTCTGCCCGTTCGCCAAGGGCGGCAAGGTGGGTCTGTTCGGTGGCGCCGGCGTGGGCAAGACCGTGAACATGATGGAACTCATCAACAACATCGCCAAGGCTCACTCGGGTCTGTCGGTGTTCGCTGGCGTGGGTGAACGTACCCGCGAAGGCAACGACTTCTATCACGAGATGGCCGACTCCGGCGTCGTGAACCTCGAGAAGCTCGAGGACTCGAAGGTGGCCATGGTCTACGGCCAGATGAACGAACCCCCGGGCAACCGTCTGCGCGTGGCGCTGACCGGCCTGACCATCGCCGAGTCGTTCCGCGACGAAGGCCGTGACGTTCTGTTCTTCGTGGACAACATCTACCGCTACACGCTGGCCGGTACCGAAGTGTCGGCTCTGCTGGGCCGCATGCCTTCCGCCGTGGGCTACCAGCCGACGCTGGCCGAGGAAATGGGCCGCCTGCAAGAGCGGATCACGTCGACCAAGGTCGGCTCGATCACCTCGATCCAGGCCGTGTACGTCCCTGCCGACGACTTGACCGACCCGTCGCCCGCCACCACCTTCGCCCACCTGGACTCGACCGTGGTGCTGTCGCGTGACATCGCCTCGCTGGGTATCTACCCCGCCGTGGACCCGCTGGACTCGACCTCGCGTCAGCTCGACCCGAACGTGGTCGGCGAAGAGCACTACAACGTGGCCCGCGCCGTGCAAGGCACGCTGCAGCGCTACAAGGAACTGCGCGACATCATCGCCATTCTGGGCATGGACGAACTGGCTCCCGAAGACAAGCTGGCCGTGGCCCGCGCCCGGAAGATCCAGCGTTTCCTGTCGCAGCCGTTCCACGTGGCCGAAGTGTTCACGGGCTCGCCCGGCAAGTACGTGCCGCTGGCCGAAACCATCCGCGGCTTCAAGATGATCGTGAACGGCGAAGCCGACCACCTGCCCGAGCAGGCGTTCTACATGGTCGGCACCATCGACGAAGCGTTCGAGAAGGCCAAGAAGGTCGCTTAAGAAGGAATCACCATGGCAGGCACCATTCATGTGGACGTGGTCAGTGCGGAAGAGTCGATCTTCTCGGGCGAAGCCAAGTTCGTCGCGCTGCCCGGTGAAGCCGGTGAGCTCGGCATCTTCCCGCGCCACACCCCGCTGATCACGCGCATCCGCCCCGGCGCCGTGCGCATCGAAACCGCCGATGGCAAGGAAGAGTTCGTCTTCGTGGCCGGCGGCATTCTCGAAGTGCAGCCGAACGCCGTCACCGTGCTGTCAGACACCGCGATCCGCGGCAAGGACCTCGACGACGAGAAGGCCAACCAGGCCAAGGCCGCCGCCGAAGAAGCGCTGAAGAACGCGAAGAGCGACATCGACATCGCGATGGCGCAATCGGAGCTGGCCGTGATGGCCGCCCAGATCGCGGCGCTGCGCAAGTACCGTCAGAAGAAGTAATCGAAGTCGGGCCTCCGGCCCGTCGTCGAAGCAACGAAGAAGAAAGCCGCCTCCCAGGCGGCTTTTTTTCGTCCATTCATCTTCGGGTTGACGATCTTCGGTCTGAACAAGGTCGAAGTTCGGCCTTGTCCGGCTGAAGCCCGCCACCTAGTATTCGCCTTCGTCCGGCGGCCGCCGCTGCCGGGCCAGGACAAAGAACACCGGAGACAAGACGCGTGGCACCCTGGAGTGGCATCACTGCGGACGAAATGCGGCTGCTGGAAACGACCTTCTGGTCGGCCGGCGGTTCGCGGCATGCCATGGCCGAGCAGCTCGGCTTCTCCAAGAGCAAGGCCAACGGGCTGATCGCCGGCCTCGTCGACCAGGGCCTGCTCGCCGAAGCCGGCCTGCAGCGCTCCTCGGGCGGACGCCGCCCCGAAAACCTCCAGCTTCATTCGGGACTCGGCGTGCTCGTCGGCGTCGACATCGGCGCCACCAGCCTCGACGTGGCCGTGCTGCGCCCGGACCTCAGCGTGCTCGCGCAACACGATGAACCGGCCGATGTGCGCGAAGGCCCCGCCGTCGTGCTGGCCCGCGTGCGCACGCTCATGCGCGAGTTGCTGGCCAGTTGCGGTCATACGGCCAAGGACGTTCTCGGCATCGGCATCGGCGTGCCCGGCCCGGTCAACTTCGAGATCGGCCAGCTCGTGAATCCGCCGCTGATGCCCGCCTGGGACAGCTTCTCGATCCGCGACTACCTGCGCGAGGACTACGCGGCGCCCGTCTTCGTCGACAACGACGTGAACCTGATGGCGCTCGGTGAGCTGTGGCGCCTGCGGCGCTCGTTGCAGAACTTCCTCGTCATCAAGATCGGCACCGGCATCGGCTGCGGCATCGTGTGCCATGGCGAGGTGTACCGCGGCGCCGCGGGTTCGGCCGGCGACGTCGGCCACATCTGCGTCGACCAGGAAGGCCCGCGCTGCCACTGCGGCAACCTCGGCTGCGTGGAAGCCATGGCCGCCGGCCCGGCGATCACGCGCATGGCGGTGCAGGCTGCCGAAGCCGGCGAGAGCGCCGCGCTGGCCGAAGTCCTGCGCCTGTACGGCCGCATCGATGCCGTCGACGTCGGCCAGGCCAGCCGCGGCGGCGACACGGCCGCCAACGCCATCATCCAGCGCGCGGGCAGCCTGATCGGGCAGATGCTCGCGTCGGTCGTCAACTTCTTCAATCCGTCGCATGTGTTCATCGGCGGCGGCATCACGCGCATCGGGCCGCTGTTTCTCGCTGCCGTGCGGCAGAGCGTCTACCAGCGCTCGCTGGCGCTCTCCACGCGGCACCTGGAGATCCAGTACACGCCGCTGGGCATGCAGGGCGGCCTGGTCGGCGCCGGCGTGCTCGCGATGCAGGAAACGCTGAAGGCCCGCGGGGTGGCGCCATGACGAGCGCTGCGGTAATCCACAAAGGCAGCGTCGCCGTCGAGTTCGACGGCATCGTGAAGGCATTCGGCCCCGTGCAGGTGCTGCACGGCGTGAGCTTCGCGCTCGCGCCCGGCCGCGTGTACGGCCTGCTCGGCGAGAACGGCGCGGGCAAGTCCACGCTGATGAAGATCCTGTCCGGCTACGAGTCGGCCACCGGCGGCACGCTGAAGATCAACGCAACGCCGCAGCAGTTCGAGAGCTCGCGCGACGCCGAGGCGCTCGGCATCGTGCTGATCCACCAGGAGTTCAATCTCGCCGAAGACTTGAACGTTGCCCAGAACATCTTCCTCGGCCACGAAAAGAAGAAGGGCTGGCTGCTCGACGACGCCGCCATGGAGCGCGACGCCGCCTCCGCGCTCGCGGCCGTCGGCCTGAACATCGACCCGCGCACCAAGGTGCGCAAGCTGATCGTCGCCGAGAAACAGCTCGTCGAGATCGCGAAGGCCATCGCCCGCCGCGCGCGCCTGCTCGTCATGGACGAGCCCACGGCCACGCTCACGCCCGGCGAGACGGAGCGCCTGTTCAAGCTCATCGCCCAGCTGCGCGCCGACGGCGTGACCATCGTCTACATCTCGCACAAGCTCGACGAAGTGGAGCAGGTGACAGACGAAGTCATCGTCATGCGCGACGGCCGCTTCGTCGCGCGCGCGCCCACCGCCGACGTCACGCGGCAGCAGATGGCCAACCTGATGGTGGGCCGCGAGCTGGCCGATCTCTATCCACCCCGAGATGCGGTCACCGCCACCGGCGCCCCCGCCATGCGCGTGCAAGGCTTCAGCGTGCCCGGCTGGGCGCAGGACGCGAGCTTCGAGGTGCGCCCCGGCGAGATCCTCGGCTTCGCGGGCCTCGTCGGTGCCGGCCGCACCGAACTCTTCGAGGGGCTGCTGGGCCTGCGACCCGCGAGCGGCGGCAGCGTCGAGATGCTCGGCAAGCCCGTGCCGCACGGCAAGGGCTGGCGCAATCCGCGTGACGCGGCAAGGGACGGCCTCACCTACCTGAGCGAAGACCGCAAGGGCAAAGGCCTGCACGTCAACTTCGGCCTGCGCCAGAACCTCACGCTGATGGCGCTCGAGCGCTATGCCCAGCCCTGGCTCAAGCCCGAGGCAGAGCGGGGCGCGCTGGCCGAGGCGGTGAAGGACTACGGCATCCGCACCGGTTCGCTCGACGTGAAGGCCTCGTCGCTGTCGGGCGGCAACCAGCAGAAGCTCGCGCTCGCCAAGGTGCTGCAGCCGCGGCCGAAGGTGGTGGTGCTCGACGAGCCCACGCGCGGCGTCGACGTGGGCGCCAAGCGCGACATCTATTTCCTGATCCAGCGACTCGCCCGCGAAGGGCTCGCGGTGATCGTCGTCTCGTCGGAGCTGATGGAGCTGATCGGCCTGTGCCACCGCGTCGCGGTGATGCGCGCGGGCCGCATCGTCGCCACGCTCGACGCCGACCATCTGACAGAAGAGGAGCTCATCGCTCATGCCACCGGAACAGCAGACACAACCGCCGCGCACGCTTGAAGCCGCGCAGCAGCAGCACCGCAGCGAGACCAAGCCGCGCTGGACCGAGCGCCTGCATGGCCTCGGGCCCGTCATCGGCCTGGTGCTGCTGTGCATCGCCGGCACGCTGCTGAACGGCGACTTCGCGACCCTCGACAACGCGATGAACGTGCTCACGCGCACGGCCTTCATCGGCATCATCGCGGTGGGCATGTGCTTCGTGATCATCTCGGGCGGCATCGACCTGTCGGTGGGTTCGATGGCCGCGCTCATCGCGGGCAGCGTGATCATGTTCATCAACTGGGCCGGGCCGGCCTCGGGCTCGCCGCTGCTGGCGGTGGTGATGGGCGCCGTGCTGGCCGTGGTGCTCGGCGCGGTGTTCGGCCTCGCGCACGGCCTGCTCATCACCAAGGGCCGCATCGAACCCTTCATCGTGACGCTGGGCACGCTGGGCATCTTCCGCGCGTACCTCACCTATTTCGCCGACGGCGGCGCGCTCACGCTCGACAACGAGCTGTCGGACCTCTACGCGCCCGTGTACTACGCGAGCCTCGCGGGCATTCCGGTGCCGGTGTGGGTGTTCGTGATCGTCGCCGTCGTCGGCGGCCTCATCCTCAACCGTACGGCCTACGGTCGCTACGTGCAGGCCATCGGCTCCAACGAGCAGGTGGCGCGCTACGCGGCCGTGGACGTCGACCGCGTGAAGATCCTCACTTATGTGCTGCTCGGCGTGTGCGTGGGCATCGCGACGCTGCTGTACGTGCCGCGTCTGGGCTCGGCATCGCCGACCACCGGCCTGCTGTGGGAGTTGGAAGCCATCGCCGCGGTGATCGTCGGCGGCACGGCGCTCAAGGGCGGCGCGGGCAGCATCACCGGCACGGTGGTGGGCGCGATCCTGCTCTCGGTCATCAGCAACATCCTGAACCTCACCAGCATCATCAGCGTGTACCTCAACGCGGCGGTGCAGGGCTTCGTGATCATCATCGTCGCGTTCCTTCAACGCGGCCGGCGCTAGTTCTTTCCCGTTCCGTTCCATCAACCAAGAGGAGACATCCAGCATGACGACTTTCACCCGACGCCTCGCACTCACGGCGGTTGCCGCCGCAGCGTTCGCCAGCCTGCCCGCGCTTGCCGCGGAGAAGGTCAACCTCGGCGTTTCGATTCCCGCGGCCACGCACAGCTTCATGGGCGGCATCAACTACTGGGCCAACCAGGCGAAGAAGGACCTGGAGAAGGAACACAAGGACCTGAAGATCACCATCAAGACGGCCGCCAACGCGCCCGAGCAGGCCAACCAGCTGCAGGACCTCTCGACGGTCACCAAGATCAACGCGCTGGTCGTGTTCCCCTTCGAGTCGGCGGCGCTGACCAAGCCAGTGGCGCAGGTCAAGGCCAAGGGCGCCTACGTGACGGTGGTCGACCGCGGCCTCACCGACACCAGCGCGCAGGACGCCTACGTGGCCGGCGACAACACGGCCTTCGGCAAGATCCCGGCCGAATACATCGTCAAGCAGCTCGGCGGCAAAGGCAACGTGGTGGCGCTGCGCGGCATCGCGACCACGCTGGACAACGAGCGCATGGACGCCTTCAATGCCGTGCTCAAGAACAGTCCCGACATCAAGCTGCTCGACGCCAAGTACGCCAACTGGAACCGCGACGACGCCTTCAAGGTCACGCAGGACTACCTGACGCGCTTCAAGAACATCGACGCCATCTGGGCCGCCGACGACGACATGGCCGTGGGCGTGCTCAAGGCCATCTCGCAGGCCAAGCGCGACGACATCAAGATCGTGTTCGGCGGCGCTGGCGCCAAGGACATGGTCAAGACCATCATGGACGGCAAGGACAAGCGCATCACGGCCGACGTGAGCTACTCGCCCAAGTTCATCTACGACGCGATCAAGCTCACGGCCGAGGCGCGCCTGAAGGGCGAGAAGCTGCCGGCGACGACCATCATTCCGTCGGTGCTGATCACCAAGGAAAACGCGAAAGACTTCTACCACCCGAACTCGCCGTTCTGATGTTCTGAAGCGGCGGGCCTGCTTTGCTCCCTCTCCCTCTGGGGAGAGGGTTGGGGTGATGAGGGCCAGCGGCGACGGCGAAAACGGTGCGTGCGCAAATGCCGCCACCCTCACCCCAGCCCTCTCCCCAAGGGGAGAGGGAACAGTTTCCGGAAACGCCAAGACGATCGATGACAGACACACCTCCTCGCAAACTGCGCTACGCCATGGTCGGCGGCGGGCGCGACGCCTTCATCGGCGCCGTGCACCGCAAGGCCATGGCGCTCGACGGGCAGATCGAGCTCGTTGCGGGCGCGCTCTCGTCCAGCCCCGAGAAGGCGCGCGCCTCGGGCCGCGACCTCGGCCTGGCCGACGACCGCAACCACGGCGACTGGCAGGCGCTGCTGGCCGACGAGCTGAAGCGCCCGGAGGGCGAGCGCATCGACTTCGTGTCGATCGTCACGCCCAACCACGTGCACTTTCCGGTGGCGCAGGCCTTCGCCGAAGCAGGCTTCCACGTGGTGTGCGACAAGCCGCTGGTGCACACGCGCGAGCAGGCCGACGCGCTGGTCGCCACAGTGGCCAAGCGGGGCACGGTGTTCGGCGTCACCTACAACTACACCGGCTATCCGATGGTGCGGCAGGCACGGGAGATGGTGCGCTCGGGCCTGATCGGCGAAGTGCGCAAGGTCGTCGTCGAATACAACCAGGGCTGGCTCGCGAGCCATGTCGAGGCCAGCGGCGGCAACAAGCAGGCCGACTGGCGCACCGACCCCGCGCGCAGCGGCGCGGCCGGCGCCATCGGCGACATTGGCTCGCATGCCGAGAATCTCGTGGCCACCGTCACCGGGCTGCGCATTGAAAGCCTGTGCGCCGACCTGGGCGCGCTGGTGCCGGGCCGCATGCTCGACGACGACGGCAGCCTGCTGCTGCGCTTCGAAGGCGGCGCGCGCGGCGTGCTCATCGCCTCGCAGATCAACACCGGCCTGGAGAACGACCTGCGCCTGCGCGTGTCGGGCACGCTGGGCACGCTCGAATGGCACCAGGAGCAGCCGAGCCGGCTGGTGCACCTGCCGCACGACGGACCGCTGCAGGTGCTCACGCGCGGCGCGCCCTGGCTGTGCGAGTCGGCGAAGCGCGCGAGCCGGCTGCCGGCGGGGCACCCCGAAGGCTTCATCGAGGCCTTCGCGAACGTGTACGCGGGCGTGGCGGCGGACATCCGCGCCAGGCTCGCGGGCCTGCCGGCCGATCCGCTGGCTGCCGACTACCCGCGCGTGGAGGACGGCGCGCGCGGCGTGCGCTTCATCGAACGCACGGTGGCTTCGGCGAAAAGCGAATTAAAGTGGACGCCCTGGTAGCGCGCGGCGCGCTGCCCGGGCCTCCATGACACCTCCCGCGTCCGACGTCACCTCTTCTTCTCCGTCGTCCTCTTCCGCATCGTCTTCGTCGAGGGTGCCGCCGTGGCTTGCGGCCCTGTGGAAGCGCAGCATCACGCTGTTTCCGCTGAAGCTGGTCGGCAACACCGTCGCCACGCTCGGCTTCTTTCCGTTGTACTTCTGGATCATGAAGAACGCGGGCCAGGCCTGGGTGCTGCCGCTCACGCCCATCGACCGGCTGGTCGCCTTCTGGCCGTGGCTGCTGCCGGTGTATCTCTCGCTCTGGGGCTACATCGCGCTGCCGGTGCTGCTGGCCAGGGACATGCGCGAGCTGCAAGGCTTCTCGCTGGGCTGCGCGGCCATGACGCTGCTGGCGCTGCTCGTGTTCTGGTTCATGCCCACGGCGATTCCCAACTTCGTGGTCGAGACCACGCCGGGCACCTCGCTGCAGTTCCTCAAGATGGTCGACTCGGCCGGCAATGCCTTTCCCTCGCTGCATGTCTCGTTCTCGGTGTTCACCTGCGTCGCGCTGGCGCGGCAGCTTCGTGCGGTGGGGGCGCCGGCCTGGCTGCGCGTCGCCAACGTAGCGTGGGCGGCGGGCATCGTCTATTCGACGATGGCGGTGCGCCAGCATGTGCTGATCGACGTGCTGGGCGGCTTCGTGCTGGGCGTGGCGTTCGGCCTCGCCACGCGGCAACGACCCGGGGCGCAGGCGTAGGCCGATCGCGGTATTCCAACGCGGCGGCGCGCAAGGTACAACCCGGGCTTCGCCATCCGAAGGAGCGGGAGTCCGCCATGAAGATTCGCCTTTCCGCCGTCGTGACCTGCATCGCGGCCGGTGTCGTCGCGGGCCCGGCGTTCGCGCTCGACTTCCCCGCCCGCAAGCCCGGCCTCTGGGAGATCCAGACCCAGACCGGTGAAGCCACGGGCAAGGGCGCCAGCCCCGGCGGCGGCACCCACACCATGCAGCAGTGCATCGACGCCGCCACCGACAAGGCCATGCGCGACATGGGCCAGGGCATGGGCAAGGACATGTGCTCGAAGCAGGAGCTGCGCACCGACAGCGGCAAGCTGGTCATGGACTCGGTCTGCAAGATCGGCAACACGGTGGCCACCTCGCATGCGGTCATCAGCGGCGACTTCAACACCGCCTACCGCATGGAAAGCAAGTCGACCTACAGCCCGCCGCTGATGGGCCGGGCCGAAGGCACGAGCGCCATGGAAGCCCGTTGGGTCGGCCCCTGCAAGGCCGACCAGAAGCCAGGCGACATGGTCATGCCCAACGGCATGAAGATGAACGTGCTCGACATGATGAAGAACCGTCCGAAGCGTCCGTAGGGTAGGAGCCAGCCCACAACGCTTCGCGCCCGCCGTTCGGCGGCGCGAAAGCCCGGCAGCGCCTACGATGGCGTGCCATGCCTCCCGCAAAGCAGGAAGAAGACCTCCTCGTCGTCGCCAGGCCCGAGGGCCTGTACTGCCCGCCCGGCGATTTCTACATCGACCCGTGGCGGCCGGTGGCGCGTGCCGTCATCACGCACGCGCATTCCGACCACGCGCGCCCGGGGCATGCGCACTACCTGGCGCATACCGACAGCGCCGGCACGCTGCGCGCACGCCTCGGCCAGGACATCCCGCTGCAGACGCTGCCCTACGGCGAGGTGATCGAGCACCACGGCGTGCGCGTCTCGCTGCATCCGGCGGGCCACGTGCTGGGCTCGGCCCAGGTGCGGCTCGAGCACGGCGGGCGCGTATGGGTGGCCTCGGGCGACTACAAGACCGAGCCCGACGGCACCTGCGCGCCCTTCGAGCCGGTGCCCTGCGACACCTTCATCACCGAGTCGACCTTCGGCCTGCCGGTCTATCGCTGGCCCAGGCAGGCCGAGCTGTTCTCGCAGATCGACGCATGGTGGCGCGCGAATGCAGAGGCGGGGCGCGCATCGGTGCTCTTCTGCTACGCCTTCGGCAAGGCGCAGCGCATCCTGCACGGCGTGGACGCGAGCATCGGGCCCATCGTCGTGCACGGTGCGGTGGAGCCGCTCAATGCCGTGTACCGCGCGGCCGGCGTGGCGCTGCCGCCCACCCTGCGCGCAGACGATGCGGGTGTCGATGCCGCGCTGCTAAAGCGCTCGCTGGTGCTCGCGCCGCCCTCGGCGCAGGGTTCGCCGTGGATGCGCCGCTTCGGCAACTACGCCGACGCCTTCGCGAGCGGCTGGATGCAGCTGCGAGGCACGCGCAGGCGGCGCGGCGTGGACCGGGGCTTCGTGATGTCCGACCATGCCGACTGGCCCGGCCTGCAGCAGGCCATCGCCGGCACGGGAGCCGAGCGTGTGTTCGTCACGCACGGCAGCGTGCAGGTGATGGTGCGGTGGCTCTGCGAGAACGGCCTCGATGCGCAGGCCTTCAGGACCGAGTACGGCGACGAGGACGACCAGGGGGCGGAGGCGTGAGATGAAGGCCTTCGCCGCGCTGTACCACGAGCTCGACGCCAGCACCTCGAGCCTCGCCAAGCAGGCGGCATTGCAGCGCTACCTGCGCGAGGCCGACGCGGCGGATGCCGCCTGGGCCGTCTACTTCCTCGCCGGCGGCAAGCCGCGCCAGCTGGTGCCGGTCAAGCTGCTGCGCCTGCTCGCGCAGGAGGCGGCGGGCTTGCCCGAATGGTTGTTCGACGAGAGCTACGACGCCGTGGGCGATCTCGCCGAAACCATCGCGCTGCTGCTGCCGCCGCCCAGCGAGGCGCACGATCTCGGCCTCGCAGGCTGGGTCGAGCAGCACCTGCTGCCGCTGCGCGATGCCGCGAAGAATGCGCCCGACGAGCTTGCCGACCGCCTGCGCGCGCAATGGCGGCAGCTCGCGCCAGAGGAGCGGCTGGTGTACTTCAAGCTCATCACCGGCGCCTTCCGCGTCGGCGTGTCGAAGCTGCAGGTCACGCAGGCGCTGGCGGCTGTGGGAGGCATCGACGCCAAGCGCGTCGCGCAGCGCCTCATGGGCTACACGCACATCGGCGGGAGGCCGAGGGCCGTCGACTATCAGGCGCTCGTTGCGCCCGAGTCGGGCGCGGAGCAGGAACAGAAGACCAGTGGCCAGCCGTATCCCTTCTTCCTCGCGCATCCCTTCAACCTGCCGCTAGAGCAGTTCGACGCGGTGCTGGGCCCGCCGCAGGACTGGATCGTCGAATGGAAGTGGGACGGCATCCGCGCCCAGTTGCTGAAGCGCGCGGGCGCCGCATGGGTGTGGTCGCGCGGTGAAGAGTTGGTGACCGAGCGCTTCCCCGAACTCGCCGCGCTCGGCGAGGCGCTGCCCGACGGCACCGTGCTCGACGGCGAGATCGTCGTGTGGCGCGACGGTCGCGTGCAGCCCTTCGCCGAGCTGCAGAAGCGCATCGGCCGCAAGACCCTGGGCGCGAAGCTGCTGCGCGACATGCCGGTGGTGCTGCTGGCCTACGACATCCTCGAATGGGAAGGGCGCGACCTGCGCGCGCGGCCCCAGCCGGAGCGCCGCGCGCTGCTCGACGAACTGGTCGAGCGCATGCGGCACCCCTCGCTGTTGCCCAGCCCGATGCTCACAGGACCCGACTGGCTCGACCTCGCGCGCCAGCGCGAAGCGGCGCGCGCCATGGGCGTGGAAGGCATGATGCTCAAGCGCCGCGACGCGCAGTACGGCGTGGGCCGCACCAAAGACGTGGGCGTGTGGTGGAAGTGGAAGATCGATCCGCTGAGCGTCGACGCGGTGCTGATCTACGCGCAGCGCGGCCACGGCCGGCGCGCGAGCCTCTTCAGCGACTACACCTTCGCGGTGTGGGACGGCCCGCCCGGGCAGGAAGACCGCAAGCTCGTGCCCTTCGCCAAGGCCTACTCCGGCCTGACCGATGCCGAGATGGCGCGCGTGGACGCGATCATCCGCAAGACCACCGTGGAGAGCTTCGGGCCGGTGAAGAGCGTCAGGCCCACGCTGGTGTTCGAACTCGGCTTCGAGGGCATCGCGCGCAGCACGCGGCACAAGAGCGGCATCGCGGTGCGATTTCCGCGCATGCTGCGCTGGCGCGAGGACAAGCCGGTGGAAGAGGCTGACACCCTGCAGACGCTGGCGGCGCTGTTGCCCACATGAACAAGTCGCAGGACCTGTCTTCACTCCCTCCCCCGCTGGGGGAGGGCGGGGGTGGGGGCACGCGGCGTTCGAACAGTGCGCGGCCCGCTCAAGGCCGTCTGCCCCCATCCCGACCTTCCCCCAAAGGGGGAAGGAGCAGGGCGGTCAAGGCCGCGCTCGATGCGTGGTTCGCCGCGCGCGGATGGAAGCCGTTCAAGTTCCAGCGCGAGGTCTGGAAGGCCATTGCCGATGGCAGGTCGGGCCTGCTGCATGCCACCACCGGCGCGGGCAAGACGTATGCCGTGTGGCTCGGGGCGCTGCAGGCTTTCGCACGGGCGCGCAAGGCGAACGCAAACGCACGGCCCGTTGCCGAGCCGCTCACCGTGCTGTGGCTCACGCCGATGCGCGCACTGGCGGCCGACACGCTGCGCGCGCTGCAGCAGGCGCTCGAAGCCCTCGGTGCCGAAGTGCATCCATGGAGTGCCGGCGCGCGCAGCGGCGACACCACTTCGGCCGAGCGCAACGCGCAGAACCAGCGCCTGCCCACGGTGCTCGTCACCACGCCCGAGAGCCTTTCGCTGATGCTCGCGCGTGCCGATGCGCGCGAGGTGCTCGGGCATGTGCGCATGGCGGTGGTCGACGAATGGCACGAACTGCTGGGCAACAAGCGCGGGGTGCAGGTGCAGCTCGCGCTCGCGCGGCTGAAGCGATGGAGCCCGGGCCTCGCGATCTGGGGCATGTCGGCCACGCTGGGCAACCTGCACGAGGCGATGCATGCCCTGCTGGGCCATGAAGACGGCGTGCTCGTGCAAGGGCAGGTGCCGAAGAAGCTGGTGGTCGATTCGCTGCTGCCCGGCGTCGCCGAGCGCTTTCCGTGGGGCGGGCATCTCGGCCTCACGATGCTGCCGCAGGTGATCGAGGAGATCGCCGCGAGCAGCACCACGCTGGTCTTCACCAACACGCGATCGCAGGCAGAGATCTGGTACCAGGCGATGCTGGAAGCCAGACCGGAGTGGGCCGGGCTCATCGCGCTGCATCACGGCTCGCTCGACCGCGAGGTGCGCGAATGGGTGGAGCTGGGCCTGAAGAGCGGCGAGCTGAAGGCGGTGGTCTGCACTTCGAGCCTCGACCTTGGCGTGGACTTCCTGCCCGTGGAGCGCGTGCTGCAGATCGGCTCGCCCAAGGGCGTGGCGCGGTTGCTGCAGCGCGCGGGCCGATCGGGCCATGCGCCGGGGCGGCCTTCGCGCATCACGCTCGTGCCCACGCACAGCGTCGAGATGGTGGAAGGCTCGGCCGCGCGCACCGCCATCGCGGCAGGGCATATCGAGGCGCGCCATTCGCCCGAGCAGCCGCTCGACGTGCTGGTGCAGCACCTGGTGACCGTGGCGCTGGGCGGCGGCTTCGTACCCGACGAGCTGTACGAGGAGGTATGCGGCACAGCCGCCTACGAAGGCCTCTCGCGCGAGAACTGGCAGTGGTGCCTGGAGTTCGTGGCGCAGGGCGGGCCATCGCTCGCGGCCTACCCGGACTACAAGCGCGTGGTGCCCGATGCCGAGGGTGTCTGGCGCGTGCCCGATGCGCGGCTCGCGCGGCGGCACCGCATGAACATCGGCACCATCGTGAGCGACGCGAGCATCTCGGTGCAGTACCTCGGCGGCTCGAAGATCGGCAACGTGGAGGAAAGCTTCGTCGCGCGCATGAAGGCCGGCGACTGCTTTCTCTTCGGCGGCCGCATGCTGGAGCTGGTGCGCATCCACGACATGACGGCCTGGGTGCGGCGCGCGAGCGGCAAGCGGGCCGCGGTGCCGCGCTGGGGTGGCGGGCGCATGCCGCTGTCGAACACGCTGGCCGATGCGGTGGTGCAGCAGCTCGCGCAGGCCGGCGAGGGGCGCTACGACTCGCCCGAGCTGCAGTGCGTGCGCCCGCTGCTCGAGATTCAGCAGCAGTGGTCGGCACTGCCGACGCCGCAAACGTTGCTGGCCGAAACGCTGAGCACGCGCGAGGGCTCGCACCTGTTTCTCTATCCCTTCGCTGGCCGGCACGTGCACCTCGGGCTCGCGAGCCTGCTGGCCTGGCGCATCGCGCAGCACGAGGCGCGGACCTTCTCGATCGCGGTCAACGACTACGGCTTCGAACTGTTGAGCGCGACGGAGGTCGATTGGCCGGTGCTGCTGCCGCAGGTGCTGAAGCTGCCACAGGGCAAGGACGCGCATGCACTGCTGCTGCACGAGGTGCTGGCCTCGCTCAACGCCAGCGAACTCGCGCAGCGGCGCTTCCGCGAGATCGCGCGCGTCTCGGGCCTCATCTACCAGGGCTATCCGGGCGAGAAGCGCAGCAGCAAGCAGCTGCAGGCTTCGTCGTCGCTGTTCTGGGAGGTGTTCCGCAAGTACGACCCCGGCAACAGGCTGCTGCAGCAGGCGGAGCAGGAACTGCTCTCGCAGGAACTGGAGATCGGCCGGCTGCGCGCGAGCCTGGAACGAATCGCCACGCAGCATCTGGTGCTGAAGCCGCTCGTGCGGCCAACGCCTTTTTCGTTTCCGCTGATGGTCGAGCTGTTCCGCGAGAAGCTGTCGAACGAGAACGTGGCCGACCGCATCGCACGCATGGTCGAGCAGCTCGAAAAAGCCGCGGGCGGCGCGGTCACGGTCGGCGGCGTGGAGCGCGTGAAGGGAACGCTGGCCTTCGGGCAGGAAGGGCCGGGAAAGCCGCCGAAGCCGGTGAGCCAACGGCGCGACCGCAGGCGGCCCTCACGGCCTTCACGGCCGCTTCCGCCGCTTTGAGTCTTCAGCCCGCGCCGTGCGCCTTCACCCAGCGCACGATGTCGGCCGCGCCCATCGCGCCGGCCTGCCGCGCCACCTCGCGTCCACCGCGGAACAGCGCCAGCGTCGGGATGCTGCGGATGTTGAAGCGCGCGCCCAGTGCGGGCACCGCCTCGGTGTCGACCTTGGCGAGCCGCACGTAGGGCTCGAGTTGCGCGGCGGCCTGCTCGTAGGCCGGCGCCATCTGCCGGCAGGGGCCGCACCAGGGCGCCCAGAAATCGACCAGCACCGGGATCTCGTTGCGGGAGATGTGGCGGTCGAAGGTGGCCGCGTCCGCCAGCGCGGTGGAATGGCCGGTGAACAGCGGGCGATGGCAGCTGCCGCAGTCGGGCGCGCTGCCCAGCTGCGCCGTGCGCACGCGGTTGGTCGTGTGGCAGTGCGGGCAGACGATGTGCAGCGGGGGCGATTCGGTCATGGCCGGCAGATGGGGGCTCTGGAGGGCCTTTGCAAGGCGGTCGCAGGTTTTGCGACACTGGCTTCGTGGCTTCTCCCGATACCTCCGCTTCGCCGCTTGCCGTCCGCTGGGCAGGCGAGCTGCTGCACCTGCTGCCGGAGCGCGCGCTCTGGTGGCCCGCGCAGCGCGTGCTGTTCGTGGCCGACCTGCACCTGGGCAAGGCCGCAACCTACCGCGCCCTCGGCCAGCCGGTGCCGGGCGGCACCACGCAGGGGAACCTGGCGCGGCTCGATGCGCTGATCGAAAGGCATGAGCCGCGGCGCATCGTGTTCCTCGGCGACTTCCTGCATGCGGCCCAGGCGCGCACGGTGCTCGCCACCGTGGAGGCCTGGCGCGTAGGCCATGCGACCATCTCCATGACGCTGGTGCGCGGCAACCACGACAGCCGCGCGGGCGACCCACCACAGGCGCTCCACATCGAGGTGGTCGACGAGCCCTTCCTGCTGGGGCCTTTCGCCTGCTGCCACCATCCGCAGACGCATGCGACGCACTTCGTGCTCGCGGGCCATCTGCATCCCGTCTGCAGGCTCCAGGGGCGGGGTCGCGACAGCGTGCGGTTGCCGTGCTTCGCGAGCGACGAGCAGCAGGCCGTGCTGCCGGCCTTCGGCGAGTTCACGGGCGGGTGGATGATGGAATCGGCGCCGGGGCGGCGCTTTCATGCTGTGGGCGGTGATGCAGTGTGGGCGCTGCCGGTCCAGGAGTGACTCATGCACCCTCCCCCAGCGGGGGAGGGAGGAAGAAGTCAGAGAACCACGGGCTCGTCGGGCAACTCGTTCACGTCGAGCTCACCCTCGGCCAGCGGAAAGTGCTCGACCAGCAGAGCGGAGATTTCTTCCAGCGCCTGCGTTAGCCCGTCCTCGAAGCGGCCTTCGCGAAAGGCCGCGCTCATTCGCTGCGCCATCGCGGCCCATTCGGCGTCGTCGACATGCGCGTCGATGCCCCGGTCGGCCACGATCTCGATGGCGTGCTCGGCCAGCAGCAGGTAGATGAGCACGCCGTTGTTGTGCGCCGTGTCCCACACGCGCAGCTTGCCGAACAGCGTGACGGCACGCTCGCGCGGCGGCGCATGGCGCCACAGGTACGACATCGGCAGGCCGGCCTCGACGCAGATGCGGATCTCGCCGCTGTGGCGCCGCTCGCTCGCGCTCACGCGGCCCGCGAGGCGCTCCAGCGCGGCCGGGGGAATCGCGCGGCGAACCTCGGATTCGTCGATCCAGCGATGGCGCCAGATGCGGCCCAGCTTCGTGAAGAGGCCCGCGTCGGTCGGCTTCGCGTTCATGGTCTGCATCGTGTTCACCAATCCCCCGACGCGCCGCCGCCGCCGAAATTGCCGCCACCGCCGGAGCTGAAACCTCCGCCCCCGCCGCCGCCACTGAAGCCGCCGCCACCACCGCCCCAACCGCCGCCGCCGGAACTCCAGCCGCCTCCACTTCCGCCGCCGGGCCTGCCCGTGCCTGCGACCAGCGAGACGATCAGCGCCACGAGACCCGCGATCACCGCGATGACGATGCTGGTGGTGATGAAGAACACCACCACGCCCACGCCGCCGCCCACGACCATCGTGCCCAGCTTCTTGCCGAGGATGGCGCGTGCGATCGGCGCGCCGATGAAGACGCCCACGAACAGGAAGATCGCGAGGTTCTCCCAGTCGAAGCCCTCGTTGCCGCCGCCACCGCCACCCGTGTTGCGCGAGGGCTCGGGCAGCGGCTCGCCGTCGACCAGCCCGATGAGCCGGTCCACCGCCGCGTTCAGCCCGCCCGCGAAGTCGCCGTTGCGAAAGCGCGGCTTCATCTCCTCGTCGATGATGCGCGCGGCCGCGAGGTCGGGCACCGCGCCCTCGAGCGTCTTGGCCGTGGCGATGCGCATCTTGCGGTCGTCCTTGGCCACCACCACCAGCAGGCCGTCGCCGACGTCCTTGCGGCCGATCTTCCAGGCGTCGCCCAGGCGCTGCGTGTAGGCGGCGATGTCTTCGGGCGCGGTGGTCGGCACCATCAGCACCACGATCTGCGAGCCCTTGCGCTGCTCGAAGGCGGCGAGCTTGGTCTCGAGGCCGTTGCGTTGCGCGCTGTCGAGCGTGCCGGTCTGGTCGATCACGCGCGCGGTGAGCGTGGGGATCGGCAGCAGGCCCTGCGCGAGCGCTCCACCCGACGCCAGCAGCATCCAGGCTGCGACCAGTACTGCAAGCGCGCGCGCGACCCATTCCAGGAACACCGCGGAACCGGCTTTGCCGGGCCGCAGGTGTTGCCCCCGGCGAGGGGGTTGGCGCAGTGACACGAAGTGCACGAAGCCTGGGGGAGAGCTACTTCTTCGGGGTGCTGAAGTCGACGGTGGGCGGCGTGGAAATCTGCGCCTCGTTCTGCACCGAGAAGTTCGGCTTGGTCGCGTACCCGAAGACCTTGGCCGTGATGTTGGTCGGGAAGCTGCGCGCGAGCACGTTGTACTCCTGCACGCTCTCGATGTAGCGGTTGCGCGCTACGGTGATGCGGTTCTCGGTGCCTTCGAGCGTCACGCGCAGGTCGCGGAACGACTGGTTGGCCTTGAGGTCGGGGTAGCGCTCGGACACCACCATCAGCCGCGACAGCGCGGAAGAAAGCTCGCCCTGCGCCTGCTGGAACTTGTTGAACGCCTCGGGGTTGTTGAGCGTCTCGGGCGTCACCTGGATCGAGGTGGCCTTGGCGCGCGCCTCGATCACCTTGGTGAGCGTGTCCTGCTCGAAGCTGGCCTCGCCCTTGACGGTGGCCACGATGTTCGGCACGAGGTCGGCGCGCCGCTGGTACTGGTTGAGGACCTCGCTCCAGGCCGACTTGCTGGCCTCGTCGAGGGACTGGAACTGGTTGTAGCCGCAGCCGCTCAGGGACACGACCGCGGCAAGAATCAAGAGCCAGCGCTTCATCATCATTTGCATTACCTCCGCAGAAGATGCGGAAGGTAGCATAGACGGCTCCATGCCCGTCGATCCTCTACAAGCCCTGCAAGCCGCCAATCGTGCGGTATTGCCTGTTGCCTCTTCCGCCTTCGGAACGCTGCTGATCGCGGGCGCGACCGGCGCATTGGGTGCAGAGCTGCTGCGGCGACTGGCGGGCAGCCACCGGCATGCACATACGCGCGTGCTGGCGAAAGAGCCGATCCGCGACGGGCTGCGCGGTGTCGAGACCTACCTGAGCCCGGAGCTGCCCATCGCGCAGTGGCCGCCGACCTCGGCCCACACCGCCATCATCGCCTTCGATCCGCCGCGCCTGTACCACGACCGCGAACGCGCGCTGTGGGTACCCGAGCCCTCCGACCTGCCCGAGCTGGCCCGCTGGCTGCGTGCTTGCGGCGTACAGACGCTGGCCATCGTGCAGCCGCACGACCAGGGCAAGCTGCCCGAGGCGCTCAAGCGCGGGCTCGCCAGCCTCGACGAGCAGGCGGTGGTGGCCTGCGGCTTCGAGCGCGTGATCCTCGTGCGATCGGCGCGCAAGCCGGCGAACGCGAAGCTCGCCAACCCCTTCGAGCGGGTGGCCGCGTGGATGCTGTCGGTTGTGCGCTTCATGGTGCCGAGCAGCGAGCAGCCGGTGCGCGCTGCGAAGGTGGCCGAGCTGGTCGATGTGGCGCTGCGCATCGCGCCGCCCGGTGTGCATGTGGCTGCACCCGAACTGGTGTGGGAGTCCGCGCAGGGCGACATGCCGGCTGTGGCCGCGCGCTGGCTGGGTGTGCAGGTCTGAGCTTCAGCTGCGCCACTGGCGCAGCAGCTCCCGCGAATCCATCACCAGCCCGAGGTGCAGCGACACCATCGCCAGCGCCGCGCCTTCCAGGTGCGCATCGGTGCCGCGCACCAGGTCGCGCAGCACGATCACGCGGTAGTTGCGGTTGCTGGCGTCGAAGGCCGTGTTGAGAACGCAGCAGTCGGTGAAGCCGCCATTGAGTACCACCGTCTCGATGCGCTGGTTGCGAAGAAGAAAGTCGAGGTCGGTCGGGTAGAAGGCCGAGAGGCGGCGCTTGCCGTCCACGCGCATGTCGCCGGGCTCCACGCGCGTGACCCATTCGGTCCACTTCGAGCCTTCGATGGCATGCGCGTCGGCATTCGGAATCTCGCCCACGTGCAGCGGAAAGGTGCGGCGCCATGCGGACGGAATGCCGTTGATGTCGTCCACCCCGCCGGGCCGCAGCACCGACCGCACATGCACGATGCGCACGCCCAGCGCCCGCACTGCGTCATGGAAGCCGTCGATGGGTTCCACGACGTCGCGCGCGCGCGGCGCGGGGCAGGGGCAGTCGGGGCTGTCGTCGAGATGGCCACGGTGCATGTCGATGGAGACGACCGCGGTGGTCGTGGGATTCAGGTAGTCGGCGAACTTCGCCGTGTCGAGCTCGCGCTCCTCGTCGTAGACCCAGGCCTTCATCGGCGTTCTTCCCGCACATAGGGTTGGCCCAGCGCACCGGGCTCTTCATCGGCGCCGCGCCGGGAGAGCGCGACCCATACCATCACGCCGAGCGTCACCGCATACGGCGTCATCATCACGAAGTACTGCGGCAGCTGCACGCCGGCCGCGGCCAGTTGCGGGATCAGCGCCTCGATGCAGCCGAAGAGCAGGGCGCCCACCAGCGCCTTCCACGGCGACCAGCGCGCGAAGATCACCAGACCCACGGCGATCCAGCCGCGTCCGCCGGTCATGCCCGCGATCCACAGCTTGGTGCTCACCACCGAGATGTAGGCGCCCGCCAGCCCCACGAGCGCCGAGCCCGCGAGCACCGCCGCGAAGCGCCATGCCGTCACGCGGATGCCGGCGGCGTCGGCGGCCTGCGGGTTCTCGCCCACCGCGCGCAGCCGCAGGCCGGCGGAGGTGCGCGCGAAGAACCACGCCACCGCGCCGAAGATCGGCAGCGTGAGCCACACCATCGCGTTCTGCTCGAAGAGCCTGCCCACGACCGGCAGCAGCGACAGCGGCCACAGGCCCATCGTGCCGATGCCTTCGGTGGCATGGTTGGTCCACTCGGCCATCGAGCCGACCAGCGCCGTGAGCCCCTGGCAGAAGAACACCAGCGCGAGCCCGGCGATCACCTGGTTCACGCGCAGCCAGATCACCATCACCGCGAACAGTACCGACACCACGCTGGCTGCCAGCATCGCGAGCACCAGCGACACGGCCGGCTGGCCGATGACGATCTGTGCGCCGATGCCGGCCAGCGCGCCGACCAGCATCAGGCCTTCTGCGCCGAGCGCGAGCACGCCCGCGCGCTCGCAGATGATGAGTCCGAGCGCTGCCAAGGCGTAAGGCACCGCGAAGTCCGGCGTGCTCGCCAGCCAGTTGAGAACGATGCCACCGCTCATGCAGAAGCCTCCCCGCCCACGCGCCGCAACCGGTGGCGGATGAAGAAGTCACTCGACGCCACGCACACCACGATCACCGCCTGTATGAGCTGCACCATCGAGAACGGCACCTGGTAGAACACCTGCAGGCTGCGCCCTGTGACAAAGAGAGCCGCCACCAGCAGCGCGACCACCGTGGCCGCAAGCGGGTTGTTGCGCGCAAGGAAGGCGATGAGGATGCCCGAGAAGCCGTAGCCTTGGTAGAAGGCCTGCGTGAGCCGTCCCTCCTGCCCCGCGGCCACCGCGAAGCCTGCCAGCCCGGCCATCGCGCCCGACAGCAGCACCGCGCCGTAGATCGTGCGCCGCACCGGCACGCCGTTGGCATGCGCCACGCGCGGATTCGCATCGACGAAGCGCAGGTAGAGCCCCACGCGGCTCACACTCACCAGCCACCACGCCAGCATCGCGACGACGCCCGCGAGCAGGATGGAGCTGCCGATGCCGGCACCCAGCTCGGGCAGGCGCTCGAAGGCGCGGAACTGCGGCGAGTAGGGGAAGTTGTCCTTCGGGTCCTTCCAGCTGCCGTAGACCAGGTGCAGCAGGAAGTTGGCCGCCATGTAGTTGAGCATCAGCGTCGAGATGATCTCGTTCACGCCGAGCTTCAGCTTGAGCCACGCGGGCCCCAGCACCCACAGCAGGCCGCAGCCGACGGCCGCGACGAACATCAGCGGCAGGCGCAGGTTCTCGGGGCCGATCTGCCACATCGAGATGGTTGTCGCGCCGATGGCGCCCCAGATCATCTGGCCCTCGAGCCCGAGGTTCCAGAAGCGCGCGCGGAACGCGATGGAGCCGGCGAGGCCGACCAGGATCATCGGCGCGGCCTGGAACAGCACGGCGCGAAAGTTCTGGCCGTCGAAGAAGGTCTGCATCACGAACTCGTTGGCGAGTTCGTCGGCAGGCACGCCGGCCGCCACGAGGATCGCGGCGGAGATGGCGAAGCCCGCGAGCAGCGCGGCAGCGAGGATCAGCGCCTGCCAGCGCCATGACATGTGCTGGCGGATCTCGAGCGCGTAGCGGCGGCGGGCCAGCGGCTGTGTCGCGCGCGGTGCCTCGTGGGCGATGGGAGAAGGAATCTTGGAAGAAGGAGCTGCCATGTCGGCCATGAGGGATGCGTCAGCCATGGTCCACCATCGCCTGTCCGATGGCCTGCCGGTCCGCGGGCTGGGCGAACTCGCCGGCGATGCGTCCGCGCGTCATCACGCCCACGCGGTCGGCGAGCTGCAGCACCTCGTCGAGGTCCTCGCTGATGAGCAGCACCGCGGCGCCGCTGTCGCGCGCGGCGCGCAGGCGGGCATGCACCTCGGCGCTGGCGCGCACGTCGAGCCCGCGGCTCGGGCTGTGCGCGAGCACCAGCGTGGGAGACTTGCCGAACTCGCGCGCGAGCACCAGTTTCTGCGCGTTGCCGCCCGAGAGCAGCGCGGCCTTCTGCGCGACCGAGCGCACGCCCTGCACGTCGAAGGCGCGCACCGCTTCCTGCGTGTCGCTCTGGATGCGGTTGCGCCGCAGGCGCCACACGGGGCCGTAGCGACCGGTGTGCACGCGGCCGATGGCGTAGTTCTCCGCCACCGAGAGACCTCCCGCGAGCGCGAGCCCGTAGCGGTCGGCCGGAATGGCGGCGATGCCGATGCCACGGCGCACCGATGCGGCCATGGTCTTCAGGTCGCCGTGGCCTTCGAGCCGGATCTCGCCTTCAGTGGCTTCGCCCGGCAGGCCCATGATCGCGCCCGCCAGTTCGCCCTGGCCGTTGCCGCCGACGCCGGCAAGGCCGTAGATCTCGCCCGCGTGCAGTTCGAGGTCCACGCCGTCGAGCACGCGGCGACCTTCGGGTGATGCCGGCGTACGCAGCCCGCGCACCGTGAGGCGAACCGGGCCGCGCTGTGCAGTCGAAGCCTGGAACGCCTGCGTGGCGGCGATCGACTCGCCCACCGTGAGCTTCACCAGCTCGGCCACCGACGCTTCTTCCGGCTTCAGCGTGGCCACCGTGCGCCCGCCGCGCATCACCGTCACGCGGTCGGCATACGTCTTCACGTCTGCCATCTTGTGCGTGACCAGCACCACGGCGGCGCCCTTGCGCGCCAGCCCCTGCACCGTCTGCAGCAGGCGCGCGGCCTCCTGGTCGGTCAGCACGGCCGTGGGCTCGTCGAGGATCAGGATGCGCGCGCCGGCCAGAAGCACCTTGAGGATTTCCACGCGCTGCTGCTCGGCGATCGACAGCGCGTCGACGCGCTTCGACGGATCGATGTCGAAGCCCAGTTCCGCGGCCTTGTTGCGGATGTCGCGCGTGATCTCGCGCAGCCGCTCGCCATGGCTCTGGAACTCGGCCGGCGGCGGTGCGGTGAGCAGGATGTTCTGCGCCACCGTGAACGGCCGCACCAGCTTGAAATGCTGGTGGACCATGCCGATGCGGTGTTTCGCCGCGTCGCGCGGGCCGTCGAATCGCACCGCGTTGTCGTCCACCAGCAGCTGCCCGGCCTCGGGCGCATAGAGCCCGGCTGCGATGTTCATCAGCGACGACTTGCCCGCGCCGTTTTCGCCCAGCAGTGCGTGCACTTCGCCCCAGCGCGCTGCGAAGTGGGCGTCGGTCAGGGCCGCGAAGCCATCGAAGGACTTGCGGATGCCGGTGAGTTCGAGCGCATTGGGCATGAGGTGCTTGGCCTTCGGCTCACTTCTGCGTGACCACGCCCTTGACGAACCAGTCCATCTTCCAGAGGTCGGCATCCGACAGCACGGCGCCCTTGGCCACGCGTTCCTTGCCGTCGCGGTCGGCGAGCGGGCCGGCGTAGATCTGCTTGCCCTTCATGATCGCGTCGCGCTCGGCGGTGATGGTCGCGGCCTTGTCCTTGGGCACCGCGGGGCCGAAGCCGGCGATGTCGGTGCCGCCATCCTTCATCTCGATGAAGGCGCCGTACTGCGCGGGCTTCCAGCCGCCGGCGATGATCTTCTTGAGCTCCGGCGTCAGGAAGCGGTCCCACACCCACACGGAGGAGCACAGCGTGGCCTTGGGCGCGAACTGGCGCAGGTCGCGGTGGTGGCCGGTGCCGTACACGCCGCGCTCCTGCGCGACGATCTGCGGCGTGGGGCTGTCGACGTGCTGGCCGATCACGTCGGCGCCCTGGTCGATGAGTGCGGCAGCCGCCGCGCGCTCCTTCACCGGGTCGTTCCACGCGCCGGTGTAGATCACGTTGACGGTGGCGTTCGGGTTCATCTTCTGCGCGCCGAGCGCGAAGGCGTTGATGGTCCAGTTCACCACGCCGAAGGGGTTGGCCGCGACGAAGCCGAGCTTGCCGGTCTTCGATGCGGCACCGGCGGCCATGCCGCAGAGGTACTGGCTCTCGTAGGTGCGGCCGTAGAACGATTCGAGGTTGCTGCCGTTGGTGGTGCCCGAGCCGTTGAGGAAGGCCACGTCGGGGTACTTGGCGGCCAGGTCCTTGAAGCTGTCGGAGTAGCCGAAGGCGGTGCCGATCACGATGTTGGCGCCGCGCTGAATGAACTTCTCGGCCGCCGGCTTGATGGCCGACGCGTCCTCGGGCACGTTCTCCACGAACTGGATCTTCTGGCCGATCTCCTTCTCGATCTTCACGCGGGCCTCGTCGAAGGCCTGCGTCCAGCCGCCGTCGTTCTTCGGGCCGAAGTAGAGCATCGCGATCTTCGGCTTGTCCTTCAGCGTGAAGCCATCGGCCGCCGCTGCGGGCAGCGAGGTGAAGAACGCGCCGCCGGCCGCGATGGTCATGGCCAGGCCCAGGCCGGGAGTGAGGGTGCGCAGCTGCTGCATGGAACTACCTTTGAGAAGAGGCGTTGAAGAAGAGAGGAGGGGAAAGCAAGAGAGCGGCGCGCGTCACATCATGAAGTTGATGCGAAACACGTTGCCTTCTGGATCGAGCAGCACCGACTGGTACCAGTTGTAGTAGGTGACGTAAGGCGGCTTCACGAGCGTGGCGCCGGCTTCGAGCGCAACGGGCACCATGCGGTCGACGTCGGCCTGGCTGTCGACGTCGATGTTCAGCAGGAACTTCACGCCGCGCGTGTCGGAGAACTCGCTCAGGTGCAGCAGCTCGTAGGCATCGAGGGCGTTGAAGCCGAGGCTCGACTTGCCGGTATCGAGCCCGCGGAAGATCGGCGAGCGGATCGCCTCGATCTCCTCGAAGCCGAAGACGCGCTGGTAGAAGCCGCTGAGCGCGACCACGTCCTTCGCGAAGACGTTGACGTATGACAGATGAGCCATGCGTTCAGGCCGCCACTTTGGTGCCGCCGAAGGTCGTCTGCTTGACGAACTTCGAGGTGAGGTGGTCGCCCGACGAGATGGGCGCGTACTTCGCCTGCTCGCCCGGCGCGAGGCAGCTCGGCAGGCACTCGACCATCGCGTCGTAGTTGGGCTGGTGGAAGAACACCAGCGACTGGCGGCGGTTGGTGCTCGCCACCTCGAAGGGCGGGTTGATCACGCGGTGCAGCGTGGACACCCACTGGTCGTTGGTCCACTGCATCATGAGGTCGGCGATGTTGACCACCAGGCCGCCCTCGACCTGCGGCACGTCGACCCATTGGCCGGCCTTGTTGAACACCTGCAGGCCCTTGTCGTCGGGCAGCACGATCGTGAGGCTGCCGTAGTCGCTGTGCGCGCCCGCGCGCAGCTGGCCGGGCAGCGGCTGCTCGCGCTGCGGCGGGTAGCTCAGCACGCGGAACATGCTGATGTGCTTGTCGATCTTGTCGTCGAAGAAGAACTCGGGCAGCGACAGGCCGAGCGCGAAGACGCGCATCAGCGAGCGCGAGAGATCGCTCATCGCATCGAAGTAGCCCTCGTAGGCTTCGCGGAAGCCGTCGATGGGCGGCCAGCTGTTGGGCTCGAAGTGCGGGCCTGCGGCAGGCCCGCGGTGGTAGTCGTCGTCCGGCACGCTCGAGGGGCCGATGGAGAACGACTCCTTCAGGTCGCCCGGCGCCGCCTCCTCGAGGCTGTAGGAGAGGCCTTCCTCGCCCACGGCGCTGTAGCCGCGCACCGCGTCCTCGCGCGGACGATCGACCTTGCGCTTCTCGCCCAGCGGCATGTCGAAGAACCTGCGCGAGAGCGATGACACGCGCGAGATCAGATCGGGCGAGATGCCGTGGTTCGTGATGACGAGAAAGCCGATGCTGCGGCAGGCCTCGTCGACTTTCTTCGCTACCTCCGCCTTGCCTTCGGCGGTTCCGGCGAAGTAGGGCGCGAGATCGATGATGGGTACGGAAAGCAGGGTCATGGCAGGTTCCTCATGCTTGGCATGCCTTTCGCCATGCAACGTCTGTGCCAGTTGGACCAAATGGACAAAACCCATCCGTCGCGTCAGTATGGTGCGCATTGCCGTGCCGCGAAGACGGTTGCGGCGCAAGGCGATGCATCGCGGCTTTACAGTGGTGCGTTGTCCTGTCCACCGATTCACGACCGAACGAACGAGGGAAGAGCGAGGGAAGATGCCGAAGACCAAAGCACTGGCCGCGAGCGCCAGCAAAGAGATCCCGGTGCGCAAGCGCGCGAAGCCCGCGGTGCGCAGCGCGTCCGCGGTGAACCGCAGGCTGCGGCAGATCGAGGACAAGCGCAGCGCGATCCTCGGTGCCGCGCTGGGACTGTTCTCGCGCTTCGGCCTGCATGGCACGTCCATCGACCAGGTGGCGGCGCGCGCCGACGTTTCGAAGAGCAACCTGCTCTACTACTTCGCGAACAAGGAAGAGCTCTACGTCAACGTGCTGCGCGACCTGCTCGCGCTGTGGCTCGAACCGCTGCGCGGCTTCAGCGCGGAGCAGGACCCGGCCCAGGCCATCGGCGACTACATCCGCCGCAAGCTGGTGATCTCGCGCGACCGGCCCGATGCGTCGCGGCTCTTCTGCCTGGAGATGATCCAGGGCGCACCGCTGCTGCGCGACGAACTCGACCGAGAACTGCGCACGCTGGTGGAGAAGAAATCGGAAGTGATCCGCGCATGGATCGAAGCGGGCAAGCTGGCGCCTGTCGATCCGCATCACCTCATCTTCGCGCTGTGGGCGGTGACGCAGCACTACGCGGACTTCGGCGTACAGGTGCAGGCGCTGTCGGGGCACACGCTGGAAGACGAGGCATTCTTCGAGCGCACGGTGGAGAACGTGCAGCGCATCGTTCTCCAGGGCATCGCGCCGCGCTGAGGCTTACTCCCTCTCCCCTTGGGGAGAGGGAAGGAAAAGAGATCAGTGCTGCTGCGGTGCCGCGATCTCGTGGTACTGCCGGTCGAAGTAGATGAGCCCCTGCGCCGCGCCACCGATGGCGATGGAAACCGCTTCGCAGAACAGCACGTCGTGCGTGCCCGCGCTCGTCGCGTGCACCACGCGGCAGTCGAAGGACACGGCCGCGTCGTCGAGCACCGGCGAACCGGTGGTCTTGCTGCTCCAGCGGGCTGCGGCGAAGCGTTCGTCCATCGGCGTCCTGCCGCCGAAGAGCGCGGACAGCGACTGGTGCCCAGCAGCCAGCACGTTGACGCACAGCACGCCATTCGCCTTGAATGCCGGGTACACCGAGGCCGAACGATTCAGGCACACCAGCAGCGTCGGCGGCTCGTCGGTCACGCTGCAGACTGCCGAGGCAGTGAAGCCCGCGCGGCCCGCGGGACCGTCGGTGGTGATGATGTTGACCGCTGCGCCCAGCCGTGCCATCGCATTGCGGTAGTCGGCCTTCTGCAAGCCGGGGGGAATCGATGCCGATGGGGAGACGGGGTTCGAGGCCATGGCGTTGTGCAGCATGTCGCGCAGCTCCTTCAGGCCAGCAAGCAGGCCTCGTCGAAGGCCAGCCGCGGCAGGCGGCCGAACACCTTCGACGCGTCGCCGTGGCCGAGGTTGATGAGGAAGTTGACGGTCCAGTCGGTGCCCTCGAAGAAGGCCGCGTCGACCTTCGCCTTGTCGAAGCCCGACATCGGACCCGCGTCGAGGCCGACCGCGCGCGCCGCGAGCAGCAGGTAGCCCGCCTGCAGGCTGGCGTTGCGGAAGGCGGTCTCGTGCGCGGCCTCGGGGCTGCCGGTGAACCAGCTGCGCGCGTCGGCATGCGGGAACAGCGTGGGTAGCCTGTCGTAGAACTTGCGGTCCCACGCGGCGATGACCGTGACGGGCGCGGCCATGGTCTTGTCGAGGTTGCCCTTCGACAGGGCCGGCGCGAGGCGCTGCTTGCCTTCGGGTGTGCGCACGAAGACGAAGCGCGCAGGCGAGCAGTTGGCCGAGGTGGGGCCGAGGCTCGCGAGCGAGTAGATCTGTCGCAGCTGCGCGTCGGTGACGGGCTTGGCGGTCCAGCCGTTGTGGGTGCGCGCGCCGGTGAAGAGCAGCGACAGCGCGGCGTCGTCGAGAGTGTTGGTGGAGGTCATGCTGGAACGGCGGGTGCGCTGACCCGCGAAAGAAAGTCGAGCAGGCTGCGGTTGAAGGCTTCCGCCTCGGTCACGCTGTGGGCATGGCCGCCGTGCGGCACGAAGTCGAGCGTGACGTCGCGCATGCCGTCGGCCAGGCGTTGGGAGCAGGTCCAGGGCACGAGTGTGTCGTCCCTGGCCGCTGCAATCAGTGCGGGTGCGGCGATGTCGGCGAGGCGTGCGTCGACGTCGAATGCCCGAAGGGCGGCGATGCGCGCCCTCATGTTGGCTTCGCCCGGAAAGTGCGCGAAGGCGTGATCGACTTCGTCGGCCACGCGCTGCGCGTTCCCCGCGGCCCAGGCGGCGGGGTAAAGGAAGATCGGCTGTGCTTCGACATACGCGCGCGGTCCGCACGCGCCCAGCAGTGCGAGCCGTGCATCGAAGCAGCGCGCCGAATGCGGATTGGGCGTCGACCACGCATTGACGAGCGCGAGGCTCGCGATGCGCGAAGGTGTGTCGAGCGCGAGCTGCAACCCGACGAGGCCACCGAGCGCGTGGCCTGCGAAGTGGCACTGCGAAGTGTTCGTCGCGTCGAGGATCTCGATCACGTCCCGGGCCATGTCCGCGATGGCATAGGCCTCGGGCAACGCGGCGGGGCTGCGGCCCGTGCCGCGCTGGTCGTAGGCGATGACTCGGTACCCGGCGACGATCAGCGCGCCGAGCTGCGGCTGCCAGAACCCGGCGGAACCGCCGAGGCCCGACGACAGCAGCACCGTGGCTGCCGCGCCGGACGGTCCGTGCACCTCGTAGTGCAGGGCGCTCATGAAGCTCAGGCCTTCTTGCCGACGTGTGCGATCGAGGCGATCTCGATCAGCGCATCGGGCTTCACCAGGCCGCACTGGATGCAGTAGCGCGCGGGCTTGGTGCCGGGGAAGAACTCGGCGTACACCGCGTTGATCTTCGCGTAGTCGGCCCAGTCCTTGAGCATGATCTGGTTGAAGGTCACGTCGTCCATGGTGCCGCCGGCAGCCTCGACCACGCCCTTGATGGTGGTGAGCACGTGGCGCGCCTGCGCGCTGGCGTCACCCACGTGCACCACGTTGTTGTCCTTGTCGAAGGGCAGGGTGCCCGAGACGTAGAGCACGCCGTCGGCGAGCGTGCCGGGAACGAAGGGGGCGATCGGCACTCCGGTGCCGGGTGGGATGATGGCTTGCTTGGGCATGGAGACTCCTTGTTGGTGAAGAGAAATCAGGCGATGGCCGCTTCGGCCGGTGCGGGTTGGGTAGTGGAGGCGAGCGCGAAGACGCTGCAGAACTGGTCCACCGTGGAGACCCATCCGAAGAAGGTCTCCACGTTGTAGACCGAGGCCTTCTGGATCGCGGGCCCGCCGAGTTCGTGCGTGGCGTCTTCCAGCATCACGGCGAAGTACTCGAGGTGGAAGGCATCGCGCAGCGTCGATTCGACGCACACGTTGGTGGCGATGCCGGTGAACACCAGGTGGCGGATGCCGCGCGCGCGCAGCGTGCTGTCGAGCGTGCTGTTGAAGAAGCCGCTGTAGCGCGTCTTCGGCACGACGATGTCGCCGGCCTGCGGTTTCATTTCCTCGATGAGCTCGTAGTCCCAGCCGCCCTTGGCGAGGAACTTGCCCTGCAGCTCGGGCTTCGCGCGCATCGTCTTGAGCGCGTTCGACTTGTGCCAGTTCGGCGAGCCGGGGCCGCCGGCCTCGACGTAGCCCGCGTCCCAGCCGTTCTGCAGGAACACGACGAGCATGCCGGCGGCGCGTGCCGCCGCGATGGCGCGCACGATGCCGGCGATGGTGCCCTGCGCGCCGGAGATGTCGAAGCCGGCCGAGTCGACATACCCGCCGATGGATGCATAGGCGTTCTGCATGTCGACGACGATCAGCGCAGAGTCGCTCGCGTGCAGCGCGAGCGGCTCGGGGCGCGCGGGAAGTATCAACGGCGCCGGCGCACCGGGCGCGCGCGGTGCGCCGACGGGCGTGTTCGAGGTGAGGGTGGCGTTGCGTGCGGGAGTGGTCATGTGGCGCTCCTTCCGCTCAGGCCGCGAGGCGCTCGGGCTCGACCTGCGAGGGCACGGGACTCGGCACGTGCGCGCGGCTCTTCATCAGCGGCTGGATGCGCTCGCCGAAGGCTTCGACGCCCTGCACGAAGTCGTCGAAGGTCAGCAGCACGCCTTCGGTGCCGGGCACCTCTGCCACTTCGTCGAGCATGCGCGCGACGTTCTCGTACGAGCCTACGAGCGTGCCCATGTTGATGTTCACGGCGGAGGTCGGGTCAGCCATCTGGCGCACGTTGGTGTCGGCGCCCGACTTCGTGTCGGCCGCGCCCTGCTGGCCCAGCCATGCGATGGCCTCGTGGTCGGCGCCGGCCTTGTAGTGCTCCCATTTGGCGCGCGCGGCCTCGTCGGTCTCGTCGGCGATCACCATCATCAGCACATAGGTGGTGACCTTGCGACCGGTCTTCGCGGTGGCCTCGATGAGCTTCTCGGCCGCGGGCGCGAAGGCCTTGGGCGTGTTCACGCCCTTGCCGAAGCAGAAGTTGTAGTCGGCGTACTTCGCCGAGAACTCCATGCCCGCGTCGCTCTGGCCGGCGCAGATTACCTTCATGTCGGCCTGCGGCTGCGGGCTCAGGCGGCAGTCGTCCATCTTGAAGTGGTCGCCCTTGAAGTCGGACGAGCCCTTGCCCCAGAGGTCGCGCAGCACCTGGATGTATTCGGACAGGTACTGGTAGCGGGTGCCGAAGAACTGGTCGCCGGGCCACATGCCCATCTGCGAGTACTCGGGCCGCTGCCAGCCGGTGACGAGGTTGAGGCCGAAGCGGCCGTTGGAGATCGAGTCGATGGTGGACGACATGCGCGCCACGATGGCCGGCGGCATCACCAGCGAGGCGGCGGTGGCGAAGAGCTTGATCCTGCTGGTGACCGCGGCCAGGCCGGCCATGAGCGTGAAGGACTCCAGGTTGTGGTCCCAGAACTCCGTCTTGCCGCCGAAGCCGCGCAGCTTGATCATGGACAGCGCGAAGTCGACGCCGTAGTGCTCCGCCTTCAGCGTGATCTGCTTGTTGAGCTCGAAGCTGGGCTTGTACTGCGGTGCGTTCTCGGAAAGCAGCCAGCCGTTGTTTCCGATGGGAATGAAGATGCCGACGTTCATTGGAAGGGCTCCTGTTGCGGGTTCGAGAGGCTCCTTGCATGCGCCGTGCCAGTTGGATAAGTCCTTTCAGATCAACTGCTTATGAGAAATCGGCGTTTTCTTTTTGACCATTTGGTCCAAAACAGAGCATGCGATCCGGCCGGGCTGCGGCCAGCCGGTGCGGCAAGGACCAAAGCGGTGCAGTGCCGGCGTCATGGAGCGCACGGCAAAATCACGCCATGCCCAAGACCCCACTCCGCGCCGCCGCGGCCATCGGCGGTACCGCCGACGATGTCGAGGCGGCCTTCTACGAAGCGCTGCAGCGCGGCGACATCGATGCGCTGATGGCCTGCTGGGCCGATGAGGACGAGGTGTTCTGCGTGCACCCCGGCGGCCCGAGGCTGGTGGGGGCCGTGGCGATCCGCGCGGCCTTCGAGCAGATGTTCGGCAACGGCGCGATCCACGCCATGCCGGCGCGGGTGCGCAAGATCGATTCGCTCGCGAGCGCGGTGCACAACGTGCTCGAGCGCATCGAGGTGCTCACCGCCGAGGGGCCGCGCCATGCCTTCGTGCTGGCGACCAACGTCTATCACAAGACCGCCCAGGGCTGGCGCATGGTGGCGCATCACGCGAGCCCCGGCACCGCACGCGAACCGGACGACGCGAACGATCCGCCCCAGGTCCTGCATTGACGATCGATTGATGCTTTCTCCCGCAGCTTCCTTTTCTCCTGTTGCGGCTGCCGCCGCGACTTCCTTCGAGTCGATGGACTACGCGGCGCCGCGCTGGCTGCCCGGCGGCAACCTGCAGACCATCTGGGCCGCGCTCTATGCCCGCCGTTTCGACGGGCCGGCCCCGGTCTACCGGCGAGAGCGCTGGTCCACGCCGGATGGTGCCGACTTCATCGACGTCGACTTCGTCGATGCGCCGGTTGCCGGCGCGAGGCCGCTGCTGGTGCTGTTCCACGGACTCGAGGGCTCGTCGCGCAGCCACTACGCCGAAGCCTTCGCGGCTTTTGCGGCGTCGCGAGGCATGGCCTTCGCGGTGCCTCACTTCCGCGGCTGCAGCGGCGAGATGAACCTCGCGCCGCGCGCCTACCACTCGGGCGACTTCGAGGAGATCGGCTGGATCCTCGCGCGCATGCGCGAGCAGCATGCGCAGAAGGGCGGAGGGCCGGTGCTGGCGGCGGGCGTGTCGCTGGGCGGCAATGCGCTGATGCGATGGGCTTCCGAAGCGGGCGAAACCGCCTCCGGCGTGGTGAGTGCCGTCGCTTCGGTCTGCGCGCCGCTCGACCTCGCGGCGGGTGGCGAGGCCATCGGACAGGGCTTCAACAAGCTGGTCTACACGCGGATGTTCCTCGCGACCATGAAGCCCAAGGCGCTGGCCAAGCTGGCGCAGTTTCCGGGCCTGTTCGACCGCGAGCGGCTGATGTCGTCGCGCAACCTCTACGAATTCGACAACGTCTTCACCGCCCCGCTGCACGGCTTTCGCGACGCCGACGACTACTGGGCCCGGGGCTCGGCCAAGCCGCACCTGGCCTCGATCCGCGTGCCCGCGCTGGTGGTGAATGCGCGCAACGATCCGTTCATTCCGGCGAGCAGCCTGCCGAAGCCCGGCGAGGTCGGGGCGCACGTCACGCTGTGGCAGCCCGCGCATGGCGGGCACGTCGGCTTTCCGATGGGGTCGCCGCCGGGGCATGTGCGGGGCATGCCAGAGCGGGTCGGCGGGTGGTTGGCTCAGTTCGCACCCCCTGTTCATTCGTGAGGGCCGCCGCGCACGGCCGCCCGAAGCGGCCGGTCCGCCTCCGGTAGGGGGTTGGCGAAGTAACACGAAGTGCACGGAGCCTGGGGGCGAGCAAAATGCTCGCCATGGACGACATCGTCAAACAAGCGCTCGCCAAGTGGCCCAACGTGCCGCACTGCTACGGCTGGCTCGGCCTCGACGCGCGCGGCAACTGGTACATGCGCGACGACCGCACCCAGGCCATGGGCCCGTTCCGCTCGGCCAAGGGCTCGATGCTGCGGCACGACAAGCTGATCGAATTCATCCACCGCAACTACGAGCACGACGACGAAGGCCAGTGGTTCTTCCAGAACGGGCCGCAGCGCGTCTACGTGGAGCTGGAGGCCTCGCCGCTGGTCTGGCGCGTTGCCGAGGATGCGAATGCGAGCGGCGGCTTCGCCGTCACGGCCCATACGGGCGTGGCCACCACGGTGTCGGATTGCCTGCTCGATGAGGAAGGGCGGCTCTACCTGGTCTCGCCGCTCGGGCTCGGGCTGGTGCACACGCAGGACGTGGGCATCGCGGCGGAAGCCGTGGAACGGGGCCTGTGGACACCCGCGAACGTGCAGGCCAGCGAGTTGCCCGCGCGCTTCGGCCATGTGCTGAGCCCTGCCGAACGCCACGCCGCCGTTGCGGCCGCGTCGCACCCCTGAACGAAAGAAAGCCGGCGCTGGGCCGGCTTTCTTTCGTGGCTGATCAGGGAAAACGCTTACTTGGCTGGCGCGCTGGCCGCTGCGGCAGGAGCCGCACCTGAAGCACCTTCGGCAGGCGCCGCGGCTGCTGCTGCGGGGCGATCAGGCACCGGGAACTTGGCGCCGCCGGCATTGGCCATGTAGACCACGGCACGGCCCACTTCGAGGTCTTCGAAGTCGCCGCCGCCCTGCGCAGGCATGGCGCCCTTGCCCTTCAGGGCATGTTCGAGCAGCGTTGCATAACCCTGGCCGATGCGCGGGCCCCAGGCTGCGGCGTCGTTCAGGTGAGGGGCTCCGGGGATGCCGGGCGCTCCGTGGCAGGCGACGCACTGGGCCTTGAACACGGCCTCGCCGGCTGCGAGCGGGCGGTTGGCGTCGCGGATCTCGATGCTGCCGACCTTCTTGAGGCGTTCGGCCACGTCACGGTCGCGCGCTTCCTTGGTCACGCCGTAGAGCGCCATGTTCTCGCCCTCGGCGGTGCCGGCGGGCTTGGTACCCGAGACCACGTAGGAGACAAGGCCCACGATGATCAGGATCGGGACAATGAAGGAAAAAAATACCGCGAGCAGCAGTTGCTTCGGGTTCTTGATCGGCCCGGTGTGGGCTTCTTCTGTGGCCTGGTAATGCGGGTCTGCGCTCATTCGCGTCCTCAATTATCGGGGGCTCGTCGGGGGGCTTTTCCTAACCAACCGGCGATTATAGGGAGTGCCCTTGCCGGCGGGGGCAAGGGAGCACCCTTATGGGACGCCTTGGCGTCTCGGCCCTGATCGAGCTCGAGACGCCCTCGAGGGCTTCAGCCCTTCTCGCCGTTGCCGTCGCGCGTGGCCCAGCCGCCGCCCAGCGTCCGGTAGAGCGTGACCTGGTTCTGCAGCTGCAGCAGGCGCGAGTTCACGGCCGATTGCTGGGCCGTGAACAGCGAGCGCTGCGCATCGAGCAGGTCGAGCGCGCTGGCGATGCCGTTGCGATAGCGCAGGTCGGAGAGCTTGTAGCGCACCGACTCCGCATCGGCCTGCGCACGCTGCGCGCGTACCTGCTCGCCCAGCGTGGCACGGCCCGCGAGCGCGTCGGCCACTTCGCGGAACGCGGTCTGGATCGACTTCTCGTACTGCGCCACCGCGATCTCGCGCCCGGCCTTGGCCGAGTCGAGCGTGGCGATGTTGCGGCCGGCGTCGAAGATCGGCAGCGTCACCGTCGGAGCGAACGACCATGCCTTGGAGCCGCGGTCGAACAGGCCCGAGAACTCGCTGCTGGCGGTTCCGATGGAGCTCGTCAGCGACACGCGCGGGAAGAAGTTCGCGCGCGCCGCGCCGATGTTGGCGTTGGCCGCGATCAGCTGCTGCTCGGCCGAGCGGATGTCGGGTCGCTCCGCCAGCAGGTCCGAGGGCAGGCCGGCCGGCACGTCGGGCATCGGCTTGATGCCGTCCAGGCCCTTCGCGCCGCCCGCCGTCGCATCGGCCGGCACCGGCGCGCCCAGCAGCAGGGCGAGGGCGTTCTCGTCCTGCGCGCGGGTGCGCTGCTGCTGCGCGTAGGCCGCGCGCGCGGCCTCGAGCTGACCGTTCGCGGCCTGGTAGTCGAGTTCCGACGAAACGCCGTTGTCGAAGCGCAGCTTGGTAAGGCGCACCGACTCCTCGCGCGTGACCATGGTCTGGCGCGTGATCTCCAGCAGCTCGTCGTCGGCCAGCAGCGTGAGCCAGCCGTTGGCCACCGACGCGATCAGGCTGGTCTGCACCGCCTTGCGGGTCTCGTCCGTGGCGAGGTACTGCGCCAGCGCCTGGTCCTTCAGCGCGCGGATGCGGCCGAAGAAATCGATCTCCCACGAGGTGAAGCCGAAGTTGACGGCGTACTGCGACGACACGCTGCCCTGGCTCGGATCGATCGCCTGGTAGGCGTTGGGGCTCGAGCGCGAGCCCGTGCCCGTGAGGCCGAGCGCGGGGAAGAGGTTGGAGCGCTCGATCTGGAACTGCGCGCGCGCCTGCTCGATGTTGAGCACCGATACGCGCAGGTCGCGGTTGTTCGCGAGCGCCGTGCGGATCAGGCCCGCGAGCCGCGGGTCGGTGAAGAAGTCCTGCCACGGCAGGTTGGCCGCGGCCTGGCCGGACGGCTGCGCCGGATCACCCGGGTAGGTGGTCGGCACCGGCGCGGCGGGGCGCTCGTAGGTCGGGATCAGCGAGCAGCCCGCCAGCAGCATCGCGGCGGCCAGCGCGGTTGGAATCAGTTTCTTAGTCATGTTGTGGTTGCTCCGGTGCAATGCCGGCGGCTTCGGCGTGTCGCTTGTCGGCCTCGTGCTGGCGCGCGCTGCCCTTGAACAGCTTGCGCACCACCACGAAGAACACCGGCACGAAGATCACGGCGAGGGCCGTACCCGTCACCATGCCGCCGAGCACGCCGGTGCCGATGGCGCGCTGGCTTGCGGAGCCCGCGCCCGAGGCGATGAACAGCGGCACGACGCCGAGGCCGAAGGCCAGCGAGGTCATGATGATCGGGCGGAACCGCAGGTGGGCGGCTTCGAGCGCCGATTCGATGATCCCCTTGCCCTGTGCCTGCAGATCCTTCGCGAACTCGATGATCAGAATCGCGTTCTTCGCGGACAGGCCGATGATGGTGATCAGCCCCACCTGGAAGTACACGTCGTTCGAATAGGAGCGCAGCATCGTCGCCACCAGCACGCCCAGCACGCCCAGAGGCACCACCAGGATCACCGACAGCGGGATCGACCAGCTCTCGTACAGCGCGGCCAGGCAGAGGAACACCGCCAGGATCGCGAAGGCATACAGGATGATGGCCTGCGAACCCGCGAGCTTTTCTTCACGTGACTGGCCGGTCCATTCGAAGCCGAAGCCTTGCGGCAGCTGCTTGGCGAGCTTTTCCATCTCGGCCATGGCGGCGCCCGTGCTGTAGCCGGGTGCCGCGTCGCCGCTGATGCGGATCGCCGGATAGCCGTTGTAGCGCACCGTCTGCGTGGCGCCCGTGACCCACTTGGTGGTCGCGAAGGCCGACAGCGGCACCGGCTGGCCCTGCGTGTTGCTGGAGTTCAGCTTGAGCAGGTCGTCGGGCTGCATGCGCGCCGGAGCGTCGGCCTGCACCACCACGCGCTGCAGGCGGCCGCGGTTCGGGAAGTCGTTGATGTAGCTCGAACCCAGCGCGGTCGACAGCGTCGTGTTGATCGCGTCGAAGCTCACGCCCAGCGCGTTCGCCTTGTCGCGGTCGATGTCGATCTGCAGCTGCGGCGCGTCTTCCAGGCCGTCGGGACGGACCTGGGCCAGCACCTTGCTCTGCGAGGCCATGCCCAGCAGCTGGTTGCGTGCCTTGATCAGCGCGTCGTGGCCTGCGCCCGAACGGTCCTGCAGGCGGAAGCTGAAGCCGCTGGCGTTGCCCAGTTCGGGAATGGGCGGCGGGCTCAGCGGGTAGATGAAGGCGTCGCGGATTCCCGAGAGCGCGCCGAAGGCACGGCCGGCGAGCGCGCTGGCCGAGTGGGCCGGGTCCTTGCGTTCTTCCCAGTCCTTCAGCGTCACGAAGGCGAGGCCGGCGTTCTGGCCCTGGCCAGAGAAGCTGAAGCCCATCACGCCCACCATGCTTTCCACTTCGGGCTGCTTCAGGATGAAGCCTTCGACCTGCTGCATGACCGACAGCGCGCGCTCCTGCGTCGCGCCAGGCGGCAGCTGCACGTTCACGATGATGTTGCCCTGGTCTTCCTGCGGCAGGAAGGAGCTCGGCAGGCGGGTGTAGGTGAACACCACCGCGCCGATGATCGCGACGTAGATCACGAGGTAGCGCGCGGCGCGGCGCAGGATGCGCGCGACCACGCTCTCGTAGCCCTTGGCCGTGCGCGAGAAGCCACGGTTGAACCAGCCGAAGAAGCCGGTCTTCTCGTGGTGGTGGCCGGCTTCCACCGGCTTGAGCAGCGTGGCGCACAGCGCCGGCGTGAGCGACAGCGCCATGAAGGCCGAGAAGGCGATCGAGGCCACCATCACCGCCGAGAACTGGCGATAGATGTTGCCGGTGGAGCCCGCGAAGAACGCCAGCGGCACGAACACCGAGATCAGCACCACCGTCACGCCGATGATGGCGCCGGAGATCTGCCTCATGGCCTTGCGCGTGGCTTCGAGCGGCGGCAGCCCCTCCTCGCTCATGATGCGCTCGACGTTCTCCACCACCACGATGGCGTCGTCCACCACGATACCGATCACCAGCACCATGCCGAACATGGTCAGCACGTTGATCGAGAAGCCCAGCGCCAGCAGCGAGGCGAAAGTGCCCAGCAGCGCGATCGGCACCACGATGGTCGGGATGATCGTGTAGCGCCAGTTCTGCAGGAACAGGAACATCACGATGAACACCAGCGCCACGGCTTCCAGCAGCGTCTTGACCACTTCGGTGATCGAGATCTGCACGAAGCGCGAGCTGTCGTACGGAATCGCCCACTTCACGCCCTGCGGGAAGTAGCGCTCGAGTTCGGCCATCTTGGCGCGGATCGCCTTGGCCGACTGCAGCGCGTTGCCGTTGGGCGTGGGCTGCACGCCGATACCGACCGCGGGCACGCCGTTCAGGCGGGCCGAGGTGGCGTACGACTGGCCGCCGAGCTCCACGCGCGCGACGTCCTTCAGCCGCACGGTCGAGCCGTCGGTGTTGGCGCGCAGCACGATGTTCTGGAACTGCTCCACGTTGACGAGCTGGCCGTTCACGGTCACCGTGGCCGCGATGGCCTGGCCGGGAATGTTGGGCAGGTCACCCAGCGTGCCCGAGGACACCTGCGCGTTCTGCGCGCGGATGGCGTTGTTGACGTCGGTCGACGACAGGTTGAAGCCCTGCAGCTTGGCCGGGTCGATCCACACGCGCATCGCGTTCTCGGAACCGAACAGCTGCGCCTGGCCCACGCCGACCACGCGCTGCAGCTCGGGCACGACGTTACGCGCGGCGTAGTCGCCGAGCGCCACCGGGTCGAAGTTCGGGTTGTCCGAGGACAGCATCACGAACATCAGGAAGTTGTTGCGCGACTTGTCCACGCGCACGCCCTGCTGCGTCACGGCGGAGGGCAGGCGCGGCGTCGCGCGCGACAGCCGGTTCTGGACGTCCACCTGCGCGAGGTCGTCGTTGGTGCCGGGCTCGAAGCTGATCGTGATGGAGCCGGTGCCGTCGGCCTGGGCCACCGATTCCATGTAGATCAGGCCCGGGGAGCCGTTCATTTCACGCTCGATGACGGACAGCACGCTGTCCTCGAGCGTCTGGGCCGAGGCGCCGGGGTAGGCGACGTTGATGACGATGGCGGGTGGCGCCACCGGCGGGTACTGCGAGATCGGCAGCTGGGTGATTGACACGCCGCCCACCACCAGGATGAACAGTGCGATCACCCAGGCGAAGATCGGTCGGTCGATAAAGAATTTGGCCATTTGCGGGCGCGCTCCTGATTACTTCTTCTCGGCCGGGGTCTTCTCGGCGGAGGCGGGTGCCGCAGGCGCGGCTCCCTCGGCGGCGGGCTTGGCCGCGCCGCCGTTCGGGTTGGGCTTGGTCCACGGGACTGCCTTCACCGGCGTGCCGGGCGGCATCATCTGCAGCTTCTGGAAGCCGTCGACCATCACCTGTTCGCCGGCCTTCAGGCCGTCGAGCACCACCCACTGGTTGTCCTTGGCGGCGCTGATCTTCACGCTGCGCTGGCTGATCTTCCCGTCCTTGTCGACCACCGATACGGTGTCGCCCTGCTGGGTGCGCGTGACGGCCTGCTGCGGCACCGTGATCGCGTTGGTGGCCTGCGCCTGCTCGAGCTTCACTCGCACGTACAGGCCGGGCAGCAGCTCGCCCTTGGGGTTGGGCACTTCGGCGCGCAGCGTGACCTGGCCGGTGGTGGAGTCGACCGTGAGGTCGGAGAACAGCAGCTTGCCTTCGAGCGGGTAGTCGGTGCCGTCTTCAAGCACCACGCGGATGGTCGCGGCTTCCTCGCCGCTCGCGCGCTTGTACTGGCCGGCGGCCACGGCGCGGCGCAGCTTCATCGCGTCGGAGGCCGACTGCGTGAAGTTCACGTACAGCGGATTGATCTGCTGCACCACGGCCAGCTCGGTGGCGTCGCCCTGGCCCACCAGCGCGCCCTCGGTGACGAGCGCGCGGCCGATGCGGCCCGCGATGGGCGAGGTCACGTCGGCATAGCTCTGGTTGATCTTGGCGGTCTGCAGCGCTGCGCGGCCCGATGCCACGTCGGCCTCGGCCTGCTTGGCGGAGGCCACGGCGGTCGCGTATTCCTGCTTGCTGACCGCATTGGCCTCGACCAGCGGCTTGTAGCGGTCGGCCAGGGCCTTGGCCTGTACGGCATTGGCTTCGGCGCGGGCCAGCGTGGCCTGCGCGTTCTGGGTGGCGGCCACCAGCGGCGCCGGGTCGATGCGGAACAGCAGCTGGCCGGCCTTCACGTCGCTGCCTTCGCGGAATTCGCGCTTCAGCAGGATGCCCGATGCGCGGGCGCGGACCTGGGCGATGCGGGAGGCCTCGAGGCGGCCGGGCAGCTCGGTGACGAGGCCGACGTCGGTCGGCGCGGCCACGACCACGCCGACTTCGGGCGCGGGGTGGCCACCGCCACCGCCTCCGCCGCCCGGGCCTCCGGGCGCATCGCTCTTGCCGCAGCCCGCGAGGACCAGCAGGACGACGGCGGCCACGGTCGCGAGGCGCGGCGAAAAGGACGATTGGCGCGAAACATGCAGGAGAGGCATGCGATTCCTTTGATGCGAAGACGGGAGATGGCGGGCGCGCGGTGCGAACCGGAAACCTGTACAGCCAGGTCGGCCATCGGGGAAGCCGGCTAGTTTACATACATTCATGGATGTATAGTGACAGCCATGCAATGGCCCCACGATACATAGAGGGCGTTGTCTTTACAAATCAGGAGACTTGGTGGCACGTCGTACGAAGGAAGAGGCATTGGCCACGCGGCATCGGTTGCTCGATGCCGCGGAGCTGCTGTTTCAGGCGCAGGGCGTCTCGCAGACCACGCTGCAGCAGATCGCGCAGCAGGCCGGCGCGACGCGCGGCGCCATCTATTGGCACTTCAAGGACAAGGCCGATCTCTTCAACGCGATGATGGAGCGCGTCATCCTGCCGCTGGAGACCTCGCCCAGGGCGGCGGCGACCGCTCCCGGCGTCGACGACCCACTGGCGGAAATCGAGGAGGGCATGGTGCACGCGCTCACCCTCATGACCACCGACCCGCAGGTGCGCCGCGTGTTCGACATCGCGACCCACAAGGTCGAATACACGCACGACATGGCCTCGGTGCAGCAGCGCCACCTCGACGCCCGCAACGCCTGCGTCGGTGACTTCGAGAAGGCCCTGCGCATGGCCGCGCGCCGCGGCCGCATCAAGCTGCCGGTGCCGGGCCATGTGGCGGCGCAGGGGCTGCATGCGCTGATCAGCGGGCTCATCCAAAACTGGCTGCTCGACCCCCAGGCCTTCGACCTGGTGCCCACCGGCAGGCGCACGTTCAGGGTCTACCTGGCGGGCCTCGGCTTCGTCCGGCCGTTGCCGGGCGCACCCGTTGTCGACGAGACCGAAACCGTCGTCGCCTGATAGGCGATAATGCGTGGCTCCGGTGCACGCCGGACCCAGATTCCTCGCTGTATTTCAACGGATAGAATTCGGCCCTCCGAAGGCTGAGATCCAGGTTCGATTCCTGGCGGCGGGACCAGACACCAAGCCGGACACATTTCGTATGTGTCCGGCTTTTTTGTTTTTCCCCGAAGCAAACCGCCACCGCCCCCGCGCTCGGGCGGCAGCCGATCCTCTCCCGCGCATTTCCCGAAGGGCCCTGAAGGCTCGAAGACATCGCGCGTCCGCACGGCATCAGACAACTCTGGGGACAGTTTCGGCACAAGTCATGCCTTATCCACAGCCGGATCGACTTCCAGGATGTTGTTCCATTTCCGGAAGCAGTCCCGAAGCAGGCACACACACAGTAGTACGGGAACCGCAAGTCCTTGTCACGCAAGGAAAAAACGGTGCTGTCCACAGCGCGGGTTTACCCTTATCTACTACTACTATCTTTAAATAAGAGAAGTAAGTAATTAAGAAGTGGAAGCAGGCGGGACGCACCCGAGCGTGCGAAACGCGGTGAGCCCAGGCATCGACCTGTGAACATTCGACACCTCCGCTGCCGGGCCGCGACAGGGCGCGCGGCCGGTACGCGCATTCGTTCACGAATCGGCAAGCCATCTCGTTGTTGTCAGATGGAAGACCGTGCCCGCTCGGATACTCCGACGAAACATGCCGCCGATCAGAGCGGCGATTTCAGGGAGGATCCATGTCCATCTTCGATGGCACGCACCGGCACGTTCGCCGGTCGTGCGTTCCCGCGTCTTCGGCGGTGCGATGACACGCCGCGTCACCATTCGAACGCCGATGGGGGAGGCGCTGCAGTTCCACCGGCTGGCCGGCCACGAAGCGTTGAGCCAGCTCTATGCCTTCGACATCGATCTGCTGGGCAGCAGCAACGGCGTCGATCCCAGGGTGCTGCTCGGCAAGCCCGCCACTGTGGAGGTGCGGACGGAGAGCGGCGATACGCGCCATCTGGGCGGCGTCGTCGCATCCTTCGGCCTGACCGGGGAGGACGCCCGCCATTCCTTCTATCGGATGAGGCTGCGCCCATGGCTGTGGCTCGCCACGCGTCGAAGCGACTTCCGCATCTTCCAGAACAAGACCGTGCCGGAAATCGTGGCCGACGTGCTCGGCGGCTACGGCTACCCCGTGGAGAAAAGACTGGGCCGCGACTACCGCGTCCGGGACTACTGCGTGCAGTATCACGAGAGCGATTTCTCGTACGTCTCGCGCCTGTGCGAACTCGAGGGCATCTGCTACTACTTCAGGCACGAGGCGCAGCGGCATGTGCTGGTGCTCGCGGACGACATCGCGAGCTCGCACGATCCGCTGCCGGGAGGCGACATCGTGCGCTTCCATCCCCTGGAGAAGGCGGGCATGACCGGAGGGGGATCGAGCCCGAACGAGCGCATCTACGAATGGAAAACCGGGGAAGAAATCCGATCGGGCCTTCACTTCACCAACGAGTTCGACCCGCTCAAGCCAAGGGCGGATCTTTCCAGCCGGCGGCAACTGCGCGCCGGCCATGCGCACGACGACTTCGAGCTCTACGAATGGCCCGGCGGCTACCGGCAGTACGACGACGGCGAGACCTGCACGCGCATCCGTACCGAAGAGCAGCTGAGCGGACGCTGCACCGCGAGCGGGCGTTCCAACAGACGCGAGCTCGCGCCGGGCTACACCTTCCAGCTGGCGAGTCATCCCAGGGACGACCAGAACCAGAAATACCTGCTGACCAGCGTCGACTACGAGCTGCAGGAAAACCTCCAGGCCAGCGAAGGCGCCGACGCGGGCGAAGGCTCGATTCAGCGCTTCTGCTTCGAGGCGCAGCCCGTCAGCCATGCATGGCGACCGCCGCGCACCACGTCGAAGCCTCGCACGCGCGGTCCGCAGACCGCCATCGTGGTCGGCCCGAAGAACGAAGAGATATGGGTCGACCAGTACGGCCGCGTCAAGGTCCAGTTCCACTGGGATCGCCTCGGCCGACACGACGAGAACTCCAGTTGCTGGGTGCGCGTGTCCATGGCCTGGGCTGGCGAGACCTTCGGTACCGCCGCGCTGCCTCGCATCGGCCAGGAAGTGGTCGTCGATTTCCTGAGCGGTGATCCGGACTGCCCCATCATCACCGGCCGCGTGTTCAATGCCGAGAACATGCCTGCGTGGCGCCTGCCCGACCAGAAGAATCTCTCGGGCATCCGCAGCCGCGAGCTGGGCGCAAGCGACGGTTCGGGCCGTGCGGGCGGAGCGCGGGGCAATCATCTGGCACTGGACGACCATCATGGCAAGCTCCAGGCCCAGCTCAAGAGCGACCACCTCAGCAGCAGCCTGAGCCTCGGCCACATCGGCCGCATCGACGACACGTCGGGCCGCAAGGACGACCGGGGTGAGGGAGCCGAACTGCGCACCGACGGCCATGCGACGGTGCGCGCCGCAAAGGGGCTGCTGCTCACCACCGAGGCTCGGCCCGGCGCGCAGGCGCATATCACCGACCTCGGCGAAACCGTCGCGCGCCTGACGGCCGCGCGCGATCTGCACGAGCGTCAGAGCCAGACCGCGCAGGAGGCCAGGGCGCACGAAGCGGGCGACCAGGATGCTGTCACGACGGCACTCAAGGAGCAGAACGATGCGATCAAGGGCAGGAGCGGAGGCTCGCAGCCGGACGCGTTTCCGGAACTCGACGAGCCTCACCTCGTGCTCGCCAGCGCGGCCGGCATCCAGAGCACCGCGGCGGGCGCCACCCACATTGCCAGCATCACGCACAACGCCCTGAGCAGCGGCGGCCATACGAGCATCAGCGCGGGCAGGAGCTTCCTGGTGAGCGTCAGGGAGGCCGCGCGCCTCTTCGCGTACAAGGCCATCCGCCTGACGGCCGCCACCGCGGGCATCGACATCGTCGCTCTGCAGAACAGCATCAACCTGCTGGCCAGGCTGGAGATCAAGCTCGAAGCCGACCGGATCGCCATCACCGCGAAGGAGGAGATCCTGATCAACGGAGGCGGCAGCTTCAGCAAGTGGAACGCCTCGGGCATCGTGCATGGAACCAGAGGCCTCTGGCGCGAACACGCCGCTACCCACAGCTATGCGGGGCCGATGGACATGGCCAAGCGGCTGCGCATGCAGGGCGTTAGCCATGACGACAAGTACAGCGTCCGTTTCGCGCCGCTTGGCAGCGACGAAGTCTTCAAGCACGCGGAGATGGCTGGACTGCCCTACAGGATCCTCGGCGAGAAACAGGAAATCAGGGCGGAGGGCGTGATTCCCGACGACGGGCGGCTCCCCAGGATCAGCTTCGAGACGCCCGACGAGGCGGTGCTGGTCGTGGGCGAGGAGGCGTGGGACTGGGCGCCTGTCCCGACGATCCACGCGCGCCAGGCCGGTCCGGACAACGACGAAGGTGACGAGGTCCGTGAGGACGATGAATCGCCCGATGCCGAAAGCTCGAGATATGCCCCGCCGGGAGGTGCCTCGGCCTTCAATCACTTCCTCCCCGAGTCGGCAGTCGCAGCTCATCTGAGCAGCCTGGCCTGACCGCGAGAGACCACGCATGCCCAAGCTGATATCCGCTACCTACCACCCCAACATCGAAGTCGCCGAGTTCATCTGCGAAGACGGCCGACACCTGCTGCGCTCGGGCGGAACGCTGCCATGGCGCATCAACAACCCCGGCGATCTGACCGCCCGGATGGTCGACGGTGTGCCCGCGCCCAGAAAGGCAAAGGGCTACGTCGGATTCGCCACGACCAGATCGGGCCGGACCTTCCTGATCTTCCCCGATGAAGATGCGGGGCGAGAGGAACTGAAGGCGAACCTGAAGCGACTGCACGGCGACAGGACGATTCCGGAAGCCATTCCTGTCTACGCCCCGAAGAAGGAAAACGACACGGAAAAATATGCGCGCGATCTGCTCAAGACGAGCGGCATTCCGGCCAGCAGAAAGATCGGCGAGTGCAGCGATGCCGAACTCGAAAAGATAGTGAACAGCATCGCGGAGATCGAGGGGTATCACGCCAACGCCGAGACCAGAAAGGAAACCTGGGTCGCCGTGAGCAGGATCAACGCGACCGACGGCAGCCAGCCGTTGCCCGACGCCGAGATCATTCTGCAAAGAGGAGGCAAGGAGGAAACGGTCAAGTCCGACGCCACGGGGCGATTTCCTCCTGTGATTCATCCTGCCGACAAATCGGCCGTCCACGTCAAGGTGGCGGAACCGAAGAGCAAGAAGGCCGTGGTGGTCGGAACCATCGAGGGCGACGTCGGGAGGGATTTCAATCTGCTGGCGAAATTCAGGAGATGGAAGGGCGTTGCCGGATCGGAGAAGGTCAACAGTTCGACGGTGGGGCAGAGGAAGCCCATGAGCTATGTGGTGCAGCCTGGCGACAGCCTTTGGAAGATCGCGACGCTTTATCGCACCAGCGTTGCCGGCATCAAGGAGGCAAGCGGACTCGACCGCGACAGGATCTACCCCGGGGAGGTGCTGCTGATTACCGGGAGCGGCAAGGCAAAGCCGGACGGCAGGTCATCGAATCCTCCGTCCTTGGCCGCCAAGCCCCCGCCTGTGAGTGCACCGGCGAGCCCGGGAGCTCCGCCGAAGCGCGTACGTGTTTCTGCTCCCGCACCACCGCCTGTTTCGTCTGGAATCAGGTCATCGGATTCGGAGCGATCGAAGGAGGGAACGGGGAAGGTTCTGGCGTTGATCAATGCAATGCCGGACCGTGCACCCTGGATGGCTATCGCCATTGCTGAAGCAAAACTTAGATACGGCAAAGGAGAAGACGTACTGGAGAAGGAGATCGACTATCACGTCGAAATAGGAGATGGCTCGAAATTTCTTTCTCGAAGAGCCTGGTGCGCCGCGTTTGCTAATTGGTGCTTGTTAAAGGCGGGTTATCCAGTAGATAACGTGGGTTTTCGGGATCGGCGTGCCACGCTCGGTAGGGCACATGGTTTTTATGAAATGGATGAGGAGAAAAATATAAGAAACCCTTTGTTTGTGGAGTTGGGTCAGCCGATATATGGGGCAATTGCGATTGCCACACGAAAAAATGGGCACGGCTATCACGTTGGTTTTGCATACGGAAAGGAAGGAAAGGGAAATCTGATCTTGCTCGGTGGAAATCAAGAAGATCGAATTCAATTTTCCCCATTCAACATGGAACCGGAGAAGATGGTGGAGGTGATTGAAAAGAGCGGAAGGAAGCGTCGAGAAATAGTAAAAAGTCCCAGTTATTTGAGATATTTCGTTCCCGTTTCTTATCACGAGCAGGCTAAAAAAGATCTTGCCAACTCTGGTTTGGATTCAATGGATGTTGATGCACTGAACGGGGTTATTGGTGTTCCTCCTCGACCAAAGAGGAAGAAGCCGGAAACAAAAACTGATTGAGGGTTTTTATATGAAGGTGTTTTTTCTTTTTCGAAGAATTGAGGGCGCTTTTTTCTTCATGGTGTTTTTTCTAATTCCTGTTGACTCTTTTGCTGGATTTAGGAGCGATCATTTTATTGGATGGGGCAGTCTTGGAGGAGGAGTGGAGAGTCAAGAGGTTTCGGAGAAAATAATTAAATTTGCGAATAGCGACCGCATTGATTCTGACTGCGACATTCGATGGAAAAATAATGATTCAATGCTGTATTTAAATGGTCGTCGCTTGAAAATACCTGACGACTTGCTCAGAAAGGTTTTCACCGAACGAGACAGTGAGTCGTTCTCCGCGTTGAGCCATGCATTGCGCTCGTTCAGGGTTCCGGAGGCCAACGTACGCGACGGATTGGATGGAATTGTTTTTTATGACGGAGAAAGAACTTTCCGCATGATGAGCTTCACTGTTGGAGCAAGAAGGATCAAAACCTACCCGCGCGCGCTGAAGGCGTCTGCGAGCAGGGAAGAGGTCGAGCGCGCCTTCTGCTCGCTTCTTCCACCAATTACGCGAGCTCCTTGAGGGAGGCGATTCGAGCGATGAAGTGTTCATGATTGCCCGCGCGCCCACACCCATGCCACCATCCCCGCATGCCCTATCAACTCCATTACTGGCCCACCATCCAGGGCCGCGGTGAATTCGTGCGGCTCGCGCTCGAGGCGGCTGGCGCGGACTATGTAGACGTGGCGCGGTTGCCCGAGGCCGAAGGCGGAGGCGAGTCCGCGTTGGGCGAACGATTGGGTGACCCCGACAGCGCACGCCCGGCGTTCGCGCCGCCGTTCCTCGTCGACGGCGACATCGTGGTCGGTCAGACCGCCGCGATCCTGCTGTACCTGGGCCCCAGACTCGGCCTTTCGGGCGTGGGCGAATCGGACGGGCTGTGGACGCACCAGCTGCAGCTCACCATCGCCGATGCGGTGGCAGAGGCGCACGACACGCACCATCCGATCTCGGTCGGCGCCTACTACGAAGACCAGCGCGATGCGGCCATGCTGCGCGCAAAGGCTTTTCGTGAAGAGCGCATCCCGAAGTTCCTCGACTGGTTCGAATGCGTGTTGCAGCGCAATCCCGCGGGCAGCCAGCATCTGGTGGGCGACACGCTGACCTACGCCGACCTGTCGCTGTTCCAGCTGGTGGACGGATTGCGCTACGCGTTTCCAAAAGCCTCGGCGCGGGCGCTGGCCGCGACACCCGCAGTCGAGAAGCTGCATGCCAATGTCAAGCGCCGCCAGCGCGTGCGCGACTACCTCCAGAGTCCTCGCCGCATCGCGTTCAACGAAGACGGCATCTTCAGGCGCTACGCCGAGCTGGATGGCTAGCTCTCCGAGCTTGCCGGTCAGTTGACGAGGGCGGCCGCGTCCTTCCACGCCGGCAGCAACACCAATCCTGCGACTGTCACCGGCTTGCGCTGCGGGCCGAAGAGGTACCGGTGAGGCACCATGCCTTCGAGGTGGTGCAGCACGTCGCTGCGGTCGTCGATGAAGTGCGTGATCCGCAACTCGCGGCAGTGGTCGGCCTTTTGCGGCCGCTGCAGGCAGAAGCGAAGGTTCGCGGGCGCGATGCCTGTGCGCTGGAAGAAGCTGTGATGCCGCAGCCACGCACGGCTCTTGGCCTGCACGCTCGGCCCGCATTTCGACACCAGCCACACGCGGCCCTCGAACTTCTCGACCAACGGGCCGACAGCCTCGAACATGCCTTCGTAGGGCGGTGTGTCCAGCGCGTCCTGCAGCGAGCCGCCGATGAAGGATGTGTCCGCGCCGCCGGCGCCTTCGGCCGCGATCAGCACGCGGCCGATGTCGATGCCGAGCCGGGGGAGTCGGGATGCGGGTGCAGATGTAGATGCAGATGTGTGTTTCATTTCTTGTTCCTTTTTGTCTTGAAGCAGGCGGATCGTAGAAATGAAGCTCATCACCAGGAACTACTGTTGTTGGATGGGCTATCCATAGAATGGATAGCCAGATGGACATCCCCCGCACCAACCTCGATGCACTGCAGTCGTTCGCCGTGTTCGCCGACACGCTGAACTTCAGCGAGTCGGCGCGCCTGCTGCACATCAGCCAGCCGGCGCTGCACGCCAAGGTGCGCAAGCTGTCGGAACAGATCGACGCGAAGCTCTACGTGCGGGTGGGCGGTGCGCTTGAGCTCACTGCGACGGGCGAGCAGGTTGCGAGGCATGCGCGGGAGCTTCTCGCGTTCAACCAGCGCTTCGTGAAGGGGTTGGCCCAGGGGCAGGACGCCCCGGTGGTCACCCTGGCCGCCGGTGAGGGCGCGTATCTCTACCTGCTGGGCAAGGCGCTGTCGCGGTTCTCGGGCGCGGGGGCGTCGCCGCACCTGCAGCTGCTCACGCGCGATCGCGACGAATCGATTCGGGCAGTGCGCTCGGGGCAGGCGCAGCTGGGCATCGCGCCGCTCGGCACCGTGCCCGCCGATCTGCGTGCCGTGCGGTTGACATCTGTGGGGCAGGTGCTGGTCGTGCCGCGAGGCCACGCGCTGGCCTCGCGCAAGTCGGTGCGCCTGCGCGACCTGAAGGGTGCGCAGCTGATCGTGCCGCCGGCGGGGCGGCCGCATCGCGAGTTGCTCGGCCGTCTGCTGCAGGCCGAGTCGGTGCAGTGGCAGCCATCGCTCGAAGCCAACGGCTGGGAGCTGATGCTGCGCTTCGCACAACTGGGCTTCGGCCTCACGGTGGTGAATGCCTGCTGCCACATTCCCAATGGCCTGGTGGCGATTCCGCTGCAGGGCTATCCGTCGCTCGACTACCACGTGTTCCATGCGGCCGACCGGCCACCGACCGCGCACGTGCAGCGGCTGATGGACGCGTTGCTCGCACACGGCGACCACTGGAAGACCCGATGACGCCCGAAGACGCCAGCAAGTTCATCGCCTACATCCTGCGGCATGCGCCGGAGTCCATCGGCCTGCGGCTCGATGCGCAGGGCTGGGCCGGCATCGAAGCGCTGGTGGCCGGAGCCGTGGCAGCAGGGTGCGACCTGACGACGGCGGATGTCCTGCACGCAGTCGACTCGGGCGCGAAGAAGCGTTACGAATTGTCGGCCGACGGGCTGAGCATTCGTGCGCTGCAAGGCCACTCCACACCGCAGGTCAGCCGCAGCTTCGAGGCGATTGCTCCGCCGCCGCTGCTTTTCCACGGCACGGCCACGCGTTTCCTGGCGTCCATTCGTGCCCAGGGCCTGCTGCCGGGATCGAGGCAGCACGTGCATCTGTCAGCCGACGAAGCCACTGCGGTGCTGGTGGGGCAGCGCCATGGCAAGGCGCATGTGCTCAGGGTGGATGCGGGCCGCATGCATGCGGCCGGCCATGTCTTCCATCGTGCGGAAAACGGGGTCTGGCTGACCGCGGCGGTACCGCCGGAGTTTCTTTTTCTTCCGCCGGGCTAGTCCTGCTCCGCCTCGTTGCGGATGCGCAGGGCAGTGTCGTACAGCGTGTTGCGCGGGGCGCCGCTGATTTCGGCCGCGAGCTTCACGGCCGTCTTCACGGGCAGTTCGGCCAGCAGCAGGCGCAGCACGCGCTCGCCTTCCGCGCCGCCGTCGCCGCTCACGGCCACGGGGTGCAGCACCAGCGCGAACTCGCCGCGCGTGCGGTCGCGGTCGGCGCCGAACCAGTCGGGCAATGCGCTGGCCGCGACGGTGGCGATTTCCTCGAACTGCTTGGTGAGCTCACGGCCCACGGTGACGCGGCGCTCGCCCAGCGTGGACAGCGCGCGCGCGAGGTTTTCGATGCGGTGCGGGGCCTCCAGCAGCACCACTGCGCGCGGCTCCTGCGACAGCGCCTGCACGGCCGTGTCGCGCTCGCCCGACTTGCTCGGCAGGAATCCAGCGAAGACGAAGGCACTGCTGCTGGCATTGCCGTCACCGCCGCCGTCGGCCACCAGCCCCGCGGCACCGATCAGCGTGGTCACGCTGCTGGCACCCGGCAGCGGCAGCACGCGCTGCCCCGCGGCGCGCACGGCGGCCGCAAGGCGTGCGCCGGGGTCGCTCACGCCGGGCGTGCCGGCGTCGCTGACGTAGGCGATGCGCTCGCCCTGCGCGAGCCGCGCAACCACGGCCTGCGCGGCCTCGGCCTCGTTGTGCTGGTGCACCGCCAGCAGCCGGGAGCCGGGGCGGTCGATGCCGTAGGCGCGCAGCAGGGCCTGCGTATGGCGCGTGTCCTCGCAGGCGATGGCGTCCACCAGCTGCAGCACGTGCAGCGCACGCAGCGTGATGTCGGCCAGGTTGCCGATGGGCGTGGCGACGACGTAGAGCGTGCCCTGCGGATAATGCTGCGCACCCGCGGCGTCGTGCGCGGCCGCGAGGGCGGCGCCGAAAGAAGCAGGGGCGAGTGAAGCCAAGGGGTTTCTCCGTCGGAACGAACAAGAAGTCAGAAAAAGAGATCGCAAGCAGGCCGCAGACAGGGAGGGCCATGAAGACCGACACCACGACGAAGCATCGGGGCGATGCGGCGGAAGACGCCGCGCTCGACCACCTGCGGGACGCCGGCCTCGTGCTGCTCGCCCGCAATTATCGGACGCCCGGGCGCGGCGGCGGCGAGATCGACCTGATCATGCGCGATCCGCGCCCTTCGCCCGCGGGCACGCTTGTGTTCGTGGAGGTCCGCCAGCGCAGCACCGGCGCGCACGGCGGGGCAGGCGGCAGCATCACCGGAGCGAAGCAGCGGCGCATCGTGCTCGCCGCGCAGCACTACCTGAGCCGGCTGCGCACGCTTCCGCCGTGCCGTTTCGACGTGGTGCTGGTCGAGGAGAAAATCACCTGGCTGCAAGGGGCTTTCGACGCGGGCTGATGCCTCTCGTCATGCCCTCGCACGGGAACCGAAGCGCTGACCAAGGCTCCACAACTCAAACGTCTTGTTTCACAACCCGCAGTTATCATCCCGCCTCATGCTCGAGCAACGGATTCAGCAGCACTTCATCGACAGTGCCGACCTCAAATACCAGACCGGACCGGTCCTCAGCAAACCCATCTCTCAAGCGATGCAGGCCATCCTGGCGTGCGTGACCAGCGGCGGCAAGGTGCTCGCCTGCGGAGCCGGCGTGTCGGGCCTGCTGGCGGCCCAGTTCGCCGCGCAGTTCGTGGGCCGCTTCGAACGCGAGAGGCCAGAGCTCGGCGCCATCGCGCTGCCCGGCGACGCCACCGACCCCGGTGCCGACGGCGCGGAAGCCGTGGATGCCGACCGCTTCGCCCGGCAGGTCCGTGCGCTCGGCCAGGCCGGCGACGTGCTGCTGGCATTGAGCATCAGCGGCAACTCGGCTTCGGTGCTGGCCGCCGTGACCGCGGCGCACGAGCGCGACATGACCGTGGTCGCGCTGCTCGGCAATGCCGCGTCGGGCGCGGGCGGCTCCATCGGCCGCGCGCTGCGCGAGACCGACGTCCAGATCAGCGTGCCGCACGAGCGTGCGGCTCGCATCCACGAGATCCACCAGATCGCGCTGCATTGCCTGTGCGACGGCGTGGACGCCCAGTTACTCGGAGAACAGGAAGTTTCCTCATGACCATGACGACCATGACGACGACATCGACCCAACGTTTCGCTCTCGCCCTGACCCTGGGCGCCGCACTGGTCACGAGTCTTTCCGCCTGCGTGCCGCTCGTCGTGGGTGGCGCGGCCGTGGTGGGCGTGGGCATGGTGGCCACCGACCGCCGCAGCTCGGGCGCGCAACTGGACGATCAGGGCATCGAGCTGCGCGCGGCGGCCCGCGTGCGCGACATTGCCAACGACCAGATGTACGTGAGCGTCACCAGCTACAACCGCCAGGTGCTGCTGACGGGCGCCGTGGGCAGCGACGCCGACCGCCGCCGCGTCGAGGACGAAGTCAGCCGCATCGTGAACGTGCGCTCGGTGGTCAACGAGCTGACCGTCGGCTCCTCCAGCACCTTCCAGGACCGCTCGAACGACCTTTACATCACCGGCAAGGTGAAGGCCTCCCTGCTCGACGCCAAGGACATCTTCGCCAATTCCTTCAAGGTGGTGACCGAGCGCGGCGTGGTCTACCTGATGGGCATCGCCACGCGCCGCGAGACCGATCGCGCCACCGAGATCACGCGTGGCGTGTCGGGCGTGGTCAAGGTGGTGCGCGTGGTCGAGGTCGTGAGCGAGGCCGACCTGGCGGCAAGCCAGGCGGCGAACCAGGCCGCCGCGCAGCGCGGCGGAGCGGGACCGGCGCCGGTGACTTCGGCTACGCCCTCCACGCCGTCGTCGTCTTCCTCCACCTCGCGCGTGCCGCTGCCGCCGATGGAGCCGCTGCCCGCTTCGGGCTCGTCCACGTCGACGCCGTCCTCGAGCGGGGTGACGACCTCGCCGGTGCGCTGAAGAGCCGGCCGGCGAGCCAGAACAAAAAGCCCGCATCAGCGGGCTTTTTTCATGGCGTCACCTGGCCGGTCACTTGAGCCGCGTGATGAGGCTCGAGGTATCCCAGCGCCGTCCGCCGGCCTGCTGCACGTCGGCATAGAACTGGTCGACCAGCGCCGTCACCGGCACGCGCGCGCCGTTGCGCTTGGCTTCGTCGAGCACCAGGCCCAGGTCCTTGCGCATCCAGTCGACGGCGAAGCCGTAGTCGAACTTACCTTCGATCATGGTCTTGCCGCGGTTCTCCATCTGCCAGCTCTGGGCCGCGCCCTTGCTGATGACGCCCAGCACGGCTTCCATGTCGAGTCCGGCGCGCTGGCCGAAGGCGATGGCTTCCGACAGGCCCTGCACCAGGCCCGCAATGGCGATCTGGTTGACCATCTTCGCGAGCTGGCCGGCGCCGCTCTCGCCCAGCAGCGTGACCGCGCGCGAGAAGGCCATGGCCACCGGCTTGATGCGTTCGAACACTGCCGCGTCGCCGCCGCACATCACCGTGAGCGCGCCGTTCTGCGCGCCGGCCTGGCCACCCGAGACGGGGGCGTCGATGAAGTGCAGGCCCAGCGCCTGGGCCGCCCTGGAAAGCTCGCGCGCCACGTCGGCCGAGGCGGTGGTGTGGTCGACCAGCACGGCACCATTCTTCATGCCGGCAAAGGCACCGTCGTCGCCCAGCACCACCGAGCGCAGGTCGTCGTCATTGCCGACGCAGCTGAACACGATGTCGGCGCCCGCGACCGCTTCACGCGGGGTGGCGGCATGGCGGCCGGGCGGGCCGAATTCGTCGGCCCAGGCCTGCGCCTTGGCGGCCGTGCGGTTGTAGACCGTGACGCTGTGGCCGGCCTTTGCCAGGTGGCCGGCCATCGGGCCGCCCATGACGCCGAGGCCGAGGAAGGCCACTGTCTGTGCGGGAACGGATTCGTAGGTGCGGGGGTTGATGCTGCTCATGGGGCGACAGCTTAAAGCCATTCCGTCGCAGGTGGGATGCGTCTAACATATACGTGAACGTACAGGTTTGGGTAAAATCGCCCCATCATGACCGTCCAGAACCCCGCCAGGACCATCACGGTGCGCGACGCCGCGGCCCGGCTCGACGTCACGCCGCGCACGCTCAAGTACTACGAGGAACTGGGCATCGTGGTGCCGGTGCGCAGCGAGGGCGGCTACCGCCTGTACGAGCAGGCCGATCTCGACAAGCTGGCGCGCGTGCTGCGCATGCGCTCGCTGGGTTTCTCGCTCACGGCCATCACCGCGATGCTTCAGCAGCCGATGGAGGCGCCGGCCGAAGGCGGGCGTCCGCGGCTGTCGAACGCCTCGCTCAAGACGCTGCGCGAAACCCTCACCGGGCAGCTGGCGACGCTCGACGCGCGCGTGGCGCAGGTCCGTCGCGAGCTCAAGGAAGCCGCCGCGCTGCAGGCGCAGCTCAAGCGCGATCTCGACTATGTGGAGCGTCGCCTCGCCGGCGAGCCGGTGGAAGAGGCGCTCGAGCAGCGTCGCAAGGAACGGCCCGCATCATGAGCACGACGGCCCTGGCATGGCCTTCGCGCGGCAGCAGTGCCGCGGTCGCGCTGCTGCCCTGGGCCATCGGCCTCGTCACGGCCATCGACTATTTCGACAACGCGCTCTTCGCCTTCTTCGCCAGCTACATCGCCGGCGGCGTGAACGCCTCGCCCGACGAACTCGTGTGGGCCTCGAGCGCCTATGCGCTGGGCGCCGTGCTCGGCATCCTGCAGCAGCACGCCTGGATCGAGCGGCTGGGCTACCGGCGCTACCTGGCAGTCTGCATGTTCGCCTTCGCCGCGGGCGGCGTGGGTGCGGCGCTGTGCGACAGCTCGATGCAACTCACGCTCGCGCGTGCCGCGCAAGGCTACTTCGTCGGGCCGATGCTCGGCGCCTGCCGCATCCTGATCCAGATCGGCATTCCGCCCGCGCGCCGCGCCAAGGCGCTGAAGGCGTTCATGGTGCTGATCGTCTTCGGCGGTGCGCTGGCACCCATCGCGGGCGCCTTCCTGGTCGCCAACTTCGACTGGCGCTGGCTGTTCGCGAGCACCGCGCCGGCCGCGGCGCTGATCGGCCTGCTCGTGCTCTGGACGCTGCCCGACATCGGCGACGTCGAGCCGCACGAGCGTACCGAGCCGCACTACATTGCCTATGTGGTGTTCGCGCTTGCGCAGGCCGCGCTGCAGGTGGTGCTGACGCGCTCGCACTTCGAGCTCTTCGCCGGCTCGCCCGCGCTCATCGGCCTGGCCATCGCTGGCGTCGCAGGGCTCGCGTGGTTCGGCTGGCAGCAGTGGCAGCATCCCGCGCCACTGGTGCGGCTGCATGCGCTGCGCAATGCGTCGTTCCGCGTCGGGCTGGCGCTCTACGTCGTCTACTACTACCTCTCGACGGGCTTCAGCTACCTGCTGCCGCGGATGATGGAGGGCGGCCTGGGCTTCACCGTGGGCAACACCGGCTACTTCACGGGCGCGGCTTCGTTCGCGACCGGGCTGCTGGTCTTCGTCTACCTGAAGTACTCGGCGCGGCTGGCGCGCAAGAAGTGGCTGATCGTCGTCGGTTTCGGCATCGCGGCGCTGGCGGCGTGGCTGCTGTCGCGCGTCACGCCGCAGGCCGGGCGCGAGGCACTGCTGGTGCCGCTGCTGCTGCGCGGACTGCTGATGCTGTTCGTCGTGTTGCCGGTGGCGAACCTCACCTTCAAGCCTTTCGCGGCAGAGGAGTTCGCGCACGGCTACCGCCTGAAGAACCTCGTGCGCCAGCTGGCGATCTCTTTCGCGACCTCGACCGTGATCGCGCTCCAGCAGCACCGGCTGGCGCTGCACGAGGTGCGGCTGAGCGAATCGGCCAATGCCGCGAACGCGAGCTTCATGCAGGCGCTGGATTCATTGACCCGCGGCTTCGCCGCGGCAGGCCATGCGGCCGGCGAGGCGCATGCGATGGCGCTCGGCACGCTCTACCGTACGCTGGAGCAGCAGGCCACGTTCATGGCCTCGCTCGACGGCTTCACCGCGATGGCTGTGATTGCGCTGGCTGCCGGCGTGTTCGCCGCGTGGCAGCGAACGATCGACTGATCCGATCAGACGATCGCGAAGTGCTCCGTGCCCGCGGCCAGGTCGGTGCTGCGCGCACGCTGGCTGTTGAGCTTGATCTGCAGGCGCAGGTCGTTCGCCGAGTCGGCGTTGCGGATGGCGTCTTCGAAGCTGATCGAGTGGCTCTCGAACAGGTCGAACAGCGCCTGGTCGAAGGTCTGCATGCCCAGGTTGCGGCTCTTGCGCATGATCTCCTTGATCTCGCCCACCTCGCCCTTGAAGATCAGGTCGGAAATCAGCGGCGTGTTCAGCAGCACTTCCACCGCGGCCACGCGGCCCAGGCCGTCTTCCGTCGGCACCAGCCGCTGCGAAACCAGCGAGCGCAGGTTCAGCGACAGGTCCATCAGCAGCTGGGCGCGGCGCTCTTCGGGGAAGAAGTTGATGATCCGGTCCAGCGCCTGGTTGGCGCTGTTGGCGTGCAGCGTTGCCATGCACAGGTGGCCCGTTTCGGCGAAGGCCACGGCGTGTTCCATGGTCTCGCGGTCGCGGATTTCGCCCATCAGGATCACGTCGGGTGCCTGGCGCAGCGTGTTCTTCAGTGCGGCCTCCCAGCTGTCGGTATCGATGCCCACTTCGCGCTGCGTCACCACGCAGTTCTTGTGCGGGTGCACGAATTCGACCGGGTCTTCCACCGTCACGATGTGGCCGAACGAGTTCTCGTTGCGCCAGTCGATCATCGCGGCCAGCGTGGTCGACTTGCCCGAGCCCGTGGCACCCACCAGGATGCACAGGCCGCGCTTGGTCATCGACACGTCCTTGAGCACCTGCGGCATGCCCAGGCCGTCGATGGTCGGCAGCTTGGCGGGAATGGTCCGCAGCACCATGCCGACCTTGCCCTGCTGCACGAAGGCGTTCACGCGGAAGCGGCCGATGCCGGTCGGCGAGATCGCGAAGTTGCACTCCTTGGTGCGCTCGAATTCGGCCGTCTGGCGGTCGTTCATGATCGAGCGGGTGAGCGCCAGCGTGTGCGGCGCGCCCAGCGCCTGCTGCGAGACCTTGGTGACCTTGCCGTCGACCTTGATCGCCGGCGGGAAGTCGGCCGTGATGAACAGGTCGCTGCCGTTGCGGCTCACCATGAGCTTGAGCAGGTCGTTGATGAACTGGCTGGCTTGATCGCGTTCCATGAGAGCGCTCCTTGATCTGTTTAGATTGAACCCGTTGGCGGCCGACCGCCGGGCCGCCCCAAGGCGGCCGCGCCTCCCCCTTGGGGGGTGGAGTCACACGCAGCGCAGCGAAGTGAAAAGCCGGGGGGCCTCATGACTAGCCTGGGAAATTCTCTGGGATCTTGGCCTTGCCGCGGGCCTCTGCTGCCGAGATGGTATTGCGGCGCACCAGTTCCGTCAGGTTCTGGTCCAGCGTCTGCATGCCCGAGCCCTGGCCGGTCTGGATGGTGGAGTACATCTGCGCCACCTTCGCCTCGCGGATCAGGTTCCGGATGGCCGGCGTGCCCAGCATGATCTCGTGCGCCGCCACGCGGCCCTGGCCGTCCTTGGTCTTGCATAGCGTCTGCGAGATCACGGCCTGCAGCGACTCCGAGAGCATGGCTCGGATCATTTCCTTCTCTTCGCCGGGGAACACGTCGATGATCCGGTCGATGGTCTTGGCGGCCGACGAGGTGTGCAGCGTGCCGAACACCAGGTGGCCCGTTTCGGCGGCGGTCATGGCCAGGCGGATGGTTTCCAGGTCGCGCAGCTCGCCCACCAGGATGGCGTCGGGGTCTTCGCGCAGCGCGGAGCGCAGGGCGTTGGAGAACGACAGCGTCATCGGCCCCACTTCCCGCTGGTTGATCAGGCACTTCTTCGACTCGTGCACGAATTCGATCGGGTCTTCCACCGTGAGGATGTGGCCGTACTCGTTCTCGTTGAGGTAGTTGATCATCGCGGCCAGCGTGGTCGACTTGCCCGAGCCCGTGGGGCCCGTCACCAGCACCAGCCCGCGCGGCTTGAGCGCCAGTTCGCCGAAAATCTTCGGCGCGTTGAGTTGTTCGAGCGTGAGGATCTTCGAAGGAATGGTCCGGAACACGGCGGCCGCGCCGCGCGCCTGGTTGAAGGCGTTCACGCGGAAGCGCGCGAGGCCGTCGATCTCGAAGGAGAAGTCGACCTCCAGGAACTCTTCGTAGTGCTTGCGGTGCGTGTCGCTCATGATGTCGTACACCATGGCGTGCACGCCCTTGTGGTCGAGCGCGTCGACGTTGATGCGGCGCACGTCGCCGTTGACGCGGATCATGGGCGGCAGGCCCGCGGAAAGGTGCAGGTCGGAGGCTTTGTTCTTGACGCTGAACGCCAGCAATTGGGTGATGTCCACGGGGCTCCTCGGCTCGGGTTTCGTGACGTTTTGATACGATTTTGGACGATTATGACGATGATTGGCGACGACCTCCAGCAAGTAAACAACCGGATCGCGAAGGCATGTGTAACGGCCGGCCGCGACCGGTCGGAAGTGCGGTTGCTGGCGGTGTCCAAGACCTTCGGCCCCGAGGCGGTGCGCGAGGCGCACGCGGCGGGCCAGTCGGCCTTCGGCGAGAACTACGTGCAGGAAGGGCTGGACAAGATCGAAGCCCTCGCCGACCTGCGTTCTTCCCTCGAATGGCACTGCATCGGGCCGCTTCAGAGCAACAAGACGCGGCCGGTGGCCGAGCACTTCGACTGGGTCCACAGCATCGACAGATTGAAGATCGCGGAGCGTCTTTCGGCCCAGCGGCCGGCGCACCTGCCGCCGCTGGATGTATGCCTTCAGGTTAATGTGGACGGCGGCGCCAACAAGTCCGGCGTGCCACCGGAAGAGGCGCTGGCGCTGGCGCGCGCTGTGGCGGCTTTGCCACAACTTCGGCTGCGCGGGCTCATGGCGATTCCCGAGCCGGCCGCCGGCTTCGAAGCGCAGCGCGATCTGTGCCTGCGCGCGCATGCCGTGTACCAGTCGATCCGCGACGCGGGCATCGCGCTGGACACGTTGTCGCTCGGCATGAGCGCGGACCTCGAGGCCGCCATCAGCGCGGGCAGCACGATGGTGCGCGTCGGCACGGCGATCTTCGGCGGGCGCACCTACGCCAGGCCGGCCTGATCGCCTCTTCGTGCGTCAGACCCCCAACGGCAGCCGCGCGCTGTTCTTCACTTCTTCCATCACCGCGTAAGTCCGCGTCTCGCGCACCCCGGGCAGCTGCCACAGCACGGTGCCGGCGAACTCGCGGTAGGCGGCCATGTCGGCCATGCGGGTCTTGAGCAGGTAGTCGAAGCCGCCCGCGACCATGTGGCATTCCATGATCTCGTCGCGCACCTGCACGGCAGCCTTGAACTGGTCGAACACGTTGGGCGTGGTGCGGTCGAGCAGCACCTCGACGAAGACGGTGAAGCCGCGGCCCAGCTTGTGCGGATCGAGCCGCGCCTCGTAGCCCTGGATGAAGCCGTCGCGCGTGAGCCGCTGCACCCGCGCCAGCACCGCGGTGGGCGATAGCGCCACCGCCTCGGCCAGCTTGAGGTTGGTGATGCGGCCGTCTTCCTGAAGGATCTTCAGCAGCCGGAGATCGATGCGGTCCAGGTCGAGCATCGGAGGATTATCCAGCCCGGACAGCGAATCGTGGCGGAAGATGCGGCCTATGGCCGCCGGCTATAGGAGATAGAACCAAGGAACTGCCGGCAGCCTACCCTGGACTACCCAGGGAGCCGCCGTGCGTTCCGTTCGCCGTCAGCGAACTTGCGTTTGCATTTGCGACTGCGCGGCCGCCTGCTGGTTCTTGAGCTGGTCGACCAGGGCGCCGTAGGCCGGGCTCGCGCGCAGCCGGGCGTATTCGGCGGCGGCTTCGCGGTAGCCCGGCTTCATGGTGTCGGCGCCGGCTTCGCTGGCCTGCTGGGCCGCCAGGCCCGACTGGATCCAGAGACGCGTGTCGGCCGCCACGGCGGCGCGGCTGTTGGCCGAGACCGCGACCGGCTCCTGCTGGTAGCCGCTGGTGTAGCCCTGTGTCGGCGCGGTCTTCAGCCACTGCACCGCGTCGGCGGTCACCGCGGCGCGCGTCGTCGACGAGGCCAGCGGCGCGGGGCGCGGATCGCCCTCTGCGTAGTTGCCGGCGAAGCTCGGCGCGGCGATCGTGCCCAGCAGGGCGGCGAGGGCGGCGGTGCCGAACAGACGGGTGGCGGAAGCTTGCTTGCTCATTCGTTACTCCTTGATGTGTGACGTTGGTTGCTGGGTTTGCCTGGGTTGGTGAGGCAACTCTACGAAGCGGATCCGCGAGGTCGATAACCCGTCGATGACGTTTCTGTCATCTGCGCCGACAACGGTCGTGGCGGCCTATCGCTCGCCCGACGGAATCGTTCCCGCCCGCATGGCCTTGATGGCCTCGGCCTCCACCGCCTCGCGCGTGGCGGGCTGGCCGGTGCGCGCGGCCGGCCAGGGCGCGCCGCGGCTCACGTTGTTCCACGCGGGCTGCTTCTGCGCCGTCGCCAGCTCGGCGACGACCCTGTCGCGCGAAGGGTCCTGCTTCGCGTGGTCGGGGTAGCGCGTCACGCCGGCTTCGGTCGGCGCGAAGTGGTACTCGCCGGCGGCGGATGCAGCCAGCGGTGCCAGCGCGGCGGCGGCGAGAAGGGAAGAAGAAAGAAGAAGCGTGCGATGCGGCATGGTCGGTGTCTCCTGGTTGTTCGCCGTCGCCGGAAATGGCGCCGACCGTGCCAATCTAGGAAGCGATGCCGTCAGCCTCCGCACGCCGCGATTACATCGGCGCAATGTGCGCGCCGCGGCGCCACCAACCTCTCTTGCATAACCGCCTCCGCGGCGCGCATAAGCCATGGCGCAACGCGCGGCGGAGGTCTATCGTTGCGGCCACCCTAACAAACCGAGCAAGGGAACTCATATGAGCGAACAACTCTCCTTCGTCAGTCCTACAGCCAACAGCCCGTGGGGCACATATCTTTCGCAGGTCGATCGCGTCGTGCCGTACCTCGGCCCGCTGGCCCGCTGGGTCGAAACCCTCAAGCGCCCCAAGCGCGCGCTCATCGTCGACGTGCCCATCGAAATGGATGACGGCACCATCGCCCACTTCGAGGGCTACCGCGTGCAGCACAACATGAGCCGCGGCCCGGGCAAGGGCGGCGTTCGCTTCCACCCCGACGTCACGCTCGAAGAAGTGATGGCCCTGTCGGCCTGGATGACCATCAAGACGGCGGCGGTCAACCTGCCGTACGGCGGCGCCAAGGGCGGCATCCGCGTCGACCCGAAGAAGCTCTCGCTGCAGGAGCTCGAGAAAGTCACCCGTCGCTACACCAGCGAGATCGGCATCATCATCGGCCCGCACACCGACATCCCCGCGCCCGACGTCAACACCAACGCGCAGATCATGGCGTGGATGATGGACACCTACTCGATGAACGTCGGCGGCACCGCCACTGGCGTCGTCACCGGCAAGCCGCTGCACCTGGGCGGTTCGCTGGGCCGCGTGAAGGCAACCGGCCGCGGCGTGTTCGTCACCGGCCGCGAAGCTGCACGCCGCCTGGGCATCGACCTGCGCGGCGCGCGCATCGCGGTGCAGGGCTTCGGCAACGTGGGTTCCGTCGCGGCAGAACTCTTCGCCGAAGCCGGCGCCAAGATCGTCGCGGTGCAGGACCACACCGGCACCATCGTCAACAGCAACGGCCTCGACCTGGCCAAGCTGGTGCCCATCTCGCGCACCGACGGCGTGATCGGCTTCAAGGCCGGCGGCGACATCGTGCCGAACGAGGACTTCTGGAACACGCCCTGCGACATCCTGATCCCGGCGGCCCTCGAAGGCCAGCTCACCGCCGAGCGCGCGCAGAAGACCACCGCCAAGCTGGTGCTCGAAGGCGCCAACGGCCCCACCGTGCCGCAGGCCGACGACATCCTCTCCGAGCGCGGCGTGCTGGTGGTGCCCGACGTGATCTGCAACGCCGGCGGCGTGACCGTGAGCTACTTCGAATGGGTGCAGGACTTCTCGTCCTTCTTCTGGGACGAGGACGAGATCAACGTGCGCCTCGACCGCATCATGATGAACGCGCTCAACCACATCTGGGACACGGCGGACAAGCACAAGATCACCCTGCGCACGGCGACGTACGCGGTGGCCTGCGAGCGCATCCTGATGGCTCGCCAGGAACGCGGCCTGTATCCCTGATCTTTTTTTGACGCCAGGGGAGGCTACGCTCGGGGGATGACCACCACCCCCGCGCAGAACCTCCCGCTTCTTCCTCCTCTTCCCCCCGAAAGCGCCACCCGCCTGCAGGCCCTCATGGCCGGCGGGCAGCGCAGGCTGCTGGGGCTCGTCGGCGCGCCCGGCGCGGGCAAGTCGACGCTCGCGGCGGCGCTGCTGCAGGCGGTGGGTGCCGACCGCGCACAGGTCGTGCCCATGGACGGCTTCCACCTTGCCAATGTCGAGCTGCAACGGCTCGGCCGCGCCGGCCGCAAGGGCGCTCCCGACACCTTCGACAGCGCCGGTTATGTCGCCCTGCTGCAGCGCTTGCGCGAGCAGCGGCCCGACGGCGACATCGTCTATGCCCCCGAGTTCCGCCGCGAGATCGAGGAGCCGGTCGCCGGCGCGATCGCGGTGCTGCCTTCGACGCAGCTCGTCATCACTGAGGGCAACTACCTGCTGCACGACGTCGGCCCATGGGCGGGAGCGGCGGCGATGCTCGACGAGGTCTGGTACGTGGACATCGACGATGCCCTGCGGGAAGAGCGCCTGGTGCGCCGCCACCAGCAGTTCGGCCGCAGCGCCGACGAAGCGCGCGCCTGGGTCGCGAGCACCGACGCACCGAACGCGCGGCTGATCGCGGCGACGCGGGTTCGCGCGCATCATGTGCTGCCCTGGTCCTGAAAATTTCGACCGCATGGCGGGAACGCGCCTGCACGGGCGCGCTCGAAGGCTTGCCGGCAAGGCCGCCGGTTAGCATTCGCCGCGTCATGCCGTCCATGCACTCCTTCTTTCTTCCTTTTGTCCACGCCCGGGTCGTCGTCATCGGCCTGCTTTCAGCCCTCGTGCTCGCCGGTTGCGGCAGTACCTCCCGCCGGGTCAACTACGAACCCGAGGCCTTCGGCTCCACCACCACCCACACCCGCGACTACGAGGCCACCGAAGCCCAGACCTGCGAGGCCGCGCGCCGGGCGCTGCTGAGCCAGGGCTACATGATCACGGCCGCCAACTCCGACCTCGTCACCGGGCGCAAGAGCTTCCAGCCGGCGGCCGAGGTGCATGTGGAGGTCGAGTTCCGCGTGGTCTGCGCGCGGGAAAGCACCCGCAGCGGCAAGGCGAGCAAAAGTACCGTGGCCTTCGCCACCGCGCTGCAGGACCGCTACGGCCTCAAGAAGGTGAACAACTCGGCAAGCCTCGGCGTGGGCGCGATCGGCTCGCTCTCGCTGCCGTTCGCGGGCAGCGACGACGCGATGGTGAAGGTGGCGAGCGAGACGCTGACCGACGAGCGCTTCTACGACCGCTTCTTCTCGCTGCTCGACCGCTACCTCGAGGGCCCGGAAGGAGAAGAGGAGGCCGGGGCGCCCGCCGAAACGCCGGTCGCCTCGCCACCACCCGCTGCAATGCCCGAGCCTGCCGCCGCGCCGGCAGTCACCTATCCGGTGACTTCGTCGCCGAACCGCGGCTGAGCGGCGCCGGCCCAAAATACCAAGACGCGTCTTACAATCCGGGCATGGCTTCCACCATCCCGGATCCGGCGCAGTGCGCCTCGCGCCTTCGCACTTCCGTATCGCTGCTGACGCGACAGCTGCGCAGCGGCAGCGTCACGCCCGAGGGGCCGAGCGTGGCCAAGCTCAGCGTGCTGGGCCAGCTCCACCAGCACGGGCCGTGCACGCCCACGACACTCGCGGGGCTCGAACGCGTCAAGCTCCAGTCGCTGACCCGGCTGCTGGCCGAACTGGAGGCCGAAGGCTGGATCGGCCGCGCGCCGCACCCGGCCGACGGGCGCCAATGGCTGCTGTCCCTCACCGCCGAGGGCACGCGCCGGCTCAAGGCCATCATGCGAACGCGTGAAGCGGCGCTTGCCGAGGCGATCGATGCCACGCTCGACGCTGACCAGCGCGCCCTGCTGCTGCAGGCCTGCGCGCTGATCGACGGCATCGCGGCCACGCTCGGCGGCAAGGCGAAGACGCCAGCGCCATGAACGGCACGAGCGCACTGCAGCGCCTTGCCGCTCCCTGGCGGCATGGCCGCTGGCGCTCCGGCGCGCAGCTCGCGGCGGCCGTGGCCATCGCATGGGGCGCGGCGACGGCCCTGCGGTTGCCCGAGAGCTTCTGGGCCGTGATGAGCGTGCTGATCGTCATGCGCCCCAGCGCCGGTTCCACGCTCGACGCGGGATGGGATCGCGTGCGCGGCACGGCGGCCGGCGCGCTCTTCGGACTTGCCGGCGTTTATCTGCATCACCATGGCGCGCCGGTGCTCGCGACCACGCTGGGCGTGGTCATGCTGCTGTCGTTCGCCAGCGCATCCGCGCCGGGCCTGCGCAGCGCGCCCGTGGCCGCGCTGATCATCCTGTCGGCCGGCGGCATTCCGGGCCATTCGGCGCTGCAGGTGGCGCTGCTTCGCATGGCGCAGATCGGCATCGGCGTGGGCGTGGCGCTCGTCGTTTCGACGGTGATGTCCGAGTACCACGCGGGCGCGCGCTTCGACGAGGGCTGTGCCGCCCTGCTGCGCGGCATCGCGAGGCGAATGGGCGCCTCGCGACGGCCCCCGAACGCGGCGGAGACGGAGCGCATCCACGCAGGCACGCGAGCGGCACTGGTCCGCCTGACAGCGCTGGCCGGAGGCGCCGACCTCGAGGCGCGCTGGTGGCGCCGCGGCCCGGCGCACGGAACCTCGTATCGCGACAAGGCCCGGCTGGCGGCACGCGTCTTCCAGGACGCGGCGATGCTGGAGCGCGTGTTCCGGCAGACCGGAAGCGCGCTGGCCGATGCCTCATGGCACGAAGCCGCGCAGGCCGCGGGCGCGGCCGTTGCCGGCATGGCCGATGCGATCGAGGGCAAGGGCGCGCCGCCGGATCTCGCCGAGCTCGACCGCCGCGCGCAGGCCTCGCGGGAGAGCGTGCCGCACGCTCTGCTCGCCGCTCCGCTGGGCCTGCTCCTCGACGACCTGCGCCGCCTGGCGGCCAGCCTCGATCCGCATCCGCCGAGGTAGTCCGGCCACTCGTCCGGCTGGGGGCGTGAACGTCGACACCCTAGAATCTTCCGAAAACTCATTCGTTTCGGAGAGGGACGGGCATGGAAGACAAGTCGCAGGACGCGCGCTACGCGCCTCCGCAATCCCATGTGGAAGACGTGGTGCAGCCCGGCGGCGCGCAGCCGGGCGAGCTCGCATCGCGTGGCACGCGCTTCCTCGCCGCGATGCTCGACGCGGGCATTTCCATCGCGGCGATCTGGTTCCTCGCGATGTTCACGCCCATCAACCTCTGGGAAGACGACGGCCTCGGTTTCTGGGAGCCCCGCATCTCCAGCGCGGCCTCCGGCATCGTTCTCTATCTCGTGCTGCACGGCTACCTGCTGGCCACCCGCGGCCAGACCATCGGCAAGGCGCTGTTCAAGATCCGCATCGCACGGCCCGACGGCTCGCAGGCGCAGATCGGGCGCATCCTGGCGCTGCGCGACGGCCCGATGTTCGTCATGACCATCTGGCCGCTGCTCGGGCCGCTCTACCTGGTGGTGGACAGCCTGTTCATCTTCCGCGCGTCGCGCCGCTGCCTGCACGACCAGATCGCCGACACGGTCGTGCTGCAGGCCTGAGGCGGGCTCGACGCCAGTGCGCCTCGACACGCTCTACACCGCCGAGACCCCGGAAGGCATCGCGCTCTCGCTGCGCCCGGCCGGACTGGTCGCGCGCGGGCTGGCGTACCTCATCGACCTCGCGATCCGGCTCGGCATCTTCGTCGCGATCTCCATCACGGTCGGCATGCTGGGCAAGATGGGCTTCGGCATCCTGCTCATCGCCTACTTCTGCCTCGAGTGGTTCTATCCCGTGGTGTTCGAGCTCACGCGCGCGGCGGCCACGCCCGGCAAGCGCGTGATGGGCCTGCGCGTGGTGATGGACTCGGGCCTGCCCGTCACGCCCGCCGCCGCGCTCACGCGCAACCTGCTGCGCGCGGCCGACTTCATGCCTTCCTTCTACGGCGCCGGCATCGTGTCGATGCTGTGGCGGCACGACAGCAAGCGGCTGGGCGACCTCGCCGCCGGCACGCTGGTGGTGTTCAGCGACCAGGTGAACCTGCACGGCAGCCTGCCCGTGGCCGAGCCGCAGGCGCCCGCGCGGCCTCTGTCGGCGCGCGAGCAGATGGCCATCGTGTCGTGGGCCGGGCGCGCCACGCGCCTCACGCCCGAGCGCTTCGACGAGCTCGCCCGCGTCGCCGAGCCGGTGCTGGGCCCGGACACCACGGGAGCCTCCGCATCGCAGCGCCTGCTCGGCGTGGCGCAATGGGTGCTGGGCCGCCGCAACGGCGCCGCCGCCGTCGACGCACGGGGAGGGACAGCGCCATGACGCCGCTCGACTTCGAAGCCGCCTATGCGCCCCTGTGGGCCGAACTCGAAGCAGTCATCCGCGTCGCGGAGACCAAGCGCAAGTTCGACGGCGCGCGGCTCGCCACGCTGTACCGCCGCGTGTGCGAGCACCTCGCGCTGGCGCAGGCGCGCGCCTATCCGATCCATCTCACGCAGCGGCTCGAAAGCCTCACGCAGAGCGCGCACCGGCTGATCTATCGCCGGCACGACTACGGCCTCGCGCGTTTCGCGCGGCTGGCGCTGGTCGACTTTCCCGAAGCGGTGCGGGCGCATCGCGTCTACCTGCTGGTCTCCGCGCTGATGTTCGTGCTGCCGCTTCTCCTGGCCGGCTGGGCGGCCTGGCGCGACCCGGGCTTCATCCTGCACCTGCTCGATGCCAACTCGGTGCAGGAGTTCGATTCGATGTACAGCGACAGTGCCGAGTCATTGGGCCGCACGCGCAGCGCGGGCGACGACTGGCAGATGTTCGGCTTCTACATCATGCACAACATCGGCATCGGCTTTCGCTGCTTCGCGGCGGGCATCTTCGCCGGCGTGGGCAGCGCGGCGGTGGTGGTGTTCAACGGCGTGCAGATCGGGGCCGTGGGCGGCTACCTGATCGGGGCGGGCCACAGCCGGAACTTCCTCTCCTTCGTGGTCACGCACTCGGCCTTCGAGCTCACCGCCATCGTGCTGGCCGGCGCGGCGGGCCTGCGGCTCGGCTATTCGTGGGTGGCGCCGGGGCGGCACACGCGGCTCGAGGCGCTGCGGCTGGCGGCGCGCCATGCGGTGGTGATCGTCTACGGCGTCATCGGGCTGCTGCTGATCGCCGCGGCGGTCGAAGCCTTCTGGTCCTCGGCGCGCTGGATCGCGCCGGCGGTGAAGTACGGCGTGGGCGGCGCCTGCTGGGTGCTGGTGCTGGCGTACCTGGGCTGGCAGGGCCGGCCGCGCGCCGCCGGGAAGGCGGGAGAAGACGATGCAGGTTGACGGCCTCGCCATCGCGCTGCGGCCGCGGCCCATGGCCGAGGCGGCCGACCTCGGCGCGCAGCTGGTGCGCAGCCATGCGCGCTCTGTGTGGCGCACCTTCCTGCCGGTGCACATCGTCATGGTGCTGCTGGCCCTCAGCACGGTCGAGATCGCCGGCTGGCTGCCCAGCCTGCTGATCTTCTGGCTCAAGCCCTGGCTCGACCGCAGCCTGCTCTTCGTCCATTCGCGTGCCGTGTTCGGGCAGGAGACGCGCTGGTCCGACCTGTGGGCCAACCGCCGTACCGTGTGGGGCGGGCAACTGCTGCGCACGCTGCTGTGGCGGCGCTTCTCGCCCTGGCGTTCGTTCACCCAGGCCATCGAGCAGCTCGAAGGCCAGCGCGGGAGCGCGAGGCGCAGGCGCCGCACGCAGCTGCTGCGCGGACGACGCGGCGCGGCCACGGGGATGCAGCTGGTGTTCGCGAACGTCGAGATGGCGCTCGACATCTGCCTGCTGTCGCTGCTGTTCTGGTTCGCGCCCGAAGGCAGCACCCGCGACCTGTTCAGCTGGCTCACGCAGTCGGACTCGCTGCTGCAGAGCCTGCTGACTGCCGGCGCATACGCGCTCGTCGTGGGCGTGCTGGAGCCGTTCTACGTGGCGGCGGGTTTCGCGATGTACCTCAACCGCCGGGTGGAGCTCGAGGCCTGGGACATCGAGCAGGAGTTCCGTCGTGGGTTCAGGTAACACCCCCAGGCTTCGCGCACTTCGTGTCGCTGCGCCACCCCCCTTGCAGGGGGCGATACCTGCGGCCCGGCAGAGCCGGTTCCGCGGTATCCCTGGAAGGGGGCTTCTGGCCGCTCTGCTCGTGCTCTTGTGCGTGGGGACGATGGCGCCTTCGGCGGCCTTGGCTGCGGACGGAGCCGCGTCGACGCGCGAGCAGGTGAACGCCGCGATCGACAAGGTGCGTGCCGATCCGAACATGCCGGGCACCAGGACCGAGAAGCAGCTGCGCTTCAAGGACCGCGACGAAGAAGAGGAGCCCGAGAAGAAGACCGACAGCCTCGACTGGCTGCGCGACTTCGTGCGGGCGGTGGCCGAGGGGGCTCGCTGGCTGATCTGGGGGCTGGCCGCGCTGGCGCTGGCTTGGCTGGCGATCCGGCTGCACCGCTGGGTGCGGGTGCGCGCCGGTGGGGCGCGACCGGGCAAGGCGCCGCTGCCCAGCCATGTGGGCAGCCTCGACATCCGGCCCGAGAGCCTGCCGGACGACATCGGCAATGCCGCGGCCGGGCTCTGGCAGCGCGGGCAGCAGCGGGCGGCGCTGTCGCTGCTGTATCGCGGTGCGCTGTCGCGCCTGGTGCATGCGCACGGGGTGCCGGTGCGCGCCGCGAGCACGGAGGGCGAGTGCGTGGCGCTCGCCTCGACGCGGCTCGCGCCCGAGGCGCAGGCCTTCTTCGCGCGGCTGGTGGATGCCTGGCAGCTGGCTGCGTACGGCGGGCGGCTGCCCGGCACGGCGCAGGTGCTGGCGATCTGCGGCGAGTTCGACCTGCACCTGCCCGACGCGGCCGCCGCTGCCGCGCCGGCCAGTGGCCTGAAGGGCGCGACCGCATGAGCAGCACCAACAGCAGCGGCAACAACAACAGCGCCTGGGCGGTCCGCATCCTCGCGGTGCTGGTGGTGGCGCTGGTCGGCTTCTGGCTGGTCTCCGCCACCGAATGGGCGGACACCGAGGTGTCCACGCCCGCGAGCGGCGAGGCCAGGACGAACCGGTTCTACGGCGCGCAGGCCATGCTGCGCGAACTCGGCATGAAGGTGGTCAGGCGCGAGAGCCTCGACGCCATGCCGCCCGCGCAGGCGCGGCTGGTGCTCGCCTCCAGCTACTGGGACATGTTCCCCGAGCGTGGAAAGCGCCTGCGCGAATGGGTGGAGCAGGGCGGGCACCTGGTGATACCCGCCTACCTCGTGAGCGGCGAGCAGCTGGAAGACTGGCTTCCGCTGGTCCGCGAGAAGCAGCCCGGGTCGGACGAGAAGAAAGTCGCTCCCGAGCCGAAGAAGAAAGAGAAAGCACCCGCCTCGCGCCGTTTCGATCCGCCTCCCAAGGACGCGGACTGCTACGCCGTCACCGAGCCCGACACCGTGCCCGCGAGCTACGCCGGCGGACGCAGCTTCCGCATCTGCACCTGGTGGTCGTCGTCGCGCTACCGTGCCGCCGACAAGCAGCCGCCACCGCTGTGGGCGGTGCTCGGCACGCGCGGCGCCACGGAGGCGATCCGCGTGCGGGTCGGCCGGGGCACCGTCACCGTGATGCCCTGGGGTCTGTGGCACAACGAGAACATGGTGCGCGCCGACAACGCGCTGTTCGCTGCCGCGGCCGTGCAGGCGCGCAGCGGGGCGGAGGTCTGGTTCGTCGTCGAGGAAGCGCGCGAGCCCTTCATGCTCTGGCTCTGGCACAGGGGCTGGGTGGCGCTGGTCGTCGGCATGCTGGCGCTGGCATTCGCGCTCTGGCGCGCGGCCGTGCGCTTCGGGCCGCTGGCGCCTTCGGCCGGCACGCACCGGCGCTCCATGGCCGAGCAGGTGCGCGGCACCGCTGGCTTCCTGCACATGCACGGCGCGCAGGCGCTGCACGCGGCGCAGCTGCGCGCGCTCGACGAATCCGCCCGCCGCCAGCTGCGCGGCCATGCCCGTCGCGATGCCGCGGCGCGCACCGCCGCCATCGCCCAGGCCACGGGCCTGGACGCGGCCATGCTCGCGCGCGCGATGGACGGCGCGCGCCCCCGGCATGCCGGCGGCATGGCGGTCGACCTGGAAGTGCTCGAAACCGCGCGCAGGCGGCTCGATGCCAACGGGCCGTTCGTGCCCAGGTCCTCCGACTCATCTTCTTCTTCTTCTTCCGCCCGATCCACATCCTGAACCGAGAGACGCACATGCAAGCCATCCAACCCGAAGAACTGACGCGCGCGGCCCAGTGGCTGCAGACGCTGCGCGCCGAGGTCGGCCAGGCCGTGGTCGGCCAGCTCGAGGCGGTCGACCAGACGCTGGTGGCGCTGGTCGCCTCGGGCCACGTGCTGATCGAAGGCGTGCCGGGGCTCGGCAAGACACTGCTCGCGCGGGCGCTGGCACAGGCCATGACGCTGCGCTACGCCCGCGTGCAGTTCACGCCCGACCTGATGCCCTCGGACATCACCGGCCACGCGGTGCTCGACATCGCCTCGCGCGGCGACGGCAGCCTCGGCACCCTGCGCGTGCACCAGGGGCCGGTGTTCACCAACCTGCTGCTGGCCGACGAGATCAACCGCGCGCCGGCCAAGACGCAGAGCGCGCTGCTCGAAGTCATGCAGGAGTACCAGGTCACGCTCGAAGGCACGGCCATGCCGCTGCCGCGTCCCTTCATGGTGATGGCCACGCAGAACCCGATCGACACCGAGGGCACCTATCCGCTGCCCGAGGCGCAGCTCGACCGCTTCCTGCTGAAGATCGACATCGGTTTTCCGAGCCACACCGAAGAGAACGCCATCGTGCAGCTGACCACGCGGCAGCGTGCCGGCAACCAGTTTCCGCTGGAGGCCGTGCGCCCCTGCCTCGACGAGGCGCAGGTGCTCGAGCTGCAGCGGCTGGCCTGCCTGGTGCAGGCCGACGAGCGCGTGATCGACTACGCGGTGCGCATCGCGCGCGCCACGCGCGACTGGCCGGGCCTGTCGTCGGGCGCCGGGCCGCGCGGCACCATGGCCCTGGTGCGCGCCGCCCGCGCCGCCGCGCTGATGGCCGGGCGCGACTTCATCACGCCCGACGACGTGGCGCGCCAGGCGCTGCCCGCGCTGCGGCACCGCGTGATGATCTCGCCCGACGCGCAGCTCGAAGGCATGGGCGTGGACACCCTGCTGCGCGCCGCGCGCGACAGCGTCGAGGCGCCACGGCTCTAGGTCCGCGGATGCGCGCTGCTGTTCCGATCCCCGCGCGTGCGGCCGTGCTGGCGCTGGCCGGCCTGAGCGCGGCCGCCTCCGTGGCGTTGCTGCTGGGCGTGCCGCTGGCGTACGTCGCCGCCGTGGCGGGCGTGCTGCTAGCGCTGGGTTTCGTGCTCGCCGGCTTCGACCTGTGGAGCAGCCTGCGCGCGTGGCGTGCGGCGCCGCTGCGCATCGAGCGCAACCTGCCGGGCGCCTTCTCGCTCGGCGTGCCCACCGTGCTCACGCTCACGCTGGTCAACGAAGGCTCCCAGGCTTGGCAGGTGTCGGTGTTCGACGAGCTCGACACCCACTTCGCCTTCGAGGGGCTGCCGCAGGCGCACGCCGTGCCGGCGCTCTCGCGCGTCGCGCTGCGCTACACGGCCACCGCCACCCAGCGCGGCGTCGCGCAGTTCGGCGCCACGCAGCTGCGCTGGCGCACCCGGCTCGGCTGCTTCGAGCTGCGCCAGACGCTGGGCGAGCCGCGCCGGCTGCGCGTGTATCCCAACTTCGCCGCGCTGGCGCGCTACGCGTGGCTCTCGGGCGACCGGCGGCTCGCGCAGATCGGCATCAAGACCTATGCGCAGCGCGGGCTGGGCACCGACTTCCGGCAGCTCGCCGACTACAAGACCGGCGACTCGCTGCGCCACATCGACTGGAAGGCCACGCAGCGCCAGCGCCGGCCCATCGTGCGCGAGTTCCAGGACGACCGCGACCAGTGCGTGCTGTTCCTGCTCGACTGCGGCCGCCGCATGCGCGCCGACGAGGGAGCGCTGGCGCTGAAGGCCAGCAGCCACTTCGACGAAGCGCTCAACGCGCTGATGCTGCTGAGCTACGTTGCGCTGAAGGAGGGCGACGAGGTCGGCGCCATGACCTTCGGCTGTCCGCCCGAGGAGCGGCGCGACTTCGCCCCGCGCAAGGGAACGGCCACGCTCAATGCGCTGATGAACCGGCTGCACGACATCCAGCCCGGCGCCACCCATTCCGACTACCTGCTGGCCGCGCAGGAACTGCTGCGCGTGCAGAAAAGGCGCGCGCTCGTCATCGTGCTGACCAACTTCCGCGACGAGGATGCCGCCGAGCTGCGCCCCGCCATCAAGCTGCTGCGTCGCAAGCACCTGGTGCTGGTGGCGAGCCTGCGCGAGCGCGTGCTGGGGCACATCGCCGCGCAGCCGCTGGTGCATGCGCGGGACGCGGTCGACGTGGCCGCGGCGCACCTCTTCGAGCAGTCGCGCCGCGACGCCTTCGCGCGCGTGGTCGGCAACGACCCGCTGTCGGTCGACGTGGAGCCTGCCGACCTGGCCGTGGCGCTGGTGAATCGCTACCACGCTGTCAAAAGGGCTGGCCTTTTGTAAAGGTCTTTGCCCACAATGGGCTCTTTACAAAGCAGAGGAGAGAGAAGCAAATGACGACCGATTTCACCAATCCCAATCCGTACGCGGCGCCCCGCTCCGCGGTGGCCGACGTCTACGACGGCGGCACCGATGCCGTGCAGCCGGTGAAGCTGTGGTCCGCCAAGGGCCGCATCGGGCGGGCCCGCTTCCTGGCTTACACGCTTTTTTCTTACCTCATCTTCATCGTCGCGGCCGGCGTGATGGGTGGGATCCTGGGCTTCAGCGGCCTCGCGCGCTCCGAGGGCGTGATCGGGGGGCTGACCTTCCTGCTCGCGATTCCCTATCTGGTCTTCTACGTGCTGACCGGCATCCAGCGTTCGCACGACATGGACTGGTCGGGCTGGATGCTGTTCCTGGCGCTGATCCCCTTCGTCGCGCTGATCTGGGTCTTCAAGTCGGGCACCAAGGGCCGCAACCGCTTCGGCGCGCCGCCGCCGCCCAACGGCATCGGCGTGCTGATCGGCGCATGGCTGCTGCCCGTGATCACGGTGCTCGGCATCCTCGCGGCCGTCGCGCTTCCGGCCTACCAGGGCTACACGACGCGCGCCAAGGCGGCGCAGGTCGAGCGCCCCTGATTCATTTCGATGCTTGGCGTGGCCCGTTCGCGAGACACCGCGGAACCGGCCTTGCCGGGCCGCAGGTGTCGCTCCCAGCGAGGGGGAGGAGAGGCGACACGAAGTGCGCGAAGCCTGGGGGAGTTCCTGCTATCGCACCAGAGTCGACTTGCCGAACAGGCTCTCGATGAGTTCGACGGCCACTTCGGCCGTCTGGTTGCGCACGTCGAGCGCCGGGTTGAGTTCCACCACGTCCAGCGAGCCGAGCCGCCCGGTGTCGGCAACCATCTCCATGCACAGCTGCATCTCGCGGTAGGTCGGCCCGCCGCGCACGCCGGTGCCCACGCCGGGTGCGTCGGCCGGGTCGAGGCAGTCGAGGTCGAAGCTCACGTGCAGGTGCGTGTCCTCGTCCACGTCCTGCAGCGCCTCGGTCATGGTGGTGCGCATGCCGTGCTCGTCGATGTGACGCATGTCGAACACGTTCAGGCCCAGCGTGCGGATGGCTTCCTTCTCGTCGCCGTCCACGCTGCGGATGCCGATGAAGCGGATGGCGTCGTGCTGCAGCGCCGCACGCTCGCCGCTCCAGCCCGTGAGCACCGCCGGCCCGTGGCCCAGCAGGCACGACACCGGCATGCCGTGCAGGTTGCCGCTGGGGCTGGTGGTCTCGGTGTTGACGTCGGAGTGCGCGTCGAGCCACAGCACGCGCAGCTTCTTGCCGCGCTTGCGCGCATGCCATGCCACCGCGCTGATCGATCCGATGGCCAGGCAGTGGTCGCCGCCCATCATCAGGGGCACGTGGCCAGTGCCCAGCGCGGTGTCGACGGCCGCGTACACCGAGCGGTTCCAGGCGATCACCTCGTCGAGGTGGCGCAGCCCGTTGGCCGGCGGGGCCCAGGGCGTGGCCGGGCCCGCGAGGTTGCCGCGGTCGATGACCGTGTAGCCCTGCCGCGCGAGCGCCTCGGGCAGGCCCGCCACGCGCAGCGCGTCGGGCCCCATGCCGGCGCCGCGAACGCTGGCGCCGACGTCGGTGGGCGCGCCGATCAGTTCGAGGGTGACGTTCGCGTTGCTCATCTTCAACTCCTCAGGTGTTGCCACAGGTAGGCATAGCCCAGCGCGTCCATGAAGGCGGATTCCTTGTTGTCCGTGGCCGCGCTGTGGCCGCCTTCCAGGTTCTCGTAGAAGCTGCTGTCGTGGCCCAGCGCCGTCATCTTCGCGTGCATCTTGCGCGCATGCACCGGGCCCACGCGGTCGTCGCGCGTGGAGGTGGTGAAGAGCGCGGGCGGATAGGCCCGGCCCGGCTTCGCGTTCTCGTAGGGCGAGAAGGCGCGGATGAACTCCCACTCCTCGGGCTGGTCGGGGTCGCCGTATTCCGCGATCCACGAGGCGCCGGCCGACAGGTGCGTGTAGCGCCGCATGTCGAGCAGCGCCACCTCGCTCACGATGGCGCCGTAGAGCTGCGGATAGAGCGTGAGCATGTTGCCCATCAGCAGGCCGCCGTTGCTGCCGCCCATGGCGCCCAGGTGCGCGGGCGAGGTGACTCCGCGCGCGATCAGGTCTTCGGAGACGGCCGCGAAGTCCTCGCAGGTGCGCAGCCGGTTCTCCTGCAGCGCGGCCTGGTGCCAGCGCGGGCCGTATTCGCCGCCGCCGCGGATGTTGGCGACGACGTACACGCCGCCCTGGTCCAGCCATGCGCGGCCGATGCTGCCGCTGTAGCTGGGCTGCAGGGGGATCTCGAAGCCGCCGTAGGCGTACTGCAGCGTGGGGTTGCTTGCGTCGGCCTTCAGGTCCTTCGGGGCGATCTCGAAGTAGGGCACGCGCGTGCCGTCCTTCGAAGTCGCGAAATGCTGGCTCACGCGATGGCGCGAGGCATCGAAGAAGGCGGGGCTGTCCTTCAGCACCTGGGGCTCGCTCTTTTCAGCGGTGCCGATGGTGCCGATGTAGAGCGTGGTCGGCTGCAGGAAGCCGCTCACGGTGAGGAAGTAGTCGTCGTTCTCGTCCTCGTCGATGCCGCCCGCCGCGATGGTCGAGAGCTCGGGCGCACCGCCCAGGCTCTCGCGCTTCCACGGCCCCGTTCCACCGGCGGGAGGCGTGAGCACCTCGAGGCGGTTCACCACGTCGTGCATCACGTTGACGATCAGGTGGTTGCGCGTCCACGAATGGCTGTCGAGCGCGGTGGTGTCGTCGGGCTCGAACAGCACCGTGAGTTCGCGGCGGCCGGCCATGTAGTCGTCGAACTTCACGGCCAGCAGCGAGCCCGACCTGTAGGTGGCACCGGCCACGGTCCAGTCGGTGCGCGGCTCGATCAGCATCCACTCGCGCGTGATCTCGGCCAGCGAGTCGTCGGGCACGTCGATCTTGGCGAACGTGCCGTCGGCCTTGCGCAGCCAGGTCTCGCTCTCGTAGAAGTCGATCTGCCGCGAGACGAAGTCGCGCTCGAAGCCGGGCGTGTTGTCCCGGTAGGCGCTGACGGACATGTCCTCGTGCAGGCCTTCGTACACGGTCACCGCGCTCTCGAGCGGCGTACCGCGCCGCCACTGCTTCACGATGCGCGGGTAGCTGGAGCTGGTCATGGAGCCGGGGCCGAAGTCGGTTGCCACGTAGAGGTTGTCGATGTCCTTCCAGCCCACGTGATTCTTGGCCTCGGGCAGCGAGAAGCCGCCCGGCACGAACTGCTTCGTCTCGAGGTCGAACTCGCGCACCACGTCGGCGTCGGCGCCGCCGCGCGACAGCGAGATCAGGCAGCGCCGGTATTCGGGCTCCAGGCAGTCGGCGCCGTGCCAGACCCAGTTCTCGCCGTCGGCCGCGGCCAGCGCGTCGAGGTCGAGAACGCTCTCCCATTCGGGGCGCGGCTTGCGGTACTCGTCGAGCGTGGTGCGGCGCCAAAGGCCCTTCGGATGGTCCTTGTCGCGCCAGAAGTTGTAGAAGAAGCGCGGGCCGATCTTGCGCACCATCGGGATGCGATCGTCGGAGTCGAGCACCTCGAGGATGCCCTGCTGGAGCGCCTCGAACGCAGGCGACTGCGCGTAGGCCTGCACGGTGATGGCATTCTGGGCGCGTGCCCAGTCGAGCTGCCTTTCGCCGTCGATGTCTTCGAGCCAGAGGTTGTCGTCCTGGGAGGGCTGCGGGGGGAGGCTGGATGTCATGGCCGCAGTGTACGGAGCCCGTGTGAAAGACCGTGAACGGCACGGTTGTCGCCCCGGCCGGGCGACTGGCACTTTCCTGCTACTGCGGGCAAACCCCTGTCGCGCGAGTGCCTTCCCCCGGTGGAAACACTGAAGAACCAGAGGCCCGGGAACGCGATGCGCACGGTATCCTGCCGAACGGCGCATGCCCCACCAAGGAGAGACAACACATGAAACACCTGAGCGGTCTTGATGCCACCTTCCTGCACCTGGAAACGCCGGAAATGCCCATGCACGTGGGCTCGCTGAACGTGCTGGACCTGCCCAAGGGCTACAAGGGCGAGTTCTACGAGGACGCCAAGAACTTCATGGCCAGCCGCATCCACCTGGCCGACGTGTTCACGCGCAAGCTCGCGCTGATGCCCTTCGACATGACCAACCCGGTGTGGGTCGAGGACAACGACATCGACCTCGACTACCACGTGCGCCACATCACGCTGCCCAAGCCCGGAACCAACCGGCAGTTGCAACAGTACGTGGCGCGGCTGCATTCGTCGCTGATCGACCGCAGCCGCCCGATGTGGGAGTTCTACATCATCGACGGCCTCAAGAGCGGGCAGGTGGCGCTCTACACCAAGGTGCACCATGCGGGCATCGACGGGCAGGCCGGCGTGGAAGTGGGCAAGGCCATCTTCGACCTCGAGCCCACCGGCCGCGTGGTGAAGCCGCCGCGCGGCCGACCGCGCGGCAACAACTACCAGCTGGGCATGGCCGAGCTCGCCACAGCGGCGCTGCGCAACACCGCGCAGCAGTACGTGAAGCTCTTCAAGATGGCGCCCGCCATCGCGCGCGCTATCAGCGGCCTCGCCAAGCCCGACGAGAAGGCGGCCGAGAAGGACACCGCCGCCGCGCCGAAGAAGTTCAACCTCTTCGCGCCGCGCACCTCGCTGAACGTGTCGATCACCAACCAGCGCACCTTCGCGGGCCGCACCATCTCGCTGGCCGAGACCAAGTACATCGCCAAGCACTTCGGCGTGTCGCTCAACGACGTGGTGCTGGCCACCGTCTCCGGCGCATTGCGCCACTACCTTGCCGACAACAACGAGCTGCCGGCCAAGCCGCTGGTGGCGGGCGTGCCGGTGAGCCTGCGCGAGGCGGGCGACGACACGGCGAACAACCAGGCCAGCATGATCCTCGTGAGCCTGGCCAGCGACATCACCGACCCGGTGCAGCGGCTGAAGGCGATCAATGCCTCCTCGAACAGCTCGAAGTCGACCATGAACCGCTTCAAGGCGGTGGTCCTGGACGACTTCCCGACCTTCGCCGCGCCCTGGCTGGTGTCGGGCATCGCCTCGATGGTGGGGCGTTCGGGCATCGTCAACCTGCTGCCGCCGGCGGCCAACGTGGCGGTCTCCAACGTGGCGGGCGCGCCCTTCCCGATGTACTTCGCTGGCGCGCTGGTCACCTGCTACTACCCGGTGTCGATCGCCAGCCACGGCACGGCGCTCAACGTGACGGTGCAGAGCTACAACGGCCGCATGGACTACGGCCTGATCGCCTGCCGCCGCGCCGTGCCCGACATCACCGAGATCGGCGACTACATGCTGGCCGAGCACAAGCTGCTGATGGAGCTCACGCAGAAGCACCCGGCCGCCGCCGGCGCGGCGCCAGCGCCCATGCCGCCGAAGTCGGCCGTGCAGGAGCCCTCCGACGAAGCCGAGAGCGCGCCCGCCGCTGCCGCCGCCAGGAAGAAGCCGGCCGCGCGCAAGAAGGCGGCGGTGAAGGTCGCGGCGAAGAAGGCGCCAGTCAAGGCGCCCGTCAAGGCTGCTGCCAAGACACCCGCCAGGAAGGCCGCGCCGCCCAAGCCGCCGGCCCGCAAGGCCGCCCCGGCGAAGCGTTCCAGCGCTCCCAGGGCCGCCGCGGCATGATCGGCAGGCCGGGCCGGCCGAAGAAAATTGGGGCAGTTGGACTAGTTTTCCGACCGTTCTAGTTTTCCAGGCCTAGGCCCCGCGGAAGAAGATAGGCCCATCGCGACTGATTCATCTCTCGTTTCCTTCGCGAAGCCCATCAACTTCAAGGAAATCTTCATCATGTCCACGCAAACCTCCATCGCTTCCGCAGCCGTTCACGTCGTCGGCCAGTACAACGACGCGGGCAAGACCCTGGTCGGCGCCTACCGCGCCGGCGTGCATCGCCTGCTGGGCGGCGCCGCTTCGCGCTACAGCGACTTCCTCGGCAGCCGCCAGATTCCGCTGGTGAGCGAGCAGGTCAAGGCCAACCTGATCGGCGCGCAGGAGAAGATCAACGGCTTCCTGGCCAACCGCGTGGATATCGACACCGGCCGCATCGTCTCGGTCATGGACCGCGTCGCCGCCGGCACCACCAGCGGCATCGAAGCCGTCGCCGGTCGCGTGGCCCGCGTCGAATCGCCGGTCGCCACCTCGGTGATCAACGCTCTCGGCGCGCTGAACCAGCCGCTGGCCACCGTCTCGGTGCAGATCGCCGACCGCGTCGTCGCCGGCACCAAGCAGATCGAAGCCCGCGTGGTCGGCGCTGAAGAAGCTGCCAAGCCGGTTCGCACGGTGAAGGCCAAGGCCACCGCCGCCAAGAAGCCGGTTCGCCGCGCCGCTGCCCGCAAGGCGGCCTGACCCCCGGGGCGCCTTCTGGCGCCCTTTTCCCTTTTTCCGGCATCTGGAGCATTGCATGGCGACCCGTCCTGACGAAACTGCAAAGTTGAAGAAGAGGGCAGCGCCTGCGAAGAAGGCTCCGGCAGCCGCCAGGAAGACGGCGCCCCGCAAGGCGGCGCCCGCGGCGAGCAGGAAGCCCGCCGAGCCCGGCAAGGCCGAAGTCCTGCTGCGCGCCGGCCTCAAGGCGCTGGACAACGTGCGCAACGACGTCGCCAAGCGCCAGGCCAACGTGATCGAAGGCCTGCTCGGCATCGGGCACGGCAAGGTTCCCAGCCTCGGCCTCGACAGCTTCGGCATCCGCAAGTTCGAGGACGTGTTCGACCAGCGCGTCGCCACCGCACTGCAGCGCCTGGGCATTCCCGGCGCCGACGAAGTGCAGGCCCTGCGCGACGAGATCGCCCGGCTGCGCGAGCGCGTGGCGCAACTCGAAGGCACCACCGGCACCGCCGCCTCCCGCGGCCGTCGCGCCCAGCGCTGAGCGACAACGCAGCGACAAGCCAACCCGGTTGTGGCCAGCTCCAACACCACGCGCGACCGCATCCTGCAGGCCAGCCTCGCGCTGTTCAACGCGCAAGGCCTCGCGGCCGTGTCGACCCACAAGATCGCCGCCGAACTGGGCATCAGCCCGGGCAACCTGCACTACCACTTCAAGGCCAAGCAGCTCATCGTCGAGTGGCTGTTCAGGCGCTTCGAGCAGCGGCTGGAGGCCCTGAACGGCTCGTCGGCATCCATCGCGGCCATCGACGACCTCTGGCTCGCGCTGCACCTGCGCTTCGAGGCCATCGACGAGTACCGCTTCATCTATCGCGACATGGCCTTCCTGGCCAGCGAGTACCCCTCGCTGGGCCAGCGCGCCCAGGCCCTCACCGCGCAGAACCTGCTGGCCGCGCAGACGCTGTGCGAGGGCCTCGTGGCCTCGGGCGTCATCGAGACCAGCGCTGAGCAGGCCCGCATCCTGGCGCTGCAGATGGTCTTCACCACCACCTGCTGGCTCTCGTTCGAGCGGCTGGTGCCGGGGCGCGATGCCCTGGCCCAGGCCGACCCGGGCCTTGCGGCCTTCTACACGCTCACGCTCGTCTCGCCGTATGTTTCCGGCGAATCGAGGGCTTACCTTGATTACCTGAGGGCCAAATACCTCGGATAAATGCCGCTGTCGTCCCACGGGGCATTGAGTCCGCGGGCCCCATGTTCGTCCTGAAGCAGATAAAAACCACAAAGGAGCCATCCATCATGACCACCGCCACCTACGCCAAGGAACACGTCACGCCGCCCTCGCGCCTGCTGCTGCTGGCCGAAGCCCGCGCGCTCTGGGAAACCGGCGCCGGCCTCGCCATGTGGCCGCTGCTGCAGCTCACGCCGCGCGGCGACGGGCACCCGGTGCTGGTGCTGCCGGGCCTGGTGGCGGGCGACGGCTCCACGCTGCTGCTGCGCCGATACCTCTGCAGCCGCGGCTACGACGCCCACGGCTGGGGCCAGGGCCGCAACTTCGGCCCGCGCGAGGGCGTGGAGCAGGGCATGGTCGAGCTGCTGAAGACGCTGCACGACAACAGCGGCCAGAAGGTCAGCGTCATCGGCTGGAGCCTGGGCGGCGTCTACGCGCGGATGCTGGCTTCGTCCTACTCGCACATGATCCGCAACGTCATCACGCTGGGCAGCCCCTTCTCGGGCAGCCCGCGCGCCACCAACGCATGGCGCGTCTACGAGGGCGTGAGCGGCCAGAGCTCGCACGACCCGCGCCGCATGAAGTTCGTGCAGCCCACGCCGCCCGTGCCGACCACCTCGATCTTCAGCCGCACCGACGGTGTCGTCGCATGGCGCTGCAGCATCGAGAAGACCGGCCCGCAGTCGGAGAACATCGAAGTCATCGCCAGCCACCTGGGGCTGGGCGCGCACCCGGCGGTGCTCTATGCGGTGGCGGACCGGCTGGCGCAGCCGGAGGGCGAGTGGAAGCCGTTCAACCGCGGGGTGCTGGGGCCGCTGGTGTATCCGGATCCGGATCGGGACGCCTGAGCCGCAGAGGCTCTAACCAAGAACCAGAAAGCCGGCGGTTGCCGGCTTTCTGCTTTCGAGGACTCGCACCTGGCCGCGCGACCTACCCGCTTCATGGGATGGGCTTGAACAGCCATCGCTTTGCATGATCGGCCCCGACGGCCAGGCAGTGCGCCCGGCCCCCAACCGAGAGACGACATGGCCAATCTCAGCCAGGATCAACGCCTGCGGCTTGCCAGCTACATCAACCTCATGGACGCTCGCCCCGTTGCGGCCCCGCTCGGCACGCCCAGGCAGCGCTCCGGCTTTCCCGTGCCGGGAACCGGCGCCGGCAACGTCTACGACAACGCGTGCTGGAACTGGGCGCTGACGGGGGGCACCGGCCGCATCCGGGACCCGGGCAGTGCGGTGTCGGTGTGGGAGGACATCATTGCGATGAACATCCTTGTCGAGCCGCCCGTCGTCGCGGGAATCAACAACGTCGATGCGAACTATCCGGGCTCCGGCGCCGACTTCACGCTGCTGCGCAACAACTGGGTCGCAGCGGCGGGCGGCAACGTGGCGGCCCAGGACACCTTCAAGGAGGCGATGCTGCGCATCGCCGCACGCAAGAACGGCATGACCGTGTCCGTGCTGCCGATTGCCGCCTGCACCTACACGCTGCACATGAAGACGGCCCAGTGGTACAGCTGGCACCACATGGGCATCGGCATCAATCTTTCCTACCGCGGAGCCATGCGCCGCACGATCGTGCAGACCGTGCCCCAGACGCACGTGTGGCATGGCTGCAGCGTGATGTGGGATGAGGGGCAGCCCGATACCGTGATCGGAGTAAGTGAGTTGAAGCGCGCGCATGTGGATGTCCTCGACGAGGTGACCGTGACGTGCTGCATCTGCAACGCGGTCCCGCTGGGCCTGCTGAGGCCGACCAAGGGCTGGCACCGTTGTGGACATTGCTCCGCGGTCTATTGCCGCGTGCACAAGGCGGCGCTCAACATCGTGACAGCCAAGACGACGTTCAACCCGCACACGGTGCGCACCTGCAGCCGGCTGGGTTGTGTCGGACAGACGCGCCAGATCTGACGCCGGCAACCAGGAACTGCGGTGGCTATTTCGCTCCGAGCTTCTGCAGGGTCAGCTGGAAGTAGTGCCAGACGTTATCCTCCGGTCCGCTCCTCAACCGCTTTTCCACCTTGATCTGCGGCCACATTTCGATGCGGTTGGCGCCGACATGGAATGTCGGGACCTCCTGCCCCGCATACAGCCTGCTCTCGTAAGACCAAGTGCCTTCGCCATGCTTGCGCTTCAGAACCTCGGCGATGTACGCGCCGTAGGTCAGGGACATGAGCCGGATCTCGTAGTCCGAAGGCGACGCGAGCTTGCCCGAAGGCTCGTCCTGCAGCTTCCGGAAGGCATCGTGGAGCTTTCCCAGTCGCTGCTCGACGAGCTCGATGCTTTCCGGCGAATAGTCCAGCGTGACCCCGTTCGCCGCGGTCACGCGCACGGCGCGCTCCGCCAGCACCGTCATGTCCTCGTCCATCGTGGTGGGCGAAGCCTCGGCCGCCTGCGTGGCAGCCGCAGGCTGCGCAACGGCCGCCGCGGGCAGCAGGAGCATTGCCGCGAGCAGGGGCAGGTATCTCATGGAAGTCCTCTCTTGCCAGTCGGCTGGTGTACTCGTGACATCCGGTCGCATTGTTGACGGCCGCGTCGCGGCGGGCCAGTGCAGAAAGTCATGCGGCCCCCGGGGGATAGGCGGAACGGCGTATCTCCAGCCAGGCAAATCCACCTTCAGGCCATGACTTCTGTCACTTGCGGCGCGCCCGGCCCGCCCAAAACAATGGCGGCACCATGCACAGCCTGCCGCCTGTCTACCCCTGCATCAAGCATGTCGACTTCCTGGAGTCGATGCGGCCGGTGCTCGACCAGATCGAGGCGCGCGGCGGCGATCGGGAGGCGCATGCGCCGGTGGCCTATCCCTTCGCCGCAGACTCCGACCTGCTGGTGACTTTCGCGGTCGACACGCCCGCGCAGTTCATCACGCTGACGCCGCAAGGCATGGCGGAAACGGGGCTCGACGCGCAGTCGCTGTACGAACTGGCGATCGACAACATGCTGCGGCTCGTCGCGTCCAATGTCGTCACGCGGGATCTCGGCATGTACAGGGCCCTCGTGGCGGGGGATGGCTTCGAGGCCTGCATGCTGCTGCTGCCGGACCTTTGGGAGCTGCTTGCGCTGGGATTCGAGGGCGAGCTGCTCGCGGTGGTGCCGAGCCGCGACGTCGTCTACTTCATGGACAGCGGGGCCAGCTTCGAGAAGCGCGGCGAGACCGTCTCGGCCGCCGAAGTGTTGGGCCGTATGTGCCGTGCCGCCGCGGGTGTCAGGGTCGGGGCGGGGCCGCACGGCCTCTCCGGCAAAGTGATGGCGCTGACGCCCGACGGCTGGTGCGTGCGCGGCACCTTGAAGGACTACTGCGAGCCGGCGCTCGAAGCCTGAGCGTCGCCAGGCCCTCGGGCCTTCCTCAGTTCCCCGCCCACACGTCCAGCACGTAGCGCTGGTCGGCGATCATCCTGTCCATCCACGCGGTGCTGTCGTGCCCGTGCTCGCGCGCGAGGTCGCTCAGCGTGCGCCGCACATCGGGCTCCATGCGCGAGCCGTCGCCGCACACGTAGACCACCGCGCCCGCTTCCAGCAGCTTCCACACGTGGGCGGCCTGCTCGCGGATGAGGTCCTGCACGTAGACCTTGCGCTCGCCAGCGCGCGAGAACGCGGTGTGCAGCTTCATCAGGCCGCGATGCGCCCATGCCTCGAGTTCGTCCGCGTAGATGAAGTCCTGCTCCGGATGGCGGCAGCCGAAGAAGAGCAGCGCCTCGCCGAGCGCGGTGCCCGCCTCGACCTGCGCCGCGCGCTCCTGCAGGAAGCCGCGGAAGGGCGCGAGCCCGGTGCCGGGGCCGACCATGATGAGCGGCCGGCTCGCGTCCTCCGGTAGCCTGAAGCCCTCGGCCGTGGTCTCGCGCACCACGCCGTGCACCGTGTCGCCGGCTTCCGCGCGCGCCAGGAAGTTGGAGCACACGCCCTCGAAGGTGCCGATGCCCGACTTGGCCGGTCCGTTCACCACGCCCACCGTCACGCTGCAGCGGCCCGGCGTCATCGTGGGCGACGATGAAATCGAGTAGTAGCGCGGCGAGAGCGGCGAGAGCATCTCGAGGAACACGGCGAAGGGCACCTGGCAGGCCGGGAACTCGTCCAGCAGGTCGAGCACCGACTTGCGCTTGTGCAGCACCTCGGCCTTGTACTTCGCCTGCGAGGCCTCGTCGCTGCCCGACAGCGCCACGAGCTTTGGCTTGCTGAACGGGCACTCGGTATATGCCGCGAGCGTCGCGATCTGCTTGCGCGTCGCCACGTCCTGCAGTTCGACATAGTCGCCCAGCAGGCGGTCGACCGCCACCACCTGTTCCACCGGCAGCGCTGCCTTGCGGCCCGCCGCCGCGTGCAGCCGCACATGGGCCGTGCGGTCGAAGCCGAAGCGCTTCATCGCGCGCTCGACCTGCGCGGGGCCGTTGCGCGGCACCACGCTCAGGTGGTCGCCGGCGCGGTAGACCAGGCCCTCGGGCAGCATCAGCTCGACGTGGCGGGTCGAGCGGCCGGCTTCGCCGTCGCTGCCGCCGCTTTGCAGCTCGCGGTTCTCGATCACGCGCAGCGCCACCGCGCCCAGCGCGTCGACGATCGCGTTCTTCTGCGGCGGCGGCAGTTCTTCCAGCGTGTAGAGCGGCTCGCTCTGCGCGGGCGTGTCGGCGCCGGTCTTGATGTCGAAGGCCTTCGCCAGCTCGGGCCAGAGCGCGTCGCTCCAGTCCTGGAAGGCGCCGTCCATGTCCTCGCGCGCATCGCCCTCGCCGCGCGAGTGAACGCGCGCGGCGCCCAGCGCTTCCAGCCGCTCGTCGATGCGGCGCGGCACGGCCTGGTAGGTGGAGGCCCAGTCGGTGTTGCCGCAGCCGAAGACGCTGAAGCGCACGCCATTGAGCGAGTCGTCGGCCTTGTCGAGCCAGCGGTGGAACTCGGCTGCGTTGTCGGGTGCCGCGCCGTTGTACGAAGCGCAGACGATGGCGACCGCGCCGCTGGCCGGCAGCCGCTCGGCATAGTCGTCGAGCGAGGCCAGCTGCGTGGAGAAGCCGCGCATCTCGCCGGCCTCTGCCAGTTGGCGTGCGAGGTCTTCGGCCGTGCCGAGGTTCGAGCCCTGCAGCACCAGCAGCGAGGTGCCATGGCGCGCCGCCTGCGGCTTGCGCGCGGCAGCCTGCACAGGCTGCACCGGGGCGGCGGCCGCATCGGTCATGTTGCCGCGCGGGCGCGTGGCCGGGTCGCGCAGCAGCGCCTTGATCCTGAAGTTCTCGGGCTTGATCGTCAGCGCTTCCTTGATCTTCAGCTTGTAGCCCGTGTGGTCCACCAGGTTGAAGCGCTGCAGGATCATGCCCAGCGTGAGCACTGCTTCCTGCAGCGCGAACTGCCGCCCGATGCAGGCGCGCTGCCCGTTGCCGAAGGGCTTGAAGGCGTTCACCGGCCGCTCGCGCTCGGCCTCGCGGCTGAAGTGGTCGGGGTTGAACTGGTCGGCGTCCTCGCCCCAGATGCCCTTGTCGCGATGCAGCGCCAGCGCGTGCATGATGACCATGTTGTTCTTCTTGATCGTGTACTGGCCGCCGATCTTCGTTTCTTCCTTGGCGCGCATCGAGATCGCGGGCGCGGTGGGGTACAGGCGCAGCGACTCCTTCAGCACCTGCATCACGTACTGCAGGCGGTTGACCTGCGCGTAGGTGGGCTTCTGCGTGGTGTCGGGGCCGAACACGTTGTCGACCTCGGCCTGCGCCTTGGCCATGGCGTCCGGGTTGTTCAGCAGGAAGTAGATGGCGAAGGAAAGCAGGCCGCTGGTGGTTTCGTGTCCCGCGATGAGGAATTCGATGCACTCGTCGCGGATCATCTTGTCGGTGAGCTTCTCGCCGCTCTTCTTGTCCACGCCCGCGATCATGTAGCTCAGCAGGTCGGGCTTGGTGGCGATGTCGGCTCCGCTCGCGCGCCGCTCCTCGATGATGTCCTCCACCATCTTGTGCATGTACCGGATGTCCTTGCGCTGCTGCGCGAGCTCCTTCTTCAGCATTAGCTCTTCGAGCGGCAGGCCGCGGCGGTTCTGCACAGTCTCCAGCGTGCGCACCATCGCATCGACGAAGGGATGGAAGCCCTCGCGGTAGAACGAGTTGAAGCGGTAGCCGAAGCCGCACAGGCCGATGGTGTCGAGCGTGAGCGCGGTCATGTCACGCACCACGTCCACCTCTTCGTCGAAGTTCAGGCGCTCCCACTTGGTGACCAGTTGCCCGGCGATGTCCAGCATCATCGGGTGGTAGGCCTGCATCGCGCGCTGGCTGAAGTTGGCCAGCAGGATGTTGTGCGGCTTCGACCAGGTTTCCTCGTGCGTGTCGGAGGTGAAGAGGCCGTGCGACGCGGCGCGCAGCCGGCGCAGCGCGCCGCGCGTGCTCTTGTCGAAGCGCTCTTCCTCGCAGAGCTCGTCGACCAGCGCGGGCGATGACACCACGATCACCGGCATGCCCGGCATGTCCAGCCAGTAGATGCCGCCGAGGTCCTGCGCGATCTTCCACATGTCGAGCACGGGAGAGTCGGACCCGATCGACAGCAGGTTGCCGACGAAGGGTTTCTTCGCCGGGTGAGGGATCGGATGGAGCGAGTTTTTGCCTGCCATGGTCTTGTTGTGCCTTTGGAATGGACCCGCCTCTGATATCCGGGCTTCGCAAGCCGGAGTATCCCGACGGCACAGGCGGCAGGCAGGACGGGGTTTCCCTTACAAGACCCCGCCCTCTTCAGCAGTCGCGAAGGAATCGCTCAGGGCCGGACCATCTTGCACTCCGTGCCCTGTGCCAGTTCGTTCCCGGTATAGACCGCGTCGGTGCGAAAACCATAGTTCGTGCCTTCCCAGCCCGTCTTCACCGTCTTGCCGTCCACCGGCGCGATGGTGTTGACCACCTGCGGCAGCAGCAGCTGGTGGTCTTCTGCGCGCATGCGCACCGGGCCCACCACGGAGTCGAAAGTCAGGTCCTCGAGTGCGCGCGCGACCTTCACCGTGTCGGTGGAGCCGGCCTTGTCGATGGCGGCGGCCAGCAGGCGCGGCGTCATGTCGATGCGCGGCGCGAGGAAGTCCTTGCCCGTCTTGGCCTTGTAGGCCTTGGCAAGCGCGTCGACCTTCGGCGTGTCGGCCTCGCCCGGGTGCCATTCGGCCACCCAGGTCAGCTGGCCCAGCTTGGCCTGCGACACAGCCGTGACCGTGCCCGGCACCGAGCCCGCGCTGTGGTTGAAGTAGCGCAGGTTGTAGCCTGCGTCGCCGGCCGCCTTCAGCAGCAGCGTCATGTCCTGGCCCCAGTTGCCGGTGATGACCGAGTCGGCGCCGCTTTGCTTCACGTTGGCGATGTAGGGCGCGAAGTCCTTCACGCGGCCGATGGGGTGCAGCGTCTCGCCCACGAACTGGATGTCGGGCCGCGCCAGGCCCACCAGCTGGCGGCCGTAGCTGGCCCATTGCTTGCCGTGCGCGTAGTCCTGGTTCAGCAGGTAGACCTTCTTCACGTCCGGCGTCTTCTTGATGTAGTTGGCCAGCGCCTTCATCTTCATCGCGGTGTTGGCCTCGGTCTGGAAGTGCCAGAAGCTGCAGGCCTTGCCCGTCATCTCGGGGTCGATGGAGGAGTGGTTCAGAACGATCAGCTCCTTGCCCGGGTTGCGCTGGTTCCAGCGCGCCACCGACTGCACCAGCGCCGTGACCACCGAGGAGCCCGAGCCGCCGGTCACGATGGCCTTCGCGCCCTGGTCGATGGCTGCCTGCAGCGCGCTCTGGCTTTCCTGCGCCGAGAGCTTGCTGTCGAACTGCAGCAGCTGCAGCTTCGTGCCGCCGAGCACGCCGCCTTTCGCGTTGATGTCCTCGATGGCGTACTGCGTGTGCATCAGCATCAGCTCGCCGACGTTGGCGAAGGGGCCCGACAGCGGATCGATGTAGGCGATCTTGTAGGTAGCCTGCTGGGCGTGCGACGCGCCGGCGGTGGCCAGCAGGCAGGCAAGGGCGATCCGCGCCAGTGGCGCTTTCCTGAACTTCATGGTGATTTGTCTCCGGAGGTGTTGTCTTCAGTTCTTCGTGCGCAGCCCGATCACGCGGCTTGCCAGCTTCGTGAGTTCGGCCACGACTTCGTCGGGCGAGAGGCGCCCGCCCGGGCGGTACCAGCTGTAGAGGAAGCCCGGCAGGCTGCAGGCCGCGAGCGCGGTGATCTTGGTCTCGGTGAAGTCGAGGTCGCCGTCGGCGCGTGCTTCCTCGAGCAGCGGGCACAGCAGGTCGTAGAAGTGATGCGCGAGCTTCTTCTGCGCGGCGATGTACTCGGGGCGGTACACCTGCGGCTCGCGATAGGGGAAGAAGGCCACCGGGTGGTGCGAGATGGTCGCTCGGATCAGCCGCTCGATGCCCTCGAGCACCTTCTCGCTCGCGCGGCGCGGGTCGGCGGCGGCGAAGTCGAGCGCGGTGAAGCAGTCGACCGCGGGGCGCCACGACAGCGTCTCGAAGATCTCCTGCTTGTCGCGGAAGTAGTAGTACACGAAGGGCTTGGTCACGCCCAGTTCGCGCACGATCTGCGCCATGGTCGTGTTGGCATAGCCCTGCGCCGCGAAGAGCTGCGCCGCCGCCTGCAGGATGCGCTCGCGCTGCAGGTCGGTGCCCTGCGTGGCCGCGCGCTGGCGGCCGGTGCCCTGCGGAAGGTGCGGCTGTGCCGTCGTGCTGCTCTCGCTCTGCTGCTGCTCTTGCTGTGCAGAGGGTTTGTGCCGTGTCGCGGAAGTTATACCCATGGGTAGGATTGTTCGTGCACCATGCGGCATTGGCAAGCGCCCGCCCGCCGCAGGCGGCTATCGATAACCCTGAGAAAGTGACGCCATGGAGACATTGCCCGAACGCCCGCAGCAGCCCCTGCACGAGTACCTGCGCACCCACGCGCGCGGGCGTGGCGGCAGCCCCGCCTGCATCTGGTACGGCCACTCGATGAGCTGGGCCGAGCTCGACCGCGCGAGCGACGCCTTCGCCGCGCGCCTGCAGGCGCTGGGCGTGAAGAAGGGCGAGCCGGTGGTGCTCTTCCTCAACAACTGCCCGCAGTACCTGGTGGCGCACTTCGGCATCCAGAAGATCGGCGCCATCGTCTGCCCGAGCGGGCCGCTCAACAAGGAGCACGAGCTGGCCTACCAGGTCAACGACCTGAAGGCGCGCGTGATCGTCGCCGCCGCGCCGCTGCTGCCGGTCGTGCGCAAGGTGCAGCCGGAGAGCGCGCTGGAACACGTCTTCGTGGTGCACTACGCCGACCTGCTGCCCGACCCGCCCTCGCTCGACCTGCCGGCCGAACTGGCGGCGGAGCGCAAGGCCGGCCGCGCCGCGGCCGAGGGCTGCGAAGACTTTCTCGCCGTGATGCGTGGCGATGCGAAGCCGCAGCCCGTGGCCATCGCCATGGACGACGTGGCGCTCATGACCTACACCTCGGGCACCACCGGCCTGCCCAAGGGCGCGATGCTGAGCTACGGCAACGCACTCTTCAAGACGCGCGCGGCGGCCGACTGCAACGGCGTGGGGCCCGGGGACGTGTTGCTGTCCATCGCGCCGCTGTATCACATCGCCGGCATGCTGATGGGCGTCAACGTGCCCGTGCTCACCGGCGCGACCTCGGTGCTGATGCATCGCTTCGATCCGCGCGCCGTGCTGCAGGCCATCGACACCTACAGGGTGAGCTGGTGGTACAGCATCGCGCCGATGAACGTGGCCTGCATGCAGGTGCCGGACATCGCCGGCTTCGACCTGTCGAGCCTGAAGATGAACCCGGTGACCAGCTTCGGCATCACCTTCACCGAGCCGCTGGCGCTGCAGTGGCGCTCGCACGCGCCCAACTGCACCTCGTTCGAGGCGGCCTACGGCCTGAGCGAGACCCACACCTGCGACACCTACACGCCGCACCACGCGCCGCGCTGGGGCACGCAGGGCATCGCGGTGCCGGGCGTGACCATCCGCATCATCGACACCGATACGCAGGCCGACGTGCCCACCGGCGAGGTCGGCGAGATCGTGCTCACCAGCCCCGGCTCGTTCAAGGGCTACTGGAACAAGCCCGAGGCCACGGCCGCCACGCTGCGCAACGGCTGGGTGCACACGGGCGACATGGGCAGGATCGACGCCGACGGGTATCTCACCTTCATCGGCCGCTTCAAGGAAATGATCAAGGTCTCGGGCTACAGCGTGTTCCCCGAGGAGGTCGAAACCATCCTCATCAAGCATCCGGCGGTGGCGCAGGCGGCAGTCATCGCGCAGCCCGATGCCGAGAAGGGCGAGGTCGTGAAGGCCTTCATCGTGCGCAAGCCGGGCGCCGCGCTCGAAGCCGATGCGCTCATCGCCTGGTCGCGCGACAACATGGCTAGCTACAAGGCGCCGCGCGCGGTGAGCTTCATCGACGCGTTGCCCACCACCGGCGCGGGCAAGGTGCTGCGCCGATTGCTCAAAGACAAAAGCTGAGAGGTTCCGTTTGCTGTTCTCCAAAGTTCTGATTGCCAACCGCGGCGAGATCGCGGTGCGCCTGGTGCGCGCGCTGCGCGACCTGGGCATCGCCAGCGTGGCGGTGCATGCGCGCGACGACGCGACGGCGCTGCACGTGCAGCTGGCCGACACGGCCGTTGCGCTCGACGCGACGGGGCCTTCTGCGTACCTCGACATCGCGGCGCTGATCGCCGTGGCGAAGGCCCGGGGCTGCGATGCGGTGCATCCCGGCTACGGCTTTCTCAGCGAGCGCGCCGATTTCGCGCAGGCCTGCGCGGATGCCGGCCTGACCTTCATCGGCCCAACGCCCGGGCAGCTCGAGCTCTTCGGCGACAAGGCGCGCGCGCGCGAGCTGGCCGCGCAGTGCGACGTGCCGGTGATGCCCGGCAGCGCCGGCGCCGTGACGCTCGCGCAGGCGCAGGCCTTCTTCGCCGAGCAGCATGCGCAAGGTGCCGGCGTGATGGTGAAGGCCATCGGCGGGGGCGGCGGGCGCGGCATGCGAGCGGTGCTGAACGCGGAGGATCTGCCCGAGGCGCATGCGCGTTGCATGTCGGAGGCCAAGGCCGCCTTCGGCATCGAGGGCGTGTACGTCGAGCGGCTGATGCGCAATGCGCGGCACATCGAGGTGCAGGTGCTGGGCGACGGCAAGGCTGTCGCCAGCCTCGGCGAGCGCGAGTGCACGCTGCAGCGGCGCTTCCAGAAGCTGGTGGAGATCGCGCCCAGCCCCTCACTGCCCGAAGCCTTGCGCGCGCAGGTCACGCAGGCGGCGCTGCGCATGGCGAAGAAGGTGGGCTATCGGGGCCTCGGCACCTTCGAATTTCTCGTCGACGCGGCATCGGCGACGCTGCCCTTCGTCTTCATCGAGGCGAACCCGCGCCTGCAGGTCGAGCACACGGTGACGGAGGCCGTGACGGGGCTCGATCTGGTGCAGCTGCAGATCGCCGTCGCTGCCGGCCAGTCGCTGGGCGAGCTCGGCGTGGAGCCCGATCGCACGGCGGCGCAGCGCGGCTTCGCGGTGCAGTGGCGCATCAACGCGGAGACGCTCGACGCGCAGGGCAATGCCCGTCCTTCGGGCGGCACGCTCGCGCGCTTCGATTTGCCGGCCGGCCCCGGAGTGCGCGTGGACACGCACGGCTACGCGGGCCTCGCGCCATCGCCGCACTACGACACGCTGCTGGCCAAGCTCATCGTGCACTCGCCGTCGCCGCGCTTCGAGGACGCGCTGCGCCGCTCGCTGCGCGCGCTGGACGAATGCCACATCGACGGCATCGCCACCAACCTGCCGCTGCTGCGTGCCATCGCGGCGCGGCCCGAGTTCGCGACGCAGGCGGTGCACACGCGCTTCGTGGAGGCGCACCTGGGCGATCTGCTCGCTGCCGCAACCGCCTTCGAAAAGCAGGCGAGGAAGACGGTGCAGACACCGGCGGAATCGTCGCCTGTTGCCGATGACGACGGATCGGACGAACTCACCGTCAAGGCCCCGATGCCCGCGCGCCTCGTGCAGTTCGAGGTCGAGGTGGGCGACGTGCTGCCGGTCGGCGCGCAGCTCGGCGTGCTCGAGGCCATGAAGATGGAGCACCTGCTGCACGCGCCCGTGGCCGGCCGCGTGGTCGCGCTGCTGGCCGCACCCGGCGACTACCTCGTCGAGGGGCAGTCGCTGGTGCAGCTCGAAGCCGTCGACGCGCAGGCGGTGCAGGCGGAAGCCCGCGCGGAGCACGACCTGGATGCGATCCGCCCCGACCTGCGGAAGGTGATCGACCGCCACGCCTACACGCTCGATGCCAACCGCAAGACGGCGGTCGACAAGCGCCACGCGCAGGGCGGGCGCACCGCGCGCGAGAACATCGCCGACCTGTGCGACACGGCCTCCGATCCCGGCAACTTCATCGAGTACGGCGCGCTCGCCATCGCCGCGCAGACGCGCCGCCGCTCGCTGGAAGACCTGATCGTCAACACGCCCGCCGACGGCATGGTCACGGGGCTGGGCAGCATCAACGCGAAGCAGTTCGGGCCCGAGGCCTCGCGCTGCGCGGTGCTGGCCTACGACTACACCGTGCTGGCCGGCACGCAGGGCATGCGCAATCACCACAAGACCGATCGGCTGCTGGCGGTGGCGCACCAGCTCAGGCTGCCGCTGGTGCTGTTCGCGGAAGGCGGCGGCGGGCGACCAGGCGACACCGACATGCCCATCGTGGCCGGCCTGAACAACCACACCTTCAGCCAGTTCGCGGCGCTGTCGGGCAAGGTGCCCGTCGTGGGCATCGTGCACGGGCGCTGCTTCGCGGGCAACGCGGCGCTGCTGGGCTGCGCCGACGTGATCATCGCCACCAAGGGCAGCAACATCGGCATGAGCGGCCCCGCGATGATCGAGGGCGGCGGGCTCGGCACCTTCGCGCCCGAGCAGATCGGGCCGAGCGGCGTGCAGTCGCGCAACGGCGTGATCGACATCCTGGTGGAGGACGAAGCCGCCGCGGTGGCCGCCGCGAAGCAGTACCTCTCGTACTTCCAGGGCGCGACCACCGACTGGCAGTGCGCCGACCCGCGCACGCTGCGCCATGTGGTGCCTGAGAACCGGCTTCGCGTGTACGACGTGCGCGCCGCGATGCGCGGCGTGGCCGACACCGGCTCGCTGCTCGAGCTGCGCGCGGGCTTCGGCGCGGGCATCGTCACCGCGCTCGCGCGCATCGAGGGCAGGCCCGTGGGCCTGATGGCCAACAACCCGCATCATCTCGGCGGCGCGATCGACGTGGAGGCGGCCGACAAGTCCGCGCGCTTCATGCAGCTGTGCAACGCGCACGGCCTTCCAATTGTTTCGTTGTGCGACACGCCCGGCTTCATGGTCGGGCCCGACATCGAGGCGCAGGCGCAGGTGCGCCACGTGTGCCGCATGTTCATGGTGGCCTCGCACCTGCGCGTTCCCTTCTTCGCCGTGGTGCTGCGCAAGGGCTACGGACTGGGTGCGCAGGCGATGACGGCCGGCGGCTTCGATGCGCCTGTTTTCACAGTGGCCTGGCCCACCGGCGAATTCGGCGCGATGGGGCTCGAAGGTGCCGTGCGGCTGGGTTTCCGCAAGGAACTGGCCGCCGCGTCCGAGGGCGCCGAGCGCGATGCGCTCTTCAAGAAGCTGGTGGCGCAGCAGTACGAGAACGGCGAGGCGATCCACATGGCGCAGACGCTGGAGATCGACGCGGTGATCGACCCCGCCGAAACACGCACCTGGCTGGTGCGTGGCCTTTCATCGGCCACGAAGGCGCAGGCACCTGCGGTTGCGTATGTAGACACCTGGTAACCGGGCTTTAGACCTCGTCACGCGCGGGGGAACAGTGGCTCCGTACACTGGGCCGCTTTGCGCGCATGAATCTGGTCTCCCGATGGGCAGCCCGCCTCCGCGACGTTGCCGTCGCGCACTGGGTGGCCGCCTTCCTCCTCGCCCTGCTGGCCGTCGGCGTGCAGGCCGTCACGCCCGATGGGCGTCCGCGGCAGCCCGCCGAGGCGCACTGGGTCGCGAGCTGGGCCGTGGCGCCTGTCGAGTTCGCCGAGATGGCCGCGAGCCCGGGAGGCGCCGGCTTCTCGTCGCCAGCGGGCAATGACCTGCGCGGGCAGACGCTTCGCCAGAAGGTGGAGCTGTCGCTCGACGGCGAGCGCATCCGCATCCGCTTTTCCAATCGCTTCGGCAAGACGCCGCTGCGCATCGCCGCCGCGAGCGTGGCGCGCGGCACCGGTGGCGAGGCGTTCTCGCCGACCTCGCTGCACGTGCTGCGTTTCGGCGGCCGCAGCAGCCTCACCATCGCCCCGGGCGCGGATGCATGGAGCGATGGCGTCGACCTTCCGGTGCAGGCGGGGCAGACAGTGGTCGTGAGCGCCTTCTTCGACCGCACCACGCCGTTCGCCACGGCATCGATGCTGGAGTCGGGCTCGACCTGGGTCACGGCCGGCAATGCCGTGATGACGCCGAAGCTCAGGAACCCGTCGACGCTGGTGCTGAACCAGATCGTGACAGGGCTCGACGTGCTCACCACCAGGTCCATTCGCACTGTCGTGGCATTCGGCGATTCGATCACCGCCGGCAGCACCGAGGCCACCAGCGGTGCCTATCCCGACATGCTGGCCACGCGCCTGCGCGATACGCAACCCGGCGGCCAGGACGTCGCGGTGCTCAATCTCGGCATCGGCGGCAACCGTCTGCTGGCCGACGGCATCGGGCCCAGCGGGCTCTCGCGCTTCGAGCTCGACGCGCTGAAGCAGAGCGGCGTGACGCACGCGATCATCCTGCTGGGTACCAACGACATCGGCCGCGCGATGTTCGCCAAGGTGCCCGGCGCCGAACTGAAGCCGCGCGACATGCCGACGGCCGAGCGCATCACCGAGGGGCTGAAGCAGCTCGTGAAGCAGGCCCGCGCCAAGGGCGTGAAGGTGCTGATCGGCACCGTGCCGCCGTTCAGGAACACGCCCTACTGGAGCGAGGCGAACGAAGTCATGCGCGAGGCCGTGAACCGCTGGATCCGCAGCAGGCAGGACATCGACGGCGTGATCGATTTCGACGCCGCGCTGCGCGATCCGGCCGACCCGCAGGCGCTGAACCCGCTCTACGACTCGGGCGACCACCTGCACCCCAACAAGGCCGGCCATGCGGCGATGGCCACGGCCATAGACCTGCACGAACTGCAGGAGTGAATGCCGGAAAACCTCTGCGAACCTCTGTGAGTGAGCGCTAGCAAGAGCCCAAAAGGCCCCAAAGGCGCGTCACAGCTTTACACAAGACTTCGTGTCTGGCTTACAGGAGGTTCACAAGGGCTGGGCAGCATGAAGGCTCCTCCAACAACTCATGAGGAGTTCTTCATGAAAAAACTCGCATTGGCTCTTTCCGTCGGCGCTGCATCGCTTCTGTCGGTGGGCGCACTGACCGTTCCGACGGCCGTGCAGGCGCAGCCTGTGATCACCATCCAGACGCCGCCGCCTCCGCCGCGCTATGAGCGCGTTCCCCCGCCGCGCCGCGGCTACGTGTGGGCGCCGGGACATTACGAGTGGCGTGGCGGCCGCCACGTGTGGATCGGCGGCGGCTGGGTCCGAGCCCGCCCGGGCTACGCCTACCGTCCGCCGGAGTGGCGCCAGGACGGCGGCCGCTGGGTCTACAACTCGGGCCGCTGGGACCGTGACGGCGACGGCGTACCGAACCGCTATGACCGCCGGCCGAACAATCCGTATCGCAACTGACGGCAGCGCCTGAAGCACGCATGCCCCCTTTTCAGGGGGCATGTTCGTTTCAGGGCCTGCTGCTCGACGAGGATCCGGGGATCAGCGGAACACCACCGTGCGATGCCCGTTCAGCAGCACCCGGTGCTCGCTGTGCCACTTCACCGCGCGCGCCAGCACCTGGCTCTCGGTGTCGCGGCCGCGGGCCGTGAGGTCTTCGACCGTGTCGGTGTGGTCCGCGCGGGCCACGTCCTGCTCGATGATCGGGCCTTCGTCGAGGTCGGCCGTCACGTAGTGGGCGGTGGCACCGATCAGCTTCACGCCACGGTCGTGGGCCTGGTAGTAGGGCTTGGCGCCCTTGAAGCTGGGCAGGAACGAGTGGTGGATGTTGATCGCGCGGCCCGAGAGGCTGCGGCACAGGTTGTCGCTCAGGATCTGCATGTAGCGCGCGAGCACCACGAGCTCGGCGCCCTCGGCCTCGATGATTTCCAGCTGCTTCGTCTCGGCCTGTGCCTTGGTCGCGGCCGTCAGCGGGATGTGGTGGAAGGGCACGTTGTAGCTGGCGGCCAGCTGGTAGAAGTCGCGATGGTTCGAGATGATGGCGCGCACGTCGATGGCGAGCAGGCCGCTCTTCCAGCGGAACAGCAGGTCGTTCAGGCAGTGGCCTTCCTTGCTGACCAGGATCACCGTCTTCATCGGCTCGGCGGCGGCGTGCAGCTGCAGGGTCATGCCGAAGCCTGTGGCGAAGGTCTTCAGTTCCTCGCGCAGCGCGGATTCGCTGTGGGCGCCGCAGGCGAAGCGCACGCGCATGAAGAACAGGCCCGTGTCATGGTCGTTGTACTGGGCCGCCTCCTCGATGTTGGCGCCGCGCTCGAGCAGGAAGCCCGAGACGGCGTGCACGATGCCCGTCCGGTCGGGGCAGGAAAGGTTCAGGATGTAGGCGGGCGTATTCGTCGTCATATCAGTTCAGTTGCTCGATCAACCGGCATGCGGCTCTACCGCCGCGCGCCGATTCCAGGGATACCGCGGAACCGGCTTTGCCGGGCCGCAGGTATCGCCCCCGGCAAGGGGGTTGGCGGCCGCACGCAGTGGGCAAGCCTGGGGGTGATCCATATCCAGGGGCGTAATTGTGGCAGGGGTGCCAGAATCGCGATTTTCCCCTCCCAGATACCCCAACCGCAGGAGCGAGACATGGCCTATCAGGACTTCAACATGGACAACCAGTGGTTGCCCTTCACCCCCAACCGTCATTTCCGCAAGGACCCGCGCGTGTTCGTGGCGGCCGACGGCATGGAGTTCACCACCCACGACGGCCGCAAGGTGATCGACGGCATCTCCTCGCTGTGGTGCGTGGGCGCGGGCCACAACCGCAAGCCCATCAACGAAGCGATCAAGCAGCAGCTCGACACGCTCGACTACGCCACCGCCTTCCAGGTGAGCAACGACAAGGCCTTCAAGGCGGCCGAGATGATCGCCTCGCTCGCCCCGGGCGACCTCAACAAGGTGCTCTTCTGCAACTCGGGCTCGGAAGCCGCCGACACCTCGATGAAGGTGGCGCTGGCCTACCACCGCGCGCGCGGCGAGGGCCACCGCAACGTGTTCATCGGCCGCGAGAAGGGCTATCACGGCGTGGGCTTCGGCGGCATGTCGGTGGGCGGCATTCCGGGGAACCGCAAGGTGTTCGGCTCGGCCTTCCTGCCGCGCGTGGACCACATGCGCTTCATCCACGACCCGGTGAACCACGCCTACATCCACAACGAGGAGCCGGTGTGGGCCGAAGACCCGCTGGTCGAGCTCGAGACGCGAATCCTGCCGCTGCACGACCCGAGCAACGTGGCCGCGATCATCGTCGAGCCGGTGGCCGGTTCGGCGGGCTGGTACCTGCCGCCCAAGGGCTACCTCAAGCGCCTGCGCGAGATCTGCGACAAGCACGGCATCCTGCTGATCTTCGACGAGGTCATCACCGGCTTCGGCCGCATGGGTACCAACTTCGCGTCCGACTACTTCGGCGTGGTGCCCGACATGCTGAACTTCGCCAAGTGCGTGACCAACGGCGTCATTCCGCTGGGCGGCGTGATCTGCCGCGACAAGCTCTACGACGCGATGATGAAGACCGACGCGCCCGAGCACGTGGTCGAGTTCTTCCATGGCTACACCTACTCGGGCCACCCGGTGGCCTGCGCCGCGGCCATCGCCACGCTCGATCTCTTCAGGCAGGAAAACCTGTTCGCGCGCGCAGGTGAGATGGGAAAGGTGCTGGGCGACGCATTCCACAGCACGCTCAAGGGCCTGCCCAACGTGATCAGCATCCGCAGCCTCGGCCTCGCCGCCGCGGTGGAGCTCGCACCCATCGCGGGCACGCCGGGCAAGCGCGCCTACGAGATCTTCCTCGACTGCTTCCACAAGGGCGCGCTGGTACGGCCCGCGGGCGACGTGCTGGTGATCGCGCCGCCGTACATCGTGGAGAAGTCGCACATCGACACGCTGGTGAACACGCTGGCCGATTCGATCAAGGCTCACGCCTGAGCGAACGCTGAAAGGGCATCGCACATCGATGTCCGGATACGGCGAGTGAAGGCGGCGGGGAACGCGCAACATGAAGTTGTTCGCGGCCCCCGCCGCCTTCTCCTTTTCGAGGACACGATCATGCTGAAGCTGCAACTGAGCCGTCTCGATTCGCCGCTGGGCGAGCTTCTTCTCGTTACCGACCACGCCGGCGCGATCCATGCGCTGGACTTCGCGGACCATCGCGCCCGCCTGCATCGTCTTCTGCGGCAGCTGCACGACGACGAAGTGGAACTGGGCGAAGGCTCTGCGCCGCAGACGGTGGCCAATGCCATCGGTCGCTACTTCGACGGCGACCTCGCGGCCATCGAGACGCTGCCCGTCGCCACGCTGGGCGACGCGCTGCAGCAGAAGGTTTGGGCCGCGCTTCGCGGCATTCCGGCGGGCCGCACTACCAGCTACGGCGAGCTTGCACGGCATCTGGGCCTCGACGATCCGCGCGCTGCCGTCGACGTTGGCGCGGCCAACGGATCGAACCCGATCAGCATCGTCGTGCCGTGCCATCGCGTGATCGGCAAGAACGGCGACCTCAAGGGCTATGCCGGTGGCGTCTTTCGCAAGCAGCGACTGCTGCAGCACGAGGGCGCGCTGCCGGCGGTCGATGCGAAGCCTGCCGGCAGGCTCGCGGAGCCGGCAACGATGTCGCTTCCGTTCTGAATGAGAAAGGTCGACGAAGAAATCGACGAGGTATTTCTTCTGCTTTGACAGAAGACGGCAAACGCTTCACGCTCCGACCCCTCATTCCAGAACGAGGAGACGGAGATGGAAGAAGACTTCGAGCGTTGGATGAGCAAGCCGCTTCCCGCCGGTCTCCAGCTCATTCTGGTGATGGCGACGCTGGGTTCGGTCAGCGTCTGGCTGTTGTTCTGGTTCGGCGACTAGCCTGAACTTCCGACGCGCGGCCGCAAGCGCCGCGCGGCCCCTTTGGCCCTCGCGAGGTCGTGGGCATGCCACTTTCATTTCTACCGGTTCGCGGGATGCCGCCCACCGGTTCCAGGGATACCGGCCACTGCAGCCGGTGCCTAGCATCCCCTCGCGAAACACGGCACTCGTGAATTCCTCGGGTGCGTTTGCGAAAGAGGGATCGTCATGCAACGCGTATTTCTTTGGGCACTGCTGTGCGTGCCTCTGGCTGCGCATGCCAACAACGTCGGCGAGAACGCCGCATGGCAGTTCCAGACCAGCACCGACAAGGTCAACCAGGCCGCGATCCAGGACATGATCCGAAAGCAGAAGAGCGGCTACTACTCTGCACCGGTCTACAACACGACCAACAACATCGGCCGCCAGTACAACTGCAACGTCTCGGCCACTTCGACGGGCAACGACGGCAACAACAGCACGGTCGCGAATTCGCCGAGCACGGCAGGCTCCACTTCCAACGCATCGGGCAACGACAGCCGCACGGCCGTGGGCACGCTCGGCGGCGCGACGGTGGGCACCTCGCAGGCCAACTCGGGCGCGGTCGCATCGGGCATCGTCGGCGGTACCAGCTCACAGGTGCAGGGCGCGGCCAACCAGGCGCTGAACTCGACGCAGGGCAACACCGGCGCGCAGACCGCGAGCGTGGGCGGCAGCTCGGCGTGCGCCTTCGGCGTGCTCAACTGAGCGGGAGCGCGTCATGCAGCATCGCATTCGCCGCACATTCGTTCTCGCAGCCGCCGTCGCCACGCTGGCGCTGGCGGGTTGCGTCTCCGCGCCGCAGCAGCGCTTCGCGCCGAACGAGGCACCCGTGGTGCTCGGCCCCTCGGTGCGCGACAACGTCACGCCGATGGAGGCGGTGCTCGCCTGCTACGCCGACCACATCGCGGCCACGCGGCGCCCGCCCGTCATCATCGGCGTGGGCGACGTGAAGGACTACACGGGCAAGTACAGCATCAACGAAGGCAACGCCATCACGCAGGGCGGCGCGCTGATGGTGTATTCGGCGCTCGGCAAGCTCGGCGGCGCGGTGAGCATCGCCGAGCGATTCGACCCGGTGATCGCCGAGCGCGAGCTCGCGTACGCCGATCGCCGCCAGTTGGGCGACGGCCGCACGCACCAGCTAGGCGGGCCCAACGGCGGGCAGAACGTGCCGTGGCTGCCGTACTTCGGCGGCACCATCAACAAGTCCGACTACTTCATCGTCGGCGGCATCACCGAACTCAACTACAACATCAACTCCGGTGGCGCCGAGTTCGGCGTGAACCAGGTGGGCGTGAAGGCGCGCACCTTCAGCCAGTCGGTGAGCATCGACCTGCGCATCGTCGACACCAAGTCGCTGATGGTGGTGCGCACCGTGAGCCTCACCAAGCAGTTCAACGGCTACGAGGTGGGCCTGAACGTGTTCCGCTTCTTCGGCAGCAAGCTCTACGACGTGGACATCGGCGCCAAGGGCCAGGAGCCGGTGCAGATGGGCGTGCGCGCCGCGCTCGAGGAAGGCGTCGTCCGCCTCATGTCGGCCGTCACTCAGGTGGACTACCGGCCCTGCATGACGATGCGCCCGGGCGGCGGCGAGCCCATTCCGCTCACGCCCGCGGCCGAACTGCGCAAGGTCGACAACCCGGGCGTAGCGACGGCGGGCGGCGCGGCCGTCGCCTCGCCGGTGGCGCAGGGCAGCGTGGCCGTCAACGCGGGTGGCGCCGGCGGTGCGCGCCTCACGGGCACGGCGACGCAGGTGCCTTTCGACTTCGGTGCGACCACGCTGGGCGGCAGCTCGCTCGCGCTCATCGACCAGATCGCCGGCGCCGCCAAGAAGGGCACGACCGACATCGTGCTGGTGGCGCGCGACACCGAGAACTGGGACGCCCGCAAGCGCGACGAGCTGACCGACCAGCGCATCGCGGCCGTCACCTCGGCGCTGGCCAACCGCGGCGTGGCGCCGGGTGCCATCAGCATCACCTGGCGGCCCGACGCGGCCGACACGTCGATCCACCGCGACGGCCCGGGCCTGCAGGAAATCGCCAAGCTGCGCATCGGCAGCCCGGTGGTCAGCGGCGCTGCGCCTTCTTCATCTTCTTCCGACAGCGCCGTCAAGGGCGACTGACCGCTTCGCGCGTTCCGCGCAGCGCGCATCCATCCGTTTTCCGAGCCAGACCGCATCCAACATCCGAGGAGTCATGACATGAAAGCACGCAAGATCCAGAGCCGGGCCGCACGCGCGCCCATGTTCGGCCGCAGCAGCATCGGCACCGCAGTCGCGATGGCGCTGATCGCCGCGGCCTCCGGCGCGCAGGCCGCGGAGACTTCGGTCGACGCCGCCTACAACGGCACCGCCACGGGCACGCCCTCGGTGAATGCGGGCACCACCAACTCTGCGAACGTCAACGCCGCCATCACCGGCGCCACCGTGGGCACCACGTCCACCGGCACGCCGTCGAATCCCAACCCGGTGGCGATCAGCACCAGCGGCAACCTGATCGGCGCGACCGCCACGGGCAACAGCTTCGGCAACGGCATCCAGGCCGCGCCCGGCCTGCCGGTGAACAACGCGGCCACTCTCGGCGTCGCGACCAACACCGGCGTCATCAACAGCAGCGTCACCGGCAGCAAGCTGGCCTCGGAATCGAGCACGCTGCAGACCGGCAGCGTGGTCAACGCCGACAACACCATCTCCGCCGCCACCACGCTCAACAGCGGCAGCTCGATCGTCTCGGGCGCCGCGGCGGTCGCGGCGCCGGCGCAGGCGGGCACCTCGGTGCTGACCTATCCGGCGGGCGCGCCGCTCTTCGACGCCAAGGGCAACATCGTCGTCACCTCGCTGCAGTCGGCCACGGGCACGGGCTCCAGCGCGGTGGTGCTGGGCAACATGGTCGACCTGATGCTGACCGCGAACGCGGGCAACACGCTGACCACGGCCGCATCGCTGGAACGCAATTCGATCTCCGCCGTGCTCAAGGCCAACAGCGCCAACAGCACGGCCGAGATCCAGTCGGGCGGCGCGCCGACCTTCGCCGGCTCGGCGGTGGTCGCGAACCTGCAGGCGAACGGCAACGGCATCCTCGCGACGCGCTCGGCCTCCAACACCGGCTCGGTGATCATGGGCATCGTCAGCGGCGCGCCCGCGGGCGGCTCCAACGTGCTGCAGGGCTCGCTGTCGGTGCAGGGCAACGCTATCTCCAGCGCGGCCACGGGCAACGAGGCGCTGGGCGCCACGGCAGGCGTGGCGGGCAACCGCATCCTGATCGACGACGTGAGCGTCGCGGGCACCGGCACGGCCGCCACCGCGGCCAACAACAGCATCCACAACGGCGTGGGCGTGACCAGCAACGTCAACAGCGACCTGGCCATCGTCAACAGCCAGGGCAACCTCGGCGTGACCACTGTCGCCCAGACCACGGGCGCGCAGATCCTGGCCGGCGTGCAGTCGAGCAAGAACAGCCAGGTCACGCTCGCGGACAACAGCATCACGGCGGCCGTCACGGGCAACACGGCCTCCAGCGCCATCGCCACCGGCAAGAATGCGGCCTCGTTCACCGGCACCGCCGCGGTGTCGAACCAGCAGGCCAACTCCAACGCGCCGGTCAGCGCTTTGCTGCTGCCCTCGGTCATCGCGGCGCAGACGGGCGAGTCGCCCGGCACGGGCCAGACCACCGGCAGCACGGTCAGCGTTTCCGACAACACCTCGGCGGCCACCGCGCAGGGCAACCAGATCACGCAGAGCCTCGCGCTGCAGGCCGGCACGGTGGCGCTGGGCACGGGCAACGCCACGCTCACGGGCGGCACGAATTCCGACGGGCGCGTGTCCGCCGGCGGCTCGGCCACGCTTACCAACCTGCAGGGCAACTACGGCGGCGGCGTCGCGGCCACCAGCATCGGCTCGCAGATCTGGCTGGTCGCCAACGGCGGCGGCGCGCCGGTCGCCAACAGCACGCTGGTGCTGGACGACAACCGGCAGGAAGCCGTGGCGCTGGGCAGCGGCGCCACCAACACGCTCACGCTCTCGGGCAACTCGGTGGGCACGGGCGCGGGCATCGCGAGCGTGCAGATGAACGACGCCAATTCCGCCGTCGGCGCGGGGCTGTCGAACCCCGAGGCGCGCCTCCTGGTGAACGGCAACCTGAGCGGGGGCTCGGCCGCGCTCACCGACAACCTCCAGCGCGCCATCGCCTACGGCAACTCGGCCGCCAACACGCTGGGCGTGAGCGCAGGCAACCTCGCGGCCGCACCCGGCCTGGGCATCACGCCGGCATCGAGCGTCACGGTCGACCTGCTCGGCGGGCTGCCGTTCAGCAACTCGGCCGGCGCGCTGCCGACGGTGAGCGCCGCCTACGGCGTGCTGAACGACCAGTCGGTGCAGGCGAACGTCAACTCCGCGGCCACCGGCGCCAACACCTTCGCGGCCGCGGTCGCGGGCAACGTCTCCGCCGCCAGCGTCGCGAATAGCGGCAACGCCTTCGTCGCCGCCGCCTACGGCAACGACGCCGCCAGTGGCGTGACGCTCAATATCAACAACCTGAGCGGCGCGAATGCCTCGGTGGCCAACGTCACCAACACGCAGGCGGTGGCGGGCGCGGGCACCGGCGTTTCGGCCATCGCGGCCGGTGGCGTGGTGGCCGGCACCACGGTCACGGGCACGCTGGCCGACGGCTCGGTCACCAGCTCGGGCAACACGGCCGAGGCGCTGGCCTACGGCAGCCGCGCCACGGGCAACACGGTGAAGGTGACGGGCAACGACATCGACACCTCCGGCTTCTCGCTGTCGGGCGCGACGCTGACAGGCAACGTGCTCGCCACCAACGCGGCCTTCAGCGTGCAGAACGCGCAATCGGGACAGGGCTCGGTGTCGGCGCAGCGCAGCGGCGGGCCCGAGGTGAACGTGGTTGTCGGCGGAGCGGTCAGCAACTCGAAGATCGCCGCCACCGGCAACGCCACGCTGGCCGGCGCCACCAGCAACAGCGCCGCCAACGGCGTGGGCATCGATGCCGTCGGCGTCTCGACCACCACCGCGGTGCAGAACCTGCAGCTCACCAGCGCGGCGGTGAGCTCGCTCACCGGCCAGGAAGGCCCGCTGCTGACCAACAAGGACGGCGTGCAGGTGGTGCTGGGCGGCGCGAGCATCCAGGGCTCGCAGGTGACGGTGGACGGCAACTCCGCAGGCGGCTCCGCCACGGGCAATGCCGCGGCCAACCGCATCGACGTGAAGGGCAACACCATCGCGGTGGGCAACGGACTGCCGCTCGGCGGCGCGACCAGCATCGCCGGCATTGCAGGCGCGGTGGCCGACCATGCGCTCTCGAACATCCAGCTCGTGACCAGCCCGACCATCTCTTCCAAGACGGCAGCCGCCTTCGGCGTGGACACGGCGCCCGGCGCGGTGATCGCCGGCTCGACCCTGAGCGCCTCCAACAACACGCAGAGCGCGAAGGCCGTGGCCAACACCGGCAGCAACGCCATCGCGCTCGCGGCCACCGACGTGTCGGCCCGCGCCGCGCTGATGTCGGGGCAGGGCAGCACGGCGGCGGTGGAGGCGCGTTCGTTCATGCAGGCCTTCGCGCCGGCCTCGGTGTCAGGCTCGTCGGTGAAGCTGTCGAACAACGCCAACACGGCGCTGGGCGTGATCAACGACGTGGACAACAAGCTCGCCGTCACGGGCGGCACCTCGGGCTCGCTGCCGGCGCCGGCGCTCATCGCGCAGGGCCCGTTGCCCGGCAACACCATCGCCGCGGGCGACCAGGTGCTGGTGAACCGCCAGTCGGCCGGCACCTCCGTCACCAGCACCGCCGACACCGCGATCTACAACGAGGACCGGCTGGTGGCCGGCAACTCGGGCCTGGTCAACAGCAGCTTCGCGGTCTCGGGCAACACGACGTATTCGGAAGCGTCTGCCAACCGCGCGACCAACGCGGCCTCGCTGTCCGGCGGCGCCTCGCAGTCGGCCAGGACGGCGGTGCTGAACGCGCAGGACAGCAGCGCGGCAGTGATCGCCAACGCCAACAACGCGACGAAGCTCACGCTGACCGGCCCCACCGCGCTCGTCGGCAGCAGCGCGACGCTGGACGGCAACAGCACCATCGCGGCCGCGACCGGCAGCGCAGCCACCAACAGCATCGACGTGAAGAGCGGCGCCATCGCGGGCGGTGCGCCGGCGTCGGCCACCGCGACGGGTGGGCCGGCTTCGTCCGTGGCGGTGTCGGCCGACCATGCGCTGGCGAACGTGCAGGTCGGCTCCGGCGCGGTCTCGGCCACCGCGACGGGCAGCATCGGCATCGACTCGGCGCCGCTGTCCGCAGTCAATGCCTCGACGCTGGGCGTGACGAACAACAGCCAGAGCGCCAAGGCCGTGGCCAACACGGCGCTCAACAGCGTGACGCTGGCGGGCTCGAACGTGGGTGCGCGCACTGCGCTGCAGTCGAGCCAGGCGGGCACCGCGCCGGTGACGGCATCGTCCACGCAGGAGCTGTTCGCGCCGGCCGGGTCCACGGGCTCGACGGTGCGGCTCTCGGGCAACAGCAACACCGCGCTGGGCGTGATGAACGACGCCTCGAACACGCTGAGCGTGAGCGCGGTCAACACCCTGCCTGCGGGCGCCACCGGCTCGGCCACGCTCGGCGAGACCGGCAGCGCCGACAACGTGACGGCCACCGGCGACCACGTGCTGTCGAACCGCCAGACGGCCGCATCGACGGTGAGCAGCACCGCCGCCACCTCGATCCACAACGACGACAACGCCGCGCCCACCACGGGGCTGATCAACGGCGCGCTCACGATCTCGGGCAACAGCACCTTCGCCGAGGCCACGGCCAACCGCGCGGCCAATACCGCCACGGTGGCGAGCAGCGCGACGCAGGGCGCCAGCACCGGCATCGTCAACGTGCAGGGCAGCACGGCGGGCGTGACGGCAACTGCCAGCACGGTGGCCAATGCCACGCTGGCGAGCGCGGTGCCGCTCAACGGCAGCAGCGTTTCGCTCGACGGCAACACGACGGCGGCGCTGGCGCGCGGCAACGCGGCGACCAACGTGCTCGAGTCCGGCGCCGGCAGCAGCTACGGCGGTGCGGCCACGGTGGGTACCTCGAGCCTGGTCGGCGCGCCGCTGGCGCTCAATGTGGGCGCCAGCGCGGCGATCCTCAACAGCCAGAACAACGCGGGCGCGGTGTCGGCCACCAGCACGGGCACGAGCTACCAGGTGGCGCTCAACGGCACCGGCGCGGGCGTGTCGAACGGCGCTGCCGGCGTCACCGGCAACACGCTGGCGGCGCAGGCCTTCGGCAACAGCGCGACCAACCGCGTGACGCAGACGGCGCTGAACACCGGCGCGCCGAGCGCGGCCATCGGCAACTACCAGGTCAACAGCGGCGCGGTGACGGCCACGGTGACGAGCGTGAACTTCGGCGTCGCGGTCTCGGGTCCGGTGGGCAACAGCACGCTGCGCACCACGGGCAACCAGATCACGGCCTCGGCGACGGGCAACTCGGTGGTGTCGACGATCACCTCGCGCTGAGTCTGCGGACTCCTGAAGAAAGAAAAGCCGCGAGCCTTCGGGCCGGCGGCTTTTTTCTCGTGGGTCGCGCGCTCAGGTCTTCGGCTGCGGCCTCGTCTGTTGCTGCTGCTGTCGCTTGAACTCGGCGCAGTAGTCCTTCTCGGGCAAAGGCGGCGTGCGCCAGATGCGGTCGTAGTCGCCCGTGGCGGGGTCTGTCGCCGAAGTGGCCTGCGCGGCCAGCAGCCGCACGGTGGCGACCTTGACCTCGTCGGGCAGGTGCTGCGGCACGCCGAGCGCGCGCACGACGTGGCCGGCACCGGCGATCAGCAGCACCGTCTGGCCCGGCTTCCTCGCCTTGACGACGGCCTGCGCCATCGCGCGGTCGCGGCCGACCTGGATGCGCGTCATGGGAACGATCTGCGACTCGGGAAGCATCCTGCAGTGGCCCTCGCGCACGGCGTCCTGCTGCGCGGCGTAGGCCTCGCCGTTGAGTTGCACGTCGAGCGAGACGTCGGCCATGGCGTCCTTCATGCGGGCGCGCGGCAGGTTGGCGCCGACCACGGGCACGCCCGCGCGCACGGCGGCCATCACGGCGGGGCCGTAGCTGGCCCAGGGCCAGGCCTTGTCGCTCCAGTCGAGGGCGGCCTGCACCTGCGCCTCGGTGGCGGTGCGGGCGAGCTGCGCGGTGCTGCGGCCTTCCTCGGCCATCTCCAGCGCCAGCGCGGCGAGATGTCCGCGCTCGGCCAGCGCCTCGACCGCCTCGCGCTCGATGACGTGGTGCTCGGGGGCGTCGTGCTGCTCGCCGAGCAGCACGGCATCCACCGGCTGCAGCGCCGCGACGCGGCGGGCGATGGGGGCATCGGGCGCGTCGGCGGCGCCGGAAGAAGAAAAGGAAAGCGCCGTGCAGCCCGTCGTGAACGCGGTGGCGGCGAACAGGGGCGGCAGCAGGAAGCGTGAAGCCCGGGCGGGCCAGTAAGGAAGAGGCATCGCGCCATACTATGCCCTCGGCGCGCGCACGCGGTGCCGTCCGCCGCCGCTTTTCCCTGTCGTCCCTTCCTCCGGTCCGTGTCTTCCCGTTATCCCGTTCGCGTGCTGGCCACGCTGTTGCTGGCGCTCGCTGCCGCGTGCGCGTGCCTGGCCCTGCACACGCCGCTTCCCTGGATGATCGGCCCGCTGCTCGCGGTGTCGCTGGCCTCCATCGCCGGCGCGCCCACCGCGAGCTACACGCCGCTGCGCAACGCGGGGCAATGGACCATCGGCACGGCGCTCGGGCTGTACTTCACGCCGCACGTGGTGGGGCTCGTGGCCAGCGTGTGGTGGGCGATCGTGCTGGCCATTGCCTGGGCGCTGCTGCTGGGCGTCGGCTTCGGGCGCTGGCTGCATTCGATGCATGCGTCGCGCATGCCGCAGGTGCCGGCGAAGTCGATGAGAGCCACGACTTACTTCTCGGGTGCCATCGGCGGTGCCTCGGAAATGACCCTGATGGCCGAGTCGGCCGGCGCGCGCACCGACCTGGTGGCCGCGGCGCACAGTCTGCGGCTGGTGGTGGTGACGGTGACGATCCCCTTCGCGATGCAGTGGAGCGGGCTGCACGGGCTGGAGATCAACCCGCCCGGCGTGCGCGAAGTGAACCCCGGCGGGCTCGCGCTGCTGGCGGCGGCGACCGGCATCGGCGGCCTGGCGATGCGCGCGTTGAAGCGCACCAATCCGTGGTTCATCGGGCCGCTGCTGGTGGCGATGGGCTTCACGATGGCGGGCCAGTCGCTGTCGGCCGTGCCCACGTGGATGTCGAACACGGCGCAGCTGGTGATCGCGGTGAGCCTGGGCGTGCGCTTCAGCCGCGAGTTCCTGCACACGGCGCCGCGCTGGCTGGGCTCGGTGGTGCTGGGCACCTTCGGCATGCTGCTGCTGTGCGCCGCCGTGGCCTGGCTGCTGGCCTGGGCGACCGGGCTGCATCCGGCCACGATGATCCTGGGCACCTCGCCGGGCGGCATCGCCGAGATGTCGATCACGGCCAAGGTGCTGCAGCTGGGCGTGCCGGTGGTCACAGCCTTCCAGGTCTGCCGGCTGGTGGCGGTGCTGCTGATCGTGGGGCCGATGTTCCGGTGGATCTACCGCTGAGGGCGGGCGCCCGGCGAAGAAGCAGAAAGCAGCAAGGAGCGCCCGCGGGGCGCTTTTTCTTTGCCCGTTCGCAGGCTTCGGTTACTTCCGAGACTTTTTCCTCACACGCTGCTAATTGTTTCCTAACTCTTTAGGTTTACTGCGCCCGTCGCTGGCCAGTCATACCAAAGACCACATTCGGCTTGCGATTCAGGGCCGGACACCCGTCCGGCGGTTCTTTCCAATATCTACTGTTCCGAGGGCGAAGCATGAATATCCCGAGACTTGGTGGCGCCATCGCCACGATGACGGCCGTCGTGGCGCTTGCAGTGCTGCCGCTGCAGTCCGCGCAGGCGACGACGGCGACCACGACCTTCAAGGTGACGGCAACGGTGCTGAGCTCCTGCGCCATGTCCACGCCCGATACGCTCGCCTTCGGCAGCTTCACGCCGGGCACGGCCCTCACCGGCAGCACCGCGTTCACCGTGCAGTGCACCTACGGCACGACCTACTCGCTGGGCATGAGCGGAGGCACCAGCGGCTCGGTGACGGCACGCACCATGACCAGCGCCACCGCGACCAGCGGCTACAACAGCCTGTCGTACGGCCTCTACAAGGACTCGACCTACGCGACCAACTGGAGCAACAGCACCACCGGCACCGACTACACCGGCACCGGATCGGCCGTGACCTACACGGTCTACGGCAAGATCCCGGCCGCCCAGTACGCAGTAGCGCCTGCCACGGACTACACCGACACCATCACCCTGACGCTCACCTACTGAGCTTCGCGGATCGTGCTCGTCGATCGGCTCATGCGCCATCTCGCCGGCAGCATCGGCATGTCGCGTGCGGCGGCCATCGCGCTCGCAGCCGCGATGGCCGGCTCCTTCGATGCCGGCGCCGCCAGCATCCAGATCGCACCGGTGCGCGTGGTGCTGCAGCCCGGCCGGCCGGTGGCCTCCCTGACCGTGACCAACGACGGCGCGAGCGAGATCCCGATGCAGGCCGAGGTCATGAGCTGGTCGCAGAAGGACGGGCAGGACGTGTATGCGCCGACGCGCGAGGTGCTGGTCAATCCGGCCATCTTCCGGATTCCGCCCAATGGCCGGCAGATCGTGCGCCTCGGCCTGCAGGTGGGCGCGCTGGCCGACGCCGAACGCAGCTACCGGATCTTCCTGAGACAGCTGCCGCGCGACAAGGCGCTTCCTGTGGCCGATGGCGGCGGCGAAGCGCCGGGGGCCGGCCCCGAACTGCAGACCCTGCTGCAGCTGGTGCTGCCGATCTTCGTGCCTCCTTCGACGCCTGCCGGCACGCCTTCGGCGACCTGGCGCCTAGGCGCGCCGGTTGCCACGTCCGCACCTCAGTCCGCGCCCACGCTGGCCGTCGACAACCTGGGGCGCGAGCATCTGCAGTTCACGCAAGTCACCGTGCGCCAGGCGGATGGCAAGGAGCTGCTGCGCCAGCGGATGTCGGTCTACGTGCTGCCGCGGCAGGGCGCCCGGTTGCCGGTGTCGCTGCCTTCGCTGCCGCCGGGCACGAGTCTGCAGTTCGAGGCGCAGACGGATTCCGACGTGCCGCTGCCCCCGGTCTTCCTGCAGGTGCCAGGTGCGGCTGCCGTGGCTCGCTAGGCTGCTGCCGGCCTGCGCTGCCTGCTGCTTCTGCGGTTGCCTGATGGCGATGCAGGCCCGGGCGGCGGACGATGCGGCGCCCGCTGCGCTGATCGTCGACGTGGAGGTCAACGGCGCGGCGCAGGGGGCCGCGCTTTCGGCGCTGCGGCAGGGCGGCCGGCTGCTCTTCAGCCGCGCCGACCTGCAGGCATGGCGCGTCGTCGTTCCCGATCGCACGGCGGCAGTGGTCGGTGGGGTGGACTACTACGACCTCGCCGCGTTGCCGGACGGCAGCGTGACGCTCGAGGAAAGCACGCAGACGGCGCGCGTGAGCCTGCCGGCGACGGCCTTCGTGGCAAACGCGCTCGCAGGCAGGGCTGCGGGCCGGCCGGCGCTGACGCCGTCGGTCAATGCCGCCTTCGTCAACTACAGCGTCGCGCTGCAGCATGACCGCAACGGCACGGCCGCGTCGGGGTTGCTCGACGGCACGGTGTCCGGCCATTGGGGACTGCTGGCGAACAGCGTGCTCGTCGGGCAGACGGCCTACCAGGATGCGGCGGGTGTTTCGTCGCTCGCGCAGACGGTCCGGCTCGAGAGCTACTACCGCCTCGACGACCCCGACAGCCTCACGCGGCTGACAGTCGGCGACGCCATCACGCAGAACGCCGCATGGTCCACGCCGTCGCGCTTCGCCGGACTGCAGTTCGGCACCCAGTTCGGGCTGAGCCCCGGCTACATCAGCTATCCCGTGCCTTCTCTCACGGGCGGGGCGGCCGTGGCGTCGACGCTCGAGGCCTACGTCAACAACACGCTGCACTACCAGGGGCAGGTCGCTTCAGGCCCCTTCTCGCTGAACAACGTGCCGGTGCTCACTGGCGCGGGCGAGATGAGCTTCTCGGTGTCCGACGCACTGGGCGTGCGGCGCACCGTCACCACGCCCTACTACGTGAGCACGAACCTGCTGCGCGCGGGCCTTTCGGACTACTCGGTCAACCTCGGATGGAGCCGCCTGAACTATGGTCTTCGCAGCAACGACTACGGCAGCATGTTCGCCGCCGGCAACTGGCGCCGCGGTCTCAGCGACACGGCCACGCTGGAATTGCATGGCGAGGGTGGCCCACGGCTTCAGGTCGCCGGCGCCGGCCTGACCTGGGTGTGGGCGCCTTTGGGAGAGTTCGGCATGCACGGCGCGACCAGTCGTTCGCAGGACACGGGCAGCGGAAGGCTGGCGCGTGTCTCGTTCGCGCACATCGCCCCGGAGTGGAGCTTCTCGGCCAGCCGGCAGACGGCGAGCGCGTGCTTCATGCAGGTCGCCTGGCTTGACAGCCAGACGCACACCACGGGACAGGCCCAGTTGTTCGTGGGCCGTTCCCTCGGCCGCCGCCTCGGCAGCCTGGGGCTGGCCTATACGGCACTGCGCTACAGCAGCGGCGACGAGGCGAAGGTGCTGTCGCTCAACCATTCCATCCAGCTCGGCGCCGTGTACCTGAATACCTACGTGGCGCGCACCGATTCAGGGGCCACCGCAGCGAGCCGGCAGCGCGTGGCCTCGGTCGGGCTGATGTTGACCCTGCCGCTGGGCGAGCGGCAGACCGCGTCGGCCACGATGGGCCGGAACAACGGCAGGACCACCACCACGATCGACGTGAGCCAGACGCCGCCGAGCGACGAGGGCCTGGGTTGGCGCGTGGCCGCCTCGCACGGCGAAACCGAGCGCGCGCAGGCCGAGGCGACCTGGCGCACGCCCTATGCGACGTTCACCGCGCAGGCCGTCGAACTCGACAAGGAAACCAGCGCAAGAGTCCTGGCCGAAGGCTCGCTGGGCTATGCGTCGGGCATGTTCTTCGCGGCGCAGTCGTCCAGCGACGGCTTCGCGCTGGTGACGGTGCCCGGTGCAGCCGGCATCAGGATCTATCGGGAGAACAACCTGGCGACGACCACCGATGGGGAGGGGCGCGCGCTGGTGACGGGACTGCACGCCTACGAGGCGAACAGGATCAGCGTGGACAACGGCGACCTGCCGATCTCGGCGCAGGTGCACTCCGACGTGCTGCAAGTGGTGCCCTCGTACAAGGGCGTTGCAGTGGCCACCTTCGACATCTCGCGCGATGCGAGCGTCACCATGCGAGTCCTGCTGTCCGACGGCTCGCCGTTGCCGGCGGGCATCGATGTCGTGGGAGAGAACCGCGCCGCGCCGCTGATCACGGGCTACGGCGGCGCGTTGCAGCTCGACCGGCCCCGCGCGGGCGAACGCTTCGAGGCGAGATGGCGCGGCGGGCGTTGCAGCTTCACGGTCGGCCCCGTCTCCACCGCCGGCACCTTGCCACAGATCGGACCTTACACATGCGAAACAGGAACGCCCGCGTCATCGGTCTCGGCGCGCTGATCGGCGTGCTATTCCTGTGTGCCGCACCGACGCACGCGACATGTTCGGGCTCGGGATTGGGAACGCTGAACTGCTCGGCCACCGTCAGCGCGACGGCCATGAGCTTCGGCAGCTACAGCGCGGGGACGTCGAGCGCCACGACCACGAGCAGCACCATCACGGTGACAGCCACTTTCTCGGGGCGCATCCTCGGGACCGACACCCTGAGCTATACGTTGAGCCTGAGCGCGGGAAACTCGGGAACGACCGCGAGCCGCTACATGAGCTACGGCTCCCGCACCCTGAGCTACAACCTCTACACCAGCTCGGGCTATGGAACGGTGTGGGCGACGGATACGGTGTCGGGCAGCGCTTCGGTATCGGTCGGGTTCAATGGGAATGCCAGCGCGAGCACCACGCACACCGTCTACGGACGCATACCCGCCGGCCAGTACACGGCCGCGCCGGGCAGCTATTCCGACACCATCACGGTGACCGTGACCTACTGAGGCTCGCGTGTCGCGTGTTGCGGTTTTCGGTGGGGGCTCAGTGCACCAGGACCGGGGTATGCGCCAGTTCGGCGTAGCCCTCGAGCGTGTCTTCGACTTCTTCCTGGGTAGGGGTGTTGAGCTGCCATGCGGCGATCTGCTGCTGGAACAGTTCCGCCCATGAGCCATCGAGGTAGACCTCCTTGCCCGAACGCTTGTCCACGATCTCGAAGCCGTGGCGCTCCAGAACCGGCATGTTCGGCTGCGCGGGCGCGTCGCCCTCGTTGGGCTGTACGTGCACGACGACGAAAGACTCCGAGTCATAAAGCATGTTCATGGCGGGCCCTGTGAGAATGTCGATGGCGTTCATGGGGGTTAGATAGCAATCAACGCGCCAGTTTCAAGATAGGTTGTCTATTTGTAAAACCAACAGGCTAATTGGCATATCTCCAGTCCCTTTTGCTCCGTTGGTGTGACTTTCTCCTCAATTTGACGGGCCCGCAGGCAGGGGTTTGCGCAATTGCGCGTCAGCGAAGTCCCCGTTGGTCTCCGTCTGCTTGATGCGCACGGGAAGGTAGCCGTACGCTGGCGCAAGCCAGAGCTCCAGTTTCCTATCGAAATCCCGGCGTGGGTCGCGCGTGAGCTTGCGGGCGACGTACTCGCCGGCCGGGAGGCTGAGCTTTTCCTCCTCGCCGACCACGAAGACCCAGACATCGGCATCCTTGGGGCCCACGGTCTGCACCGAGATCTTGGTGCCGGCCGGATAGCGCTCCGGGCTGGCGGCCAGCAGGCCGCCGAGCTGCATCATCACGCTCATGCGGTCCTGGGCGCCGGCCAGCAGGGGCACGGGAGGCGCGTTGTTGCTGAACACGACCTGCCCCCGGTCGCGCGCGAAATGCGAGGCCACCTCGGACTTGCGGCTCTCGGAATAGCGCTCCGGCTCGAGGCCGGAAGGGCCGATCCGCCCGGTGCTGTGCCAGTTCAGCAGCGTGAAGAACACCGCCTTGAGCGTCAGCCGTCCGTCGTAGCGGCTGCCGTCCTGCAGCCAGACCAGCTCGCCGAACACGCCGCGCTGCGGGGAGGCCCCCGACTGACCGGTGGCCTCGAAATCGAGCGTGACCGAGCCCGGGATCTTCATCGCCTGGGTGCCCGCGATGGTGCCCGAGCCTTCGCCGCCGACGGCTGCCGCGGTGCTGGTTCCGGTGCCGCCGGCGGGAGAGGTCGGGCCCGCCGGCGCGCTGGCCGCCGCTTCCGGCGACGTTGCTCCTGAATCGGTAGCGGCCTGGGCCGTCAGGTCGGGCGTTTCCGGGGCGGGATTCGTGGGGGTGTCGGGTTCCGGCGTCGGCGCGACGGCTGCCGGGGCCGGCTTCGGCCTGGGCGCCGTGGGCTCGCGCGGGCGTCGCGGCTTGGGCGGCGGCGCGGGCTTGGCCTGGGCCGGTGCGGCGGCAGGCGCGGGTGCTTCCGAGGCCGGCGGCGCGATGACGATGGTTCGCGTGCTGAACTTGCTCGCCAGCGGCGAAGGCTCCGGCCCGATGGCCATCGGCGCCACCCCGAGCAGCACCACGTGGACCAGCGCCACGAGCAGCGTCAGCCCGATCAGCGCGCGCCACGACGGACGCCCGGGCAGGCCTGCAGGCAACTGGGAAGAAGGGGCGACGAGCGTCGGCATCGTTGTGTGGAGTGAGGCGCCGGCCCGGAGGTTCACGAAGACCACCTCGGTAAACTGCCGCCCGTCCAACCAGTTTAAGTGGGAGCGGCGCCCGGTCCGTGCCGGCGCCGCGTCCCCGTCCTTCCTCCCAGCAAGCACGCACCGCATCATGAAACTCGCCACCCTGAAGGACGGCTCGCGCGACGGCCAGCTCGTCGTCGTATCGCGCGACCTCACGCTCGCCCACTACGCCACCGGCATCGCCAACCGGCTGCAGCAGGTGCTGGACGACTGGGGCTTCATGAGCCCGCAGCTGCAGGACCTGTACGCCAGTCTCAACGCCGGCCGCGCGCGCCACGCCTTTCCCTTCGATCCGTCGATGTGCATGGCTCCGCTGCCGCGCGCCTACCAGTGGGCCGACGGCTCGGCGTACATCAACCACGTCGAGCTGGTGCGCAAGGCGCGCAACGCCGAGGTGCCCGAGAGCTTCTACACCGACCCGCTGATGTACCAGGGCGGCAGCGACGACTTCCTCGGCCCGACCGACGACGTGGTCGTGCCCAGCGAGGCCATGGGCATCGACTTCGAGGCCGAGATCGCGGTCGTCACCGGCGACGTGCGCATGGGCGCCACGCCCGAGCAGGCGCTGGAGGGCATCCGCCTCGTGATGCTGGCCAACGACGTGAGCCTGCGCAACCTCATCCCGGCCGAGCTGGCCAAGGGCTTCGGCTTCTTCCAGAGCAAGCCCGCCACCGCCTTCAGCCCCGTGGCCGTGACGCTCGACGAGCTGGGCGAGGCCTGGCAGCAAGGCCGCGTGCACCTCGCGCTGCAAAGCAGCTGGAACGGCCGCAAGGTCGGCATGTGCGACGCCGGCCCGGAAATGACCTTCCACTTCGGCCAGCTCATCGCCCATATCGCCAAGACGCGCAACGTGCGCGCCGGCAGCATCGTGGGCAGCGGCACCGTGAGCAACAAGGGCGTGGAGAAGAACGGCCACATGGACTGGCCCAAGGGCTACTCGTGCATCGCCGAGAAGCGCTGCATCGAGACCATCCAGACCGGCCAGCCCTACACCGACTTCATGAAGTTCGGCGACACCATCCGCATCGAGATGAAGGGGCTGGACGGGCGCTCGCTGTTCGGCGCGATCGACCAGGAGATCGTGTCCACCGCCGGCCGCCCGAAGGAAGCGCCGGTGTCGCTGGTGAAGCCGCAGCAGGCCGGGGAAGTCGGCGACGAGGCGCCGCAGGCGGAAGAAGCCTCGGAAGACTGAGGCTGCTCGCTCAGTGCGGCCCCGCGCCGCGCAGCAGCTCCTTCTGCGACCGTATCCCCAGCCGCCGGAACGCGCGGTACTGGTGGGTGCGCACCGTCGTCAGCTCCACGCCGATCTCGCGCGCGGCCTCCTTGGCCGTGCGGCCGGCCATCAGGTGGCCGATGACCTCGCGTTCGCGCAGGCTCAGCTTCAGCAGCCGCGAGGCGAGGGCGGGTTCCACCGCCTTCCGCGCAGCCACGGCGCTGCGACCGTGCGCCGCGGTGGCGTCGGCCAGCAGCGTGGCGTGCGCCTCGATGAGCGCGAAGTCCGCCGCGCCGAACTCCGGCTGCGCGAGGCTGCGGTAGAAGCTCACCGCCACGCGCTGCCCCGTGGGCTGCAGCAACAGCACCGATGCGCGCTCGCGGATGCCCACGTCGCCATAGCAGGCGGCGCGGTACACCGGGTCGGCCACCTCGTCGGCGCGCTGGTGGCCCATCCATAGCTGCGCGCGCTTCGGCAGCTTGCGCGCCGCGAGCCAGGCCATGTTCGGGTCGAGCAGATCGAAGCGCTGCGCCACGTAGCGCTCCGATGTGCGCTCGGCCGTGCTGCCGTAGCTGCTGGCGGCCGACACCAGCTCGATGCGCCCCGCGGCGTCGACCACGAACACGGTGCAGAAGGTCACCGGCATCACGCGCTGCATGGCCTTGAGATAGCTGGTCGCCAGGAGCGGCGTGCCCACGCCGGAGAGCACGTCGCCGACCACGGCCGCGGCCAGCGTCGTGTCATCGGCGGGGTGGATGCGCCAGCGTCTCATGCGTGGAAAACGGGGAATTGGAGAGCGGGGATTCGGGTAACTACCTCGTACGAAGTTATGACATTGCCGCCCCGCGCGCATCGGGACAATCCCGCCGGATGACGAACTCCCCCGCTGCCTCTCCCGGCGATGCCGCCAGCGGCCCCGTGCCACCGCCGGCCAGCGCCACCGAACTGCCGCCCTCCGTCGGCGCCTTCCACTACACGCGCTACGAACCCAGGACGCCCGCGCTCGAACCCGGCGGCGTCGAAGCCGGCAGCCACCCGGTGGTGATCGCGGGCGGCGGCCCGGTCGGCATGGCGCTCGCGCTGGGGCTCGCGAACCACGGCGTGCGCAGCGTGATCCTCGAGGCCGACGACACCGTGTGCGTTGGCAGCCGCGCGGCCTGCATCTCGCGCCGGAGCCTGGAGATCATGGAGCGGCTCGGCGTGCTGCGTGCCTTCATGGACAAGGGCCTGCCATGGACCGGCGGGCGCAGCTTCTACAAGACGGCCGAAGTGTTCCGCTTCGAGATGCCGAACGACGAGCGGCAGAAGCTGCCGCCGATGATCAATCTCGAGCAGTACTACGCCGAGCACTACCTGCTGGAGGAAATCCTGCGCCGCAACGAGCGCACGCCGGGGCTCGTCGATATCCGCTGGGGCACCGAGCTCACCGGCCTCTCGCAGGACGACGCAGGCGTGACGCTCGATGTGCGCAATGCCGAAGGTGCCTACCGGCTGCGCGGCCAGTGGCTCGCGGCCTGCGACGGCGGCCAGAGCTTCGTGCGCAAGACGATGGGGCTCGCGCTGGAAGGCACGGGCTACGAAGGCCGCTACGTGATCATCGACATCGAGCTGAAGAGCGGCCACCCGACCGAACGCCGCGCCTGGTTCGATCCGCCGTGGAACCCCGGCTCGACCGTGCTCATGCACCGCCAGCCCGACGACATCTGGCGCATCGACTACCAGCTGCGCCCCGGCCAGAGCACCGAGGAGGCGCTGCAGCCGGCAGCAGTGGCCGAATTCGTGCAGCGCCATCTCGACGCCATCGGCGAAGGCCACCTGCCGTGGAAGACGGTGTGGACCTCGGTCTATCGTGCCGGTGCGATGACGCTCGAGAGCTACCGCCACGGCCGCGTCGTCTTCGCGGGCAACGCGGCGCATGCGATGCCGATCTTCGGCGTGCGCGGGCTCAACTCGGGCTTCGACGACGCGGACAACCTCGCGTGGAAGCTGGCCTTCGTGGCCAAGGGCCTGTCGGACGCGGCGCTGCTCGACTCGTACTCGCAGGAGCGCATCGAGGCCTTCCACGTGAACGCCGAGAACGCGATGCGCAGCACCGAGTTCATGTCGCCACCGTCGCGCGGCTTCGACCTGCTGCGCGAGGCGGCGCTGTCGTTGTCGGAGGCGCATCGCGGCATCGCGCAGCTCATCAACCCGCGCCAGACGCAGGCGGTGCGCTATGCCGCCTCGCCGCTGTCGAGCGAGGGCGACGCGCTGCCCGCAGGCCCGCTGCCGGGCGAGGCGATGCCCGAGCAGCAGCTCGAACGCGGTCACCTCACCGACTGGATCGCGCCCACCTTCACGCTGCTGGTGTTGCGGCCCGACCTCGTCGCGCTGCCGGCCCCGGACATCGAGCAGGCACGGAAGGGCGCGCTGCCCTCTGTGGTTCGCAGCATCGCCAGCCCGGGCACCGACGGCGCCGATGCGCACGCCGCGCCCGAAGTCTTCGAGGCGCTCGGCGCGCGGGACGGCGCGGTCTATCTGCTGCGCCCCGACGGCCACGTGGCCGCGCGCTGGCACCGCCTGCCGCCGGGCGCCCTGCAACCCGCACTGGCCCGAGCGGCCCGGGAGCTTTCCGCATGACTACTGCATCCCAACTTCAACCCGATGCCCGCGACCGGCTGTATGCCGAGTGCGCGCGCGCCATCTCCGAAGCCGGCGCCGAGCGCGAATCGCTGTTCCTCGCGCGGCTCGCGCTGCTGCTGTTCGAGCAGGTCGGCGACGAGGCGCGCTGCCGCGCCGCGCTGGCCGACGCCCTGCGCGCGCTGCCCGTACCATCGCTGTCCGCTTCCTGATTTCCGGAACTACATACAACTAGCTGATTGGAGACCGCTTCCATGGATCGCCGCACCCTTCTCGCCACGCTCGCCTCCGGCGCCGCAATGGCCGCATCGCCCTTCGCCCGCGCGCAGGAGTACCCCGCACAGCTCATCAAGTGGGTCGTGCCCTATCCGGCGGGCGGCGGCACCGACGTGATCGCGCGCGTGCTGGCCGAGGCCATGCGCCAGACGCTGGGCCAGCAGATCGTGGTCGACAACCGCCCCGGCGCATCGACCAACATCGGCGCCGACATCGTCGCCAAGAGCAAGCCCGACGGCTACACCATCCTGTCGGCCGACAACGCGGTGCTGGCCTTCAACGAGCATCTCTTCAGCAAGCTGCCCTTCAGCCCCGAGAAAGACTTCACCTACATCGGCGCCATCGGCAAGTTCCCGCTGGCACTGGTCGTGCACCCCGACTTCCCGGCGAAGAACTTCAAGGACTTCCTGGCCTACGTGAAGGCCAACCCCGGCAAGGTCAACTACGCCTCGCCCGGCAACGGTTCGCCGCACCACCTGGCCATGGAAATGTTCAAGGTGCGCACCGGCACCTTCATCACCCACATTCCGTACCGCGGCGCGGCGCCGGCCATGGCCGACGTGATGGGCGGGCAGGTACCCTGCATGTTCCTCGACCTGGCCTCCGGCCTGCCGATCATGCAGAGCAACAAGGTGCGCGTCCTGGCCATCGGCTCGGGCGCGCGCAGCAAGCCGCTGCCCAACGTGCCGACGCTGGCCGAGGTGGGCGTGCCCAATACGGAGGTGTTCGCCTTCCAGGGCATCCTCGGCCCGGCCGGCCTGCCGGCGGCCGTGGTGAACAAGCTCAACGGCGACCTGAACAAGGCCTTCAGCACGCCCGCGGTGCAGAAGCGCTTCGACGACTTCGGCATGGAAGCGATGCCCGGCACGCCGGCGCAGTTCGCGGCGCTGTCGCGCGCAGAGTCGAAGCGCTGGGGGCCGATCATCAAGCAGGCGGGGATCAAGCTGGACTGAGCTCGCCAGGAGCGGCTCTTTTCGCGGGACACCGCGGAACCGGCTTCGCCGGGCCGCAGGTGTCGCCCCCGGTAGGGGGTTGGCGCAGCGACACGAAGTGCGCGGAGCCTGGGGGCGTTATCTTGTGTACGCCTTGCGCGAGCCGTCCTCGAAGACTTCGTCGTCGCGCTGCAGCTCGCCGTTCTCGTCCCAGGCGCGCTCGCGCGTCACGCGGCCCTTGGCGTCGAAGTTCGACTCGGCCAGCAGCGTGCCTTTTTCGCTGAAGCGCTGGTGGGTGCCGACCGGAATCTGCCGGTTGCGGCCCTGGAGCTCGTAGCGGCCCTGCGCGGCGCGCTGGCCGCTGTCGTAGAACTCGGTGATCTCTACCGCGCGCGCGTCGCCGCTGCCGCTGTAGGCCGACTTGCTGCGCGGCTGGCCGTTGAGGTAGTAGCTGTCGTCGACGATCGGCTCGCCCGCGCTGTTCCAGCGCTGGTCGCGCACCAGCGTGCCTTTCTCGGAGAAGGCCTGCTCGCGCACGCGGATGCTGGCGCGCTCCACCAGCAGGAACGCCGTCTCGCGGCGCTTGACGCCCTCTGACGAGAAGCTCTGCTCGGTGCGCTGGTTGCCCACCGTCTCGTCGAGCGACGAGGTCTTGCCGTTGTCGTAGAAGCTCTGCGCGCGCACCCGCTTGCCCGACACGTACGCGAGCCGCGAGCGCAAGGTGCCGCGGGCATCGAACAGGTCGACCTGCGACGGGCCCGTGCCCGAGAAGCCGCAGAGCTTGGCGTCGTCGACCACCGGCGCCAGCGTGGGCGCGTCGGCGCAGCGCAGGGCCGAGAGCTGGCCGTGCTCGGTGAACTCGACCGACGCGCGCTCGTTGCCGCCGCCGGTGTCCGAGTTGGGATAGAAGATCGCTCGGCGCAGCTTGCCGTCGGGGTAGAAGCTGCGCACCAGGCCGCGCTCCTGGCCGTCGTCGTAGGTGGCGTCGCGCAGCACGCGGCCGGTGGGCGAGAACTCGCGCGCGCGGCCCTGCAGGTTGCCCTTGGCGTTGAGGCTGTGCTCCTTGGCGAGCTTGCCCTTCTCGTAGATGCGCACCAGGCCCATCGACACGCCGTTCTGTATCTGCGACTCGCGCTGCAGCTCGCCGCTCGTGCGGTCCTTGCAGCGCAGCAGGCCGGTCTTGCCCGCGGTGCTGCTGCCGTCGTCGGGGTTCACGCTGCGGCCGTTGATCTCGCAGTCGAGCTGGGCATGCGCGAGCGTGGCGCACAGCAGCGCGAGGAGACCGATGACGGCGGCCGGGCGCGGGATCATTGGCTGCCTACTTGTCGTAGAGGGTGTCCAGCGAACGGAAGCCCTTGACCTCGATCGGATTGCCGAACGGATCGAGGAAGAACATCGTCCATTGCTCGCCCGGCTGGCCCTCGAAGCGCACCTGCGGCTTCAGCACGAACTCGGTGCCGGCGGCCTCGAGCCGCTTCGCCATGGCCTGCCAGTCGGGCAGCGCGAGCGCGAGGCCGAAGTGCGGCATAGGCACCATCACGTCGCCGACGCGGCCGGTGGGGGCGGTGGCGAAGGGCTCGCCCAAATGAAGAGAAATCTGGTGGCCGAAGAAATCGAAGTCGACCCAGGTGTCGGTGCTGCGGCCTTCGGCGCAACCGAGTACGCCGCCGTAGAAGCGGCGGGCGCCGTCGAGGTCGCGGACATTGAAGGCAAGGTGGAAGATGCTCTGCATGGTTTCGGATTATGGGCAGCGGTGCTGTGAGAATGCCGGACTTTCTTTCATCATGGAGCAAGCCTTGCGGATACTCCGGACCTTCGTCGCTCGGATGCGCGACGCCCTTTTTCCTTCTCCTTCCGCGCCGGAACTCCGGCGCGTGCCGCTGCGGCTCCTGGCCGGCGCGTGCTGCATGTTCACCCTCGCCGCGGCCCACGCCGCGACCTGCCCGCCATCGGCCATCGCGAGCCTCGAGAAGCCCGGCGCCGGCCTGCGCAACGGCATCGACCGCGGGGTGCTCTGGCGCATCGAGCGCGACGGGCGCACCTCGTGGCTCTACGGCACCATCCACATCGGCCGGGGCGACTGGGTGCGACCCGGCCCGACCATCCAGAAGGCGCTGATGCAGAGCGACACCGTCGCGCTCGAACTCGACATGCGCGACGAGTCCACCGCCCGCGCCATGGGCCGGCCGGCCGATCCCGAGTTGCTGGCGCGCATGCTCAGCGGCGAGCGCGCCCGCCGGCTGGAACGCCAGAACACCGAGGCCTGCGTGCCGCCGGGTTCGCTGTCGAAGCTGCAGCCGATCCTGCAGGTCACGGCGCTGGCCGGGCTGGTGGGGCGCCCCGACGGGCTGTACCCGGAATTCGGCGTAGACGAAACCCTGGCGGTCGCCGCCCGCAACAACAACAAGCCGATCGTCGCTCTCGAGAATGCGGCCGACCAGCTCAAGGTGCTGACCGGCGGCTCCGAGTCCGAGGAGGCCGAGCAGGTCGACGCGGCGCTCGACGAGCTGGAGTCCGGCAAGCTGCGCGGCCAGCTCAAGGAACTGGCCGACGTCTGGGCGCGCAGCGATGCTGCCCGGCTCGCGCGCTATCCCGAATGGTGCGACTGCCTCAAAACGCCCGCCGAGCAGCGGCTGCTCAAGCGCCTGCTCGACGACCGCAACCCGAACCTTGCCGACGGCATCGAGCGCCTGCACGCCGGCGGCAAGGGCGTGTTCGCCGCGGTCGGCGCGCTGCACATGATCGGCCCGCAGGGGCTGCCCACGCTGATGGCGGCGCGCGGTTTCACCGTGACGCCGGTGCTCACCAACGCGCAGGAGCAGACGGCGCAGCCGATGCCCGCGCTCGCGGCGCCTTCGCCGGCGCCCAGGGCAGTGCGCGGCGGCAAGGCGGTCAAGGGCCAGCGTGGGAAGGCTGCGCCTGCAGCGGCTGCAAGGGGAGGAAAGCCGGCCAAGGCGGCGCCCGCCGCGGCCAGGGGCGGGGCCCGGGCACCGGCCAAGGCAGCCACCAAGACGACGGCCTCCAAGGCCGCGGCCCCTGCCGCCAAGGGCAAAGTGCGCAGATAATCGCGGCCGCCATGCACGCGCTGCACCGAACCACCCGCTCCATCGCCCTCGCCGGCCGGTGGGTGCTGCTGTGGTTCGTGATGTCGCTGGGCGTGGCGGTGGCCTCTCCGCTGGTCAATCCGCAGGCCGTGGAGCTGGTGTGCTCCGGCGCCGGCTCCATCAAGGTGGTGGTCCATACCGATGACGGGGCGCGCGAAATGGGCGCCTCGCACATGGACTGCCCGCTGTGCGTGCTCACCGGCGCGCCGCCGCCGGTCGCGGCGGCTCCCGTTTTCGATCTTCCCCTGCCGCTGGGCCGCGTGGTCCAGCCCATCCCCGCCGCGCGCCTGGCCGCGGCCACCGCGGCGCCGCTGCCGGCGCGCGGGCCCCCGACTTTCTCCTGACGCTCTCGAAACCGTAGCTGTGCACGCGCGCCCGATGCGCGTGCGCGGCCTGTCCGGCTTGAAGTTTCACGGAGAAGGTCCCTCTTGAAAAAGCATTCCCGCGCCCTGGCGATCGCCATGGCATTCCCGCTCGCCGCGCCCGCGCTGGCGCAGCAGCCGCCGTCCGCGGAGGCGCCCGAGGGCGCCGGCGGCGGCCGCACGCTCGGCACCGTCACGGTGACGGGCGGCCGGCCGACTTCGCTGCCGGCCCAGATCCCGACCACCATCGAAGGCGTGACGCACGACCAGATCGTCGAGACCGTCAACGCCACCGACAGCGAGGACGCGCTGAAGTACCTGCCAAGCCTGGTCGTGCGCAAGCGCTACATCGGCGACTTCAACCACGCCGTGCTCGCCACGCGCGCCTCGGGCACCGGCAACAGCGCGCGCTCGATGGTGTTCGCCGACGGCATCATGCTGTCGAACCCGCTGGGCAACGGCGCCACCTACGCGCCGCGCTGGGGCATGGTGTCGCCCGAGGAGATCGAGCGCGTCGACGTGCTCTACGGGCCGTTCTCGGCCGCGTACCCCGGCAACTCGGTGGGCGCGGTCGTCGACTACGTCACGCGCATGCCCACGAAGCTGGAGGCGCACGTCAAGCTCAGCGGCTTCGTGTCGAACTTCGACCTGTACAACAGCCACTCGTCGCCGGCCGGGCAGCAGCTCGACCTGTCGCTGGGCAGCCGCAGCGGCGACTGGTCGTGGTGGCTCAGCGCCTCGCGCACGCACAGCAAGGGGCAGGCGCTGGTGTTCGGCAACCGGCTCGTAAGCGCGGGCACGGTGGGCAATGCAGGCACACCCGTCACCGGCGCGGTACTGGGGCTGAACCCGTCGAACCAGCCCTGGTGGCTGGTGGGCGGCTCCACCATCTACGACACCACGCAGGAGCAGGCCAAGCTCAAGGTGGCCTACGACTTCTCGCCCACCGTGCGCGCCACCTACACGCTGGGCGCCTGGAACAACACCACGCACGGCGGTGTCGACACCTGGCTGCGCGACGCCCTCGGCCGGCCGGTGTACGGCGGGCGGGTGAACATCGGCGGGCGCACCTACAACCTCGACTCCCCCAGCGCCGCGCTCGCGCCGACCGAGACCGCGCTCACCCACTACATGCACGGCCTCTCGGTGAAGAGCCATACCGGCGGCGTGTTCGACTGGGAGGTGGCGGCCAGCCTGTACGACTACTCGCGCGACACCTCGCGCACGCCGACCACGCCGCTGCCGGGCGCCTTCAGCGGCGGCCCGGGCCGCACCACCGACATGGGCGGCACCGGCTGGAACACCTTCAAGGCTGCCGGCACCTGGCGGCCCACCGGCTCGGCCGAGGGCGTGGGCGCGCACGTGGTCGACTTCGGCTTCCAGCAGGACACGGCGCGCCTGCGCACCAGCGTCGGCAACACGCTCGACTGGATCGACGGCTCGCCCGTCACGCCGTTCTCGGCCTTCAACGGCAACACCCGGCTGCAATCGCTCTACGTGCAGGACACCTGGCGCTTCGCCAAGGACTGGAAGACCACGCTCGGCCTGCGTCACGAACGCTGGGAGGCCTACGGCGGCCAGCTCGGCAACGCGAGCACGCTGCTGGACTTCTCGCCGCGCAAGAACAGCTACGACTCGCCCAAGGCCGCCGTCGCGTGGCAGGCCACCTCCGACTGGCTGCTCAAGGCCTCGACCGGTCGGGCAGTGCGCATGCCGACGGTGACCGAGCTCTACCAGGGCTCGATCGACGGCAACCGCATCGTCAACACCAACCCCAACCTGCGCCCCGAGCGCTCGTGGACCACCGAGCTCACCGCGGAACGCGACCTCAAGGGCTGGGGGCTCGACGGCGTGCTGCGCACCACGCTGTTCTTCGAGAACACGAAGGACGCGCTCTACACGCAGGCCCTCAACAACCTCGTGAGCACGGTGCAGAACGTCGACGCCATCCGCACGCGCGGGCTCGAGGTGGCGCTGAACGCGGTCGACGTGGGCGTGCGCAGGCTGGACCTGAGCGGCAGCCTCACGCTGACGCGGTCGAAGATCACGGCCAACAGCGGCTTTCCGGCCAGCGTCGGCCACGACCAGCCGCGCGTGCCGAGGGTGCGCGCCACGCTGCTCGCCACTTACCGGCCGGACGACCGCTGGAGCTACACCGTCGGCGCGCGCTACAGCGGCAGGCAGTACGGCACGCTCGACAACAGCGACCCCAACGGCTTCGCATACATGGGCTTCTCGAAGTTCTTCGTGGTCGACGCGCGCATCCGCTACCGGATCGACCGGCAGTGGAGCGCCTCCTTCGGCATCGACAACCTGAACAACAACAAGTACTGGGCCTTCCACCCGTACCCGCAGCGCACCTACGTGGCCGAACTCAAGTTCGACCTCTGACTCTTCCACTCCAACTGCAAGGACCACACGACATGATGAAAACGACTTCGATGGCCATCCTCAGGACCACCGCCGCTGCCTGCGCCATGCTGGCCGGCATGGGCGCCGCGGTGGCGCACGTCACCCTGCGGCCGGGCGGCGTCACCGTCGGCAGCGACTACGACGCCGCCTTCCGCGTCGGCCACGCCTGCGAAGGCGCCAAGGCCACGACCGGCCTGGCGGTGCGCCTGCCCAAGGGCTTCATCCTGAGCGACGCGCAGGCGCGCAAGGGGTGGAAGCTCGACGTGCAGAAGAGCGCGAAGGACGGCGACGGCGAGGTCCGCTGGACCGCCGAGAAGCCCGAGAACGCGCTGCCCGGCAGCGAGCGCGCCGAATTCGTGCTGCGCGGCAAGGTGCCCGCGACGCCCGGCACGCTGTGGTTCAAGGTGCTGCAGACCTGCGACGTGGGCGCGGCCGACTGGGCCGAGGTGCCGGCGTCAGGCAACTCGACCGCCGGCCTGAAGAGCCCGGCCGCGAAGCTCAACGTGGTGGCACAGGGCGTGGCCACGGTCGACGTGCGCGACGGCTGGGTGCGCCAGTCGGTGCCGGGCCAGAGCGGCACGGGCGCCTTCATGAAGCTGACTTCGCCCACCGGCGCGAAGCTGGTGAGCATCTCGACGCCGGCCGCCGGTGTCGCCGAAGTGCACGAGATGAAGATGGAAGGCGACACCATGAAGATGCGCGAGCTCTCGGGCGGCCTCGACCTGCCCGCGGGCCAGACCGTCGAGCTCAAGCCCGGCGGCTACCACGTGATGATGATGGACCTGAAGGGCGCGCTGGCGAAGGGCGCGACCGTGCCGATGACGCTGAAGTTCGAGGACGCCAAGGGCGTGAAGACCTCGCTCGACGTGACGCTGCCCGTGGGTACGCCCGAAGGTGCCGATGCGGCCGGAGCGGCGCACCAGCACAAGCACTGAGCGGCAGCTTCAGGGTTTCAGAGCAGCTGGTCGGGCGCCAGCGGTCCGAAGAGCTTGAGCAGCAGCCGCAGCGTGGCGCTGGCGTCGGGCTCGGTGGTGCTGTCCTTCAGGCCGCTGCCCTCGGGCGCGCGCCACAGCAGCGAGCCGTCGACCAGCTCGACGTGCCACGAGCGCTCGCGCATGCCGCGCTCGATCTGCTCCGAGGCCGCGCGCGAAAGCTCGTTGCTGCGGATCAGCAGCGCGATCTCGGTGTTCTGCAGCTGCGAGCGCAGGTCGAGGTTCATCGAGCCCACCACCAGCAGCCGGCCGTCCATCACCAGTACCTTGGAGTGCAGCATCGCGCGCGATTCGCCCGACACGCCCGCGCTTCCGCTGCTGCCGCCCGAGGAGCCGAAGACGTTGCCGAAGCTCGCCTGCTCGCTGCGCAGTTCGTAGAGCTCGATGCCCATCTTGAGCAGCTCCTCGCGGTGGCGCGCATAGCCGACATGGGCCACCGGCGCGTCGTTCGAGGCCAGCGAGTTGGTCAGCACGCGGATGCGCACGTTGCGCGCCCGGGCGGTGGAGAAGGCCTGCAGCATGTCCTTTCCGGGCACGAAGTAGGGCGAGATGATGACCAGATCGGTTCGTGCCTGGCCGATGAGCTGCAGCAGCCCCTCGACCACGGTGTCGCCGCCGGCAGCCAGGTCGGAGGCCGCTTCCAGCGAGGCCGCGCCGCGCGAGCTGCCGGCCTTGTCGTCGGGCCGGCTGACCACGAGGCCGGGCGCCTTCCGGTTGCCCGGATCGGAGTCAGCCGGGATCTTGCCGGGCTTGTCGGCCAGCATCACGGCCGGCGCCCAGACGAAGGTGGCGGTGCGCAGGTCGAGCGGCTTCTCGTCCCAGGCGCGGGCGCGCTGGGCGGCCGTGGGGGCTCCGGCGCCTCCTTCCTGCTGGCGGGCCGACTCCTCGGCCAGTTCCTGGTCGGCCTTTCTCGCGCGGTCGCGCATGGCCTGGAATTCCTCGCGCGTGACCAGCGACTGCACCGGATAGGCGCGCTCGTTGTTCCAGTAGCTGTCGAAGCTGCGTGACAGGTCCTGCACGATGGGGCCGGCCGCCAGCACGTCGACATCGACGAAGTTGCCGTTGGCCGCATTGCCGAAGTAGGCGTCGCCGAGGTTGCGCCCGCCCGTCACGCCCAGCACGTTGTCGGCCAGGAACAGCTTGTTGTGCATGCGCTGCTGGATGCGCGAGGCGTCGTCTATCGAGTTGAGCAGGCGGCTGAAGGTGGAATCGCGCGAACCCGCTAGCGGATTGAACAGGCGCATCTCGATGTTGGGAATGAAGGCCAGGCCCAGCACCAGCGCGTCGCGGCCGGTGGTGTGGAAGTCGTCGAGCAGCACGCGCACCCGCACGCCGCGCTCGGCGGCCGCGCGCAGGCCGCGCACCAGGCGGCCGGTGCTGGCGTCGGCGTGGATGGCGTAGTACTGGAGGTCGAGCGTCTTCTGGGCGCCTTCGATCAACGCGAGGCGGCTGCCGTAGGCCGCCTGCGGACCGCCCAGCAGCAGGAAGCCGGACTCGTAGCGGGCCTTTTCGGCCTGCCGGCGCTGCTGGACCAGATCGGCCAGCGCGGTGCCGGTGGCCGGCGAGGCGATGGCGGTCGAGACGGGGCGGTCGACGTTCTGCGGCAGCTGCGCGCAGGCGCCGAGGATCAGCAGCGCCAGCAGTGCCGCCGATCGGCGGAAGAACGTCTGGAAGGATGAAGGCATGCGGCTTTCCCGGGGCTTGGAGGGAGGTGCCGCATATATAGCCTAGTCGGCGCCCGCCGCGCGTCGGACGGCAGGCGCGCCCGGGTGTCAGCGCCCGGCGGAGAGTTCTTCCTGGCGCTCCATGGCTGCCAGGAGTTCGTCGTCGATCTTGGCGTGGCGCTCCGCCAGTTCGGCTGCGCGCGAGGAATCGGTGGCGTAGATGGCACCGCCGTCCAGTTCGAGCATCTCGGTGATGCGCTGCTGCTCGGTCTCGAGGGCCGCGATCTGGGCGGGGAGGGTGTCCAGTTCGCGCTGTTCCTTGTAAGAGAGTTTCTTGCGGACGCCCGGTGCCGCCTTGGAGGCGGGAGCCTCCGCTGCAGGGGCGGGCGCGGGAGCCGCGGCCGGGGCTGCTGCCGCAGCGGCGGCGAGGCGCTGCTCGGCGATCTCGCGGGCGCGCTTCGACTGGGTCAGCCAGTCCTGCACGCTGCCCTCGTACTCGCGCCAGCGGCCGTCGCCCTCATAGGCGATGGTGCTGGTGACCACGTTGTCGAGGAAAGTGCGGTCGTGGCTCACGAGGAACACGGTGCCGTCGTAGTCCTGCAGCAGGTTCTCGAGCAGCTCGAGGGTGTCGATGTCGAGGTCGTTGGTCGGCTCGTCGAGCACCAGCACGTTGGCCGGACGGGCGAACAGGCGGGCCAGCAGCAGGCGGTTGCGCTCGCCGCCGCTGAGCGAGCGAACGGGGGAGTTGGCGCGCGCGGGGGAGAAGAGGAAGTCGGAGAGGTAGCTCTTGACGTGCTTCTTCTGGGTGCCGATCTCGATCCATTCGCTGCCGGGGCTGATGAAGTCTTCCAGCGTGGCGTCGAGGTCGAGCTTGTCGCGCATCTGGTCGAAGTACGCGACCTGCAGGTTGGTGCCGCGGCGGATCTTGCCGCTGTCGGGTTCGAGCTCGCCGAGGATCAGCTTCAGCAGGGTGGTCTTGCCCGCGCCGTTGGGGCCGAGCAGGCCGACCTTGTCGCCGCGCAGGATGGTGCCGCTGAACTTGCGGATCACGGTCTTCTCGCCGAAGGACTTGGTGGCGTCGGTGAGCTCGGCCACGATCTTGCCGCTGGCCTGGCCGGAAGCCACGTCCATGTTGACGCTGCCTTGCACGTTCCGGCGGGCTGCGTGGCTGGCGCGCAGTTCCTGCAGGCGGGTGATTCGGCTCTGGCTGCGGGTGCGGCGGGCTTCCACGCCCTTGCGGATCCAGATCTCCTCCTGGGCCAGGAGCTTGTCGGCCTTGGCGTTGATGACCGCCTCCTGGGCGAGCTGCTCTTCCTTCTGGGCGAGGTACTGCTCGAAGTTGCCGGGGTAGGAGCCCAGCTTGCCCCGGTCGAGCTCGACGATGCGGGTGGCGACGCGGTTCAGGAAGCTTCGGTCATGGGTGACGGTGACGACGCTGCCCTTGAAGTCGATCAGAAGCTGCTCGAGCCATTCGATGGAGTCGAGGTCCAGGTGGTTGGTGGGCTCGTCGAGCAGGAGGACGTCAGGGGCGGCCACCAGGGCTTGCGCCAGGGCCACGCGCTTGCGGGTGCCGCCGGAGAGCGAGCCGACGCGGGCGTCGCGATCGAGATGCAGGCGGTGCAGCGTTTCTTCCACGCGCTGCTCCCAGTTCCAGGCGTCGAAGGCTTCGATCTGGGACTGGAGGGCGTCGAGGTCGAGGCCCTCGGCACCAGATAGATAGAGGTCGCGCAGGGCGATGACGGGGGCGAGGCCCTGGCTGGCGGCGGTGAAGACGTCCGCATCCATATCCAGCGAGGGCTCCTGGGCGACATAGGCAACGCGGAGGTTCTGCTGCAGCTGCAGGGTGCCGTCGTCGGTCTTCTCCAGGCCGCCAAGTATCTTGAGCAGGGAGGACTTGCCGGCGCCGTTGCGGCCGATCAGGCCGATGCGTTCCGATTCGAGAAGAGAGAAGTCCGCATGATCCAGCAGCGGAACGTGACCGAACGCGAGCTGCGCGTCGAGGAGTGTGATGAGTGCCATGTGGCGCGGATTATCGGAGGAGGCGATGTCAGGCTGCCTGCGGGCTCTATATAGAGATAGGACAGCCTCTGGGGAACAGGCCCTTGGGAGAGGCCCGCTTCAAGTTTCTTTGCGGGAGGTCTTGCGAAGGCCGAAATCTGTCATATACTCGTGGGCTTCGCTGCTGAATACCCCTGGTGTTCAGGCCCAGTCGGTCTCTTCGGAGGTGATTGGAGGGGGTGAAGAAAA